>NZ_JBIAUL010000007.1:0-561313 GCF_042892755.1 Streptomyces sp. NPDC001714
ACGCCCGGTTACATTCCGAACCCGGAAGCTAAGCCTCACAGCGCCGATGGTACTGCAGGGGGGACCCTGTGGGAGAGTAGGACACCGCCGAACAATCTTTGAAAGGGTTGGATCTGGAACTTCGGTTCCGGGTCCAACCCTTTTTTGGTTTGCGTAACGTGTCGTTCACGTTCCGCGCCGAGCATCGCGGCATGGGTACTGCTGCAATGCTCAGGGCCGCCGGTGTCGGAGTCGGCGACGAGGTCATCGTGCCGGCCTTCGGGAACGTCGAAGTCGCCGAGGCCGTGACACTGGCCGGTGCGCTTCCGGTGTTCGCCGACATAGATCCGCTGACCTACTGCCTAGACGTGACGGCGGTGGAAGCGGCCGTAACTGCCCGTTCCGCAGCGGTGGTTGTCGTCCACCGGTTCGGACGGTGGGCCGACATCCGGCGGTTGCGTGAGCTGGGGCAGCGGCACGGGCTGCTGGTGCTGGAGCAGGGCGAGTCCGAGGCTCCGTACGACGAGATCGCGCAGCGTCGGCAGCGGGCCTCCTATCTCGATGCGAAGCTGCGCGGTGTGCGGACCCCGGACGGCGGTGACGGGCACACCTACCAGCAGTACGTCGTGCGGGTGCCGGGGAACGGCCGGCCCGACCGGGACGCCTTCGCTCGGGCCCTGCGGGGCAAGGGAGTTGACTGCCGGGTGCCGGTGAAGACGCCGGTACACCGGCTGCCGGAATTCCGGCGCTGTGTCTCGCTGCCGGAGACCGAGGTGGCCGCTGACGAGACGCTGGCGCTGCCCGTGGACGCCTCGCTGACGAAGCGGGAGATGCAGCGGATCGTGTCCGCCTGCAATGCCCTCGGCGGACTGCTTCAGCCCGCCTTCTGAACGAGTTTGGGACTCGGGTCCGTTCGGGGTATGATCTATTCCGTTGCCGCCGGGGGAAACCTCGAAAAGGCAACAGGCCCCTATAGCTCAGTCGGCAGAGCGTCTCCATGGTAAGGAGAAGGTCAACGGTTCGATTCCGTTTGGGGGCTCCAGCAGGAAAAGTCCCGCCCGAAAGGGCGGGACTTTTTTGTGTTCCCCTCTGCCGGCCCCCGCCGGCCCCGCTCTCAGTCCTTCTGGAGACCGGGGACCCGCATCGCCAGAATGGCCATGTCGTCGGACGGGGCATCGGACGCGAAGCGCTCCACCGCGCGCATGATGCGTGCGGCGACCGCGCCCGCCGTGAGGCCCGTACAGGTCGTCAGGACGTCCGCGAGGCCGTCGTCGCCGAGCATGCGCGTGCCCTCCCGGCGTTCCGTCACGCCGTCCGTGACGCAGAGGAGGACGTCGCCCGGGTCGAGGGTGACCGTCTGCTCGTACAGCTCCAGGTCCTCGATGACACCGAGGAGGGGCTGCGGCTCGGCGGCCGCCTCCACGGTGCCGTCCTGCCGCAGGCGCAGCGGCAGCGGGTGGCCGGCGCAGACCACCTTCATCTCCGCGCTGCCGTCCTCCTGGAGGCGCATCTCGCCGTACAGGAGGGTCAGGAAGCGGCTGCGGGCCCCCTCGTCCAGGATGGCCGAGTTGAGGCGCTCCAGGACCGCGGGACCGCTGAGGCCCTCCCGGGCGAGCAGGCGCAGTGCGTGCCGGGCGAGGCCGGTCACCGCAGCCGCGTTGGGGCCCGTGCCGCAGACGTCGCCGATGGCGAAGCCGTACGCGTTGTCGGCGATCGGGAAGACGTCGTAGAAGTCGCCGCCGACCTCGTTGCCCTCGCCGGCCGCGCGGTAGATGACCTCGACCTCCATGCCCTCGATGTGCGGGGTGCCCGGAGGCAGGAGGCTGCGCTGGAGGGCCTGGCTGATGGCCGTGCGCTCGGAGTACAGGCGGGCGTTGTCGAGGGCCAGGGCGGCCCGGCGGGACAGGTCCTCGGCCAGTTCCAGGATCTCCTGGCGGAAGTGTTCGTCGGTGGGCTTGCCGAGGGTGAGCATGCCGATGACGCGGTTGCGGGCGACCAGCGGGAGGACCACCGTCTCGCCGCCCACCGCGGAGGCGGTGGCGAGCGTCGGGCCGATGCCGGAGGAGACCTGGCGGGTGGGGCCACCGGTCAGGCCGAGGCTGCGCATCGAGCTGCGCAGGGCGGCCTGGTGGGCGTGCTCGCCGGGGGCGCTCCAGACCCGGGCGCCGGGCGTGGGTACCGGATCCGGCGGGGGCACCTTGGAGAGCAACGACTTGATGCCGTCGATGAGTTCCTCGTCCTCGTGCAGGACGTACGACAGGTACGGCTCGGAGGCCTGGTCGGCGATGGTGTAGACGGCGCACCAGGTGGCGAGCGTCGGGACCGTCATCTGGGCCATCAGGGCGAGGGTCTGGTCGCGGTCCAGGGTGCCGGCGAGCAGGTCGGAGGCCTCGACGAGGAAGCTGAGCGAGCCGCGGCGCAGCCGCTCCAGCTCGCCGAGGCGGGCCGACTCGACGGCCAGGGCGATGCGGTCGGCGGCGAACTGGAGGCGCAGCGCCTCCTCGTTGGAGTATCTGCCCGGTGCCTCGGCCGCGACGCCCAGGGAGCCGGTGAGGCGGCCCTCGACCTTCAGCGGGACCGTGACGACCGAGCGCATGCCGGTGCCTGCCAGGAGGGGGACCGCGCCGGGAACGGCCGCCAGATCGTCGTGTACGGCCGGCATCCGGGCCGAGCCGTAGCGGCCGGGGCCGGCTTCCACCGGCACGCGTGCGAAGCGCTGACGGGCCGACGGGAGCCCGGTGGAGGCGCGGACCTCCAACTCGGTCTCGTCGTCGGTGGCGAGGAGCAGGAACGCGGAGTCGCCGTCGAGCATGTCGCGGGAGCGTTCGACGGTGCGCTGGAGGAGGCCGTCGAGGTCGTCCGGGGCCGGGGAGCCGATGAACACCTCGAAGGGGTCGCTGCTCTGGCCGTCGGAGGCGCCGCCGGCGTCGGAGGCGGGGACGCGCAACGGGGTCTGGAGGACGGCTCGTTCGTGGTCGCGTACGAGGAGGCAGACCGTGGAGGGCTCGCCGCCGGTGTCACGGACTCTCAGGTGCGAGGCGTAGACGGGGGTCACGCGGCCGTCGGCGCCGCGGATGCCGTAGCTGCCCTCCCAGCGGGAGAGCTGGAGGGCCTCGGCGACGCCGGTGCCGGTGCCGGGGGTGTGCGGCCAGGCGGCGAGGTCGGCGAGCGGTTTGCCGGTGACCTCGGCGGCGGTGTGGCCGAAGATCTCCTCGGCGTCCTCGTTCCAGGCCGAGATGGAGCCCTTGCGGTCGATCTGGACGACCGCGACCCGGACCCGGCCGTCGGCGAGGGGCAGCAGGTCGGCGGGGAGGGACGGTCCGGCCGCACGGGTGCCCACCGGGCGTTCGGGGAGATCGAGCTGGAACCAGACATTTTTGTGCGTGGACGTGTATTCGACACCCCAGCGGGTGGCGAGGGCCGCGCAGAGCTGCAGTCCGCGGCCGCCCTCGCGGTCGGGGCTGCCCATGTTGACGGCGGAGCCCTGGAGCGGGACCTCGCGTTCCGGGTAGCGGTCGGCGACTTCGATGCGTACCCCGTCGTCCGTGCGCAGGCACAGGACGTCGGCGTGGGTGCCGGCGTGCACCACGGCGTTGGTCACGAGTTCGCTGGTGAGGACTACCGCGTCGTCGACGATGTCCGCGAAGCCCCAGCCCTGGAGCGTGTCGCGGACGAAGGAGCGGGCGGTCGCGACCGATCGCCCGACGGGCTCGAAGGTGGCGGCCGCGCGCGCGGTGATCACAGAACTCCTCGACCGTGTCTCGACATGCGGGCTTGCCTGGCCGGGCTGGTGCCGCTGGTGCGGCATGCGCTCGCCCGTGGGCCGTGGCTCCGGGTTGTGTCCCCCGGGGATCACTCCGGTGGTCATGGTCTGCGGCCGCCCCTCCGAATGCCCGCTCGTTCTCGTGCCACCGCCCAGGCCGGACGGACCGGTGCGGCTGGACAGCCGCATGCAAGGTTACTTACCTTCGCCGTCCGAGCGGATGCCGGTCGCCAGTGTTTACGCCCCCAGGGTGTGCGGACGATGTGCGAAGCTGCCGAACTGTTATGGCCTGGTTCGGGGAGGGTGAAACACTGGGCAAGCTTGTGATGAAGGTCCGGTCAGCCCGAATGCGTTGCGTGTACGGCGGGCAGCAGCCCCTGGTGTGGCCGGATCTCGTCTGGCAGAAATACGCAGCAGTAACTGGTACGCCGAAGTAAGCGGTACGCCGAGTATGGCGGTGTCCGAGCACAGCAGTAACGGTCGACCCCTGCGGGAGGGACACAGTGGAGTCTGGCGCAGCGGCGCGGAGCACTAAGGCGCGCGCGAAGGGCGGACCGTCCCTGAGCAGGCAGCGGGGCGGTGACGGGACGACCGCGGTGGACACGGCTTCACTGAACCGGTTGCTGGTGGCGCTCGTGGCGATGCGGGAAGGCAACTTCCGCAAGCGGCTCACGGTGTCCGGGGACGGCGTGATGTCGGAGATCGCGGCGGTCTTCAACGAGGTGGCCGACCGCAATCTCCACCTCACGGGTGAGCTGTCGCGGGTACGGCGTGTCGTCGGACGTGAGGGAAAGCTCACGGAGCGGCTGGAGACGGGCGCCTGCGAGGGCTCCTGGGCGGCTGCCATCGACAACTCCAACGCCCTCGTCGACGACCTGGTACGGCCGGTCTCCGAGGTGGGGCGGGTCCTGACGGCGGTGGCCGAGGGCGACCTGTCGCCGCGCATGGAGTTGCGGTCGCCGTCGCCGGACGGGGCCGGACATCCGCTGCGCGGTGAGTTCCTGAAGGTCGGCCGGACCGTCAACAACCTGGTCGACCAGTTGTCGACGTTCACCGACGAGGTCACGCGGGTGGCCAGCGAGGTGGGCACCGAGGGCAAGCTGGGCGGTCAGGCCCGGGTGCGCGGTATGTCCGGTTCGTGGCGGGACCTCACGGACTCGGTGAACACGATGGCGTACCGGTTGACGGCACAGGTGCGGGACATCGCGCTGGTGACGACGGCGGTCGCCAAGGGTGACCTGTCGCGGAAGGTCACGGTCCAGGTCGCCGGCGAGATGCTGGAGCTGAAGGAAACCGTCAACACGATGGTGGACCAGCTGTCGGCGTTCTCCTCCGAGGTGACCCGGGTCGCCCGTGAGGTGGGCACGGACGGCATCCTGGGCGGTCAGGCGCACGTGCCGGGGGTCGCGGGGACGTGGAAGGAGCTCACGGACTCCGTCAACACCATGGCCGGCAACCTGACGGCCCAGGTGCGCGGGATCTCGGAGGTGACCACCGCGGTCGCCAACGGTGACCTGTCACGGAAGGTGACCGTCCCGGCGCGCGGTGAGGTCGCGCAGCTCGCCGAGACGATCAACCAGATGACCGAGACGCTGCGGATCTTCGCGGACGAGGTCACGCGGGTGGCCAACGAGGTCGGCGGCGAGGGGCGGCTCGGCGGGCAGGCGAACGTGCCGGGGGCGGCGGGCACCTGGAAGGACCTGACCGACTCCGTCAACACGGTGTTCCGGAACCTGACCACCCAGGTGCGCGACATCGCCGCCGTGACGACGGCGGTGGCCAACGGTGATCTGTCGCAGAAGGTCACGGTCGACGTGGCCGGCGAGATGCTGGAGCTGAAGAACACCGTCAACGGCATGGTTGATCAACTGTCGTCGTTCGGTGCCGAGGTCACCCGCGTGGCCCGGGAGATCGGTGTCGAGGGTGAGCTGGGCGGCCAGGCACAGGTGCCGGGGGCCGCCGGTACCTGGAAGGATCTGACCGACTCCGTCAACACCGCGTTCCGCAACCTCACCGGCCAGGTCCGCAACATCGCCCAGGTGACGACGGCGGTGGCCAACGGTGATCTGTCGCAGAAGGTCACGGTCGACGTCTCCGGCGAGATGCTGAAGCTGAAGAACACCGTGAACACGATGGTGGACCAGCTCTCCAGCTTCGCCGACCAGGTGACGCGGATGGCCCGGGACGTGGGCACCGAGGGCCGCCTCGGCGGCCAGGCCCGGGTGGACGGCGTCTCGGGCACCTGGAAGGAGCTGACGGATTCCGTCAACTTCATGGCCGGCAACCTGACTTCACAGGTGCGGCAGATCGCCCAGGTGACGACGGCGGTGGCGCGGGGCGACCTGTCCCAGAAGATCGACGTCGACGCGCGCGGCGAGATCCTCGAGCTGAAGAACACGATCAACACGATGGTCGATCAGCTGTCCGCCTTCGCCGACCAGGTCACCAAGGTGGCCCGTGAGGTGGGTACGGAGGGACGGCTGGGCGGTCAGGCGCAGGTGCCCGGCGTGGCCGGTGTGTGGCGGGACCTGACGGATTCCGTGAACGGCATGGCCGGCAACCTGACGGCCCAGGTGCGCAACATCGCCCAGGTCGCCACCGCGGTGGCCCGCGGCGACCTCTCCCAGAAGATCACCGTGGACGCGCGCGGTGAGATCCAGGAGCTGAAGAACACCCTGAACACGATGGTCGACCAGCTGTCGTCGTTCGCCCAGGAGGTCACGCGCGTGGCGCGCGAGGTGGGCACCGAGGGCATCCTGGGCGGCCAGGCCGAGGTGCAGGGGGTCGCGGGCACCTGGAAGGACCTCACCCAGTCCGTGAACTTCATGGCGAACAACCTGACCATCCAGGTGCGCAACATCGCCGAGGTCACGACGGCGGTCGCCAAGGGCGACCTGTCGAAGAAGATCACCGTTGACGCGAAGGGCGAGATCCTCGAGCTCGTCACGACGGTCAACACCATGGTCGACCAGCTGTCGAGTTTCGCGGAGCAGGTGACCCGGGTGGCCCGTGAGGTGGGCACCGAGGGCATCCTGGGCGGCCAGGCGCGGGTTCCGGGTGTCACGGGCATCTGGAAGGACCTCAGCAACAACGTGAACCAGATGGCCAACAACCTGACCATGCAGGTGCGGAACATCTCCCAGGTCTCGGCGGCGGTCGCCAACGGAGACCTGACCCGGCAGGTCACCATCGAGGCGAGCGGCGAGGTGGCCCAGCTCGCCGACACCATCAACCAGATGGTGAAGACGCTGAGTTCGTTCGCCGACCAGGTCACCAAGGTGGCCCGTGAGGTGGGCACGGACGGCATCCTGGGCGGTCAGGCGCACGTGCCGGGTGTGGCGGGTACGTGGAAGGACCTCACCGAGTCGGTGAACCAGATGGCGTCCAACCTGACCGGCCAGGTGCGGAACATCGCGATGGTCACCACGGCCATCGCCAAGGGTGACCTGACCAAGAAGATCGACATCGACGCGCGCGGCGAGATCCTCGAGCTCAAGACGACGATCAACACGATGGTCGATCAGCTGTCGAGTTTCGCGGAGGAGGTCACCCGGGTCGCCCGCGAGGTGGGCACCGAGGGGGCGCTCGGGGGGCAGGCACGCGTGCGTGACGTGGACGGCACCTGGCGGGACCTCACCGAGTCCGTGAACGAGATGGCCGGGAACCTGACCCGGCAGGTGCGTGCCATCGCGCGCGTGGCGACCGCGGTGACCCGCGGCGACCTGAACCTGAAGATCGACGTGGACGCGTCCGGCGAGATCCAGGAACTCCAGGACTACATCAACAAGATGATCGCCAACCTGCGCGACACCACGGTGGCCAACCAGGAGCAGGACTGGCTCAAGGGCAACCTCGCGCGGATCTCCGCGCTGATGCAGGGCCGCCGCGACCTGGAGGACGTGGCCTCCCTGATCATGAGCGAGCTGACGCCGGTGGTGACCGCGCAGCACGGCGCGTTCTTCCTGGCGATGCCGCTGGTCGACGGCAAGGACATGAACGCCGAGAACGAGGACGCGTACGAACTGCGGATGCTCGGGTCGTACGGCTACTCGATGGGCTCCATGCCGACGTCGTTCCGGCCCGGTGAGGCGCTGATCGGGACCGCCGCCCAGGAGAAGCGCACGATCCTGGTGGAGAAGGCGCCCACGGGCTACCTGAAGATCTCCTCCGGGCTCGGTGAGGCTCCGCCGGCGCAGGTGATCGTGCTTCCGGTGCTGTTCGAGGGCAAGGTGCTCGGCGTGATCGAGCTGGCCTCCTTCACGCCGTTCACGCAGATCCAGAAGGACTTCCTCAACCAGATCGCCGAGATGATCGCGACCAGCGTCAACACCATCTCCGTCAACACCAAGACCGAGGTGCTGCTGAAGCAGTCGCAGGAGCTGACCGAGCAGCTCCAGGAGCGGTCGGCCGAGCTGGAGAACCGGCAGAAGGCCCTCCAGGCGTCCAACGCCGAACTGGAGGAGAAGGCCGAGCTGCTGGCCCAGCAGAACCGGGACATCGAGGTGAAGAACACCGAGATCGAGGAGGCCCGGCAGGTGCTGGAGGAGCGTGCCGAGCAACTCGCCGTCTCCATGCGCTACAAGAGCGAGTTCCTCGCCAACATGTCGCACGAGCTGCGCACCCCGCTCAACTCGCTGCTGATCCTGGCCAAGCTGCTCGCCGACAACGCCGAGGGCAATCTGTCGCCGAAGCAGGTGGAGTTCGCCGAGACCATCCACGGCGCGGGATCCGACCTGCTCCAGCTGATCAACGACATCCTGGACCTGTCGAAGGTCGAGGCGGGCAAGATGGACGTCTCCCCGACGCGTATCGCGCTGGTTCAGCTGGTGGACTACGTGGAGGCCACCTTCCGGCCGCTGACCGCGGAGAAGGGCCTCGACCTGTCGGTGCGGGTCTCCCCGGAGCTGCCCGCCACCCTGCACACCGACGAGCAGCGGCTCCTGCAGGTGCTGCGCAACCTGCTGTCCAACGCGGTGAAGTTCACCGACTCCGGCTCGGTGGAGCTGGTGATCCGGCCGGCGAGCGGCGACGTCCCGGTGGGGATCAGGGAGCAGCTCCTGGAGGCCGGTTCGCTCAGCGATCCGGACGCGCCGCTGATCGCGTTCTCGGTGACCGACACCGGTATCGGGATCGCGGCCAGCAAGATGCGGGTGATCTTCGAGGCGTTCAAGCAGGCCGACGGCACGACCAGCCGCAAGTACGGCGGTACGGGCCTCGGGCTGTCGATCTCGCGGGAGATCGCGCAGCTGCTGGGCGGTGAGATCTACGCACAGAGCGAGCCGGGCCGCGGCTCCACGTTCACGCTCTACTTGCCGCTGCACCCCAGCGAGCTGCCGCCGCAGGGCTACCAGCAGTCCGTGCCCCAGCTGGAGGCCGGGGACCTGGTCGCCTCGCAGCACCTCGCGCTGGAGCTGTCCGGCGTGGAGATCGAGACGCCGGCCGAGGTGAAGTCGTACCAGGAGACCCAGAACGGCGCCGCCGCGCTCTTCCGGCGCCGCCGCCGGGGGGCTCCGGTGGCCGAGGCGTGGCCGGTGCTCGCCGAGCAGGAGGCGACGTCCCCGCAGCCGCGCCGGGGCATGCGGTTCGGCGGCGAGAAGGTGCTGATCGTCGACGACGACATCCGCAACGTCTTCGCACTCACCAGCGTCCTGGAGCAGCACGGCCTGTCGGTGCTGTACGCCGAGAACGGCCGGGAGGGCATCGAGGTCCTCGAACAGCACGACGATGTCGCGGTCGTCCTGATGGACATCATGATGCCCGAGATGGATGGCTATGCCACGACCAACGCCATCCGTCGGATGCCGCAGTTCGCCGGGCTGCCTATCATCGCGCTCACCGCGAAGGCCATGAAGGGCGACCGGGAGAAGGCCATCGAGTCGGGCGCCTCCGACTACGTCACCAAGCCGGTCGATCCCGATCACCTGCTGGCGGTGATGGAGCAGTGGATGCGCGCGGAGTGACCGGAACGGTCAGGTGTGATGTGAATGTTGAGGGAACCTTCCGTGTGCACGGGGAGTTGCTGACTCACGGTGGCGGAACCCGTGTAGAAGTGCGGGATTGGGGGAACCTTCTGGTCCCCGGCTGCGTTTCTGCTACGTGCACAGTGACATCGCGGTGACAGGGTGTGGCGACAGGCGGGGTGCGGCTACCATGACCGGCACAAGGACGGGCGGCGAAAGGGAGTCGTCCCCTGGGGCGGCGCCCGGTGCACATCCGGGGCGAGGAGGGCGGGCCATGGTGCAGAAGGCCAAGATCCTCCTGGTCGATGACCGGCCGGAGAATCTGCTGGCGCTGGAGGCCATCCTCTCTGCGCTCGATCAGACACTGGTGCGGGCATCGTCCGGGGAGGAAGCGCTCAAGGCACTGCTCACGGACGACTTCGCGGTCATTCTGCTGGACGTCCAGATGCCGGGCATGGACGGTTTCGAGACCGCGGCGCACATCAAGCGGCGGGAGCGGACCCGGGACATCCCGATCATCTTCCTGACGGCCATCAACCACGGTCCGCACCACACCTTCCGGGGCTACGCCGCGGGCGCGGTCGACTACATCTCCAAGCCCTTCGACCCGTGGGTGCTGCGCGCCAAGGTCTCGGTGTTCGTCGAGCTGTACATGAAGAACTGCCAGCTGCGCGAGCAGGCGGCGCTGCTGCGGCTCCAGTTGGAGGGCGGCGGCAAGGGCGCGGTCGCCGGCAAGGAGTCCGCGGGACTGCTCGCCGAGCTGTCCGCCCGGCTCGCGGCCGTGGAGGAGCAGGCCGAGGCGCTGTCCAAGCAGCTGGACGACGAGTCCGCGGACGCGGCCGCGGTGGCCACGGCGGCCCACCTGGAGCGCAAACTCACCGGCCTGCGCCGGGCGCTCGACGCCCTCGAGCCGGGCACGGGCGGCAGCACCGCACCGCTCCCTGCGCAGAACTGACCGCGACCCCGGACGCAGTTGCCCATGAGCGTGCGTCAGTTCTGCGCCTCGGAAAGGGCGACACGAACGGGTGAAGCTGTGGGCACACGTGTCCCCTGTCGCATCCCCCGGTAACCTCACACCCATGGCCTCACGTCCCTCGGCAGCCAAGAAGCAGCCCGCGAAGAAGGCCGCTCCCTCGAAGGCTCCGGCGAAGAAGGCCGCCGCGAAGAAAGCCCCGGCCAAGAAGGCGCCCGCCAAGAGGACCGCGGCGAAGAAGTCCGCGCCGGCACCCAAGCCGGCGCCCAGCCCCACCGGGGGCGTGTACCGCCTGGTGCGCGCCCTCTGGCTCGGCGTCGCGCACGCCGTCGGTGCGGTCTTCCGCGGCATAGGACAGGGAGCCAAGAACCTGGACCCGGCCCACCGCAAGGACGGCATCGCCCTGCTCCTGCTCGGCATCGCCCTGATCGTCGCCGCCGGCACCTGGGCCGACCTGCGCGGCCCGGTCGGCGACCTGGTCGAGATCCTCGTCACCGGCGCCTTCGGCCGCCTCGACCTGCTGGTGCCGATACTGCTCGCGATGATCGCCGTGCGGTTCATGCGCCATCCCGAGCAGCAGGAGGCCAACGGGCGGATCGTGATCGGCCTGTCGGCACTGGTCATCGGCGTGCTCGGTCAGGTGCACATCGCCTGCGGCTCGCCCGCCCGCAGCGACGGCATGCAGGGCATAAGGGACGCCGGCGGCCTCATCGGCTGGGCGGCGGCGACCCCGCTGACGTACACCATGACCGAGGTCCTGGCCGTACCCCTGCTGGTGCTGCTCACGATCTTCGGGTTGCTCGTGGTCACCGCGACCCCGGTGAACGCCATCCCGCAGCGGCTGCGGACGCTCGGCGCCCGCCTCGGGCTGCTGCACGACCCCGAGCCCGACGACGCGTACCCGGAGTACAGCGAGGACGACGAGCGCTACGACGAGCAGTGGCGCCAGGCACTGCCCGCGCGCCCCCGCAGGCGCTCCGGCGCCCCCCAGGAGTACGACCCCGACAGCGCCGAGCAGGAGGCCCTCGCCAAGCGCCGGGGCCGCCCGCGGCGCTCTGCCGTGCCGCAGCCCGAGCTGGGGCGGCAGATGGACGCCGTGGACGTCGCGGCGGCCGCCGCGGCCGCGCTCGACGGCGCCGTCCTGCACGGCATGCCGCCCTCGCCGCTCGTCGCCGACCTCACTCAGGGCGTCAGCGTCGGCGACCGCGAGGACACCACGCCCACGCCCGTGCCGGCCCCGAGCCCGAGTCCGGTACCGGCCGCCCGCCCCAAGCAGGAGAGGCTCAAGGTCGAGCAGGTCGTCGCGGACCTCACCAAACCGGCCCCCGAGGAGCCCCGCGACCTGCCCCCGCGCGCCGAGCAGCTCCAGCTCTCCGGCGACATCACCTACTCGCTGCCCTCGCTCGACCTCCTCACCCGCGGCGGCCCCGGCAAGGCGCGCAGCGAGGCCAACGACCGGGTGGTCGCCTCGCTCACCAACGTCTTCTCGGAGTTCAAGGTCGACGCGGCCGTCACCGGCTTCACCCGCGGGCCGACGGTCACCCGCTACGAGGTCGAACTCGGCCCCGCCGTGAAGGTCGAGCGGATCACCGCGCTCACCAAGAACATCGCGTACGCCGTGGCCAGCCCGGACGTGCGGATCATCAGCCCGATCCCCGGCAAGTCCGCGGTCGGCATCGAGATCCCCAACACCGACCGCGAGATGGTCAACCTCGGAGACGTGCTGCGGCTCGCCGAGTCCGCCGAGGACGACGACCCGATGCTGGTCGCCTTCGGCAAGGACGTCGAGGGCGGCTACGTCATGCACTCGCTGGCGAAGATGCCGCACATGCTCGTCGCCGGCGCCACCGGCTCCGGCAAGTCGTCCTGCATCAACTGCCTGATCACCTCGGTCATGATGCGGGCGACCCCGGAGGACGTGCGGATGGTCCTCGTCGACCCCAAGCGCGTCGAGCTGACCGCGTACGAGGGCATCCCGCACCTGATCACGCCGATCATCACCAACCCGAAGCGGGCCGCCGAGGCGCTCCAGTGGGTCGTGCGCGAGATGGACCTGCGCTACGACGACCTGGCCGCGTTCGGGTTCCGGCACATCGACGACTTCAACAAGGCGATCCGCGAGGGCAAGGTCAAGCTCCCCGAGGGCAGCGAGCGGGAGCTGCAGCCGTACCCGTACCTGCTGGTGATCGTCGACGAGCTGGCCGACCTGATGATGGTCGCCCCGCGCGACGTCGAGGACGCGATCGTTCGGATCACGCAGCTCGCGCGCGC
The DNA here is from genome assembly GCF_042892755.1 of Streptomyces sp. NPDC001714. Lineage (NCBI taxonomy): Bacteria > Bacillati > Actinomycetota > Actinomycetes > Kitasatosporales > Streptomycetaceae > Streptomyces > Streptomyces sp. NPDC001714. The sequence goes on from NZ_JBIAUL010000007.1 coordinate 12,947, forward strand.
GGCCGGCATCCACCTGGTGCTCGCCACCCAGCGCCCGTCGGTCGACGTGGTCACCGGTCTCATCAAGGCGAACGTGCCCTCCCGGCTCGCCTTCGCCACCTCCTCGCTCGCCGACAGCCGCGTCATCCTCGACCAGCCCGGTGCCGAGAAACTCATCGGCAAGGGCGACGGCCTCTTCCTGCCGATGGGGGCGAACAAGCCGACCCGTATGCAGGGCGCGTTCGTCACCGAGGAGGAGGTCGCCGTCGTCGTCCAGCACTGCAAGGACCAGATGGCGCCGGTCTTCCGGGACGACGTCACCGTGGGCTCCAAGCAGAAGAAGGAGATCGACGAGGACATCGGCGACGACCTCGACCTGCTCTGCCAGGCCGCTGAACTGGTCGTCTCGACGCAGTTCGGCTCCACGTCGATGCTCCAGCGCAAGCTGCGCGTCGGCTTCGCCAAGGCCGGCCGGCTCATGGACCTCATGGAGTCGCGCGGTGTGGTCGGGCCGAGCGAGGGGTCCAAGGCGCGTGACGTTCTGGTGAAACCCGATGAGCTGGACGGGGTGCTTGCTGTGATCCGCGGGGAGTCCGAGGGGTAGATCTGAAGGGGAGACCTGTCTGAGGGCTACGGGCGCCCGCGGTCCGGGTGGCGTCATCACCGTGATCCACCCGTTAGGGACCGTCGGGCAACCGTTTCCCTTTGACGTACGTCAAGTTGAGCGAGAGGAAAGGTGTGCACCCCATGCTGGGGCGCACACCTGACCCGTCATCGGGATGTCGGGCCATACCGATGGCGTACAAAGTCGTACCGCCCGGTTGCCTCACCCTTTCGCACCCCCCATAGACTGAACCTCCAGCACAGGTGGCTACACGCTCGAAAGGCGCCCCCGTGTCCATCGGCAGCAACTCCCCTGAAGACGAGCGTCCGTTCCCAGACGTGTCCGAGGAAAACCGCCCCTCCGTAGGCCGAGCCCTCAAGCAGGCCCGCATCGCCGCCGGGCTGACCGTCGACGACATCAGCGGGAGCACCCGGGTCCGTATCGCCATCGTGCACGCCATCGAGGCCGACGACTTCGCCCCCTGCGGCGGCGACGTCTACGCCCGCGGGCACATCCGGACCCTGGCCAAGGCCGTCGGTATCGACCCCGAGCCGCTGCTCGCGCAGTTCGCGGCGGAGCACGGTGGTGGGCGGCCCGCGCCGACGCCCGCCGCGCCGCTGTTCGAGGCGGAACGTATCCGCCCCGAGCGGCGCGGACCCAACTGGACGGCGGCCATGGTCGCGGCGATCGTCGTCGTGATCGGTTTCGTCGGCTTCACCGCCTTCAAGGGCGGCAACGGCGACGACGCCAAGCAGTCGGTCGCCGAGGGCCCCGCCCCGACGACCAGCAAGCCGGTCTCGCCGACCCCGAAGGAAAGCAAGCCCGGCAAGACCCCCGAGCCCTCCGACAGTGCGATCGCCGCCGCGCCCCAGGACAAGGTCACCGTCCAGGTCAGCGCGGTCAACGGACGCAGCTGGATCTCGGCCAAGGACCACAACGGCCGGATGCTCTTCGACGGGCTCCTGAAGAAGGGCGAGTCCAAGACCTTCCAGGACAGCTCCAAGATCAACCTGATCCTCGGCGACGCCGGAGCCATCCAGCTCTACGTCAACGGCAAGAAGATCGAGGACCAGTTCCGGCCCGGCGCGGTGGAGCGTCTGACGTACACCAAGGGCGACCCGGAAGTCGGATAATCGTTCGGGTTATGCACGTACACAAGGGGTTGGCCATGATCGGCCAGCCCCTTCGACGTGGGCTGTCAGTCAGACAAAGTAGTCTTGAGCCCATGCCTGAACGCCGTACCGTCGCACTCGTCACTCTCGGCTGCGCCCGTAACGAGGTGGACTCGGAGGAGCTCGCAGGCCGTTTGGAGGCGGACGGCTGGCAGCTCGTCGAGGACGCATCGGACGCGGACGTCGCCGTCGTCAACACCTGTGGATTCGTCGAGGCCGCCAAGAAGGACTCGGTCGACGCCCTCCTGGAGGCCAACGACCTCAAGGGCCACGGCAGAACCCAGGCCGTCGTGGCGGTGGGCTGCATGGCCGAGCGGTACGGCAAGGAACTCGCCGAGGCGCTGCCCGAGGCGGACGGCGTGCTGGGCTTCGACGACTACTCCGACATCTCCGACCGCCTGCAGACCATCCTCAACGGCGGCATCCACGCCTCGCACACCCCGCGCGACCGGCGCAAGCTGCTGCCCATCAGCCCCGCCGAGCGGCAGGACTCGGCCGCCGCGGTAGCGCTCCCGGGGCACGGCCCTGCCGACCTCCCCGATGGCGTCGCGCCCGCCTCCGGCCCGCGTGCGCCCCTGCGCCGCCGCCTGGACGGTGCCCCCGTCGCCTCGGTCAAGCTCGCTTCCGGCTGCGACCGGCGCTGCTCCTTCTGCGCCATCCCGTCCTTCCGCGGCTCCTTCATCTCACGCCGGCCCAGCGACGTGCTGAACGAGACCCGGTGGCTGGCCGAACAGGGCGTGAAGGAGATCATGCTGGTCTCCGAGAACAACACCTCCTACGGCAAGGACCTGGGTGACATCCGTCTCCTGGAGTCCCTGCTGCCTGAGCTCGCCGAGGTGGACGGCGTCGAGCGGGTGCGCGTCAGCTACCTCCAGCCCGCCGAGATGCGCCCCGGCCTGATCGACGTGCTGACCTCCACCCCGAAGGTCGTCCCGTACTTCGACCTGTCCTTCCAGCACTCCGCCCCGGGGGTGCTGCGGGCCATGCGACGCTTCGGCGACACCGACCGCTTCCTGGAGCTCCTCGACACCATCCGGAGCAAGGCTCCGCAGGCGGGTGTCCGCTCCAACTTCATCGTCGGCTTCCCCGGTGAGTCCGAGTCCGACCTCGGCGAGCTGGAGCGCTTCCTGAACGGCGCGCGTCTGGACGCCATCGGTGTCTTCGGGTACTCCGACGAGGAGGGCACCGAGGCGGCCACGTACGAGAACAAGCTCGCCGAGGAGGTCGTCGCCGAGCGCCTCGCGCACATCTCCCGGCTCGCCGAGGAGCTCGTCTCGCAGCGGGCCGAGGAGCGCCTCGGCGAGACCGTGCACGTCCTCGTGGAGTCCGTGGACGACGAGGACGGTGTCCACGGCCGGGCGGCCCACCAGGCGCCCGAGACGGACGGACAGGTACTGCTCACCAGCGGCGCGGGACTGCGCGTCGGCCGTATGGTCGAGGCGAAGGTGGTCGGTACGGAGGGTGTCGACCTGGTGGCCGAGCCGTTGCAGGGCTCGCCCGCATGGAGTGAGGAGGCCGGCAGATGACCGGAGTCCCGGCGTCCGCCGCGGGCGGCTCCTCCGGCGCGCACGGCGCCCCGGGCTCCGCCGCCACCTCCGGTGCCGCCCCGGATTCCGGTTCCCGTGACCCCGGTTCCCACGACTCCGGTCCGCACGGCGGCGAGCGGCCCGCGCGCGGTGGGAAGATCGCCGCTGCCGCCGTCAACCAGGCCAGCCTGTGGAACGTCGCCAATCTGCTGACCATGCTCCGGCTGGTCCTGGTGCCCGGCTTCGTCGCCCTGATGCTGGCCGGCGGCGGATACGACCCGGCGTGGCGCTCGCTCGCCTGGGCCGCCTTCGCCATCGCCATGATCACCGACCTGTTCGACGGGCATCTGGCCCGCACCTACAACCTCGTCACCGACTTCGGGAAGATCGCCGACCCCATCGCCGACAAGGCGATCATGGGGGCGGCGCTGATCTGTCTGTCCGGGCTGGGCGACCTGCCCTGGTGGGTGACGATCGTGATCCTCGCCCGGGAACTCGGCATCACGCTGATGCGTTTCGTGGTCATCCGCTACGGCGTCATCCCGGCCAGCCGCGGCGGCAAGCTCAAGACGCTCACCCAGGGCGTGGCCGTGGGGATGTACGTGCTGGCACTGACGGGGTGGCTGGCGACCCTGAGGTTCTGGGTGATGGCCGCGGCCGTCGTCCTGACCGTCGTCACCGGCCTCGACTATGTGAGACAGGCCATTGTGCTGCGGCGGCAGGGAATCGCCGAGCGCGCAGCAGCGTTGGAGGAGACGGAAGCGTGAATTCCACGGCCGCCGAACTGGTGCGACTACTGACGGTGAGAGGACAGACCCTCGCTGTCGCAGAGTCGCTGACCGGCGGCCTGGTGGCGGCGGAGATCACAACGGTCCCGGGGGCGTCCAAGGCGTTCCGGGGCTCCGTCACCGCCTACGCCACCGAACTGAAGCACGGGCTGCTGGGTGTCGACGCCACCCTGCTGGCCCGGCAGGGAGCCGTGGATCCGCAGGTGGCGGCCCAGATGGCCGCCGGAGTGCGCAAGGCGCTGGGCGCCGACTGGGGCCTCGCGACCACCGGGGTCGCCGGACCGGAACCGCAGGACGGCCGGCCGGTCGGGACGGTCTTCGTGGCCGTGGACGGGCCGTTCGGCCCTGGTTCCGGTTCTGCCGCTGGCGGAAAAGTGGAGGCCCTGCGGTTGAACGGCGACCGCGCGGAAATTCGTAGAGAGAGTGTACGGAGCGTACTCGCACTGCTTCTGAGGGAGCTTGCGAGCGAACAGACCGGGAATGAGCGGGCACAGGATACGGAACAGAACGGGGGGTTTTGATGTTTGCAGCCCTGAGTGAACACGACATCGCTCCCCGCACGGCCGCGGCGCAAGGCGGTACGGTGGGGCGTGAAGGATGCGGCTACGCGGTCCGAGGAGGGAGCCACCGATGATTCTGCTCCGTCGCCTGCTGGGTGACGTGCTGCGTCGGCAGCGCCAGCGCCAGGGCCGTACTCTGCGCGAAGTCTCCTCGTCCGCCCGAGTCTCACTCGGCTATCTCTCCGAGGTGGAGCGGGGGCAGAAGGAGGCTTCCTCCGAGCTGCTCTCCGCCATCTGCGACGCGTTGGACGTACGGATGTCCGAGCTCATGCGAGAAGTGAGCGACGAGCTCGCCCTCGCGGAGCTGGCCCAGTCCGCCCAGGCCACCGAGCCCGTGCCCACGCCGGTTCGCCCGATGCTGGGTACCGTCTCGGTGACCGGCGTGCCACCGGAACGGGTGACCATCAAGGCGCCCGCCGAGGCGGTGGACGTGGTCGCCGCGTGACGCCTGCGCGGATGTAGACCGACGCGGCGCCGATCCGGCGTCGAAGAAGTGCGCGAGGCCCCGGCCGGGGCCCTCCAGGGAAGACCTGGGGAGGTGCGGCCGGGGCTTTCGTGCGTCCGTGCACGGTGTGCGTCCATTTGCCGGTATCCGCCGATCCAGTCATGGTGGAGGGACGTGACAGGGGGCCGACGACCGGAGACAACGCATGTACGTCGTGAAGAGCCCGCTGTCCGACTCGGACCTGAAGACCGTGGCCGAGGCGCTGCAGGCCGCCCTCGTCGACCTGGTGGACCTGGCGCTGATCGCCAAGCAGGTCCACTGGAACGTGGTCGGCCCCCGCTTCCGTACCGTCCACCTCCAGCTCGACGAGGTCGTGGACACGGCCCGGGCCCACTCCGACACGGTCGCGGAGCGGGCGTCGGCGCTGGGCGTCTCACCAGACGGGCGCGCGGCGACCGTGGCAGCCGGCAGCGGCATCGGGCCGATCGCCGGAGGCTGGGTCAAGGACTCGGACGCGGTGGCGGCCCTGGTCGACGCGCTCGCCGCGGTGATCACCCGGATGCGGGAGTGGGTGACGGCGACCGCGGAGGCCGATCCGGTCTCCCAGGACATCTTCATCGGGATCACGGCTGATCTGGAGAAGCATCACTGGATGTTCCAGGCGGAGAACGCGTAGCAGAGGCCGGTGCCGGTCCACGGCCGTTGCATCGATGAGCCCTCGGTGCGCCTCCCCGGTGGGCCGGGCGGCGTTCTAGCGTCCGGCTGGAGGTGACGGCCATGGTGGGGCGGATAGTGCGCTGGGGGGTTGCGCTGGGGTTCGCGGCGGTGTGGTGGTGGGCCGTGCTGCGGATCACCTTCGCCGACGGCGCCGGGGCGCTGGAAGGGACCGTGGCCGCCGGTGGGTGGGGGCTGAGCCTGCTGCCGGTGAACTGCGTGCCGAGGGCCAAGGCGGCCGGGGCCCTGGGGCCGGCGCGCTGGCGGACGGCCTGGCGGCCGCAGGGGGCTACCAGGGCATTGCCACCCCTCCGTTCGGGCGCAGGATCTGGCCCGTCGTGAACGAGGAGGCGTCGGACGCCAGATAGAGCACGGCGTGCGCGACGTCCGCCGCCTCTCCGACCCGGCCCAGCGGCGACATCCGGGCCATCCGGGCCTCCGTCCGCTGCTGCTCCGCGCTGTCGTCGCGGTCGGTCATCGGGGTGCGGGTCCAGCCGGGGGCGACCGCGTTGACGCGGATGCCCTGCCGGCCGACCTCGTTGGCGAGCGTCTTGGTCAGCTGGACCACGGCCGCCTTGGCCGCGCCGTAGCAGAGCAGACCGGGGCCGCCGGTGTCGATCGCCCCGGAAGCCATGGTGATGATGCTGCCCCCGCTCCGCCCGGCCAGCATCAGCCGCGCCGCCTCCTGGCAGGCGTACAGCACGCCCTTGAAGTTGACGCCCAGCACCCGGTCGAGATCCTCGTCCCTGGTCTCCAGGACCGCGCTGCGGTGCATGATCCCGGCGATCGCCGCCATCACGTCCAGTTGCCCGCAGGACCGCACGGCCTCCCCGAGCCGCGCCCGGTCGGTGACGTCGAGGGTGTGGGTGCGGGCGGTGCCGCCCCGGTCCTTGATCAGCGTCGCCGTCTCGTGCAGGCCGTCCGCGTCCCGGTCGGCACAGTGCACGGTCGCGCCCGCCTCCGCGAGCAGCACGGCCGACGCCCGGCCAATGCCGCCGGCGGCGCCGGTGACGAATGCGGTGCGTCCGCTGAGGTCGTACGCCTTGAGGGGCATGAAGGGACGGTACGAGCGTTTCTGACGGGTCGTCAATTGGTCGTACGGGGGCGGGTGCCCTGGGTGCGCCGGGAACCCGGGGCGGGGGCCGGACCGGTCTGGCAGGCGGGGCACCAGTAGGTGGGGCGCTCGCGGGAGCCGTCGCCCTGGTCGGCGAGCCGGACCGGGGTGTGGCAGCGCAGGCAGGGGCGGGGCGCGCGGCCGTAGACGTAGAGGTCGTGGTCGCGCAGGCCGGTGGTCCGGCGGACCACGCGGTCGCGGTTGGCCTCGAGGAGGCGCTGGGCGAGGCCGGGGAGGATCGCGGCGCGGTCGGCGGGGAGCGCGCCGACCGGGAGCCAGGGGGTCGCGCCGATCAGGAAGCAGAGCTCGCTCTTGTAGATGTTGCCGATCCCGGCGAGGTTGCGCTGGTCCAGCAGGGCCTCGCCGAGCGGCCGGGTCGGGTCCGCGAGGAGGTTGCCGAGGGCGCGGTCGGGGTCCCAGTCGGGGCCCAGCAGGTCGGGGCCGAGGTGGCCCACGGCGCGCTCCTCCTCGCCGGTGCGCAGGAGCTCCAGGACCTGGAGGCGGTACCCGACGGCCGTGCGGTCGGCGGAGGAGAGGATCGCCCGGATCTGGTGCGTGGGACCGCCCCTCCAGCGCTCGCCGGTGCCGTAGACCTTCCAGGCGCCCTCCATCCGCAGGTGCGTGTGCAGGGTCAGGTCGCCCTCGAAACGGGTGAGCAGGTGCTTGCCGCGCGCCGTGGTGCCGAGGACCGTACGGCCGCTGAGGTCGACCGTGGCGTACCTGGGCACCCGGAAGTCGCTGCGGGTCAGCACCTGGCCGGCGAGCGCGTCGTGCAGGCGCCTCGCGGCCTGCCAGACCGTGTCACCTTCGGGCATGGGTCAAGGGTGGCACGAGGTGGCGGAAGGTGAGGTGCGCACCGTGCCTCACGCCCGGAGGCGCAGGCCGCGCGGGGTCGCGATGAATCCCGCTCCCTCCAGGAGGGTACCCAGCGGGGAGGTCAGGGCCGAGGCGCCGTTGACGCGCTGTACCGTCACCGTGCCGAGGGTGCCCGCGCGGGCGGCGGCCGCCAGGGCCTCCGCCGCCGTGCGGAGCCGGGTGTCGTCGGTGATGGCCGTGTCCGGGGCGGCGGGCCAGGCCAGCAGGGTCTTGCCGCCGCGCTCCATGTAGAGCGTCAGCTCGCCGTCGACCAGGACCACCAGCGAGCCGGCCTTGCGGCCCGGTTTGTGTCCGGCGCCGGTTGGAGGCTCGGGCCAGCCGAGGGCGGCGCCGTAGGCGTTCGCCGGGTCGGCCGCGGCGAGCACCACGGCTCTGGGGTCGGGGGCGGCGGGGGTGCGGTTGTGGCGGTTGCCGTAGGTGTACGGGTTCGGGTTGTAGGGGTTCGCGGGACTGCCGCCTCGCGGGCCGCCGTAGCCGGGGGCGGCGAAGGGGTCGGCGGGGGCGAGGTCCTTGGGGGAGACGTAGTCGCCCGGGGCGGTGGGCGGCTCGGGCGGCCAGGTGAAGTCGCCGTCCAGGTCGGGCAGGCCGGACGCGTCGAAGGGGCCGAGGGGGTCGAGGGGGTCCGTGGGAGCGCTGTGGCCGCCGTTCGGGCCGGTGAACGCGGCGGCGCCGGTGGCTCCGGTGCCCCCGAAGCCGCCGCCCGGCAGGCCCTCGCCTCGCTCCCGGGCGTTGGACACCGCGCGCAGCCGGTCGACCGCGCCGTCCATCGCGAACTGGGCCGCGCCCAGGCCCTCCACGACGTAACCCCGGCGCGCCTGACCGCTCTCCTCGAACGCCGACAGGATCCGGTACACCGCAGAGAAGCCGCCCTCGACGCCCTCCGCCGCGACCGCCCCCCGGGTCACCACACCGTGCCGGTCGAGGAGAGTGCGGGCCAGCGCATGGGCGCGCACGGTGGTGTCCGGCTCGCGCTGCGGAAGCAGGGACCAGCGCCCGGCCACGGTCGGCGGGCCGGTCCGGGAGGCGGGCCGGGCGGCGGCCGTCAGGGAGCCGTAGCGGCCGCGCGGTACGGCGCGCTTGGCGCGGTGGGCGGTGGAGCCCGCGGTCCGGCCCGAGCCCAGCAGGGAGCGCATCGGGGCCAGCGTGTCGTTGGTGAGCCGCCCGGACCAGGCCAGGTCCCAGACGGCGTCGGCCAGTTGGGGTTCGGTGGCGTCGGGGTGGGTGGTCGCGCGGACCTGGTCGGCGATCTGACGGAAGAACAGGCCGTAGCCCCCGGAGAGGGCGTCGAGGACGGACCGGTGGAGGGCGGTGAGCTCCAGCGGGTGCGGCGGCGGGAGGAGCACGGGGGCCGCGTCCGCCAGATACAGGGAGACCCAGCCGTCCTTGCCGGGCAGGGCGCCCGCGCCGGCCCACACGATCTCGCCGGCCGCGGTGAGTTCGTCGAGCATCGCCGGCGAGTAGTTCGCCACGCGGGACGGCAGGACCAGCTTCTCCAGAGCCGACGCCGGTACGGAAGCACCCTGCAACTGCTCCACGGCGCGCACCAGTCCGTCGACGCCGCGCAGCCCGTGCCCCTTGCCGATGTGCTGCCACTGCGGCAGGAACTGGGCGAGCGCGGCCGGGGCCACCGGCTCCAGCTCGTGCCGGAGCGCGGCCAGCGAACGGCGGCGCAGCCTGCGCAACACCGCCGCGTCGCACCACTCCTGGCCGATGCCCGCCGGATGGAACTCGCCCTGCACCACCCGCCCGCTCCCGGCGAGCCGCTGCAACGCGCCCTCGGTGACCGCCACCCCGAGCCCGAAGCGGGCGGCCGCGGTGGTCGACGTGAACGGGCCGTGGGTGCGCGCGTACCGCGCGAGGAGGTCGCCGAGCGGGTCCTTCACGGGCTCGGTGAAGGCCTCGGGGACGCCGACGGGCAGGGCGGTGCCGAGGGCGTCGCGCAGCCGGCCCGCGTCCTCGACCGCCGCCCAGTGCTCGGCGCCGGCGATCCGGACCTTGATGGCACGCCGGGAGCCCGCCAGCTCCGACGCCCACTGCGGCTCGGCGCCGCGCTCCGCCAACTCGGCGTCCGTGAGCGGCCCGAGCAGCCGCAGGACGTCGGCGACGCCCTCCGGGTCCTTGATCCGGCGGTCCTCGGCCAGCCACTGGAGCTCGCGCTCCAGCTCGGTCAGCACCTCCGCGTCGAGCAGCTCGCGCAGCTCCGCCTGGCCCAGCAGCTCGGCCAGCAGCCGGGAGTCCAGGGAGAGCGCGGCCGCGCGGCGCTCGGCGAGCGGGGAGTCACCCTCGTACAGGAACTGGGCGACGTAGCCGAAGAGGAGGGAGCGGGCGAACGGGGACGGCTCCGGGGTGGTGACCTCGACGAGGCGGACCTTGCGGGATTCGAGGTCGCCCATCAGCTCGACCAGGCCCGGGACGTCGAAGACGTCCTGGAGGCACTCGCGGACCGCCTCCAGGACGATCGGGAACGAGCCGAACTCGCTCGCCACCTGGAGCAGTTGGGCGGCGCGCTGGCGCTGCTGCCACAGCGGCGTGCGCTTGCCGGGGTTGCGGCGCGGCAGCAGGAGCGCGCGGGCGGCGCATTCGCGGAAACGAGAGGCGAACAGGGCCGAGCCGCCGACCTGGTCGGTGACGATCTGGTCGACCTCGCCCTTGTCGAAGGCGACGTCCGCCGCGCCGACCGGCGCCTGCTCGGAGTCGTACTCCGTACCGGCCTTCGTCGGGGACTGGTCGAGCAGGTCGAGGCCCATCAGGTCGGCGTCCGGCAGCCGCAGCACGATGCCGTCGTCGGCGTGCATGACCTGGGCGTCCATGCCGTACCGCTCGGCCAGCCGGGCGCCGAGGGCGAGCGCCCAGGGGGCGTGGACCTGGGCGCCGAAGGGGGAGTGGACGACGACCCGCCAGTCGCCCAGCTCGTCGCGGAAGCGCTCGACCACGATCGTGCGGTCGTCGGGGACGTGGCCGCAGGCCTCGCGCTGTTCGTCCAGGTACGACAGGACGTTGTCCGCCGCCCACGCGTCCAGGCCCGCCGCGAGGAGGCGCAGCCGGGCTTCGTCCTTGGGGAGGGCGCCGACCTCGCGCAGGAACGCGCCGACCGCGCGGCCCAGTTCGAGCGGGCGGCCCAGCTGGTCGCCCTTCCAGAACGGCAGCCGGCCCGGCACCCCGGGAGCGGGGGAGACCAGGACACGGTCGCGCGTGATGTCCTCGATGCGCCAGGAGCTGGTGCCCAGGGTGAAGACATCGCCCACCCGGGACTCGTACACCATCTCCTCGTCCAGCTCGCCGACCCGTCCGCCGCCCTTCTTGGGGTCGGCGCCGGCCAGGAAGACGCCGAAGAGGCCGCGGTCGGGGATCGTGCCGCCGGAGGTGACGGCGAGCCGCTGGGCGCCCGGGCGGCCGGTGACCGTCCCCGCGACCCGGTCCCAGACCACGCGCGGGCGCAGCTCCGCGAACGCGTCCGACGGGTAGCGGCCCGCGAGCATGTCGAGGACCGCGGTGAACGCCGACTCCGGGAGCGAGGCGAAGGGGGCCGCGCGGCGGACGGTGGCGAGCAGGTCGTCGACCTGCCAGGTGTCCAGCGAGGTCATCGCGACCAGCTGCTGGGCCAGTACGTCGAGAGGGTTGGCCGGGACCTTCAGGGACTCGATGGAGCCGGTGCGCATCCGCTCGGTGACCACGGCCGCCTGCACCAGGTCGCCCCGGTACTTGGGGAAGACCACGCCGGTGGAGACCGCGCCGACCTGGTGCCCCGCGCGGCCGACGCGCTGGAGGCCGGAGGCGACCGACGGCGGGGACTCGACCTGGACGACCAGGTCCACCGCGCCCATGTCGATGCCCAGTTCCAGACTGGAGGTGGCCACCACCGCGGGCAGCCGGCCGGCCTTGAGGTCCTCCTCGACCAGGGCGCGCTGCTCCTTGGAGACCGAGCCGTGGTGCGCGCGGGCGAGGACCGGCGGGGCGCCCTGGGCCGCGCCCGAGCCGCCCATCAGCTCGGCCGGTGAGTGGTGCTCGTCCAGGGGCTCCCCGGTCACGCGCTCGTAGGCGATCTCGTTGAGACGGTTGCACAGCCGCTCCGCCAGCCGACGGGAGTTCGCGAACACGATCGTCGAGCGGTGGGCCTGCACCAGGTCGGCGATCCGCTCCTCCACATGCGGCCAGATCGACGGCTTCTCCGCGCCCTCACTGCCGTTGGTGGCCGGGGAGCCGCCCAGCTCTCCCATGTCCTCCACCGGGACGACGACCGAGAGGTCGAACTCCTTGCCGGACTTCGGCTGGACGATCTCCACCTTGCGGCGCGGCGAGAGATAGCGGGCCACCTCGTCGACCGGGCGGACGGTCGCCGAGAGGCCGATCCGGCGGGCCGGTTTCGGCAGCAGCTCGTCCAGCCGCTCCAGGGAGAGCGCGAGGTGCGCGCCGCGCTTGGTGCCGGCGACCGCGTGCACCTCGTCCAGGATCACCGTCTCGATGCCGGTCAGCGCGTCGCGCGTGGCCGACGTCAGCATCAGGAACAGGGACTCCGGGGTGGTGATCAGGATGTCCGGCGGGCGGGTGGACAGGGCGCGGCGCTCGGCGGCCGGGGTGTCGCCGGAGCGGATGCCGACCTTGACCTCAGGCTCGGGCAGGCCGAGACGGACGGATTCCTGGCGGATGCCGGTCAGCGGGCTGCGCAGGTTCCGCTCGACGTCGACCGCGAGGGCCTTGAGCGGTGACACGTACAGCACGCGGCAGCGCTTCTTCGGGTCGGCCGGGGGCGGGGTGGAGGCCAGCTGGTCCAGGGCGGCGAGGAAGGCGGCCAGCGTCTTGCCGGAGCCGGTCGGGGCGACCACCAGCACGTCCGAGCCCGCGCCGATGGCCTGCCACGCGCCCGCCTGGGCCGCGGTGGGCGCGGAAAACGCCCCCGTGAACCAGCCGCGGGTCGCGGGGGAGAAGCCGTCGAGGGCCCGGTGCGCGGATTTCGCCATGCGTCCATCCTGCACCCGGCCACTGACAACCGGGTCTGACCTGCGGAGACGTGGACGGGCCCCGGCTTCGCCTGCGGCCATTGCGTTCCCACCCGCACCACTCGTGACGGTTTCGTCGTCGGGTGCGGGTGGCCCCTGTGGGGCGGGAGCGCCGCCGGCGGCTGCGCGCAGGGGGGCGGACGGGGGCATCGGCTCAGGAGAGCCGGATGGGGGCAGCGACTCAGGAGAGCCCGATGGGGGCAGCGATCAGGAGGGTCGGGCGGGGGCAGCGGTTCAGGGGGCGGGCGGAGGTGGGGGCCGTGTCGGGCGGTCGGTGGGGTGGGGGCCGTGCCGGGCGGTCGGACGGGAAGCGGAAGGGGGCAGCTGCGGAGGGCGGGTGGGTGGGACGCGGGAACGGCGGGACGTGGAGGAAGGCAGCCGGGGGGGGAGCGGGGAGTGGGGCAGTGGCTGAGGGCGGTCGGGTGGGAGGCGGGGAGCGGGGCAGTGGCTGAGGGCGGTCGGGTGGGAGGCGGGGAGCGGGGCAGCGGTTGAGGGCGGGTGGGTGGGGTGGGGCGGTCGACAATGGGTGTATGACGGGATCGGACGAGCGGGCGCGGCACTGGCGGTACGAGGCGTTGCCCGGTGTCGATCTGCTGCGTGCCCGGTACGTCCGCAAGACGTTCGTGCGGCACACCCATGAGAACTTCGTGATCGCCGCCATCGCGGACGGCGTGGAGGTCTTCCACCACCGGGGCTCCGACGTGTCCGCGGGGGCTGGGGCGCTCGCGCTGGTCAACCCGGACACCCCGCACACCGGCCGGGCCGGGGTGCCCGAGGGCTGGCGGTACGGGGCGGTCTACCCGGCGCCGGACCTCGTGGCGGGGATCGCCGCCGAGACCACCGGGATCCGGGGCACCCCCGGCTTCGTCAGTCCCGTGCTCGACGACCCGTACAGCGTCGCCCTCGTCCACCGGGTGCTGCGCGCCGCCGACGAGGGCAACGCGCTCGCCGCCGACACCCTGCTGCGGGTGGTGGTGACCAGGGTGCTCCGGTTGAACGGCGGCCCGTTGCCGCACCGGCCGGTCCGTACCGCCGGCGCCCGGCTCGCCGCACGCGCGCGTGCCGTGCTCGAGGAGCGGATGGCCGAGCCGCCGACCCTGGAGCGGCTCGCCACCGACCTCGGTACCAGCCCGTTCGCCCTGTTGCGGGCGTTCCGCCACGCCTACGGGATGCCCCCGCACACCTGGCTGACCGACGCCCGGGTGCGCCGCGCCCGGCGGCTGCTGGACGCCGGCACGGCTCCCGCCGAGACGGCCGTCGCGGTGGGCTTCACCGACCAGCCCCACCTCAACCGGCACTTCGCCCGGATCGTCGGCGTCCCGCCGGGCGCCTACCAGCGCGAGCGCAAGAACGTACAAGACGCCCGGGACGGCCGGCCGTAGCGTCCCGGGCGTGGCACGACAGACAGCACTCGCAGACATACGCGGCGAAGGCGGACCGAAGCCGGACTCCGCCGTCGTCCGGGACGCCCTCGGGGTCGGGGTCGCCGTGGGCCTCTCCGGGTTCGCCTTCGGGGTGACCTCGGCGGGCAGCGGGCTCGGCCTGCTCCAGACCTGCACGCTCAGCCTCCTGGTGTTCACCGGCGCCTCCCAGTTCGCCCTGGTGGGCGCGCTCGCGGCCGGTGGCAACCCGCTCACCGCGGCGGCCGGCGCCTTCTTCCTGGGGGTGCGCAACGCGTTCTACGGGCTGCGCCTCTCGCAGGTGCTGGCCCTGCCGCGCGCGGTGCGGCCGTTCGCCGCCCAGTGGGTGATCGACGAGACCACCGCGGTCACCCTGGCCCAGCCGACGCGGCGCGCCGCCCGGATCGGCTTCACCGTCACCGGGCTCAGCCTGTACGTGCTGTGGAACCTCACCACCCTGCTCGGCGCGCTCGGCGCCAAGGCTGTCGGGGACACCGGCGCCTGGGGCCTGGACGCGGCCGGACCCGCCGTCTTCCTGGCCCTGCTCGCCCCCATGCTGAAGACCACGACCGACCGCGCGGTCGCCGCCCTCGCGGTGCTGCTGGGACTCGGCCTGCTGCCCGTGCTGCCGGCCGGGGTGCCGGTCCTGGTGGCCGCGCTGGCGGCACCGGTCGCCCTGTTCGTCTCCGGCAGCCGGTCCGGCCGAGACCGTACCCGCGACGAGGCACCCGAGGAGACCCGGTGAACTTCTGGATCGCGATCGGGGCGACCGCCCTCGGCTGCTACGCCGTCAAGCTCGCCGGCCTGCTGGTTCCCGCGGGGGTGCTGGAACGGCCGGTGGTGCGACGGCTGGCCGCCCTGCTGCCCGTGGCCCTGCTCGCCGCCCTCACGGCCCAGCAGACGTTCGCCGACGGGCACGCGCTCGTGCTGGACGCCCGGGCGGCGGGGCTCGGGGCGGCCGCCGTGGCACTGGTGCTGCGCGCGCCCTTCCTGGTCGTCGTCGGCGTCGCCGTGGTGGTCACGGCGGGGCTGCGCGCCGTCACCGGCTGAGACTGCCGTCACCGGCTGAGACTGCCGTCACCCGACTGCCGTCACTCGACTTCCGTCACCCGACTTCCCTCACCCCACGAACACCCGACTTCGCTCACCCCACGAAGCGGCCGTACGCCCTGAGCGTGTGCAGGGCCTCCATCGTCACCATGGGACGGGCTTCCAGGGCGGCGGCCGGTGCCCACCGGTGCCGGCGGATCGGCCAGCCGCCGTCCGCCTCCTGCCCGGCGATGAGGAAGTCGAGCGAGCGGGTCATCTCCTCGTCGGTGAACCACGCGCGCGCGAGCGAGTCCGGAGACTTGGCGAAGTCGTGCGGGAAGTGGTGCTCGCGCGGGGCGTAGCCAGGTGCGACCGGGTACGCGTCGAGGCGCTCCGGGTCCAGCGCGGCCAGGCGCTGCTCGCGCACCAGGCGGCCCAACCGGTCGGCGGCCGCCTCCGCGCGCGAGCGGTCGGGCACCGTGTCCAGGAAGGCGACCGCCGCCTCGATCTCGTAGGGGTGCGACTTCTCCAGGTACTCGATCGCCTGCCAGCAGAAGTCGGTGGCCCGGAACAGCCACGCGTGCCAGACCTCGTTGCGGTGCAGCAGGCCCACCACCGGACCGGTGGCCAGGAGCTCGCTGGGCGGGTCGTCGACGACCGGGACGAACGGTGCCACCGGATAGCCGCGCTGGCTGGGACGGACCGCCGGCAGCGCTCCGTCCGCCGTGGAGACGGACGTCAGATAGCGGCACACGCGCTCCACCCGCTGCCCGCCGCACCGCTCGACGGCGTCCAGGACCCGCAGCGCGTGTCCGGTGTGCAGCGGCTGGCTCACCGGGCCGCGCAGATCGGGCACCAGCCCGTGTCCGTACCCGCCGTCCTCGTTGCGGTACGCGTCCAGCGCGGTCTCCACCGGATCGGGGTCGCCGTTCAGGAAGTGGTAGGAGAAGAGACGCTGCTCCAGCACGCGCGCGGTGAGCCACATGAACTGCTCGGCGCGGAAGAGCGGGGAGTGCGCCGGGGGCGTAGGGGGGAGTGGGGAAGCTCCGGTTTCGGCCATGCGCAAGACCGTAGGACGGAAAGCGGTCTCGGCAAGCGCTCCCGGGCAGGGCCCACTCTCAGGGGCGGGATACTGGTTTCATGCGGTTGACGGTTTTCTGGCAGCGGATGGCGGAACACTTCGGTTCCGGGTACGCCGACACCTTCGCGCGCGATCATGTGATGACGGAGCTCGGCGGGCTGACGGTGCACGAGGCGCTGGACGCCGGCTGGGCGGCCAAGGACGTGTGGCGCGTGGTCTGCACGGTCATGAACGTTCCGGGGGAGAGGCGCTGACCGTGCACGAAGATCGGATACGGGCCACGCGTTGTCAGTGGCGTGGGCGAGACTTGCACCGTGGCAACCACTGACGAGGACGGGCGGACCGCCCAGGACGCATCCCCGGTCGACACGACGCCGCGCGCCGGATCCCCGGCCGCCGGCGCCGCGGCACCGGCCGCCCGCATGCCCCGCTGGCTGCCGCGCGCCATGGTGCTGGCGCTCGCCCTCGTCGCCGCCTTCCAGCTGGGCAGCTGGGCCTTCCACCAGCTCACCGGCCTGCTGATCAACATCCTCATCGCGTTCTTCCTGGCGCTGGCCATCGAGCCCGCCGTGAGCTGGATGGCCTCGCGCGGCATGCGCCGCGGGTTCGCGACCTTCCTGGTCTTCCTCGGCCTGGCGATCGCCGTCGCGGGGTTCATCACCCTGCTCGGCTCGATGCTGGCCGGACAGATCATCAAGATCGTCGAAGACTTCCCCGACTACCTGGACTCGGTCATCAACTGGGTCAACCACACCTTCCACACCGAACTGAAGCGGGTCGACGTCCAGGAGGGCCTGCTGCACTCCGACTGGCTGCGCAAGTACGCGCAAAACAGCGCGGCGGGTGCGCTCGACGTGTCCGGGCAGGTGCTCGGCGGCCTCTTCCAGCTGCTGACGATCACGCTGTTCGCCTTCTACTTCGCCGCCGACGGCCCCCGGCTGCGCCGCACCCTGTGCTCCGTGCTGCCGCCCGCCCGCCAGGCCGAGGTGCTGCGGGCCTGGGAGATCGCCGTCGACAAGACCGGCGGCTATCTGTACTCGCGCGGTGTGATGGCGCTGATCTCCGGGATCGCGCACTACATCCTGCTGGAGGCCCTAGGCGTGCCGTACGCGCCCGTGCTGGGCGTCTGGGTGGGGCTGGTCTCGCAGTTCATCCCCACCATCGGCACCTATCTCGCGGGTGCCCTGCCGATGCTGATCGCGTTCACCGTCAACCCTCTGTACGCGGTGTGGGTGCTGGTGTTCGTCGTGATCTACCAGCAGTTCGAGAACTACATGCTCCAGCCCAAGCTGACCTCCAAGTCGGTCGACATCCACCCGGCGGTCGCCTTCGGCTCGGTCATCGCGGGCACGGCGCTCCTCGGCGCGGTCGGCGCACTGATCGCCATCCCGGCGGTCGCCACGCTCCAGGCGTTCCTGAGCGCCTATGTGAAGCGGTACGACGTCACGGACGACCCCCGGGTGCACGGGCACCGTCGGCGCGGCACGGGCGGCCCCGGACTGCCCACGCGCACGCGGCGCCTGATGCAGCGCCTGATATGGCAGCGGCCGGCCGAGGAGCCGGAGTCCGAGGGGGGCTCGGCCTGACGGCCGCGGCGATCCGCAGGTGAGTCGCGATCAGTAGGTGAGTACGGCCCACACCCCGGCAGCGGCCACGGCCGCCGCGTAGCAGCCCACCGCCGCGGCCACGACCCGCCACCGGGTCTGCTCGCTCCACGCGGTGCGGGACAGCAGCCAGGCCAGGGCCGGCAGGACCAGCACCGCGTGCAGGCTGACCCCGTGCAGCGGTTTGAGCGGGGCCGTCGAGGCGTACGCCGCCTGCTGATGCCCGGTCCGGACGAGCACCACCCCGCGCGCGATCATCGCGGCTCCCGAGGCCAGCGCCACCAGCAGCACCGCGAACCCGGAGCGCACCGCGAGTGCCATGCCCACGGGACCGGCCGGCCGACGCCGGAAGGAGAACACCGCGAAGACGGTGAGCAGCGCCACCAGGACGCCGCCGCCCACCGCGAGCGTCATGGACACCGCCGTGTCGAAGGGCGTCTCCATGTCGAGGTGGGAGGGCACCCGGCGCCACGCCTGCAGGGTGATCCCGCCGACCTCCACCACACAGTCGGCGGCGAACACGAGCAGCAGGACGGTCCGCAGCCGCTCCCCGACCCGCAGGTAGGAGGTGACCCAGGTGACCGCCATCAGCGTCAGCCCGAAGGAGAGCCCGAACGTGACGGGCTTGCGCCAGGAGACCGGCCCGTACCAGGGGCCGCCGTCGACCGCGAACACCACCAGATGCGCCAGACCGGAGAGGACGAGGAGCAGGCCGGTCGCGTGACAGAGCCGCTCGGCCGGATGCGCCCGGGTCAGGACCCCGGTCAGCGGGTTCGCCGGTGGCTTCCGGGGCGGACTCTTCAGGGAGGAGGGCATGCGCCCAGCCTCCCGGCGCCCTTCCGCGCGGTCGTCGTCCGGCCGAAGACACCCGCCGTACGCCTTGAGGAGTAGGGGAGCGGGGGAGAGAAGGACGCGCGGGGGATCAGGAGACCGTGGCGGCCGGCGGGATCCACCGGCGGGTGCGGGGTACGGCGCCGTGGACGCCGTAGTCCTTCTTGAGGTGTTCGGGGATGGCGTAGTGCATGACGCGGCCACGGGTGAGCGAGGACAGTTCGAGGACGGTGGTGAGGTGGCCGAGGCGGTCCAGGGCCCAGGCGCCCAGCGGGGAGCGGTCCTCGATGGTCTCCAGGACGCCGAGGAGATGCGGTACGGCCTTGACGACGGTGTCCCACGGGGTGCGCGGCACCTCCAGCCAGTCGGCGCAGGTGTCGCCGACGAGGTGGCGGATCAGGGCCGAGACGACCGGATCGAAGAAGGTGCCGGGGACGACCTCCTCGTACAGGTCGATGAGCTGCCGGGTCAGGACCGCGCCCTCCTCGGAGGGGCCCATGTGGCGGACCATGTACAGGTCGAGGAAGGCGCGTGCTTCTTCGAGGGTCTTCGGGACGGCCTCCTGGTCGACGCCGAGCATGGCGCCCACCACCCGCCACGCGTAGTAGTACGCCTCCGCGCCCTCCGTGGACAGGTGGATGCCCAGCCGGTGCAGGCTGTCGAGGACCAGCATGGAGAAGAACATCTGCCCGCCGATCATGTCCTCCTGGCAGATCGGCGTGCCGAGCGCCTCGGTGTCCCAGCGGTTCTCGCGCCTGAGGTGGTGCCGGATGGAGGCGTGCAGCAGGCGCACCTTCTGGGCGGCCGGGACGAAGCGGCCACCGGCCTCGAAGGCGTCGGGCCGCATGAGGTAGAAGGTGAACTGACCGGTCTCCGCCATGCGCTTGGACGGGTACCTCAGCCCGTGGGTGGCCGACAGCAGCTTCGCCACGCGCGGGACGACGTAACAGGCGGGCATGGCAGCGAAGGACAGCGCGGTCGAGATGTGCACGTTGTTGTCGATGAAGAACAGCCGGGCCTTCTCCATCTCGCACCAGTCCACCCAGGACGGCGGCACCCGGGTGGCCTCCAGGTACTCCCGCACGACGTCGGGCAGCCCGTCCGGCAGGGGTGCGCCGGCGGTGGAGACGTAGCGCATCAGGGTGTTGAAGGTGCCCACCTCCCCGCGCTCGAAGAGTGCGGCGACCGTGGCGTCGGCGAGTTCGTCACCGGCGTGCCGCAGGGTGTCCAGCGAGGCCTCGGTGTGGATCACGGCAGGGCTCCTTGTCGTCGCGGGTGTCGTCCGGGTCATCCGTGGGGTCAGGACGGGCGGACCGCGGCCGCGTGGGCCAGCGAGGTCAGGGCGCCGGCGGCGGGGGCCGGCACGTTCAGTCCGTGGAGGGCGTCGAGTGCTTCCGCGACCCGTGCGCCGATCATGTGCTCGATCCGGTCGGGTGCCCCGAGCCGGCACATCACCTCGCGGACCGCGTCCAGGCCGTCCGCGTCCAGGTCACGGCTGCCGAGCAGCGCGCCCAGTCGCTCCCGGTCGTCGGCACGGGCGAGGCGCCAGGTCTCCGCGAGCAGGGCGGTGGGCCGGTGACCGCGTACGTCGTCGGCGTTGGCCTTGCCGGTGTGCTCCGGTGTCCCGAACAGGCCGAGCAGATCGTCGCGGAGCTGGAAGGCCTCGCCCAGCGGCAGCCCGTACGCGGAGTACCCCGCGCGCAGCCGCTCGCCGGCCCCGGCCAGGGCGCCGCCGATCAACAGGGGCTGCTCGACGGTGTACTTCGCCGTCTTGTAGCGGATCACCTTCAGCGAGGCCGTGGTGTCCGGCCCGGATCCGGTGCGCAGGATCTCCAGGCACTCGCCCGCGATCAGCTCCCGGGCCAGTACCGACCACAGGGGGCGGGCCCGGGCGAGGTAGGCGGCGGGCAGCCCGCAGGTCGCGAACAGCTGCCCGGCCAGTGACATCAGCAGGTCGCCGACGAGCATCGCCAGCGACCGCGCGGTGTCGTCGGCGCGCGGCCGGTCCCGTACGGCCGCGCGCAGGGCGATGTGCGGGGTGGGGCGCCCGTGCCGCAGCGGGCTGTCGTCGATGAGGTCGTCGTGTACGACAGCGGCGGCGTGGACCAGTTCCATGGAGGCCGCCGCCCGCACCAGCGCGTCGCTGTCCGGCTGGCCAGCCGCACGCCAGCCCCAGTAGCAGAACGCCGCCCGCAGCCGTTTGCCGTCCGCGACCGCCGCCTCCAGCTGCTCGGCCACCGGGTCCAGGAGCGGGTCGACCGCCGCGAACAGGCCGGCCTCCTCGGCGACGAACCGGCGCAGTACCTCGTCCACGCGGTTCTTGAAGGCGCCCGGATCCCACCGGTCAGTCATCGCCGGCTGCCCGCCGGACGAGGGCGTGCCGGGCGAGGATCTCCAGATGGGCCGGGGGCACGGCCGCGTACCGGTCCAGGACCAGGCGTCCCCGCGCGGTGAGGTCGTGCTCGGCCTCCGCCGCCAGCGCGCCGGCGTCCGAGCGGCGCAGCAGCCCCCGTAGCGTCCCGAAGGCGGTGCCCACCGTGCTCACCGCCAGATCGGCCAGCCCCGCCGCCAGCAGCACGGCCTGCTCGTCCAGACCGCGTCGTCCCGTCTCATGTGTCATGCGCTCTCCCACCCACGGCACCCAGGGGCGGCGCCGTCCCGGCCGCCTCTTCGAGCATCGCGGCACGACGGGCGCGGCATGCGGAAACTCACGATCGGGTGAACGCCTCGCCGGGTGGTGCGGATCGCCGCGCCGCGGTCGCGCTTCCGGCTGCCGCCCCCGGCGCGCCGCGCGCTCCCGCTCGCGTGCCGCGTACGCCCGGAGCCCTGGGGGAGCGGCGAGTGAGCGGTGGGTGAGCACCCTGCGGGGAAGTGGCGGGAGTACCGCGTGGTGCGCTTGACACGAAAATCGAACATCCATTCTTATGGAGGCTCCGGCACGGCTCGCGGCGGGGATCCCAGCGGCAGTTCGACACGGTTTGGGCGGAGACGTCCCCGAGTTATCCACAGGTCGAACCGGCGTCGGGGCGCATTGTCAGTGGCAGGCGTTAGCGTCTTTGACGTGAAGCGATCGACTCAAGCAAACCGGGTGGAACCCATGGCAGGAACCGACCGCGAGAAGGCGCTCGACGCCGCGCTCGCACAGATTGAACGGCAATTCGGCAAGGGCGCGGTCATGCGCATGGGCGAGCGGGCCAAGGAGCCCATCGAGGTCATCTCGACCGGCTCGACCGCGCTCGACGTCGCCCTCGGTGTCGGTGGCCTGCCGCGCGGCCGTGTGGTGGAGATCTACGGACCGGAGTCCTCCGGCAAGACCACCCTGACCCTGCACGCCGTGGCCAACGCCCAGAAGGCCGGCGGCCAGGTCGCGTTCGTGGACGCGGAGCACGCCCTCGACCCCGAGTACGCGCAGAAGCTCGGCGTCGACATCGACAACCTGATCCTCTCCCAGCCCGACAACGGCGAGCAGGCTCTGGAGATCGTGGACATGCTGGTCCGCTCCGGTGCCCTCGACCTCATCGTCATCGACTCCGTCGCCGCGCTCGTCCCGCGCGCGGAGATCGAGGGCGAGATGGGTGACAGCCACGTCGGTCTCCAGGCCCGCCTGATGAGCCAGGCGCTGCGGAAGATCACCAGCGCGCTCAACCAGTCCAAGACCACCGCGATCTTCATCAACCAGCTCCGCGAGAAGATCGGCGTGATGTTCGGCTCCCCGGAGACCACGACCGGTGGCCGGGCGCTGAAGTTCTACGCCTCGGTGCGCATCGACATCCGCCGCATCGAGACCCTGAAGGACGGCACTGAGGCGGTCGGCAACCGCACCCGGGTCAAGGTCGTCAAGAACAAGGTCGCGCCGCCCTTCAAGCAGGCCGAGTTCGACATCCTCTACGGCCAGGGCATCAGCCGTGAGGGCGGTCTGATCGACATGGGCGTGGAGCACGGCTTCGTCCGCAAGGCCGGCGCCTGGTACACGTACGAGGGTGACCAGCTCGGCCAGGGCAAGGAGAACGCGCGCAACTTCCTGAAGGACAACCCCGACCTGGCCAACGAGATCGAGAAGAAGATCAAGGAGAAGCTGGGCGTCGGTGTCCGCCCGGAGACGCCCGCCGCCGAGCCGGGCGCGGATGCGGCGGTCACCACCACCGCGGCCACGGACGACGCCGCGAAGACGGTGCCTGCCCCGGCCGCCGCCAAGGTCACCAAGCCCAAGGCCGCCACCGCCAAGAGCTGACGCCGTGACACGACGAACCGACTGGGCCGATCACGAGTACGCGTCCCCCGGTGCCCCACGGGGGAGGGGCACCGGGGGCGACCCGGGCTCCGCCGGGCGCGGTGACGAGGCCTACGGCACGGGCGGAAGCAGCTACGGGGGCGGCGCGTACGGGGGTGACGGCGCGTACGGCGACGGCTTGTACGGCGACGGCACGCACGACGGCCCGGGCGGGCCCCGCGGGCACGGGTCACCCGGCCGTGGCTCGCGGAAGCCCGGGACCCGCCGTCGGCGTGGCTTCGGGGAGCCGTCCGGTGAGGACGGGGGTTCCTCCTCCTTGTCGAGGGCCGAGCAGGGGGAACCTCCAGCGGACCCGGCTGAGCGGGCGCGGGCGATCTGTCTGCGCCTGCTCACCGGGACCCCGCGCACCCGGAAACAGCTCGCCGACGCCCTGCGCAAACGGGAGATCCCGGACGACGTCGTCGAGGAGGTGCTGTCGCGGTTCGAGGAGGTCGGGCTGATCAACGACAGCGCGTTCGCGGACGCCTGGGTGGAGTCCCGGCACCACGGCCGGGGACTGGCCCGGCGCGCACTCGCCCAGGAACTGCGCACCAAGGGCGTCGACTCGGCGCTCATCGACGAGGCCGTCGCCCAACTCGACTCCGAGCAGGAGGAGGAGACGGCCCGCGAACTGGTCGCCCGCAAGCTCCGCTCCACCCGGGGCCTCGACCGCGACAAGCGGATCCGCCGCCTCGCCGGCATGCTCGCCCGCAAGGGCTACTCCGAGGGAATGGCCCTCCGGGTCGTCCGGCGGGCGCTGGAGGAGGAGGGCGAGGACACGGAGTTCCTGGAGGGCGGGGACTTCTGACGGGCCGGCAGCGTCGGAGGGGTGGGGTTAACCCCCGGCCAGGACGCCGGACCACCGTAGTGCCCGGGGACCCCCGCGTGGACGACGGTGTACGCCATGATGCTGCGCTACGCCCTCAAGACCGTCCGCGCCCGCAAGGCCGGTTTCCTGGGCGCCTTCCTCGCCCTGCTCTGTGCGGCCGCCCTGATCTCCGCCTGCGGCACCCTCCTCGACACCGGCCTGCGCGGCACGATCCGCACCGAGCGGTACGCGGCGACCCCTGTCGTGGTCTCCGCCGACCAGTACGTCCGCCAAACCACCGTCAAGCACAAGCACGGCAAGACCAAGGTCAAACACAAGGCGAAACCCATCGCCGAACGGGCCTGGCTGCCGGCCGGGCTGGAGGCCGGGCTCGCCCGTACGCCCGGTGTCGCCCGGGTCGTCCCCGAACTGACCTTCCTCGCCCAGCCGCTGACCCCGGCCGGCACCGGCGGCCCCAGCGCCTACGGGCACGCGTGGGAGTCCGCCGTGCTCACCCCGTACCGGCTGGTCACCGGCACCGCGCCCCGGGCCGCCACCGACCTGGTCGTCGACCGCGACCTCGCCGCACGCGCCCGTCTGCGGCCCGGTGACACCCTCACCGTGCAGTCGACCCGGGCCCCGCGCGCTTACCGGATCACCGGAATCGCCGCCCCTGCCACGGACGTACGCCACCAGACGGCCCTCTTCTTCTCCACCGCCGAGGCCCGCAGGCTGGCCGCGCACCCCGGGCAGGTCACCGCGTTCGGCGTGCTGCCCGCGCACGGCACCGACCCGGAGCGGCTGAAGCAGGCCGTGACGCGGACACTGCGCGGCACCACCGCCCAGGTCTCCACCGGGGACGCCCGTGGCACCGTCGAGTTCCTGGACGCGGCCGCCGCCCGGGTCCGGCTGGTCAGCATGGGCGGCGCCATGGGCGGGACCTCGCTGCTCGTGGCGGTCCTGGTGGTCGTCGGCACCTTCGCGCTCACCGTGCAGCAGCGTCACCGCGAACTCGCCCTGCTGCGCGCCATCGCCGCCACGCCGGGCCAGATCCGCCGGCTGCTCGGCCGCGAGGCCCTGATCATCGGTGCGGTCGCCGGCACGCTCGGCGCACTCCTCGGTCTGCCGCTGGGCGCCTGGCTGCACGCCAGGTTCGTCGCGCTCGGCGCCGTACCCGCCACGCTTCAGCACACCACCGGTGTCGTCCCGCCCTTCGCCGCGCTCGCCGCGACCCTGGCCGGCGCCTGGACGGCCGCCCGTATCGCCTCGCGGCGCATCACCCGCATCCGGCCGACCGAGGCACTGGCCGAGGCCCGCGTCGAGCCCGCCCGGCCCGCCTGGGGCAGGATCGCCGCCGGTCTGCTGCTGCTCGCCGGTGGAGCCGTCCTCGTCGTGCTGCTCACCTCCCTGCGTACCGAACCCGCCTCGACTCCCGTCACCTTCCTCGCCGTCGTGGTCCTCGCCACCTCTGTCGCCCTGCTCGGTCCGCTGCTGGTCAGGGCGGCCGCGCTGCTGCTCGCCGGCCCGCTGCGGCTCACCGGTCACGGTGGCCGGCTCGCCACCGCCAACCTGCGCGGCAACGCCGCCCGGACGGCCTCCGTCGTCACCCCCCTCACCCTGCTCATCGGCATGACCTGCACCGTGCTGTTCGTCCAGGCCACCCTCGACGACGCCGCCCGCGCCCAGGCCCGCGCCGGGGTCACCGCCGACTGGGTCATCGCCGCGCGGGGACCCGGCGTACCGGCCGCCGCGGCACGGCAGTTGCGAGCGGACCACGACACCGTCACCGAAGTGGTCCGCACAACCGTCCGCATCGGACTCGACAAGTACCCGGCCCAGGGCGTCACCCCCGAGGGCCTCGCCCGCACCTGGGACCCCGAGGTCACCGCCGGCTCCCTCGGCCGGCTCACCGACCGCACCGTCGCCGTCAGCGAACTGGCTGCCGATCAGCACCACCTGGAGCCCGGAAGCACCCTGAAACTCACTCTCGGCGACGGCACGCCCGCCACGCTCACCGTCGCCGCCGTCTACGCCCGGGGTCTCGGCTTCGGCGACCTCACCTTCGCCCACGACCTCGTCTCGCACCATGTGGACAACCCGCTCGCCTCCTCCGTCCTCGTCAGCACCGCCCGTACACAAGCACAACTCGCGACTACGCTACGTGAGTTCCCCGGGCTCGAAATTCTTTCGCCGACCGCCGCCGGCTCGCTTCAGGCCGACCGCCGGCAGGACAACGCGGAGGTCAACTTCCTGGCCATGGGGCTGGTGCTTGCCTTCACGGCCATCGCCGTCGTCAACACGCTCGCCATGTCGATCACGGACCGCGTGCGAGAGTTCGCGCTGCTCAGGCTGGCCGGAGCCACCCGCCGTCAGGTGCTGCGGATGCTGCGCACCGAGGTGCTGTCCGTGCTGACGCTCGCCACTGCGCTCGGCAGCGGCATCGCGCTCGCCGTACTGACCGCCTTCAGCGTCGGCATGACGGGCCGCGCCGCGCCGACGGTCACGCCGTTGCTGTACGTGACGGTCGTCGCGACCGCCGCACTGCTCGCGCTGGTGGCGGCGGCCCTTCCAGGGCGGGTGGCGCTGCGGGTGCCGGCGGTGGCGGTGGCGACGGCGAAGGACTAGACGGTGGCGACGGCGAAGGACCAGAGGCTGCGGCGCGCGCACTCTTGGCATGCGTGCCCGGGCGGGTTCGTTCTGTTCGGGGTGGCGGTAGCTTCGGCCGGTCCCGCCACCCGCCGGGATCTCCGTTTGTCGGCAAGGCGCTGCCGGCCAGCGCGAAGGTGGTCGCCGACCAGCCGGGCATGTTCGACGCGGCCAAGGCGAAGACCGTCGCCGTGAGCATGATCAAGGCCCATCCCGGCCTGGACTACGCGTTCGTCGCCAACGAGGAGATGGCCTTCGGCGTGCGCACGGCGTTCGACGAGGCCGGGGCCACGGGAGTGAAGATCGTCACGGTCAACGGCACGGACGAGGGGCGGGCGGCCCTCAAGGGCGGACGGTTCGCCGCACGGTCTCCCACTCGGACGCCGACATGGGCCAGGTGGCGGTGGAGAACACGATCGCTCTGCTGCGCGACGAGAAGGTGGACAAGATCGCCAAGGCGAGGATCCGGTTGGTCACCGAGGACGACGCGGACCTCGCCCCGGTGTACTGCCCCACGGACGACTAGGCCGGTCCGGCGGCTCGGGCCGAAGGGGCGACCGGCAGGCCCGCCGTCCTCCATGCCTGGAAGCCGCCGATCAGGTCCGTTGCCCGGTGCAGGCCCAACTGGTGCAGGGAGGCGGCGGCCAGGCTGGAGGCGTAGCCCTCGTTGCAGATCACGACGACCTGGAGGTCGTGGCCGGTGGCCTCCGGGGTCTTGTGGCTGCCCTGGGGGTCCAGACGCCACTCCAGTTCGTTGCGCTCTATGACGAGCGCACCCGGTATCACCCCGTCCCGCTCGCGCAGCGCCGCGTACCGGATGTCGACGAGCAGGGCCTCGCCGGTGCGCGCCGCGTCGTACGCGTCCTGCGCCCCGATGCGCCGGTAGCCCGCGCGCACCCGTTCCAGCAGCTCGTCGATGCCCACCGGACGTTCCTCCACCGGTTCGGTGCCGCTCACTGCCAGTCCTCCGGGCGCTCGACCTGCTCCAGGCGCAGCACCTGTCCGGCGCGGCTGTAGCGGCGGATCCGCGGCAGCGGCGGGTAGTAGGCGTGGACGGAGACCGCGTGGTGCTCGGTGGACTCGTTGAGCACCTCGTGGACGTGATCCCGGCCGAAGGAGCGGCCCTTCCCGGCCGGCAGCCGGCGCTCGCGGTCGACGCCCTCGGAGAGTTCCAGGGTCTTCCAGCCGTCGGTGGGCAGCCGGGTGGCCAGCGAGTACTCCTTCAGCTCACCCGTGGCGGTGAGGAAGGCGCCGACCGACTCGGCGTGGTCGTGCCAGCCGGTGCCGGAGCCGGGCGGCCAGCCGATCAGCCAGGCCTCGCTGCCTGCGGGGCCGTCGAGCCGTACCCAGGTGCGGCCCTCGGGGTCGAGCGGGAGCGAGGCGATCAGCTCGGCGTCGGCGGCCGTACGCCGGACGAAGTCGAGGAGGTCCGCCTGGGTGGGCGCGGCGGCCGGCGCGGCGGCGGACGGGGAAACGGAGGACGACGAGAGAGAGGCAGACACGTGCACCGATCCTGATGAGGGTTCGCAGAAGCAGGCGCAGACGGCGCCCGGAGAGAGAAGAGGAATGCGAAGTCAGCAGGACGGAAGACACACGCAGCCCGCATAGCGGACCAGGTCCACATGGACCTTCCGCCACAGGCGCACAGTGGTGTCGTTCACGATGCGGAGTACACCATGCCGGTGCGGACCGGTCAACTCACCGTCAGCATGTGGACCGCCCGGTCACCGCGCGGGGGAACCGGCCTCCGCCCCGGCCTTCTGCTCGGCCCGCTCGCTCTTCTCCTGGTCCTTGCCGCCCAGCGTCGCCTCGGCCGCCGCGTACAGGTCGGCGGGGCGGACCCCGTTGAGGGCGGTGACCAGATGGCCGTCGGGGCGCACGAGCAGCACGGAGTGCGCCGGGGCGCCCGGGTAGGCCTCGGCGACCAGCAGCTCGGCGGGGTGCGGCAGCGCGGTCACGGCCGCCGCGAGCCGGGGCATGATCCCGGCAGAGACCCAGTGCTTGCGGTCCCATACGCCGGTACCGGGCGCGATCAGGACGACGAGCAGCGCGCCGCGGCCGAGCCGGGAGCGCAGCTGCACGAAGGTGCCGTCCTCCGCGGTGACCCGGACGTCGGTGACCGGTGTCCCCGGCGGGGTGTCGACCGGGATCTCGTGCTCCAGGTGCCGGGGGGCGAGGGGCGAGTCGGCGTACGCCCCCGGCGCACCGAGCGGGCCGTGCCCCAAATGACCTTCCGTGAGGAGCGCGTCGTGCCCCCGGGACGCGCCGGGGACGAACCCGCGCAGCCCGCCACCGCCGCGCAGCACCGGCAGCACCTGGTCGGCCGCGCGCAGCCGGGCCGCGATCACCGCGCGCCGCTCGGTCTGGTAGCTGTCGAGCAGCGCCTCGTGCGGGCCGTGGTGCCAGGCCGGGGCCAGCTTCCAGGCGAGGTTGTCCACGTCCCGCAGCCCCTCGTCGAGGCCGTGCGTCCCGAGCACGCCGAGCAGGTGCGCGGCGTCCCCGGCGACGAACACCCGGCCCACCCGCCACCGGCGGGCGAGGCGGTGGTGCACGGTGTGGACGCCGGTGTCGAGCAGGTCGTACGGCGGTGTGGTGCCGCCCGTCCAGCCCGCGAGGGTCTCGCGGATCCGGGTCACGAGCAGCTCGGGCGTGACCAGGTCCTTGCCGGGCGGCAACAGCCAGTCCAGGCGCCACACGTCGTCCGGGAGGGGGCGGGCGGTCACCTCCCCGGCCGAGGGCCCGGACGTCCGCCACGGCGGTGTCCGATGGAGCAACGCCTGACCGGGCCACGGAAGTTCCGTGCGCAGCGCGGCGACCGCGTGCCGCTCCACCGCCGTACGGCCCGGGAAGCGGATGTCCAGGAGCTTGCGCACGGTCGAGCGGGGACCGTCGCAGCCCACCAGGTAACTGCCGCGCCACCAGGTGCCCTTGGGGCCCCGGGTATGCGCGGTGACTCCGGAGCGCTCCTGCTCGACGGCGTCCAGACGGCTGTCGGTGGCGACCTTGACCAGCGGTTCGTCGGCGATCGCGGCGCGCAGGGCGTTGGTCAGCACGTGCTGCGCGAGGTGCAGCGGGGACGGCTCGCCGGCGTCGTCGAAGACGACCTCGCGCAGCACCTGCCGGCGCCGCATCGACCGCCAGCCGGTCCAGCGGGCGCCCAGGTCCTCCAGCGGGGTGCCGGACAGGCGCGTCACCAGGGCGGCGGTGTCCTCGCGGAGCACCACCGTGCGTGCCGGGCGCGGCTCGTCCTTGCCCGGGCCCTCGTCCAGGACGACGGACGGCACCTCCTGGCGGGCCAGCGCGAGGGCGAGCGTGAGCCCTACGGGTCCCGCGCCGACGATGATCACCGGGTCCACGGCGCGGCGCCCCCTGCCCGTACGCACGTCCCGACGGACCCGGGGCCTGCCTTCCGGATCATCTCGCAGACGCGGGGCTCGGCACGTCTCACCGGCGCTGTCCGGCACCGTTGCTTCCCTGCGAGCAGACCCGGAAGCCAGGTCCTGGATGAACAAGTGGTTGGAGCAGGGTGCACGATCACAGAACGTATGCAACAGACTGGGCGCCACCCGGTCAAGCGGCGCACCCGGGGACACGTCAGCATGGCGGGCGCGCGGATGCCGTGGCGCACCGGAAAACGGCGGAGGCAGCGCCCGTACGGCCGCTGCCTCCGTGTGTGTCGTTCGGGTTGACCGGGAGTCAGGCGTTGGCTCCGCCCGCCCCGGTCGCGAAGGTGCCGCTGATCTCCACCGCGTTCAGGTCGTCGACGTCCTCGGCGCCCAGCACCGCGCCGGTGCCCCGCTTGCTGCGCCGCAGCCGCTTCTCCAGCCAGGAGGCGAACGTGGTGAGCGCGAGGTTCAGCACGATGAAGATGACCGCGACGACGACGAAGCTGGGGATCACGTTGGCGTAGTTGGCGGCCAGCGTGCCGCGGGCCGTGAGCAGTTCCGTGAACTGCAGCATCACACCACCCAGCGCGGTGTCCTTCACGACCACCACGAGCTGGCTGACGATGGCCGGCAGCATCACGGTGACCGCCTGCGGCAGCAGGATGCTCGCCATCGTCTGCCCCTTGCGCAGCCCGATGGCGTACGCCGCCTCCGTCTGCCCCTTGGGGAGCGCGAGGACGCCGGCCCGTACGACCTCGGCGAGCACCGAGGCGTTGTAGAGCACCAGGCCGGTGACGACCGCGTACAGCGGCCGTTCGTCGCTGCCGACGTCGGTGGAGCGGACGTAGAACTCCTGGGCGAACAGCATCAGCAGCAGCACCGGGATCGATCGGAAGAACTCCACGATCCAGCCCGCCGGGATCCGCACCCAGGCATGGTCGGACATCCGGGCCATGCCGAAGACCGCGCCCAGCGGAAGGGCGATCACCATGGCGAGCGCGGCCGCCTTGAGGGTGTTGCCGAGGCCCGGCAGCAGGTACGTGGTCCACGCGTCGGAGGTGGTGAACGGCTGCCACAGGTCCCACTTCAGCTGGCCCTTGTCGTCCATCTTCTGCCAGACCCACCAGACCGCGAGGGCGAGGAGCAGGAGGAAGACGACGGAGAGGACCACGTTGCGCCGCTTGGCGCGGGGCCCGGGGGCGTCGTACAGGACGGAGCTCATCGCTTCACCGCCAGGCGCTTGGCCAGCCAGCCGAGGAACAGGCCGGTCGGGAGGGTCAGGACCACGAAGCCGAAGGCGAAGACCGCGCCGACGGCCAGCGTCTGGGCCTCGTTCTCGATCATCGTCTTCATCAGGGCCGCGGCCTCGGCGACGCTGATCGCGGCCGCCACGGTGGTGTTCTTGGTCAGCGCGATCAGGACGTTGGCCAGCGGGCCGATCACCGCGCGGAAGGCCTGCGGCAGCACGATCAGCCGCAGGGTCTGCGAGAAGTTCAGCCCGATCGCGCGGGCCGCCTCGGCCTGTCCGACCGGCACGGTGTTGATGCCGGAGCGGATCGCCTCGCAGACGAAGGCCGCGGTGTAGGCGGTCAGGCCGAGCACCGCGAGGCGGAAGCCCTGGACCTTGAAGTCGGTGGCGCCCAGCGTCACGCCGAAGATGTCGGCGAGGCCGAGCGAGGTGAAGATGATGATGACCGTCAGGGGGATGTTCCGGACGATGTTGACGTAGGCGGTGCCGAACCCGCGCATCAGCGGGACCGGGCTGACCCGCATCGCGGCCAGCAGGGTGCCCCAGGCCAGGGAGCCGACGGCGGAGAAGACGGTCAGTTTCACCGTCGTCCAGAACGCCCCTAGGACGTCGTAGCCTTGAAGAAAGTCGAACACGATCTCCCGCGCTTCCGGGTGTGTGGCGTACGTGGGGGCATGGCGCGCCGCCGCCGGGAAGCGGTGGCGGCGGCGCGCGCGAGGAACCGTGCGATGGCCTGCCGGATCCCTGCGTCGGCGGATCCCCGCGACCCGCGCGGGGTGCGGTTCCGCCTTGCGCGAGGCCTTACTTGACGATCACGCCGATCTTCGGGGCGGGCTCGTTCTTGTAGTCGGCCGGGCCGAAGTTCTTGGTGACGGCCTTGTCCCAGGACCCGTCGCTGACCATCTTCTCCAGCGCCTTGTTGATCTTGTCGACGGTCGCGGAGTCGCCCTTCTTGACGCCGATGCCGTAGTTCTCGTTGCTCAGCTTCAGGCCGGCGAGCTTGAACTGGCCCTTGTACTTGTCCTGCGCCGCGAAGCCCGCGAGGATCGAGTCGTCCGTGGTCACCGCGTCGACGGAGCCGCTCTGCAGGCCGGCGATGCACTCCGAGTAGGTGCCGACCTCCTTGAGGTTGGCCTTCGGGGCGATCGTCTTCTGGATGTTCTGCGCCGAGGTCGAACCCGTCACGGAACACAGCTTCTTGCCGTTGAGGTCCGCGCCCTTGGCGATGGTCGAGTCCTGCTTCACCAGCAGGTCCTGGTGGGCCAGCAGGTACGGGCCGGCGAAGTCGACCTTCGCCTTGCGCTCGTCGGTGATCGAGTAGGTGGCGGCGATGAACTTCACGTCGCCGCGCGCGAGGGCGTTCTCCCGGTCGGCGCTCTTGGTCTGCACGAACTCGATCTGGTTCGGCTTGTAACCGAGCTGGCCGGCGACATAGGTGGCCACGTCCACGTCGAAGCCCGAGAAGGAACCGTCGGGCTCCTGGAGGCCGAGGCCGGGCTGGTCGTACTTGATGCCGACCTTGATCTTGCCGCCGCCCGAGGAACCGTTGTCGTCCTTGTCGCCGCTGCCGCACGCCGTGGCGGACAGGGCGAGCGCGAGCACGGCGGCAGAGGCTGCGGTGACCTTGCGGAGCTGCATGATGAACATCCCTCGTTGTGGTGAAGACGGCTTTGAAGACGACTTCGAAGACGGTTTTGAACACGCCGGGGAGACGTCTGGGGAGACGTCTGCGAAAAGGAAGCGGGGCCTGCCGCGCCTCAGTGGTGCAGGATCTTCGACAGGAAGTCCTTGGCCCGGTCGCTGCTCGGGTTGCTGAAGAACTGGTCCGGGGTGGCCTGTTCGACGATCCGGCCGTCGGCCATGAAGACCACCCGGTTCGCGGCCGAGCGCGCGAAGCCCATCTCGTGGGTGACGACGATCATCGTCATGCCGTCCCTGGCCAGCTGCTGCATGACCTCCAGGACCTCGTTGATCATCTCGGGGTCGAGCGCCGAGGTCGGCTCGTCGAAGAGCATGACCTTCGGGTCCATCGCCAGCGCCCGCGCGATGGCGACGCGCTGCTGCTGGCCGCCGGAGAGCTGTGCGGGGTACTTGTCGGCCTGGGTGCCCACGCCGACCCGGTCGAGCAGGGTGCGGGCCTTCTCCTCGGCCTGCTTCCGGTCCGTCTTGCGGACCTTGAGCTGCCCGAGCATCACGTTCTCCAGCACCGTCTTGTGCGCGAAGAGATTGAAGGACTGGAAGACCATGCCGACGTCGGCGCGCAGCCGGGCCAGCTCCTTGCCCTCCTGGGGAAGCGGCCTGCCGTCGATGGTGATCGTTCCGGAGTCGACGGTCTCGAGGCGGTTGACGGTGCGGCACAGAGTGGACTTCCCGGACCCGGAGGGCCCGATCACCACGACGACCTCACCGCGGGCGATCGTCAGGTCGATGTCCTGGAGCACGTGCAACGCGCCGAAGTGCTTGTTGACGCTCTTCAGGACGACCAGTTCGCCGGTCGCGGCCGCGTCTTCCTTGGCCACCGATACTTCGGTCATCGCTTTCGGGCTCCGTCCTCATCGGTTTCGCAGGAATGTAGTGAGAGCGGATGACCAGCGTCATTACATCTGAGGGAGATCTGAGCATCACGATCCGATAGCAATCGGGCACGCGTCGTAGCGCCGGCGGCTGCCCGGGTATCGGCCGCGTAACGGAACCCGCCCGCCACCGGAACCCACTTGACGCCGTCGGCGTCCATCAGCGTGACTGCTCCTCGTGCACGCGCGCGTGCACGTTTTCAACAACGCGCGGGTTTTCCGCAGACAAGCCGGCGACGAACCACGACCGTACGACCGCTGAACCGGAGGGGGCCGGGATGAGACTGCTGCTCGTCGAGGACGACAACCACGTCGCCGCCGCGCTCTCCGCGGTCCTGGCCCGGCACGGGTTCTCCGTCACCCACGCCCGCAGCGGCGAGGAGGCCCTGCGCGCCCTCGTTCCCGAGAGCGACGGCTTCGACGTCGTCCTCCTCGACCTCGGCCTGCCCGACCAGGACGGCTACGAGGTCTGCGGCAAGATCCGCAAGCGCACCAGTACCCCGGTCATCATGGTGACGGCCCGCTCGGACGTCCGCTCCCGCATCCACGGCCTCAACCTCGGCGCCGACGACTACGTGGTGAAGCCGTACGACACCGGGGAGCTGCTCGCCCGGATCCACGCCGTCAGCCGGCGCACCCACCACGAGGACGGCCACGCAGGCGCCGACGGCGACAGCGCGCTGCGGCTCGGCGCCGTCCGCATCGAACTGCCCACCCGCCAGGTCAGCGTGGACGGCAAGGTCGTCCAGCTCACCCGCAAGGAGTTCGACCTGCTGGCGCTGCTCGCCCAGCGGCCCGGTGTGGTCTTCCGCCGGGAGCAGATCATCAGCGAGGTCTGGCGCACCAGCTGGGAGGGGACCGGCCGCACCCTGGAGGTGCATGTCGCCTCCCTGCGCGCCAAGCTGCGCATGCCCGCGCTCATCGAGACCGTACGCGGCGTGGGCTACCGGCTCGTCGCCCCGGCCGCGTAGCGGGGACGGGTGCGCACGCGTCTCCTTCCGCTGCTCATCGTCCTGATGGCGGCCGTGCTGCTCGCCCTCGGCGTTCCGCTCGCCGTCAGCACGGCCTCCGCGCAGCAGCAGAAGGTCGTCGTCGACCGTATCGACGACACCGCGCGGTTCGCGGCCCTGGCCCAGTTCGTGACCGACACGCCCACCTCCGCGCGCCCCATGCGCACGGACGACCGCCTGGAGACCCTGCGCCGCGAACTCGCCAGCTACTACGGCGTCTACGGCATCCGCGCGGGCGTCTTCTACCGGAACGCCTCCTCCATGGCCAACGCGCCCGACGACTGGGTGCTGCCGACGACCGGTGAGGTCCGGGAGGCCTTCGACGAGGCCCTGCTCAGCCGCCGCAGCCACGATCCCGCGCAGGTGTGGCCCTGGCAGCGCAGCCGGCTGGTGGTGGCCTCGCCGGTGATCCGGGACGGTGACGTCGTCGCCGTGGTGGTCACCGACTCGCCCACCGGTCCGATGCGTTCGCGCACCGTGCGCGCCTGGCTGGTCATCGGTGTCGGCGAGTGCGCGGCGATGCTGCTCGCCGTCGGCGCGGCGCTTCGGCTGACCGGCTGGGTGCTGCGGCCGGTACGGGTGCTCGACGCCACCACGCACGCGATCGCCAGCGGCCGGCTCAAGTCCCGGGTCGCGGCGGCCGGCGGTCCGCCGGAACTCAGGCGGCTGGCCCGGGCGTTCAACGAGATGGCGGACAACGTCGAGGACGTGCTGGAGCAGCAGCGGGCCTTCGTCGCCGACGCCTCCCACCAGCTGCGCAACCCCCTCTCCGCGCTGCTGCTGCGCATCGAACTGCTCGCCCTCGAACTTCCCGAGGGCAACGAGGAGATCGCCTCGGTCCGCACCGAGGGCAAGCGCCTCACGCAGGTCCTGGACGACCTGCTCGACCTGGCGCTGGCCGAGCACGCCGAGGCGGACCTGATGCTGACCGACCTCGGGCGGCTGGCCGAGGAGCGGATCGCCGCGTGGGCACCGGCCGCCGCGGCGAAAGGGGTCCGGCTGACCGGGGACTGCGCGCCGACCACCGGGTGGGCCGACCCGATCACGCTGTCCAGCGCGCTGGACGCGGTGATCGACAACGCGGTGAAGTTCACGCCGGAGGGGGGGTTGGTGGAGGTGACCGTGGCCGCCCACGGTGCCGTGTCCACGGTGGTGGTGACCGACTCGGGGCCGGGGCTGACGGACGAGGAGCTCGCGCGCGTGGGGGACCGGTTCTGGCGGAGCGGCCGGCATCAGAACGTGAAGGGGTCGGGGCTGGGATTGTCGATCACGCGTGCGTTGCTGGCGGCGGGTGGGGGTTCGCTGTCGTACGAGCACCATGAGCCGCGGGGGTTGCGGGTGACGGTTTCGGTGCCGCGGAGTCGGTGACGGCTGGGTGGGAGACGGATGGGTGGGTGCGGTGGTGGATCGGGTGCCGGCCGGTGGGGGCCGGTCGCGCAGTTCCCCGCCCCTTTGGGGCGCTTCGGGCCGGGGCGCCGCAAGCTGAGCTCAGGGCTTCACCGAGCGGTAGTACCGTCTCGCCCCCTCCTGCAGGGGCAGCGGGTCCGTGTAGATCGCCGTGCGCAGGTCGACCAGTTGGGCCGAGTGGACGTGGTTGCCGATGTCGTCGCGGCTCTTGATGACCGTACGGGTCACCCATTCGGTGAGGCGCGGGTCGACGTCCTTGCGGGTCATCAGGACGTTGGACACCGCGATCGTGGGCACCGCCGTGCCCTGCTGCACGGACGGGTACGCCGACTCCGGCATGTTGGTCGCCCGGTAGTAGAGCGAGGCCTCGCCCTCGGTGTGCAGCCTGGTGACGAGGTTTCCGCCGATCGGGACGAACGTGAAGCTGAACTTCTTCGCCAGGTCCAGCAGCCCCTTGGTGGGCAGACCGCCCGACCAGAAGAACGCGTCGATCTTGCCGCGCCGCAACTGGTCCGGGCCGGTGTCTATGCCGTCGGACACCGGTGTGATGTCTTTCGCCGGGTCCACCCCGGCGGCCCTGAGCACCCGGGTGGCGATCAGCCGCACCCCGGAGTTGGGCAGCCCGATCGCCACCCGCTTGTGCCGCAGCTGCGTGACGCTGGTGATGCCCGAGTCGCCGGGTACGACGAGCTGGACGTAGTCGTCGTAGAGCCGCGCCACCCCGCGCAGCTGTCCGGCGCCCTTGGCGTCGTTCAGTTCGTACGTCTCCACCGCGTCGGCCGCCGCGATGGTGAAGTCGGCCTGGCCGGTCGCCACCCGTCGCACGTTCTCGTACGACCCGTTGCTCTGCACCAGCTTCACCTTCAGCCCCGGCATGTCCTTGCCCAGCTCGGTGCGCAGCCGTGTGCCGTACTCCTGGTAGACGCCGCGCAGCGTTCCGGTGCTGAAGACGATCGTCCCGGTCGGCGGCTTCTCGCCCAGCGGCAGCAGCCACCACAGCAGCAGGCCGAACGCGACGACGCCGGCGGTCGCGCACTGGAGGGCGCGGCGTCTGCCGATACGGGGGAGCAGCTTGGACATGCGCGCGATCCTGCCAGCCGGTCACCGTCCTGACCAGGGCCGGGGGTACGGCGGCGGACCGGGACTGTCAGTGGCGGCCGCTACAGTCGTTCGCATGACCAGTTCCGTCCCCGGTGCCTCGACCGGTACCTCGCCCGCCCGCCTCGTCCGGGAGTTCCACCATGCCTTCGGCCTGGACGCCCGCACCACGCCGACCGAGGTGTCCCCCGAACTGGCCGCGCACCGGGGGGAACTGCTCGCCGAGGAGGCCGCGGAGGTCGCCGAGGTCGCGGTCGGCGGGCCCCTCGACCGGCTCGCGCACGAGCTGGCGGACGTGGTCTACGTGGCGTACGGCACCGCGCTGGTGCACGGGATCGACCTCGACGCGGTGCTCGCCGAGATCCACCGGTCCAACATGAGCAAGCTCGGGCCCGACGGGCAGGTGGCCC
This sequence comes from Streptomyces sp. NPDC001714, assembly GCF_042892755.1. NCBI lineage: Bacteria > Bacillati > Actinomycetota > Actinomycetes > Kitasatosporales > Streptomycetaceae > Streptomyces > Streptomyces sp. NPDC001714. The sequence goes on from NZ_JBIAUL010000007.1 coordinate 50,524, forward strand.
GCCGGGCCGACGGCAAGGTGCTCAAGGGCGAGCACTACCGGGCACCGGACGTCTCGGCGGTGCTGCGCCGCCAGGGCTGGATACCGGGCGGCGCGGCCTGACCCGGGATCAGAGGGTGCCGCCCGCCAGCTTCCACTCGCGGTGCAGGGCGCCCAGCGGGATGCCCCGCTCCAGCACCGGTGTGCCGAAGACCGACAACTGGAGGCGCAGGGTGCCGGAGAGGTCGACACCGCCGTACAGGCTCCAGGAGCCCTGGACGTCCGCGCCCGGGGTCGCGGAGGTGGCGGTGACCGTGCCGGTGGCCTCGCCGCGCAGGTACGGCGCCAGGTCGGCGGTGACGCCCACGCTGCCGTAGAGGCCGACGGAGGCCTCGGCGCCCAGCGTGGTCCTGACGCTTCCCGCGGCGGTCACCGAGGTGCGCACCGGCGTGCTCGTCATGGTCGAGCTGCTGACCGGCGTCCAGCCCTGGGCCGTGCCGAAGGTGCCGCCCGCCTTGAAGCCGCCCTTCAGGTTCTGCTCCACGTCAACCGTGATCTTCCCGTCGCCGCTCACCTGGAGGTAGCAGGTCAGGTCGAGGTTGACGACGACGGGGACCGCGCCGACCTGGAGGACCGGGTCGGCGTGCAGTTTGGCGAACGGGATGCGCAGCGGGGTGGCCGTGGCCCCGGCCCGCCCCTTGACCGTCCAGCCGGAGTCCCAGTCGCCGGAGACGCCGAGGTAGGCGGAGCCGGGTGCGGTGCCGGTGCCCGCACCGCCGTAGGCGAAGTCGACCTGCGGGGCGACCTGGACGAAGCCGGAGACCGAGGCCGCGGCGGACGCCGGCGCACCCTCGGCGGCCGGCACCTCGGTGCTGACGTCCAGGCGGAGGCTGCCGAGCGGCACGGTGGCACCCTCGGGGCCGACGTGCACGTCACCGGACCTGGACCAGGAGACCTTGACGTCGGGCAGCAGCTTGTCGACGTCGAAGGCGGCCGGGTCGACGGGCACGGTGCCCTTCGCGGTGTCGTCGCCGAGCAGGGCGTCGAGGGTGGCGGGCTCGGTCTGCACCTCGGTGCCCGCGTCGGTCTCGCCGAGAACCTTGGTCACCTTGGCCAGCAGTCCGTCCGGGGCGCCGGGCGCGGGGGCGCTGGCGATGACGTCACCGACGGCGGCCTGCTGGGCGGAGGCCGATGCCGACGGCGCCGCCGAGGGGCTGGAGGAGACGGCCGGGGAAGCCGCGTTCCCCTTGCCCGCCGAACCGCCCGCGGAACCGCCCGCGGAACCGCCCGCGGAACCGCCCGCGGAACCGCCCGCGGAACCGCCCGCGGAACCGCCCGCGGAACCGCCCGCGGAACCGCCCACGGAACCGCCGGCCGAGCGGCCCGGCGAATTGCCCTTTGTGGCCGCGGATATGACGGCCCGTCGGGTCCTGCTGTCGTACGAGCTGACGGTGAGCGTGGTGCGGTGCGCCGGCCGGCCCGCACTCGCCGAGCCCGCGGCCGTGGTCGCGGCAGCGGCCGGAGCGGCGGCCACGGCGAGCGTCCGGCCGTCCGCGCGGGCGGCGGCGGTGGAGTCGTCGGAGACCCGGGCGACCTCCCGGGCGTGGCCGTCGGCGGCGGCCTGGTGCCGCGGCGAGGCGCAGCCGGCGGCGAGGAGGAGGGTGGTCACGGCGAAGGCGGGCATGAGGGCATGCCCGAGCCTTGTGCGTCTGCGCAAGGTCAGTCCTGAGGGTGGGGGGTGACGAAGAGGTACCGATCATGGTTACCGCTGAGTAGAACCGGCCGGTAACTCGGTGTGGCCCCGAGCATGCCACGGCCGGGGCACAGGCTCCCCACAATCCGGCCACATCCCGACGTGACCTGAACCACGGCGACTTCAGGCCGCCGTGGCCGTTTCCCCGAGGGCGGAGTCAGTCCTGCTGCCGAGCCGCGGCCCGGCGCTGCCGCTTGCCGAGGGGCGCCTGGGAGAGGTCCTCCGCGCTGGACCTGAGGTTCTTGTAGCCGTAGCCGCGCTCGGTGAGCCACGCCCTGGCCGCCTCCTCGGCGCGCTCGGTGGCCACCAGGATGTCCTCCTCTTCCTCCCCGGTGTCCTGGAAGCGGAAGGTGAAGGCCGGGCGGGCGGTGATGTCGTAACTGAGGTGGCCCTCGGGCGTGAAGGCCGCGCGCAGCACGTCGTGCTCGGCGGCCCGGGAGAGCAGTTCGGCGCGCTGCTCGGAGGTGAGGCCGTCGAAGACACCGCGGACGGTGACGCGGAAGGTGCGGGTGGTCATGGCGCGACCCTAGGCAGGACGGGGCGCACCGCTCCACCGCATTTCCGGCGCCGCGCCGCACATCCCCGGCCGCCGGACGTCTACCCGCCGACCTGGCCGAGCCGCAGGTTCCAGCGCCCGGGCCCGCCCGTGATCTCGGTCGCCGACAGCGGCGGGACGTCCACGCGCCAGAACGCGGCCTCGGGCGCCCCCAGCGCGTGCAGCACCATGGCGCGCACCACCTCCGGCTCCACCACGGCGATCGTCCTGCCGATGGTCAGGCCCGTCCGGTCCAGCCAGCCGGCGACCCGCGCGCACAACTCCCGTACCGATTCACCCCCGTGGGGCGCGGCCTCCGGGTCGGTCAGCCACTGGAGCAGCGCGTCGGGTTCGACGGTGCCGACCTCCTCCAGCGTCCGCCCCCGCCAGCGGCCCGCGTCCAGGCCCGACAGCTCGGGCTCCGCCGAGGCGTCGAGACCCAGCGCGGCCGCCGTCTCCCGGCAGCGCACGCTGGGGGAGCTGACCTCCTCGCCCGCGGCCGGCAGGGACAGCGACACCGCCTCGGGCTTCTCGATCGAGTCGCCGTCGTCGAAGCGGGCCCGCCGCAGCGAGGGGGTGAAAGCCGGGGCTATGAGGATGACTCGGCAGGTCACGAGGGCAGTTCCTCCTTGGTCGTCCTTCGGGTGCCGGCGACGGCGGGTGCCGGACGAGCACGACAGTACGCCGTCCGGCACCCTGCGCCCCGGCACCGGTTGCACCTCCGCGCGCACCGCCCGCCGGCACGGCCTGGACACCCGGGCGATCCTGGTCGAGGTGGGCCGCCGCAAGCTGGTCGCCGGGCAGGAGGACATGATCACCGACATCGCCCTGGACCTCGCCGGAGCCGCTGACGCCTGATTGTCGGTGCCGGCTGACAGAGTGCTCGGCGTGGACACTCAACGCCGAGAACGGGCCGCACGCTTCGTGGAGTTGCACCGAGAGGGCTGCTTCCTGCTCCCCAACGCCTGGGACGCGGGAAGCGCCCGCGTCCTGGAGTCGGCCGGTTTCCCGGCCGTGGCCACCACCAGCGCGGGCATCGCCTTCTCCCTGGGCCGCGCGGACCACGACTACGGCGGTGGCCGGGTCGACCGCGCGACGATGGTGGGCCGGATCCGGGAGATCGCAGCCGAGGTGCGCATCCCGGTCAGCGCCGACCTGGAGGACGGGTTCGGCGAGGCGCCCGGGACCGTGGCCGAGACGATCGCGACGACGCTCGCGGCCGGTGCCGCGGGCGGCAACATCGAGGACTTCACGGGCGACCGCTCCCGGCCGCTGTACGAGCCGGGGCTCGCGGCCGACCGGATCCGCGCCGCGCGCGAGGTGATCGACGCGGCGGGCGAGCCGTTCGTCCTGGTCGGCCGGACCGACGTGCTGCTGACCGGCGGCCCGCTCGACGAGGCGGTCCGGAGGGCCGACGCGTATCTCGCGGCGGGCGCCGACTGCGCGTTCGTGCCGGGCGCGGCCGACGCCGCGACGATCGCCACGCTGGTGCGGGAGATCGACGGCCCGCTGAACGTGGTGATGGGCCTGACCGGCAGTGCCCTGTCCCTGGCGGACCTCCGCGAACTCGGCGTGCGCCGGGTCACCGTGGGCGGCAGCATCGCCCGGGCGATGTACGCGCAACTGCTCGCCGCGGCACGAGAGCTGGCGGAGCGGGGGACCTTCTCCTACGCCGAGAACCAGATCTCGCAGACGGACCTGAACGAGCTCTTCCACAGATGACGAACCCGGCGGCGGGAGGGATCCGGCCCGCCCGTCCGTGTCGGCCGTCCCGTCAGTGGTGGGCAGGCCGGCGGTGTGCGGCCGCCTCCGGCAACCCCGGTAACGGCGCAGTTGGCAGCGCGCCACCAGTTGCTCGGAGACGAGGGTGGGAGACCGGGCGGGTGGAGAGCCTCGGTTCGGCGCCGTGGGCCATGCGGCGCAGCTGACGTCGACACCCTGGTCCGGGACGCCTTTCCCGGCGGGGCCCGGGACGGCCTCGCGACCGCGGTGTGGGCGCTGGTCCACGGCCTGGCGTTCCCGCACCTCGACGGCAAGCTCGACGCGTCCAGCCCGGAGACGGTCGCCGAGCAGGTCGGCACGGCCGTCCGGGCGGTGGTCGGCTCCGGGCGGCCGCGCTGAGCGCTCCGCGAGAGGTGCCGCGATGTGCCTCTGCCATCTGCCATCTGCCGTCTGCCGTCTGCCGTTTTCGTCTGTGGCGCCGTCGTGGCTGGTCGCGCCCACGCGGCGGAGCCGCATATGGATACAGCCCCGCGCCCCTTCGGGGCGCTGCCGAACCGCAGCGCACTTCGCCGGACCCGCTTGGGCGACTGCCCGTTCCGGCGGCGGGCCCTGGGCGGTCGCCTGGTCGGTCGGCGAGGAGTCAGCCGGCGTCCGCCTGTTCCCGCTGCCGTCGGTATGCGGCGACGAGGAAGACCCAGATCTCGCTGACCGTGGGGAACGGTGCGACGGCGTGCCGGAGGCGTTTCAGGGGGACCTCGCCGGCGACCGCGATGGTGGCCGCGTGCAGCAGCTCGCTGACCCCGGACCCGACCATGGTCACCCCGAGCAGCACGTCCCGGTCGACGTCGACGACCAGCCGGGCGTGGCCGGTGTAGCCGTCGGCGTAGAGGTTGGCGCCCTGGGCGGCGTTCAGGTCGAGGTCGACCGTCTCGACGCGGTGCCCGGCGGCGGCCGCCTGCTCGGCGGACAGGCCCACCGCGCCCGCCTCCGGATCGGTGAAGAAGACCTGGGGGACGGCGTGCCGGTCGGCGGTCGTGGCGTGGTCGCCCCAGTCCCCGTCGTCCAGCGGCCGCCCGGCGGCCCGGGCGCCGATGGCGTCACCGGCCGTCCGCGCCTGGTACTTGCCCTGGTGGGTGAGGAGCGCGCGGTGGTTGACGTCACCGAGGCCGTACAGCCATGCCCCCTCGACGCCGTCGACCAGGCAGGTCGTGTCCACGTCCAGCCAGGAACCGGGAGTCAGACCCACGGTCTCCAATCCGATGTCGTCGGTGTTGGGGGTGCGCCCGGTGGCGAACAGGACCTCGTCGGCCTCCAGTGCGCTGCCGCCGTCGAGTGTGAGCGTCACCGGCCCCGCCGGGTCCGGGCGGCGCAGCGCGGTCACCTGGACGCCGATCCGCACGTCCGCGCCGGCCTCGGCCAGCCCCTGGGCGACCAGTTCCCCGGCGAAGGCCTCCATGCGAGGGAGCAGCCGCCGCCGGACGAGCAGCGTGACCTGCGACCCGAGTCCCTGCCACAGCGTCGCCAACTCCACGCCGACCCCGCCGCCGCCGACCACGGCGAGCCGGCCGGGCACGGTGCTGGAGTCGGTGCCGTGCCGGTTCGTCCAGGGCCGGGCCTCCTGGATCCCCGGGATGTCGGGCAGCGCGGGCCGGCTGCCGGTGGCGAGGGCCACCGCGTGCCGGGCGACGAGGGTCTGCCGGGCGCCGTCGTCCCGGCCGACGGTGACCCGGCGCGGCCCGTCGAGCCGGCCCTGGCCGCGGAAGAGGTCGGCGCCGATGGACTTGACCCACAGCGCCTGCCCGCTGTCGTCCCAGTCGGTGACGTAACGGTTGCGGCGGGCGAAGACGGCGGCGTCGTCGAGCCGTCCGGTGACGGCCTGCCGGGCGCCGTCCACGCGGCGGGCGTCGGCGACCGCGAGGACCGGCCGCAGCAGCGCCTTGCTGGGGACGCAGGCCCAGTAGGAGCACTCTCCGCCGACGAGTTCGCGCTCCACGACGGCCACGGAGAGTCCGGCGGCCCGGGCCCGGTCGGCGACGTTCTGCCCGACCGGTCCCGCACCCAGGACGATCACGTCGTACGTGCTGCTTTCCCCGGTTGTGTTCGGTGCCGCGTGCGGTTCTGTGTTCGCTTCGCTCATTGCTGCCTCACATGACGATCGGTGCCGGCCCGAACGGCTTCGGGCCGCCGGGGACCCGGGCCTTGCATGTCGTGCAACCGCGGGACGTGTGCGGTCGGTCGCGGTACGGCCATGCGCCCGGCGAAGAGCTGCCCTAAGCGCCGCCTCTGGCCGCCTCCCCGCCGTGACCGGCGGATACGAGGCGGTGCCGGGTGGGCGGTGCTCCGGACCGGACTCCGGGCGGGGCGCTTATGGGGGGCATCGGATCCGCCGATGAGGACAACGGAATCCCGGGAGCGCCGCTGCCGCTGTGGACTCCCGTCGCCTCACGGACGAGGCGGCGGGACGATGGATTCGCCCCACTTTCCACACTTTAGGGACCCCTCATGAGTTCTGCTGATCTGACCGGACGCGTGGCCCTGCTGACCGGCGCGACCAGCGGTATCGGCGCCGCGACCGCGACGCTGCTCGCCGAGCGCGGCGCGCACGTCCTGGTCGCGGGGCGCGACGCGGACCGCGGTGAGCAGGTGGTCGGCGCCGTCCGGGAGCGCGGCGGCAAGGCGGACTTCCTGGCGGCCGACCTGCGGGACGCCGACGCGGCGCGGCGCCTGGCCCGCGAGGCCACCGCGCTGGGCGGCGGCCGCGTCGACATCCTCGTCAACAACGCCGGCGTCTTCCCGTTCGGGCCGACGGCGCAGACGCCCGCCGACCAGGTGGACACCGTCTACGACCTGAACGTGAAGGCGCCGTTCTACCTGGTGGGCGAGCTCGCCCCGGCCATGGCCGAGCGCGGACAGGGCGCCATTGTCAACGTCAGCACCATGGTCGCCGAGTACGGCGTGGCGGGGATGGCGCTGTACGCGTCGAGCAAGGCCGCGGTCAACCTGCTGACCAAGTCCTGGGCCGCCGAGTTCGGTCCGCAGGGGGTGCGGGTCAACGCCGTGGAGCCCGGTCCCACCCGCACCGAGGGCACGGCCGCCATGGGTGACGACCTGGACGCCCTGGCCGCGCAGGCACCCGCAGGCCGGCCCGGCGAGGCGCGCGAGATCGCCGAGGCGATCGCCTACCTGGTGAGCGATGCGTCGAGCTTCGTCCAGGGCGCGATCCTGCCGGTCGACGGTGGCCGTACGGCCGTCTGACGCACACGGCGGGCGCGGGCGCCGACGAACCTCGCCGGCGCCCGCACCCGCGCGGTGGGCTCTCCGCCCGTGGGCCGGGCGGCCCCGTACTACTCCCGCACCGACCGGTCCAGCGCGGCGATGAACCGGCCCAGGTCCCGGCGCCGGGAGTCGGCCGGCCACACCACCCAGGTGCGCCGCACCAGCGGCCGGCCGACCAGCGGTGACCAGGTCACATGGGCGGGGAGCGGCTGCTGCCAGCCCGCCGGGGCCAGGGCGAAGGCCTGCCCGGAGGCGACCGCGGCCAGTTTCACGTCGGCGATCAGCGCCTGCCCCTCGGGGGCCTCGGGGCCGAGATCCAGACCGTGGCCGCGTAGGACCGCGGTCAGCTCGTCGTACCAGGCGGGACTGCCGGTGCGCGGAAACCCGACCCACTGCAGATTCCCGAGCGCGTCGAGCGGGATGCCGTCGGGCCCGGCCAGCTCGGCGGCCTGCTCGGCGGCGACCAGCACGCCGAGCTTCTCCCGTACGACGAGCAGCGCGTCGAACTCCGGCCCGGACGGCCGTTCCCGCAGAAAGCCGACGTCGAGCTCACCGGCCCGCAGCGCGGCCAGCTGCTCCGCCGTGGACAGGTGCCGGGCCTGCACCCGGGTCTCCGGATGGGCCTCGGCGACTTCCGCCAGCGCCGGGTCGAGCAGTCCGGACGGCAGCTCCAGGGGGATCCCGATGCGCAGCGCCCCGCCACCCGGACCGGCGTACCCCGCCATCACCCGCAGCGCCTGGTCGTGCCGGGCGAGCACCGCCCGTGCCTCGCCCAGCAGCGCGGTCCCGGCCTCGGTGGCCTTCGCCCCGCTGCTCCCGCGCACCAGCAGCCGTACCCCCAGCTGCCGTTCCAGCCCGCTGATCGTCTGGGACAGTGCGGGCTGGCTCACATGCAACCGCCGGGCGGCGGCCGACAGCCCGCCCTCCTCCGCCACCGCCACGAACGCCCGCAACTCCCGCAACTCCATGCCCACATGCCATCACGGCCGCCGACCGGAGTCACGCCGTGGGCGGCCGAAACGCGGGCGGTCCAGCCCCTCCGGAGACAGTGCGCATCTGTGCTCATCCATCCCGCCGCCCCGCTGCCCCGCCGTCCCGCTGCCCCGCCGTCCCGCCGTCCCGCCGTCCCGCCATCGCCCCGGCCGGCAGTGCCCTGTTCGCCGTCGGCGGTGTCATCGGCCTGCTCAACGGCCGGTCGCCGCCGACGGCACGTGGGCGTCTCCGACCACTCCGCCGAGGCGGATGGCCGAGTTCTCCCACACCCTGCCGGTGGAGACACTGCGGCCCCGGCGCGGAGTCGGCGCGTCTACGATGGGGCGCATGGCGGCGGTGGTCGGACACGAACAGGGCGAGCCCGTGCGGACCGCGGCCGTGACGCCTGCCGACGGTGCGCGTGACCTCGATCCCGTCTCGGCCTCCTGGGTGCGGGAACTGTCGTCGACCGGCGCGGCCTACGAAGCGGCATGCGCCCGGCTGCACGGCGATCTGCTGCGGATCGCCAAGCGCGAACTGGCCAGGCGGCGTTCCCGGTACGGTTTCGACGGTCCCGAGGTCGACGACCTCGCCCACCAGGCCGCCGCGGACGCCCTCCTCGCCATCACCCGGAAGATCGATGAGTTCCGGGGCGAGAGCCGCTTCACCACCTGGGCCTACCGGTTCGTCGTCCTCGAGGTGTCGGCGAAGATCGGCCGTCACTTCTGGAGCACCCAGCGGGTGGAACTCGACGGTGAGGACTGGGACCGGCTGCCCGACCGGCTCGGCGCCGGCCCCGCGGAGTCGTCCGAGGCACGCGCCCTGGCCGCCGCCGTGCGCGCGGCGGCGGACGAGGTGCTGACCCGCCATCAGCGCAGGGTCTTCGTGGCGCTGGTCCTGGACGCCGTACCGCTGGACGCGCTGGTCCTGGAACTGGGGAGCAGCCGGAACGCCGTCTACAAGACGATGTTCGACGCCCGGCGCAGGCTGCGCGACCATCTCGTGGCCCACGGCTACCTGGACGTGATCCCCGGGAGGCGGTCATGACGAACCCGGACCGGCTCTCCGTACGGGCGTCGCTGGAGCGGTTCCTGACCACGGACCCGAGGGACGTGGGATGCGAGGAGGCCCTGCGCCTGCTCCACGTGTACGCGGACCTCAGGGCCGCCGGAGACGATCCCGAGCGGCACTGGCCGGGAGTCGCCGCGCACCTGCGGGCCTGCGGTCCCTGCGACGAGGACTACCGGGGGCTGCTCGCCGCCGTCCTGGAGACCTGAAGCGGGCCCCGGGCACGCCGGCGAGCAGCCTGCCGTCAGGAGGCGGCGATGCCCTCACCGCCGACGGCGTCGGGGACGACGACCGAACCCACCCGGGCCAGGGAGCCGTCGCGGTCGACGCGGAACTCGTCGACGCCGCCCTCCTTGCCCGTCTGCACGTACAGGAAGCGGCCGTCCGAGGAGACGTCGGAGTCCACCGTCCCGGCGCCGGTCGGGGTGGTGCCGACGGCCCGGAGCGCGCCGTCCGCGCCGACGCGCAGGCCGGACAGGGTGCCGCTGCCCGCGTTGGAGGCGTAGACGTGCGCGCCGTCGCGGGCGATCCAGCAGGTCGCCGCCTGCCCGGTCGCCACCTCGGAGACCTTGGTCAGCCGCAGGTCCGCACCGACCCGGAACGTGGCGACCGAGTTGGTTCCCGCCTCGGTCACCACCAGACGCCCGCGGGCGTCGAAGGTGAAGCCGAAGGGCACCGCGCCGGGGGTGGCGGTGACCACGGGACGGGCCGCGATGCCGGACCGGCCCACCGGGAAGACGTCTATGGTGTTGGCGCCGGCCTTCGTGGTCACCACCAGCGCGCTGCCGTCCGGAGTGAAGGCGAGCTGTCCGGGCGTGTGGGTGAACTGGGGTGTGGCGGCCGGGTCCAGGCCGAGGGAGCGGTGCCAGGCGGGCACCTCCACCAGCGAGCCGTGCACGTTCCGGAAGCCCTGCACGGAACCGCCGCCCAGCGCGTTGAGCACGTACACCAGGTCGCCGTGGACGGCCATGCCGACCGGGAACTCGCCTCCCGACGACATGATCTGACGACGGATCAGCTTGTCACCGCGCACCGCGAACACCGTGACCGTGTCGCTGCCGGCGTTCACGGCGTAGAGCAGGCCGTGCGCCCTGTCGTACGTCAGCGATCCCTGCGAGGCGAGGTGGTCGACCGCCGAGCCGTCGAGGACTCCGCCCAGCCCGCCGGTCCGGTACACCCCGCTCTGGTGCAGCGTTCCGTCCGCGGTGCGGCCGTAGGCCACCACGGCGTTGCCGTTCACCCCGTCGGTCTGGACGAACACGGCATCGTGGGTACCGCCGGAGTACGCCGACGCGGGACCGGTGCTCAGTGCGAGAGACGCGGCGCCGGCGATGATCACGGCGACCGTCGCGGCGGCCTTCGGCTTCTTACCCATCGTCATTTCCCTTGTGCTCCTGTCGACGTGGCGGCAGCGGCCGCCGGCGGTGAGGTGGGACCCGGTTCGGTCTCACACCGGATCTGCGTCGCCGGCGGCGCGGTCCTTTCCTCGCCCGGCGGTCACGAAAGATCTCCGTAAGAACTCGGCGGGCCCAGGAGCAGCCGGCACCGATCAAGGCCGAGTAAGGTAATCCTAAGTTTGTTTGGTCGTCGGTTTCGAGGGCGGACGGAGGCTCGATGACGGAGGTCGCAGGCACACCGCGCAGGCCGGTGCTGACGCTCGGCCGGGTGCGGTTGGGGGCGGGCGGACCGCTGGTCGGGGTGCGGGTGGCGGACGGCCGGGTCACCCATGTCGTCCCGGCGCAGGACACCGCGGGGTCCGCCGCAGCCGTCGCGGGTGAGCAGGTCGTCGATCTGGACGGGCGCATCCTGTTGCCCGGCCTGTGGGACGCCCATGTCCACCTTGCCGAGTGGGCGAGCGCGCGGCGCCGCCTCGACCTCTCCGGGACCGCCTCCGCGCGGGAGGTGGCCGACCGGGTGCGCGCACACGGACGTACGGCACCCGGCGTGGGAACGGTCCTGTTCGGATACGGCTTCCGGGACGGGCTCTGGCCCGACGCCCCGGACAAGCGGCTCCTCGACGCCGCCCTGCCGGACCGCCCGGTCGCCCTGGTCAGCGCCGATCTGCACGCCGTGTGGCTGAACTCCCCCTGCCTGGCGCTGGTCGGCCGCGGCGACCACCCGACCGGACTGGTCCGGGAGGCGGAGGGGCACGAGGTCCTGTCGGCCCTGCCCGAGGTGCCGGACGGGACGCTGGACGCCTGGGTCGCCGACGCCTGCCGGGCCGCCGCCGCACGCGGGGTCACCGGGGTCGTCGACTTCCAGTACGGCGACACCGTGGGCGCCTGGGAGCGGCGCTCGGCACAGGCTCCGCCGGCCGTACGGGTGTCGGCCGCCGTCTACCCGAGCCACCTGGACGCGGCCGTGGCGCGCGGGCTGCGCACCGGGTCCCGTATCGGCGCGTCCGACGGACTGGTACGGGTCGGCCCGCTCAAGCTCTTCACGGACGGCTCGCTCAACACCCGTACCGCGCTGTGCCGCGATCCCTACCCGGGTCTCGAGGGCACGGACGGCGCGCACGGCATCGAGCAGACGGCACCGGACGAGCTGGTACGGCTCATGCGCCGGGCCGCCGCCCACGGCATCGAACCTGCGGTGCACGCCATCGGCGACCGGGCCAACACCGTGGCCCTGGACGCCTTCGAGGCCGTGCGCTGCCGCGGCCGGATCGAGCACGCGCAGCTGCTCGGCCCCGAGGACCTCCCGCGCTTCGCCGAGTTGGACGTCACGGCCGGGGTGCAGCCCCGGCACGCGACGGACGACCGGGACGTGGCCGACCGGTACTGGGCCGGACGCACCTCACGCGCCTTCGCCTACGCCGGCCTGCTGGCCGCCGGGGCACGGCTGGAGTTCGGCTCGGACGCCCCCGTCTCGCCGCTGGACCCCTGGCTCGCCGTCGCGTCGGCCGTCACCCGTACCGACGACGACCGTCCCGCCTGGCACCCGGAACAGTGCCTGCCGGTCCGGGACGCGCTGGCCGCGGCGGCCCGCGGACGCCGGCTCATCAGGGTCGGGGACCCCGCGGACCTGGTGGTCGTGGACGTGGATCCCCTGACGGCGGCCCCGGACACGCTCCGCGCGATGCCGGTGCACGCCACCATGACGGCCGGACGTTGGACCCACGGGCCGTACTGACCCGGCCGGTCCGAGGCGGCGGTCGGCGGTGCGCGGGGCGCGTTGGGCCCCGTGGCCCGGACGGGACCGTACCGTCCGGGCCACGGGAGTGCGGGGTGGCGGGGCGGGTCAGGCCGCCGTCGCCCGGTCGGCCAGCACGGAGCCGTGGATCTCCTGCGCCCGGACCGCCACGGTCGACAGCAGGGTGCTGGTGAGCCCGTGGGTGTGCTCGGTCCCGCCCTGGAGGTAGATGCCGGCCCCGACCTCCGGCACCGTCTCGACGCGGTGGTCCCGGCCGACCCGGATCGCGTCGCCGTCGTCCTCGAGGCACAGTTTGGCCGCGTCGCCCATGAGCGCGGTCAGGTCCGGGGCGGGTAGCCGGTCGCGAGCACCAGGACGTCGGCGGACAGCGTCTGCTGTTCGCCGGTGGGCAGGAACTCCACGGTGACGTCGAGACCGCCGCCGGTGCCGCCCGCCCCGGGCACGACGTCGCGGACGCGGGAGACGTCGAGGAAGCGCAGCCGCTCCCGGCCCGCCACCTTCTCCCGGTACGTGGTGGCGTACAGCGACTCGATCAGGTCCACGTCGACGACCGAGTAGTTGGTGGAGCGGTGGTAGTCCAGCAGGGACTGCTTGACCGCGGACGGCGCGGAGAAGTAGACGTCGACCGCCTCCGGGTCGAAGATCCGGTTGGCGAACGGGCTGTCGTCCGCGGGCGTGTAGCCGTACTTGGCGAAGACCGAGCAGAACTCGGCGTCCGGGAACGTGCGGTGCAGGTAGTCCACCGTCTCGGCGGCGCTCTGCCCGGCGCCGAGCACGACCGCCCGCCGCACCGGCGCGCCCGTCGCGGCCAGTTGCTCGGCCCGCGGAATCAACTCGCTGGTGTGCCAGACCCGTTCGGCGAGTTCCAGCCCCGGCGGCACATGCGGCTCCAGGCCCATCGCCACGCTGATGTTGCGCGTGCGGTGGGTCACGGTCGTCCCCGGGCGGCCCGTGGCACGGCGGGTGACGTCGAAGAACGTCACCCGCCCGTCGTCGTCGCGCACCGGGTCCACGGCGATCACCTCGCTGCCGTACGACACCGGGTGCGCGACCCGGGCCGCGGCCCACTCGAAGTGCTCGTGGAACTCCATCCGCAGCGGGAAGAAGGTCTTCTGGTTCAGGAAGTCGATGAGTCTGCCCTGTTCGCGCAGGAGGCAGAGGAAGCTGTAGTCGCTGGTCGGGTTGCGCAGGGTGACGAGGTCCTTGAGGAAGGAGACCTGCATCGTGGCGTCTTCGATCAGCATGCCCCGGTGCCAGCCGAACCGCGGCTGCCGTTCCAGGAACAGGGCGTTGAGACGGCCGTCTGCCGCGAGACCCGCGTTGTGCTCCCCAACCGCTACGGAGAGAGCGAGATTTGACGGACCGAAACCGATTCCGATGATGTCGTGGAGGACGTCGGAACCCATGACCGGTGATTGTCGGAAGCGGACGGTCCGGCAGACCCGACCGGCTCCGAACCGAGGACACCGGGCCCTGCCGGCACCGGCGACACGTCCCGAGCACATGCCGGAGGTGACCGCCACCGCGCCCCGGCGTTTCCCGGCGGGCAGGGCTCCGGAACAGTCGGAGGTCGCCGGGACGTCGCTGCGCACGAATGTGCTAACCCGCTGAGCGGGTGACGGCCGGCTTGCCGTGGGCAATTTCCGCATACGGCTCGGTCACATGCCGAGCACGCGCTCCAACAGCTGCATCGTCCCTGAGAGTTGTGGGCCTATGCCGGGCAAGATAGTCGGGCTGATCATCGCTGCGGTACTGCCGCCTGCCGTGGTCGCCGGGTTGTGGCGGGACCTGGTGACGAACCATCCCCTGATCGCGGCAGTTCTCCTCCTGGTCTACGAGGGCGTGCTCGGGTTGGCGGCGTTCGTCTGGGGGATCGCACGGGAGGTGGCGAAACGCTGGCAGCATCGGCTCGTCGAGCGGGTCGATCACGCGCTGTGGCAGCGCCTCTCCCGATTTCCCCGCCGCTACCGGGCCGCGCTGCTGGGCAGCCTGCGGTTCGTCTATCTCAAGGACTTGAAGACGCCGGGCTACTACGCCCCCGAACTGGACGAGGTGTACATCGACCTCAAGCTTGCCCGTCAACTCCCAGAACGGGTCGAGCAGAGTTTCCTCGCCCGCTTTCCCCAGGACGCGACCGCCCGCCTCGGACTGGACGAGTTCCTCGACAGTGATCGCCCCGTGGTCCTGGCGATAGTGGGGGCTCCGGGCAGCGGCAAGACCACCCTTGTCCGGCGGACGGCCCGGCAGATCTGTCAGGCACCCCGAGGCCGCCGCCGCCCGGTCCCCATCCTGCTGTTCCTGCGCGATCACGTGTCCGCGGTGCTCGCCTCCGCAACGGTGACCCTGGCCGATCTGGTGAGGACGACGCTGGAACGCGGGGTGGACGAGCCCACCGGCTGGTTCGAGCAGAGGCTCCGGGACGGCGACTGCGTCGTGCTGCTCGACGGACTGGACGAAGTGGCGAAGGAAGAGGACCGGCTGGTGATGGCCGCCTGGGTGGAGCGTCAGGTCGCCCAGTACCCGGCGAACGATTTCGTCGTCACCTCCCGTCCGCAGGGCTACCTCGCCGCCCCCGTCAACGGGGCGGCTGTCCTCCAAGTACGCAGTCTCACGGACGACCAGGTGACGAAGTTCGTCCGCAGCTGGTATTTCGCGGTCCTACGGCACTTCCCGGAGAGGGAGGAGCCGGATGTCCGGCGCGAGGCGCAGTCGGCGGCAGACGATCTTCTCGCACGCTTGCACAACGCCCCCTCCCTGCTCGACCTGACGATCAACCCACTGCTGCTGACGATGATCGCCAACGTTCATTTCTGTCGAGGCGCGCTGCCCGGCAGCCGGGCCCAGCTGTACGACGAAATCTGTCAGGTCATTCTCTGGCGCAGGCAGGAGTTCAAGCGTATCGGCAGTGAACTTCGCGGCGAACAGAAAGAGATCCTGCTCCGCCGCCTCGCGTTCTCGATGATGGACCTACGTGTACGCGACCTGCCCCGCTCGCTGGTTCTCGCGGAGATCGAACCGATGTTGCGCCGGATGACCACGTCCCAGACCGCAGCGGAATTCCTGGCCGAAGTGGGATCGAGCGGGCTGCTGGTGGAACGTGAAAGCGGTCAGTACTCCTTCGCGCACCACACCTTCCAGGAATATCTTGCCGCCGCGCACCTTCATGACGTGGGAGGCTCCGGGTTGCTCGCCGGAACCGTCGACGACGTGTGGTGGCGTGAGTCCACCCTCCTGTACGTGATCGGATCGGACGCTGACGCCGTCGTCGAGGCGTGCCTCGGCTCAGGCAGCGTCACCGCGCTGTCCCTGGCCTTCGACTGCGCGGAACAGGGCTGTCATCTCGCCCCGGAACTACGTGAACGCCTTGACCGGCTCCTTGCGTCGGCGCTCGGTCCTGGCACCGACCGCGACCGGCTGCGTCTGATGGCCAGTGTGATGGCGACGCGTCAGCTGCGTCAGCTGGTGCGGACCCAGGCGGGCGGCAACATCTGTGTCCGCCCGGTGACGCGCGGCCTCTACCGGCTCTTCCGGCTGGACTGCGACGTCCCGCCCCCTGACCGGCCGGGTGCCGACGGAGCCACGGGTGCAACGCCCACTGATCGGGGAGACGCGGAACGGCCGGTCATGGGCGTGCGGGCCGCGGAGGCGGTCGCCTTCGTCGGCTGGCTCAACGGCATCACGAGCGACAGCCCGGGTTACCGTCTCCCGACAGACCGGGAAGTGCAGGACCCCGCCGTCCTGCGCACCCTCACCTTCGGCCGGCACGGCGCCGCCTCCCGCAGCTTCTGGCTGATGTCGGACCGGGACCCGGAACGACCGCACCTGTGGCCCGTCCCGGGCAGTCCGCACCCTTACGCGATGGATTCGGCCACCCTGAGGCGCCACGTCGGCGAGGACGTGAGGCGCGCACGCACGACCCTCGTCCGCCTGCTTCTGACGCGGGGGCTCGTCTCCCTCCGTGTGCTGTCGCACACCCTTGGCCTTGTCCGTACACCAGGTGTTGCCGCCGACGACGCGCTTGATCACACGCATGACCTCGTCCGGACGCTCCGGCACGCGGTCGCGCTGGATCCCGACGGGCGTGAGCAGCTCACCGCCACGTTCGCCCTGGCTGAGGACCTCGGCGACAGCATCCGCCGCGCGAGGCGGCGCGACCGGGCCGGTGGAATCGCTGCCGCCCTCGAACGCCGGTTGGTATCGGCTCTGGAAGCCCGGGGCGACGGCGCTCAAGCCGACGTCCTTGACCTCGTACTCCCGCCCGGCGTGGTGGCCGGCCGGGAGCTTGCAGGCGATCACGTTTTCGATCGTGCACTGGAGCACGCGATGGGGACCGCCTTGTCGTCCTCGATGACGCATGTACTCCGCGTGGACGCCGACGCGGATTCCTGGTTCACCGAGTTCGCTCGGAAGTTCATTGACGAGACCTGCGTCGAATTCCAGCCTCGAACCGTGCCGTTGAGCGAACTGCCGGCCATGGCTCAGGAGGCCGGCAGTCTCCTCCAGCTCCGTCTCCAAGGGGCCTCGGAGGTGCCGCCGGGCACCTGGGCCCGTGCCGTCCTTCCCTCGTTCGTCGAAGCGACGGCGTCGGCATGGGAAAGCCGCAACGGGATCGCTCCGTATGGCGCAAGCCGCCTGCGCATCGCGGCCCTCTGCCTGGCGGCGGAAGCCGCCGCCCGGGGCGCGGCGCGCGCCCGTCACCTTTTCGTCGACCTCGCGAACGGCGTGACGCTGCTGGAGGAGAGACGTACGGGAGTGCGGACTCCGAACGAAATGATTCTGCTGGGGACTTCATAGCGGGCCGGCAAAGAACAACCCTTCCTCAGGAGGTCGCGTGCCGCACGAAAACGGGCCTGCGCGACGTCATCGAACTCGCGATGGCCGGTATCGTCCGTTGTCGCGCCGCGGTGTTGTCGCTGCCTCCATCGGGCATGCACTTGAATGGTTCGACTGGAACTCATATGTGATCTTCTCTGTTTTCTTCGCGCCGCACTTCTTTCCCTCCGGCCGTTCCGGCGCCGCGCAACTCGATACGTTGATGATCTTCGCGGTCGGGTTCTTGTTCCGCCCTCTCGGCGGGATGGTCCTGGGCGGCTTCGCCGACCGGCACGGGCGCCGCAACGCACTCACCCTGTCCATGCTGCTCATGGCGGGCGGCAGCCTGCTCATCGCCGTGTGCCCGACATACGAGCAAGTCGGTTCGGTGGCACCGGCACTACTGCTTGCGGCGCGCGTGGTTCAGGGTCTGTCGACGGGCGGTGAGATGGCGACGTCCGCGACGTATCTGGCAGAGGTCGCACCACAAGGCCGCCGCGGCTTCTACTCCAGCTTCTCCTATGTCACCGGGACGCTGGGCAGTCTGGCCGCCACGGTCCTCGGCCGGCTGATTCTCGGTCAGGTCGGCGTGACCGGAATGGGGGACTGGGCCTGGCGGCTTCCCTTTGCCTGCGGAACGGTTCTCGGTTTCTACGCCCTGTACTTGCGGCGTTCCCTCGACGAGACCGGCCCCTACCTCATGGGACAGGACCTTCGAGTGCGCCGCCCCACGTGGGAGGTTCTCCGCCGGCACCCTGTCAGCGGGTTGCGCGTGGCCGGGTTCACGGTCGGCGCGACGACCGTCTACTACACGTTCCTCGTCTATCTTCCCGGATACGCGCAGAGCGCCTACGGCATGTCCGCCGCCTCCGCCCTGTGGGTGGCCGTCGTCGCCCAGGCCGCCATGACGGTGACACTTCCGGCCCTGGGAATCCTTTCTGACAGGATCGGCCGCAAGCCGCTCCTGAGCGTCTTCGCCGGCGGCTATGTGGCACTGGTCGTGCCCTTCTTTTCCTGGCTGTCCTCATCGCCGTGGACCCTCTTGGCCATCATGACCACCGGCCTGCTGCTCTTCGGGTGCTATGCGGCTGTCGCGCCCACCGCGATGGCCGAACTCTTCCCCACCCAGGTGCGGTCCGTGGGGCTGGGTATGCCCTATTCCCTCGTCGTCGCGCTTTTCGGCGGTACCGCCCCGTACCTCGTCCAGGCGCTGACCGACCACGGTCACGGCGATTGGTTTCCCTGGTATGTGCTCGTGCTGTGCCTCGTGTCCCTGGCGGTCTACCTGACCACTCCGGAGACCAAGGACGTGAACCTGGACCAGTGACGTGTCCCGTCCCGGCGGGGACGGCCTCAGGGGTGCGCTGTCCCCGAATGCGCTGGTCGGCAGGCCCTAGCCGCAGCCGGTGAGGATCGATTCCGGCGAGGTCCTCGGGCGGTGCCCGCCCTCCAGGTGGGCCGGCGCCGACCGCTCGCCGTCGACGGCCGCGAGCGCCGCGGGCCGTGCGAGGAACCGTCGCCGGGACTCCTGGGGGGAGACGCAGCCGAACTGGACGTCCCAGCAGCCGCCTCGCCGGGTGAGGAAGACCGCGCACAGGGGTGGCACGGCGAGATGCCAGAAAGTTCTCGCCGGGACGGCCAGGGCGTGGACGAGCGCGGCCCGGACGACGGCCGCTTCGGTGACGACCACCGCGTGCCCCGCGTCGGGCGCCACATCGCGCAGCCAGTCCGCCGATCGGCGGCAGAGCTGGCGTACGGACTCCCCTCCGTGGGGCGCGGCATCCGGGTCCGTGCGCCACGCGCTGAAGCCGTCGGGGTCGGTCGCGGCGACTTCACCGACGGTGCGGCCGTACCATCTGCCCACGTCGAGATCGCGCAGCATCGGCTCGGACACCGCCGCCAGGCCGATGGCGTCGGCAGTCTGCGAGCAGCGGATCGAGGGCCCCCGGACGGCCGCCTGGTGAGGAGAGAGCACTGCTCTCGCGGCGCCTGCCAGGCGCAGGCAGCGCTCGCTCAGGGGGGCGTCGCCGAGGAACGGATCCAGAGTGGCGTCACCGCCGGGCGCGCACACGAACGTCAGGTGGATCGACATGGGATCGACCTCCTACTTGGCCCGGCATGGCTTCGGACGGCGTGAGACCCGCACGAAGGCCGCTCGATCGGCCGGGCCGACGACCCGGCCGGCGGGCGGACGGAGCGGCGGACGGAACGCCCGACGCCACGTCGTGCCTCACGTGCTCCACAGTCGGTGCAGGCCCCCCGGCCGCACCATCCGCCAGGTGTCCGGAACCACCCCGCCGACTGGCCGGCATGCCTGCGCGGCCCGGGCTGAGCCCGGCATCGGACATCCGTTGCGCCGCCCGACGGGGCACCGAACCGGACCACGGTCCGGAGGTCTGCGGAGCGCGGTCACCGGCAGGGGTACGGGGGAGGGCGGGAAGCCCACGGGCGCGGGGCGGGGGCGGACCCGCGCTGTGCGGCCGGCGACCCGGCGGGCGGTGGTGCCGGCAGCGGCGTTCAGCGGTTCCGCTCAAGGGGCAGCTCGAGGCGGAGCTCGTAGCCGCCCTGGGCCGTGGGGCCGGACGTGACGGTGCCACCGAGAAGCTCCGCGCGTTGGGCGAGGCCGACCAGGCCGTGGTGGGCGCTCGGCAGGGCGAACGCGGGCCGGGTGGGGGCCGTGTTGGTGACGGTGGCGCGCAGGACGCCGTCCTTGTGCCCGATGCGGACGGTCGCGGCGCCGCCGGGGGCGTGTTTGCGGACGTTGGTCAGCGCTTCCTGGACGGTCCGGTAGACGGCGCGCTGGACCGTGGGCGGAAGCTCCTCGGGCAGGTCGGTCTCCAGCTTCGCCTCGATACCGCTGGCCTCGACCAGGTGCTCCAGGTCGGCGAGCGAAGGCTGCGGGGTGAGCTCCGTGGGCCTGCTGCCGGAGGCCCGCAGCACGCCGACCATGTGCCGCAGTTCTTCGAGGGTCTGCACGCTCAGGCGGCGGATCGTGGCCGCGGCCTGTCTGGTCTCGGCGTCCCGGCCGCCCACCTGGAGCGCTCCGGCCTGTACGGCGATGAGACTGACCTGGTGGGAGACCACGTCGTGCATCTCCCGGGCGAGCTGGGCGCGCTCCTTCGCCAGCACGCTCTGGGCGGTCAGCAGCCGTTCCTGCTCGCGGGCCTCGGAGATGTCGGCGAGCCGCAGCGACAGTTCGCGTCGGGCCTGGACGAGCTGGCCCAGGAACACGGGAGCGGCAGCGGTGGCCAGGGTGTAGCTGAGGTGGAACAGGTTGTTCGTCTGGGACAACTCGGTGGCGTCCAGGGACGACCACGGCCAGGGCAGGAAGTCGATGATCGCGTAGGCCAGCGCGCAGCCGGCCAGCAGGAGGCGGTGGCGGTTGAGGGAGGAGAGCGTGTACAGCGCGGCCATGGGGGCGACCACCGCATCGGTGACCAGGGCGGTGGGGAGCGTGAGGACGAAGGTCGTCAGGGGGAGCCGGTGACGCAGCATCAGGGCAAGGGCGCCGAGCAACGCGCAGGCAGCCGCCGGCTCGTCCTCGACTCCGACGTGAGCCCAGGCGTCCGCCAGCGCGATCCCGACGAAGCCGATGTCGAGGAGGACGGCTGACGACCGTCGGGAGCTCACCGGGCGCCCTCGTCCTGCGACGGAGTGAGCAGGCCCGCGCGCTCGGCGACGAGAGCCGCCTGGACGCGGCTGTTCACCCGCAGTTTGCCGAGCACGTTGGTGACATGGCCCTTGATGGTGCCGGTGCTCAGGTGCAGCCGTTCGCCGATCTCGTTGTTGGCGAGTCCTTCGGCCATGAGGACGAGCACGGCACGTTCGCGCTCGGTGAGCCGGGCGGTGAGACGAACGGCGGTGGGCTCACGAACGCTGTTGTCGAGGTAGCCGCCCACCACCAGGCGAGTGACCTTGGACGACAGCACGGTCCCTCCCTCGGCCAGGGTGCGCACCAGGTGCGGAAGCTGCTCGGGATCGGTGTCCTTGAGCAGGAATCCGGCGGCGCCCGAACGCAGAGCGGTGGCCACGTACTCGTCGGTGTCGAACGTGGTGAGCATGGCGACCACCGGAGCCTGCGGCATGCGGCGGAGGTCGGCCAGAATCGTGAGCCCGTCCACGTCCGGCATCCGGATGTCGAGCAGGACGACGTCGGGTCCCAGCTCCCGCACCGTGCGCACGGCCTGGCCACCGGGTACCGCCGCGACGACCTCGATGTCGTTCGCCGTTTCGAGGATGTGCGTGAAACCCGTGCGGATCAGGGCTTCGTCGTCGACCACCAGTACCCGGATCACGTGCGCTCCGCTCGTCGCAGGTCCTGTCGATGCGTACCCCCGCGGGGACCCTTCTCCCGGTGACCGGCACGCAGAACCCGCCGGTTGGCCGCGCGACCTCAGCCGGTCGGCGGGGCCCCGGTCACCCGCTCACGGCCACGGCGGCAGGCGTGCCACCTCGGCGAACGGCGCGCCAGGCCCGGCCGTGGCGCAGCCGGGACCTCCTCACTCGCCTCACTACGCTGAGCGACGGGAGACCACACGGCCCAGGACAGATCGGGAGACCATGGCCCTCGACCTAGACATCGACCGCATCCGCGAGCTCGTCGGCGAAGGTGTCCGCGACAAGGTCTACCCCGGCGCCGTCTGGGCCGTCGGAGACCGCTCCGGCGGCATGGTGATCGGCGCCCCGGGTGTCCTGGACCCCGACCGGCCCGACGAGCCGATGCGGCACGACACCGTCTTCGACGTCGGCGCCCTCACGGAGATCCTCGCGGTGTGGTCGTCCATCGGATCCCTCGTCGAGGACGGCAAGCTGCACCTCGATGAGCAACTGGGAGACTTCTGGCCCGAGGTGAGCGGCCACCCCCTGGGCCGGGTGACCACACGCCACCTGCTCACCCACACCGCCGGCGTCCCCCTCCGTACCGACCTCATGGACCTGTACGGCGCCGACCCCCGGGGCATCCGCGCCGGCGTCCTCCACGAAGCCGTGCGCCGTCCGCCCGGGGAGGCCGTGGAGTACACCGAGCGCGCCGCTCTCGTCCTCGGCTACCTCGCCGAAGAGCTCTCCGGCCGGCGCCTGGACGTCCTCGCGGCCACCGCCGTGTGGCAGCCCCTCGGCATGACACGCACCAGCTACGGCCCCCTGCCCGGCGAAGCGGCCGCCCGCTGCGCTCCGACCGAACTCGACGACATCACGGGGGCCCGCCTGAAGGGCACCGCCCACTGCGTGTCGGCGCGCCTGCTCGGCGGAGTCTGCGGCATCTCCGGAGTGTTCTCCGTCCTCCCCGACATCGCGGCTTTCCTCCGCCACCTGCTGCAGCCGAGACAGGACGGCGGGCAACCGGGCTTCGGCCCCGTCTGGATCCAGGAGTCGCTGCGGATCCGGACCGGCGCCCCTACGCCTGCCGGCGGACTGTTCTGGCACCCGGACCCGGGAACCGTCCCCGGGGCGGACGACATCTGGGTGCACCACGGCTCCGCGGGAACGAGCGCATGGGTCGCTCCGCAGCAGGGCCGCTGGGCAGTCCTGCTGACCAACAACCTGTACTACTCCGGGGACCCCGGGCCCCTCGGCCCCCTTCGCAACGCCTTCCGCTCGCTCGCCTTCGCCTGACGCTGCGCCCCCGTCGGAAGGGCCGGGGCGGCGGTCTCCGGGGACCGCCTACCCTTGACCCATGACCAGCAGCAGCGACCGGAGCCCGGTAGTGGACGTTCAGGCACCCAAGACCTACGAAGTGCGCACTTACGGGTGCCAGATGAACGTCCATGACTCCGAGCGATTGTCCGGGCTGCTGGAGGAGGCCGGTTACGTGCGCGCCCCGGAGGGGTCGGACGGCGACGCCGATGTCGTTGTCTTCAACACCTGCGCGGTCCGGGAGAACGCCGACAACCGGCTCTACGGCAACCTCGGCCGGCTCGCGCCCAGGAAGGCGTCCCGCCCCGGTATGCAGATCGCGGTCGGCGGCTGCCTGGCGCAGAAGGACCGCGACACCATCGTGCGCAAGGCCCCCTGGGTCGACGTCGTCTTCGGCACGCACAACATCGGCAAGCTGCCGGTCCTGCTGGAGCGCGCCCGGGTCCAGGAAGAGGCCCAGGTGGAGATCGCGGAGTCGCTGGAGGCGTTCCCCTCCACCCTGCCGACCCGCCGTGAGAGCGCCTACGCGGCCTGGGTGTCGATCTCCGTAGGCTGCAACAACACCTGCACCTTCTGCATCGTCCCGGCCCTGCGCGGCAAGGAGAAGGACCGCCGCACCGGCGACATCCTCGCCGAGATCGAGGCCCTGGTCGCCGAAGGCGTCTCCGAGATCACGCTGCTCGGCCAGAACGTCAACGCGTACGGCTCCGACATCGGCGACCGCGAGGCCTTCAGCAAGCTGCTGCGGGCCTGCGGGAGCATCGAGGGCCTGGAGCGGGTCCGGTTCACCTCCCCGCACCCCCGTGACTTCACGGACGACGTGATCGCGGCCATGGCCGAGACCCCGAACGTGATGCCGCAGCTGCACATGCCGCTGCAGTCCGGCTCGGACACCGTCCTGAAGGCGATGCGCCGCTCGTACCGCCAGGAGCGCTACCTCGGGATCATCGAGAAGGTACGGGCCGCGATCCCGCACGCGGCGATCACCACCGACATCATCGTGGGCTTCCCCGGCGAGACCGAGGAGGACTTCGAGCAGACCATGCACGTCGTGCGCGAGGCCCGCTTCACGCAGGCCTTCACCTTCCAGTACTCCAAGCGGCCCGGCACCCCCGCCGCGACGATGGAGAACCAGATCCCCAAGGAAGTGGTCCAGGCGCGCTACGAGCGTCTCGTCGCCCTCCAGGAGGAGATCTCCTGGGACGAGAACAAGAAGCAGGTCGGCCGCACGCTCGAGCTGATGGTCGCCGAGGGCGAGGGCCGCAAGGACGGCGCCACCCACCGCCTCTCCGGCCGCGCCCCCGACAACCGCCTGGTCCACTTCACCAAGCCGGACCAGGACGTCCGCCCCGGCGACGTCGTCACCGTCGAGATCACCTACGCCGCCCCGCACCACCTCCTCGCCGAGGGCCCGGTGCTCGGCGTACGGCGCACCCGCGCCGGCGACGCCTGGGAGAAGCGGAACGCGGCCGAGCCGGCCAAGCCGGCGGGCGTGCTGCTGGGCCTGCCGAAGATCGGCGTGCCGGAGCCGCTGCCGGCGGCGACCGGGGGCTGCGCCGCGCACTGAACACCCGCCATACTCCTCACGTCGATCAGGAGCCGGGGGGCGGAGCATGGCGCGCTGGGTGGTTGTCGTGCAGTTCGGGAACGGGGACTTCTACAAGGTCGAGGAGGTCACCCGCTTCGAGGGCACCCCGGAGCAGGCCCGGGCGACCCTGTACGAGGTCGCCTGCACCCACCGTCCGCGCGCGGGCCTGCGCCAGCAGCGCCGTGAGGTGTTCCGGGTGGGGGACGGGGACGCGTACTACGTCCACATCGACGGCTGGATGTCCACGCACCGGGTGTTCTACCGGCTGGCGGAACTGGCGTGGAGCAGCGGTCCCGCGCCCGTGTACCCGCAGTAGGCTGCCGATCATGCTTGTCGCAGCAGCAGTCTGTCCCTGCCCGCCCGTCATCCTCCCCGAGGTGGCCGCAGGGGCCGCGCCCGAGCTGGACACCGCGCGTGCCGCCTGCGCCGACGCGCTCGGGGTGCTCGCCGCCGCCCGCCCCGACCTCCTGGTGGTGGTGGGGCCCGCCGACCAGCAGGGCCAGGGCGTGTTCCCCCAGGGCAGCCGGGGCACGTTCCGGGGTTTCGGGGTCGAGGTCGACGTACGGCTGGGCGGCGGCCCACCCGGTGGGCCGGTCACGGCCGCCGAACGGGAGCTGCCGCCCTCGCTCGCCGTCGGCGCCTGGCTGCTGGAGCGCACCGGGTGGGCCGACGCCCCCATCGAGGGGCTCGGCGTCGGCGAGCCCCTGGAGACCGAGCGGTGCGTCCGGACCGGCCGGGAGATCGCCGGCCGGGCCGCGCGGGTGGCGATGCTGGTCATGGGCGACGCCAGCGCCTGCCGCACGCTCAAGGCGCCGGGCTACTTCGACGAACGGGCGGCCCCCTTCGACGCCGAGGCGGCCCGGGCGCTCGGCGCGGTCGACCTCGAGGCGATCAAGGCCCTCGACGCCGGCCTCGCGTACCGGCTCAAGGCCGCCGGCCGCGCCCCCTGGCAGGTCCTCGCCGGTGCGGCCGAGGACGCGGGCCTCGCCGGGGCACTCCTCTACGACGACGCACCGTACGGAGTCTGCTACCTGGTGGCGACCTGGTCCTGACGAGCGTCGGCGGCAGCGCGCCCCGGCCCCGAACGCGCGCCGAAACGGCGGACGGCCGGGAGTCGGGTGACTCTCGGCCGTCCGCCGATCTTCTCCGGGACCCGCCCGGCTCAGGAAGCCGGCGGCGGTCCCTCCGGCCGGGTCGGGGTGGTGGGGCCGGGCGCCGTACCGCCCATGGCGTCCGGGTGCACAAACCGGTCCATGGCGCCCTTGGCCCTGCCCGTACCCGTCTGGATCTTGTCGCTGTACTTGCCCTTGGTCTTCTCGTCGACGACCCGCGCGGCCTTGTCGATGCCGTGCTGGAGCTTGTCGACCTTGTCCTCGTGCTGCTGCGCGAAGTGAGAGGCCTTGTCCTTGGCCGGGGCGAGCTTGGCCTTCAAATTGTCCAAAAGACCCATGGTTACCTTCCCTATGGCGTCCCTCGCGGGCCGTTATGTGCGGGCGCCCTCGCCGGCCTCGTTGTCGGCGGCCTCCTTGGCGGACTGCTGCTTGGGGATCTCGGTGCTCTCGGCGGCGGCCGCGGCGCGCTCCGTCTCCGTCCTCGCGTCCGCGCCCCGGTCGTCGTCCTCGCCCGAGCCCTTCGCCACCGCCTCGGTCCCGGCCGCCTCCTCCGCGGCGTTCTCCGGTCCGGGCCCGTCCGGCTCGGCACCGGCCGGCACCTTGGCATCCGGTTCTTCCGGCGTCTTCGGCTCTTCCGACGCCTTCTGCTTCTTCCCAAGGAACCGTGCAAAAACGCCCATATCCACTCCATACGTTACTCGTGCGAGCGAAATCCCGCGTGACCCCGGTGCGTCCGATTGCGTCGGACCGGTCGCGGCCTCTCGGCGGCGATGGCGGGAACCTCGCAACGGGCAACGAAGCCGGACACGCTCCGTCACGTAACTCGTTCGAGACCCGCTTCCGAGGTTTGCGAGACTGGTGCGGTGAGCAGCGCACCCCTCGCCCCCCGTGTCATCGCCGTCGTCGGCCCCACCGCGGCCGGAAAGTCCGACCTCGGCGTCTTCCTGGCCCAACGGCTCGGCGGCGAGGTCGTCAACGCCGACTCCATGCAGCTGTACCGGGGGATGGACATCGGCACCGCCAAGCTGACGCCCGAGGAGCGCGCCGGCGTCCCGCACCACCTGCTCGACATCTGGGACGTGACCGTCACCGCCTCCGTCGCCGAGTACCAGCGGCTCGCCCGCGCCCGCATCGACGTCCTGCTCGCCGAGGGCCGCTGGCCGATCCTGGTCGGCGGCAGCGGGCTGTACGTCCGCGGCGCCGTCGACAACCTGGAGTTCCCCGGCACCGACCCCGAGGTCAGGGCCCGCCTGGAGGACGAGCTCGCCCTGCGCGGCTCCGGCGCTCTCCACGCCCGGCTGTCCGCCGCCGACCCCGAGGCGGGCCGCGCGATCCTGCCCAGCAACGGCCGCCGTATCGTCCGGGCGCTCGAGGTGATCGAGATCACCGGGCGCCCCTTCACCGCCAACCTGCCCGGCCATGACTCGGTCTACGACACCGTCCAGATCGGCGTCGACGTGGCCCGCCCCGAACTCGACGAGCGCATCGCCCTGCGCGTCGACCGGATGTGGGAGGCCGGACTGGTGGCCGAGGTGCGCGCACTGGAGGCGCACGGGCTGCGCGAGGGACGCACGGCGTCGCGCGCCCTCGGCTACCAGCAGGTCCTGGCTGCGCTCGCCGGCGAGTGCACGGAAACGGAAGCGCGGGCCGAGACCGTCCGTGCCACCAAGCGCTTCGCGCGCCGCCAGGATTCATGGTTCAGGCGCGACCCCCGGGTGCACTGGTTGAGTGGGGCCGCGGCGGACCGAGAGGAACTTCCGCGGCTGGCCCTGGCGTTGGTCGAACGACCGGTCACAGCCTGATCACGTCATGGCATCGGGATGCGCCACGGGTCATCGAGGCCTCCGACGCCGTGCCATCATCGAGCTTCGATCGCAAGTGGAGTCCTAGGTTGGGAGGGCGCGTGGCGATGGAGGCCGGCCCTCGCGACACCGCACAAGACACCGAGCATGTCGCCGTCGGGCCCAGTGACGCAGTGGAGGCCGAGGGCCGACTGAGCTCCGACGGTCCGGACGACACGGTGGGCGGCGGCGTCACCGCCGACGGCCCCGAGCCGGAGGAGATGTTCGCGAGCGGCCCCGAGGTCGAGGTGGAGCTCCGTCCGCAGCGCCGCCTGCGCCTGTGGCAGCTGGCTCCCATCGTCGGCCTGGCCGCGGTCGGCTCCCTGATGTTCGCCTTCCCGCTCGCCTTCGACTTCGGCGACAGCGGCGCGGTGATCGCGATGCTGGGCCTGCTGATCTGCTCCTGCGCGGCCGGCTGGGGCATGATGGCGGCGCGGAAGGTCGGCTACACCTGGCCCGGCCTCCCGGCAAGGGGCTCGGGCCGCAAGGCCGACTGGCGCGTGGTGATCGGCTACGTGGTCCTGGTGGCGATCGTGGTCGTCCTGGCGGTGTGGCGCGTAGCGCGCCTGCGCTGACGTTCGCCTGCGCCGACGTACGCCTGCGCTGACGTAAGTCTCCGCCGGAAACGCCCCGCACCGGAGCGCCCCGAAAGAGGCGCTGGGGGTACCCCAGCCGAAGGTGGGGGGAGGAACTGCGCGACGAGCCCCCACCGGGCCCGCACCCGAACCACCTCCGAACCACCCCTTCCCCCTCCCTTACCCTCGAAGAATGAGCATCCCCTTCCTCAAGGGCCACGGCACCGAGAACGACTTCGTGATCGTCCCGGACCCCGACAACGCCCTGGACCTCACCCCGGCCGCCGTGGCCGCCCTCTGCGACCGCCGCGCCGGCATCGGCGCCGACGGCGTGCTGCACGTCGTGCGGTCCGCCGCGCACCCCGAGGCCAAGGGGATGGCCGCCGACGCCGAGTGGTTCATGGACTACCGCAACGGCGACGGCTCGATCGCCGAGATGTGCGGAAACGGCGTCCGCGTCTTCGCCCGCTACCTCCAGCACGCCGGCCACGTGACCGAGGGCGACCTCACCGTCGCCACCCGCGGCGGCACCAAGACCGTGCACATCGCGAAGGACGGGGACGTCACCGTCGGCATGGGCCGCGCCCGCCTCCCCGAGGGCGACGTGACCGTGAGCGTCGGGGAGCGCACCTGGCCCGCGCGGAACGTGAACATGGGCAACCCGCACGCCGTCGCCTTCGTCGAGGACCTCGCCGACGCCGGCGACCTCTACACCCCGCCCCCCTTCAGCCCCCCGTCGGCCTACCCAGAAGGGGTCAACGTCGAGTTCGTCGTCGACCGCGGCCCCCGCCATGTCGCGATGCGCGTGCACGAGCGAGGCTCCGGAGAGACCCGCTCCTGCGGCACCGGCGCCTGCGCGGTCGCCGTGGCCGCCGCCCGCCGCGACGGCGCCGACCCCACGGTCACCGGCGCCCCGGCGACGTACACCGTGGACGTGCCCGGCGGACGGCTCGTCATCACCGAGCGGCCCGAC
This sequence comes from Streptomyces sp. NPDC001714, assembly GCF_042892755.1. Lineage (NCBI taxonomy): Bacteria > Bacillati > Actinomycetota > Actinomycetes > Kitasatosporales > Streptomycetaceae > Streptomyces > Streptomyces sp. NPDC001714. The sequence continues at coordinate 79,516 of NZ_JBIAUL010000007.1, forward strand.
GGCGAGATCGAGATGACCGGCCCCGCAGTGATTGTCGCCACGGGCGAGATCGACGCCGATTGGCTGGAAAACGCCGCCCGCTGAGCTGACCGCACGTCGGGAACCGTGGTCAGGGCGGTCGTCCAACACCTGGATCCACGGCCCGCGTTGCCGCCACTGGCGAGAAACGTCGGCCACCCCCCGAACAGGTGGCGCAAAATCGTAAACCTCGAAATCGTCGCTCGATGGGGTGATCCGTTTCACGCTCGGCGGGAGCCGGTCAATCAGGGGTGATGGGCTCGATAGCATCAAGCACCGGCACGGACGGGGGAACGTCGCCAATCCCTGAGCCTCGTATGCCCTGGGGCCCCGTCCGCCGGTCCACGAGCCGGAGGTGCCCATGAGTGCGGAGGCCACGAACCCTGCGACGCCCGGTCCTGCAGCGCCCGCGGCGGCGGTCCGCAGGAAGGCCCGCCCCCGGATCGACCTGCGTCGGCTCGGCCGGGCCGCGCTGCTCGGCAACGCGGCCCGCGGCAAACTCCCCGACGCCATCGGCCATGTCGCTGAGGCGCACCGCGCCCACTACCCCGACGCCGACCTCGAACCCCTGCGCCGCGCCTACGTCCTGGCCGAGTCCTCGCACCGCGGCCAGATGCGCAAGAGCGGCGAGCCGTACATCACCCATCCCCTCGCGGTCACCCTGATCCTCGCCGAACTCGGCGCCGAGACCACGACCCTGACGGCGTCTCTGCTCCACGACACCGTCGAGGACACCGACGTGACGCTGGAGCAGGTGCGGGAACAGTTCGGCGAGGAGGTCCGTTATCTGGTCGACGGGGTGACGAAACTCGAGAAGGTCGACTACGGGGCCGCCGCCGAGCCCGAGACGTTCCGGAAGATGCTCGTCGCCACCGGCAGCGACGTCCGGGTGATGTCGATCAAGCTCGCCGACCGCCTGCACAACATGCGCACCCTCGGCGTGATGCGCCGCGAGAAACAGGAACGCATCGCGAAGGTCACCCGTGACGTCCTCATCCCGCTCGCCGAACGGCTCGGCGTACAGGCGCTGAAGACCGAGCTGGAGGACCTGGTCTTCGCCATCCTGCACCCCGAGGAGTACGAGCACACCCGGGAGCTGATCGCCGAGAACGCGGCCCTCACCGACGACCCCCTCGCGGGGATCGCCGACGAGGTGCGCGGTGTGCTGCGCGAGGCCGACATCCCGGCCGAAGTCCTCATCCGGCCCCGGCACTTCGTCTCCGTCCACCGCGTCAGCCGCAAACGCGGCGAGCTGCGCGGCGCCGACTTCGGCCGGCTCCTCGTGCTGGTCAACGAGGACGCGGACTGTTACGCAGTCCTCGGCGAACTACACACCTGTATGACCCCGGTGGTCTCGGAGTTCAAGGACTTCATCGCGGTTCCGAAGTTCAACCTGTACCAGTCGCTCCACACGGCGGTCGCCCGAGCCGACGGACAGGTAGCCGAAGTCCTCATCCGCACCCACCAGATGCACAAGGTCGCCGAGGCCGGCGTCGTCGCCCTCGGCAACCCCTACGCCCCGGCCGCCGACGCGCCCGCACCGGAGGCCTCCGACGAAGCGGCCGACGGCGAGCGCGCCGACCCCACCCGCCCCGGCTGGCTCTCCCGCCTCCTCGACTGGCAGAAGGCCGCCCCGGACACCGACACCTTCTGGTCCACCCTGCGCGAGGACCTCGCCCAGGACCGCGAGATCACCGTCTTCCGCCCGGACGGCGGCACCCTCGGCCTCCCCGAGGGCGCCACCTGCGTCGACGCCGCCTACGCCCAGTACGGCGAGGACGCCCACGCCTGCATCGGCGCCCGCGTCAACGGCCGCCTCGCGACCCTCAGCACGGTCCTCACGGACGGCGACACCGTCCAGCTCCTGATGGGTCAGGACCCCGCCTCCGAGCCCTCCCGGGAGTGGCTGGAGCACGCCCACACCCCGGCGGCCCGGATCGCCATCCAGCGCTGGCTCGCAGCCCACCCGGACAGCACCGACGAGCTGCCGGCCCCTGCCTCCAGCCGCCCCGTACCGGACCTCCCGGCCCCTGGTACCGCCCCCAGCGCCGCCCCCCGGACCGCCAGCGCCGTGGCCGCCGACCGCCCCGGCGCGACCGTACGGCTCGCCGGCTGCTGCACCCCCGTACCGCCCGACGAGGTCACCGGCTTCGCGGTACGCGGCGGAGTGATCACCGTGCATCGCGTGGAGTGCGCCTCGGTGGCGCACATGAAGAGCACCGGGCGCCCCGAGGTGGCCGTGAGCTGGGGCGACAGCACCGCCTGCCGGGTCACCCTGGTCGCCGAATCGTTCGGCCGTCCCCATCTGCTCGCCGACCTCACCGAGGCGATGGCCCAGGAGGGCGCCGAGATCGTCTCGGCGACCGTGGAACCCCCCAGCCAGCAGCGCGTCCGGCACACCTACACCGTGGAGCTCCCCGACGCGGCCCACCTGCCCGCCCTGATGCGCGCGATGCGCAACGTGCCCGGCGTGTACGACGTCGGCCGAGCGCAACACCAGTGACCAACTCCTTCGAGTGGATCGGTCGCGCGTCGGCTCCGTGAGTGCGGGGTGTGCTGGTAGCGGTGGTCCATGCCGCTCACCCTCCGCAGCCGCTCGTCGCAGCGTGCCACCCGACCCTTCCGGCACCGGCGGGCCGCCGCCCTGCTCGCCTCCGCCGTCTCCGTCGCCCTGCTGGGCGCGAGCGCCCCGCCGGTCCCGCTGGGCGTCGGCGACCGGCTCTTCCCGTACCTCGGCAACCCGGGGTACGACGTGACGTCGTACGACCTCTCCTTCACCTATCCCGGCAGCAACGACAAGCCGCTGCAGGCCGTCACCACCATCGACGCCTGGACCACCACCGACCTGGACCGCGTCAACCTCGACTTCGCGCACGGCAAGGTCGAGTCCGTCGAGGTCGACGGCCGGCCGGCCGCCTTCGACAGCGCCGGCGAGGATCTGGTCGTCACGCCGGACAAGCCGCTGCGGCGGGGCGACTGGACGCGGATCACGGTGCAGCACACCAGTGACCCGGTGTCCGCCAAGGGCCAGGACGGCGGGTGGGTGCGCACCACCGACGGGCTCGCCATGGCCAACCAGGCCGACGCCGCCCACCTGGTCTTCCCGTGCAACGACCACCCGTCCGACAAGGCGATGTTCACCTTCCACGTCACCGCCCCGAACGGCTATACCGTCGTCGCCAACGGACTGCCCACCGACTCCGCCCGGGTCGGCGGCCGGACCACCTGGACCTACCGCACCCGGCACCCCATGGCCACCGAGCTCGCCCAGGTCTCCATCGGCCGCTCCGCCGTACTGCACCGCAAGGGCCCGCACGGCCTGCCCGTCCGGGACGTCGTCCCGAGCGCCGACGCCAAGAAGCTCGAACCCTGGCTGGCGAAGACCCCGGACCAGATCGCCTGGCTGGAGAGCAAGGTCGGGACGTACCCGTTCGAGACGTACGGCGTGCTCATGGCACAGGCGTCCACCGGTTTCGAGCTGGAGACCCAGACGCTGTCCCTCTTCGAGAAGAACCTGTTCACCGAGTCCGCGTACCCCAAGTGGTACATCGAGTCGGTCATGGTGCACGAGCTGTCCCACCAGTGGTTCGGCGACAGCGTCAGCCCGCGCGTCTGGTCGGACGTCTGGCTGAACGAGGGCCATGCCACCTGGTACGAGGAGCTGTACGCGGAGGAGAAGGGCCACCAGCCCATGATCGACCGCATGAAGGCCGCGTACGGCGCCTCCGACCGCTGGCGCGCCGCCGGTGGACCGCCCGCCCTGCCCAAGGCCCCCGAGCCCGGCCAGAAGATCAGCATCTTCCGCCCGAACATCTACGACGGTGCCGCCCTCGCCCTCTACGCCCTGCGCCAGGAGATCGGCAAGCCCGCCTTCGAGCGCCTGGAGCGGATCTGGGTCCAGCGGCACAGGGACGCCACGGCGACGACCGCCGACTTCGTCCGCCTGGCCTCCGCGGTCGCCAACCGCGACCTCACCGGCTTCTTCGACGCCTGGCTGTACGGCGCGAAGACCCCGCCGATGCCGGGCCACCCGGACTGGAAGCAGGTCCCGGCCCCGAAGAAGCAGGCTCCGAAGAAGCAGGCTCCGAAGAAGCAGGCTCCGAAGAAGCAGGCTCCGAAGAAGCAGGCTCCGAAGAAGCGGGCCGGGAAGTAACGGCGAGGCGGCCCCCGGAATAACACGGTGCCGGGACCGGGCGTACCGTGCGACCATCGTGGGGCCGGCTCGGGCCGGCACCGCCGGCCGCAGGTCGGCTCAGGTCGGCTCAGGTCGGCTCGGTACGGGTCGCGGGGAATCTCTCTGGGTACTCGTACGTTGAAGAACCGAAGGCCGGCTTCGGCATTCCCATCGACGTAAGGACCCAATGACCTCCTCTTCTTCCCCTTCCCAGGACACCAGGCGCCTCGCGCAGGACTACCCCGACGGTCTTCGGGCCGATGCCCTGATGGAAGAGGACGTCGCCTGGAGCCACGAGATCGACGGAGACCGGGACGGCGACCAGTTCGACCGCTCCGAGCGCGCGGCCCTGCGCCGCGTCGTGGGCCTCTCCACCGAGCTCGAGGACGTCACCGAGGTCGAGTACCGACAGCTCCGCCTGGAGCGGGTCGTGCTGGTCGGGGTGTGGACCTCGGGCACCGCGCAGGACGCGGACAACTCCCTCGCGGAGCTGGCCGCCCTCGCCGAGACCGCGGGCGCGCTCGTCCTCGACGGCGTCATCCAGCGCCGCGACAAGCCCGACGCGGCCACCTACATCGGCTCCGGCAAGGCCCTGGAGCTGCGCGACATCGTCGTCGAGACCGGCGCCGACACCGTCATCTGCGACGGTGAGCTCAGCCCGGGCCAGCTGATCCAGCTGGAGGACGTGGTCAAGGTCAAGGTCATCGACCGGACCGCCCTGATCCTGGACATCTTCGCCCAGCACGCCAAGTCCCGGGAGGGCAAGGCGCAGGTCTCGCTCGCGCAGATGCAGTACATGCTGCCGAGGCTGCGAGGCTGGGGTCAGTCGCTGTCCCGCCAGATGGGCGGCGGCAAGGGCGGCGGCCTCGCCACCCGTGGTCCCGGTGAGACCAAGATCGAGACGGACCGGCGGCGGATCCGCGAGAAGATGGCGAAGATGCGCCGGGAGATCGCGGAGATGAAGACCGGCCGCGAGATCAAGCGCCAGGAGCGCCGCCGCAACAAGGTGCCTTCCGTGGCCATCGCCGGCTACACCAACGCCGGCAAGTCCTCCCTGCTCAACCGCCTCACGGGCGCCGGCGTCCTGGTCGAGAACGCCCTGTTCGCGACCCTGGACCCGACGGTCCGCCGCGCGGAGACGCCCAGCGGCCGCCTCTACACCCTGGCGGACACCGTCGGCTTCGTCCGCCACCTGCCCCACCACCTGGTCGAGGCGTTCCGCTCCACCATGGAGGAGGTCGGCGACTCCGACCTGATCCTCCACGTGGTCGACGGCGCGCACCCGGACCCGGAGGAGCAGCTGGCCGCCGTGCGCGAGGTGATCAGGGACGTCGGCGCCACCGACGTACCCGAGATCGTCGTGATCAACAAGGCGGACGCGGCCGACCCGCTGGTCCTCCAGCGGCTGCTGCGCAACGAGAAGCGCTCCCTCGCGGTCTCGGCCCGCACCGGCCAGGGCATCCAGGAACTCCTCGCCCTGATCGACAACGAGCTGCCCCGCCCGGCGGTCGAGATCGAGGCCCTGGTCCCGTACACCCACGGCAAGCTGGTGGCCCGCGCCCACAACGAGGGCGAGGTCCTCTCGGAGGAACACACCGCCGAGGGCACCCTCCTCAAGGTCCGCGTCCACGAGGAACTGGCGGCGGAGCTGGCACCGTACGTCCCGGCTCCGGCAGCGTGACACTTCGTAAGTGAAAGGCCCGCTCCCTTTAGGGGGCGGGCCTTTCACTTACCTGGGGGCGCGGGGCTGTAGTCGATATGCGGCTTCGCCGCGTGGGCGCGATCAACCACGACGGTGAGTCACCCGCCCACGCACCTGGCACACCACGGCGCGAAGGCGACACTCACCCCCTCACTGGTCAGCAAACTCCTTGCTCACGCCCTCATAAACCCCCTTGGCCACATCACCGAACCGCGGCCCGGCCAACCACCCCGAACTCACCGGCCCGATAGACGTGTTGGACACCAACGCCGGCTTGCCGTCGGCGCCCGTCTCCACCCAGCCGCCACCCGACGCCCCACCGGTCATCGTGCACCCGATCCGGTACATCGTCGGCGCCGACGCATCCACCGACAGCCGCCCGGGCTTGTCGGCGCACTGATACAGCAGCGACCCGTCGTACGGCTTCGCCGCCGGATACCCCGTGGCGGTGATGCTCGACACCTTCGGCACCGCGGGCGCGTCGAAGTTCACCGGCAACGCCGAACCGACCGTCTCCTCGAGCGACTTGCCGCCACCGCCCTGCTCGGGCGTCACATGGATCACGGCGTAGTCGTACGACGCACCGTTGCCGCCCGTCTCACCGCCCTGGTCGATCCACTGCTGCGAGGTCTGCGCCCCGTCCCCCCACCAGACGCCGTACGGCGCGACCTCCGAACGGGTCGCCGCCGCCAGCGCCGAACCGGTCAGCCCCTTGTCGTTGTACGACGGCACGAACGCGATGTTGCGGTACCAGCCGCCGTTCTTGCCGGCGTGCACACAGTGCCCCGCCGTCCACACCAGGTTGGACTTGCCCGGGTGCGCCGGGTCCTCGACGACCGTCGCCGAACAGACCATCGTGCCCTCGGGGGAGTCGAAGAAGACCTTTCCGGCCGTGGCGGCGCTCGCGTGGTACGCCGGCCGCACCGCCTTCGCCTGGACCGGCTCCGGCGTCGGGTCGGTCACCCCCTGGTCACCGGAGAGGTCGTTGTCGTCGACGCCCTTGTCCTTGTCGGGGTCGTTGGCGTCCCGCATGCGGTGCGGGTCCCACAGGCCCTTGATGATGGGGTTGATGAAGTCGTCGGCCTCGCGCAGCCAGTCGTCCCTGTCCCAGTTCTTCCAGGCGCCGTGCTTCCACTTGTCGATGTCGATCCCGTGCTCTTTGAGCTTGTTCTTGATGTCGTCCGGGATCTTGATCTTGCCGTCACCAGTGTCGGCCGTGGCGGACGCGGACACCGAACCGCCCGCCTTGTCGTCGCCGGAGCCGCTGCAGGCGGTGGCGGTCAGCGCCAGCGCCGAGGCGAGGGCGACGGCCGCCAGCGCACGCGGCGCGCCCCCTCCACCTCGAAGGGTGAACGACGGCCGGATGGATCGCATGGTGGTGACTCCCCCTGTTGGTAAGGAACTTCAGCGCCACACACTATGCGCTCGCTGTGCGGCGCTCCCGATGGATGGGCAACGGTTTTGCTACGGGCCTCACCAGCGGGGCAACCGCAGTTCGTAAGGGGGATCGACGCGTCGCATGCAGCGGGTGTCGTCGCGAGTGCGTGTCTCCGACCCCAGGTACAGCCGGTGCAACCGGTCGAGCGCATGGCGATCTAGCTCGACACCGAGCCCGGACCGGTGGGGACCCGGACCACTCCGTCCGCCGGGTCTGCGTCCGCCGGTCTGCGTCCACCGGTTCGCCGTCCGGCGGGTCTGCGTCCGTCGGTCTGCGTCCACCGGTTCCCCGTCCGGCGGGTCGAACATCGACCGGGCCCGGAACGGCAAGCTCGCGGCAATGATCTTGAAGTGACCCGTAACCCGCTGGACGGTCCGGGGTTGGTAGCGGTGGGGGTCCGGCTGCCTGTGCCCGGTTCCCGCCGATCAACTCGCCTCTGGACAGCGGGGAGGACAGCGAGCCGTGGCCGTGACGGAGTCGGTGACCGGGGGGACGTTCGGGGGAGCGCGCGCGGCGCAGGAGGGGATCCTGAGGCGTCAGTCGGCGCGTGAGTCGCGGGCACGCACCTACGCGCGCGCCCTGCCCATCGTGCCGGTGCGGGCCCGCGGCCTGACCATCGAGGGCGCCGACGGACGCCGCTACCTGGACTGCCTCTCCGGCGCCGGCACCCTCGCACTCGGTCACAACCACCCGGTCGTGCTGGAAGCGATCCGCAAGGTCCTCGACTCCGGCGCCCCGCTCTCCGTCCTCGATCTGGCGACCCCCGTCAAGGACGCCTTCATCACCGAACTGTTCCGGACCCTGCCGCCCGGCCTCGCCGACCGCGCCCGCGTCCAGTTCTGCGGGCCCGCCGGCACGGACGCCGTCGAGGCCGCCTTCACACTCGTCCGGGCCGCGACCGGCCGCACCGGCATCCTCGCCTTCACCGGCGCCTACCACGGGATGACCACCGGCGCTCTGGCCGCCTCCGGCGGAGCCGGCGACGTCCGTGTCGCCCGGCTGCCCTACCCTCAGGACTACCGCTGCCCGTTCGGCGTCGGCGGCCCCCGCGGCGCCGAACTCGCCGCCCGCTGGACCGAGACCGTCCTCGACGACCCCAAGTCCGGCGTCCCCCTCCCCGCAGGCATGATCCTCGAACCCGTTCAGGGCGAGGGCGGGGTGATTCCCGCGCCGGACGACTGGCTCCGCCGGATGCGCCGGCTCACCGCCGACCGGTCCGTCCCGCTGATCGCCGACGAGATCCAGACCGGCGTGGGCAGGACCGGCGCCTTCTGGGCCGTCGAGCACAGCGGCGTCACCCCCGACGTGATGGTCCTGTCCAAGGCCATCGGCGGCAGCCTCCCCCTCGCCGTCGTCGTCTACCGCGACGACCTCGACGTCTGGGAGCCCGGCGCCCACGCCGGCACCTTCCGGGGCAACCAACTCGCCATGGCCGCCGGCACCGCCACCCTCGCTCACGTCCGCGAGAACGCACTCGCCGAACGAGCAGGCCTGCTCGGCGCCCGGATGCTGTCCCAACTGCGGACGCTCCAGACCGACTTCACGTGCGTGGGAGACGTGCGGGGGCGGGGGTTGATGATCGGGGTGGAGCTGGTGGACCCGGAGGGTGAGGAACCCGAGGGGGAGGCGACGGCTCGAAGGGGCGGCGATGCGGTCGAGGGGGCGCCGGGCACCGCGGTGAGCGGGCGGGGCGGCGAAGCCCGGCCCGGGCCGCGCCCCGCCGCTCCCGGACTGGCCACGGCCGTACAGCGCGCCTGCCTGGAACGGGGCCTGATCGTCGAGCTCGGCGGCCGCCACGCCGGTGTCGTACGACTGCTGCCGCCACTGACCATCACCGACGAACAGGCGGCCGCCGTACTGGACCGCCTCGCCGACGCCGTGGCGGCCGTGGCCCGCGACCCGGCCGCCCACCGTGCCAGGCCCCGAGGACCCGAGGGCCGCAAGGAACCGGACGACTGACCGGCCCACCGGGAGGGCCGCGGCAGGCCGGCGCACCCCACCCGAATCCGCCGACCGAACCGTCCGCGGGGAACTCCCCGCCGGCACCGACCGGATCACCCCGACCGCCCCGACCACCCGCTCGGGAGCCGCCCGCCGAACCGTCGACAGCAGCCCGGCCGACCGGCGCACCCCGGACGAACCAGCCGGCCGTGGCCCCGGAGCGAACCGAGTGCCCCACGCAGCGAACCACCCCACATCGTCCACACCCCTCTCATCAGGACACTCAGCACTCGACTCACCACCCGACCAGCCCGGTTCGCGGACACGACGCCGAACACCGCACCGCCCGAGCCCCGAGGAACCCTCCTTGAACGCCACCCCCGCACCCGACGACAACGGAGACCAAGGCCCACAGGGACGCCCCGTTCCGCTCGCCGAGTCGGTCCCCCAGCAAAGAGGCCGTACCCCCCAGCCCGAGCGGCCGCGCGACGACACGGGAGACCTCCTCGAACACCCCGACCCGCACACCGCCGCCCAGGCCGCCGCCGTGGAGAACCTGCTCCGCTGCTGGGTACGCGAGACGAACCTGCCCGCGCCCGACACCGGCACCCTCCGCATCCCGCTGCCCGCCAGCGGTACCGCGCTGATCACCCCGATCCGCCACTGGTCCCCGACCGGCTGGCACCGCTTCGGCCCACCCCGCCTGACCGGTGCGCCCGACACCGCCCCACCCGTCGACGCGGTCACCCTCGCCGCCCTGTTCACCCGCGAGACGACCACGGGACCAGCGGGCACGGCCGACCGAGCCGATGCGGGCTCGGACCACGCCGAGGACAGCCCAGGCCACGCCGGATCCAGCCCTGGCTACACCAAGGGCACGGCCGCCCACCCCCGCGGCACGGCCGGCCACGCGGTCGGCGGTGCTCCCGGCAGCGCCTGGGCCACTCCCGACAACGCCGACCTCGTGGCCCGGGTCGCCGACTCCCTGCGCCGCACGGCCACCTTCATCGCGGACCGGCGCGCCCGCCCCGCCGACGGCCCCGACCGCTTCCTCGCCGCCGAGCAGGCACTCCTCCTCGGGCACCCGCTGCACCCCACCCCGAAGAGTCGCGACGGCCTGACCGAGTCCGAAGCCCGGCTCTACTCACCGGAGTTGCGCGGCTCCTTCCCCCTGCACTGGATCGCGATCGCCTCCTCCCTGCTCGCCACGGACTCGGCCTGGACCGAGCGAGGCCGTCCCGTCCCCGCGCCGCACCTCATGGAACGCCTGGCCGGCACGGCCCTGCCCCTGCCCGACGGCTGCGCCGCAGCCCTGCCCCTGCACCCCTGGCAGGCCCGCGAGATCGGCCACCGCCCGGAGACCGCCGCCCTCCTCGACGCCGGACTCCTGCGCGACTTGGGCCCGCTCGGCGACCCCTGGCATCCCACCTCCTCCGTACGAACCGTCCACCGCACCGGTGCCCCCGCCATGCTCAAGCTGTCGCTCGGCCTGCGCATCACCAACTCCCGCCGGGACAACCTCCGCAAGGAACTCCACCGGGGCGTCGAGGTGCACCGCCTGCTGCGCACCGGCCTCGCCAAGCAGTGGCAGGCCGCCCACCCGGGCTTCGACATCGTGCGCGACCCCGCCTGGCTGGCCGTCGACGGCCTGGACGGCCGGCCTGCACCAGGGCTCGACGTGGTCATCAGGCACAATCCGTTCACCCCCGCCGACGACGTGTCCTGCGTTGCCGGGCTGGTCACGCCCAGGCCCCTCGATGTCCCGACGGCGGACGGCAGGCCCCGCCCGTACCGCTCCCGGCTGGCCCGGGTGGTCTCCCGGCTCGCCGAACGCACCGGCCGGCCCGTCGGTGCCGTCAGCGCCGAGTGGTTCCTGCGCTACCTGGAGCAGGTCGTCCGTCCGGTGCTCTGGCTCGACAGCGAGGCCGGGATCGCCCTGGAGGCGCACCAGCAGAACACCCTGCTCCTGCTGGACGCCGACGGCTGGCCCGCCGGCGGGCGCTACCGCGACAACCAGGGCTACTACTTCCGCGAGTCCCGCCGGGCCGACCTCGACGCCCGGCTGCCCGGCCTCGGCGAGCACAGCGACACCTTCGTCTCCGACGAGGTCACCGACGAACGCTTCGCCTACTACCTCGGCATCAACAACGTGCTCGGTCTGATCGGGGCGTTCGGCTCCCAGCGGCTCGCCGACGAGCGGCTGCTGCTCGCGGCGTTCCGCCGGTTCCTGACCGACGTGGCCGCCGGACCCGCCCGGCTGCGCAGCTCCCTGCCCGGCCACCTGCTCGACTCACCCGTCCTGCGCTGCAAGGCCAACCTGCTGACCCGGCTGCACGGCCTCGACGAACTCGTGGGCCCGGTCGACACCCAGTCCGTCTACGTCACCATCACCAACCCCCTCCACTCCTCATCCTCATCCTCCTGACCCCACCGTCACCGACTCTCATCCACCGCCCTCCGTTCATCGCCCTCATCCACCGCCCTCCGTTCATCGCCCTCATCCACCGCCTTCCATCCACCGACCGAGGAACATGACCCACCTCGTCTCCTGAGAGGAGCGCACCATGCCTCCCATCGACGCGAGCGCCGACACAGGCGCCGTCCCGGTCCGCCCCGGACCCTCCGGCCACCCCGACCGTTCTGGACCCGCCGAGGACATCAGGGACTGCGAGGACACCCTGGACCTCCGCCTGCCCGACGAACTCCTCGCCCTCATCGCCGGGACCGCGCCTGGCGCCGACGAGCGGGCGCCCAGGCCCATTCACGACCGACTCGGCCCAGTCGACTCACCCGGCCCGTTCAGCCCCCAGCGCCCCCTCGAAGCGCTCGACCTGCTCGACCAGGTCGGCACCTGGGGCCCCACCAAGACCCCCGTCGGCCTCTTCCACCTGCTGCCGGTCCACGTCGAACGCGACCTGCCGATCATCAGCGGCTGGATGAACGACCCCGGCGTGGCCGCGTTCTGGCAGCTGGCGGGCTCACGGGCACAGACGGAGGACCATCTGCGGGCCCAGCTCGCGGGGGACGGCCGCAGCGTGCCGTGCCTGGGCATGCTCGACGGCGCCCCGATGAGCTACTGGGAGATCTATAGAGCCGACCTGGACCCACTCGCCCGCCACTATCCAGCGCGCCCGCACGACACCGGCGTCCATCTCCTCGTCGGCGACGTCGCCGACCGGGGACGGGGACTGGGGTCCGCACTGCTCAGAGCCGTGGCCGATCTCGTACTCGACCATCGCCCCGACTGTGCGCGTGTCGTCGCCGAACCCGACCTTCACAACACCCCCTCCGTGGCCGCCTTCCTCAACGCGGGCTTCCGCTACGCCTCCGAGGTCGACCTGCCTGCCAAACGGGCCGCCCTCATGATCCGGGACCGGTCCCTACGTCATCTGATGTAGCGCTGAGTGATTGCGTGTACACATGTAGTACGAAGCGGCGACCGATCAAGTTCCCGGCTGTCCGAAATAATTCCGGGCGCTTCGCCCTCCGCCCTGGCCGTCCCCCCTTGGCCTGCCGGTCCAGGAGTCCCGGCGTGATCCCACCCCCGGTCCTCGCCTTGATCGCCCGGTTGTCAGTGCCGGGTCGTAGGGTGGTCGCGCTATGACGAAGCCCTCACTCCCTGAACTCCTGCATGCCGCTGTCACAGCTGTCGGCGGTATGGAGCGCCCCGGCCAGGTGACCATGGCCGAATCGGTCGCCGAAGCGATCGACGACGGATCCCATCTGCTGGTCCAGGCCGGCACCGGCACCGGAAAGTCGCTCGGCTACCTGGTGCCCGCCCTCGCGCACGGAGAGCGGGTCGTCGTCGCGACGGCGACCCTCGCCCTGCAGAGACAGCTTGTCGAGCGGGATCTGCCGCGCACCGTCGACGCCCTGCACCCGCTGCTGCGCCGGCGCCCGGAGTTCGCCATGCTCAAGGGCAGGTCGAACTATCTGTGCCTGCACCGGCTCCACGAGGGCATGCCGCAGGACGAGGAGGAGGGCCTCTTCGACCAGTTCGAGGCGGCCGCGCCCACCAGCAAGCTCGGCCAGGACCTGCTGCGCCTGCGCGACTGGGCCGACGAGACCGAGAACGGCGACCGCGACGACCTCACACCGGGTGTCTCCGACAAGGCCTGGGCACAGGTCTCGGTCTCCTCCCGGGAGTGCCTCGGCGCGTCCAAGTGCGCCTACGGCGCCGAGTGCTTCGCCGAGATGGCCCGTGAGCGCGCGAAGCTCGCCGAGGTGGTCGTCACCAATCACGCTCTGCTCGCGATCGACGCCATCGAGGGCGCCCCGGTGCTCCCGCAGCACGAGGTGCTGATCGTGGACGAGGCGCACGAACTGGTCTCCCGGGTCACCGGTGTCGCCACCGGCGAACTCACCCCGGGCCAGGTCAACCGCGCGGTCCGGCGCGCCGCCAAGCTGGTCGACGAGAAGGCCGCAGATCAGCTCCAGACCGCCGCCGAGGGCTTCGAGCGGCTGATGGAGCTGGCGCTGCCCGGCCGCCTGGAGGAGATCCCGGAGGACCTCGGCTACGCCCTGGCTGCGCTCAGGGACGCCGCCCGCACCGTGATCTCCGCGCTCGGTACGACCCGCGACAAGTCGGTGCAGGACGAGGACGCGGTCCGCAAGCAGGCACTGGCCTCCGTGGAGACAGTGCACGACGTGGCGGAGCGGATCGTGGGCGGCTCCGAGTGGGACGTCGTCTGGTACGAACGCCACGACCGCTTCGGCGCCTCCCTCCGGGTCGCGCCGATGTCCGTGTCCGGCCTGCTCAGGGAGAAGCTCTTCGCGGACCGCTCGGTCGTCCTCACCTCGGCGACCCTCAAGCTCGGCGGCGACTTCAACGGCGTCGGCGCATCCCTGGGCCTCGCCCCGGAGGGCACGGAGGGCGAGGACCTCCCGCAGTGGAAGGGCGTAGACGTCGGCTCGCCCTTCGACTATCCGAAGCAGGGCATCCTCTACGTCGCCAAGCATCTGTCGCGCCCCGCACGGGACGGCGACCGCGCCGACATGCTCGACGAACTGACCGAGCTGATCCAGGCCGCCGGCGGCCGCACCCTCGGTCTCTTCTCCTCGATGCGGGCCGCCCAGCAGGCCGCCGAGGAACTACGCGTCCGGATCCCCGAGTTCCCGGTACTCCTGCAGGGCGAGGAGACCCTCGGCGAACTGATCAAGAACTTCGCCGCGGACCCCAGGACCTGCCTCTTCGGTACGCTGTCGCTCTGGCAGGGCGTCGATGTCCCCGGTCCCAGCTGCCAGTTGGTCGTCATGGACAAGATCCCGTTCCCGCGCCCGGACGACCCGCTGATGAGCGCCCGGCAGAAGGCCGTCGAGGACGCCGGTGGCAACGGCTTCATGGCGGTCGCCGCCACCCACGCCGCCCTCCTGATGGCCCAGGGCGCCGGCCGGCTCGTACGCGCGTCGGGGGACCGCGGCGTGGTCGCCGTACTCGACCAGCGGCTGGCCACCGCGCGGTACGGCGGATATCTCAAGTCCTCACTGCCCGACTTCTGGTACACCACGGACCGTAACCAGGTTCGCAAGTCGCTGGCGGCGATCGACGCGGCGGCGCGGCAGGCCGAGGCGGAGTGATCGCGGGTGGGTCGGACCGGCGACCCACCCGCGTTCCGAGACAGGCGGTCGCCGGAGTCCGGACAGAGCAGGACCCCGGAACCGGCGCAGGGGTCCCGGGGCCCGATCGGAGGGCGGGCGGGATGACCCGCCCGCCGCAGGCGTCACACGCGCCGCAGTACCGCGACGACCTTGCCCAAAATGGTCGCGTCGTCGCCGGGGATCGGCTCGTAGGCCGCGTTGTGGGGGAGGAGCCAGACGTGGCCGTCCTCGCGCTTGAAGCGCTTGACGGTGGCCTCGCCGTCGAGCATGGCGGCGACGATGTCGCCGTTCTCGGCGACCGGCTGGCGGCGGACGGTGACCCAGTCGCCGTCGCAGATCGCGGCCTCGATCATGGAATCACCGACGACCTTGAGCACGAACAGCTCGCCGTCACCGACCAGCTGCCGGGGGAGGGGGAAGACGTCCTCGACCGACTCCTCGGCGAGGATCGGCCCACCGGCGGCGATCCGGCCGACCAGCGGGACGTACGACGCGGCGGGCTTGCCGGCGGTGTCCGTCGGCTGCACGGTCACGGCCTGGTCGGAGCCGCGCACCTCGTAGGCGCGCGGGCGGTGCGGGTCGCGGCGCAGGAAGCCCTTGCGTTCCAGTGCCATCAGCTGGTGCGCCACCGAGGAGGTGCTGGACAGGCCGACGGCCTGGCCGATCTCCCGCATCGACGGCGGGTAGCCCCGCCGCTGCACCGAGTCCCGGATCACCTCGATCACCCGGCGCTGCCGGTCGGTGAGGCCCGAGCTGTCCGCCCGGATGCCTGGAGGTCGGCCCGGCAGGGAACGCTTGTGTCCCTCGGGATTCACGGCTTCGTTCATGGCATGCACCGGGTCGAGTCGGCCCTGGGAGCGGTCCTGGGCGGTGATGGTGGCACTGTCTGCGGTCGTGGTCACGTCGGCCCCTCTCGATGGTCTCCCTGCTGGACAACGGTAGTTGCTTTCGAAAGGTTGCGCCAAACACACGTTCGAGTGAAAAAACGCGGTTCACCGTACGCGATCACAGGTCTGGGTGTATTGCTCACGCGGTACCCGGCAGGCAAAAGGGCTCATTGTTGTACTCTTCACCGCCGGGGGACGGCCTTGTGGGTGCGTCCAGTCTGCCATCCGGAGCGCTGCCGACCGGGATGTCCGTCCCTATCTGCGCCGGAGTCGCACGTGACCTCCGTGCGGCGCCCACGGTATCTCCGTATCCGCCGTAGCGGTACGTGTGCGACACGCGCGTCCTGGTGATGTATCTGCCAATCACCACATCTAGTGGTTGGATTGCTACCGCAGCCCACAAGTTGTGGTCCCCGGGGTCTCCGGTCTCTCTGAGATCGCCTATGCTTGGGGCTGCTTCGAGGGGCCCATGTGGCCCAGCGAGGCTATTGAGTCTGCTGTGAGGAGGGTTGGAGATCATGCACTGCCCCTTCTGCAGGCACCCCGACAGCCGTGTGGTCGACAGTCGTACGACCGACGACGGCACGTCGATCCGCAGGCGCCGCCAGTGTCCGGACTGCTCCCGTCGCTTCACGACCGTGGAGACGTGCTCGCTCATGGTGGTCAAGCGGTCCGGAGTCACCGAGCCGTTCAGCCGTACCAAGGTCATCAACGGCGTGCGCAAGGCATGCCAGGGACGGCCTGTCACCGAGGACGCACTCGCCCAGCTCGGCCAGCGGGTCGAGGAGGCGGTGCGGGCCACCGGAAGCGCCGAGCTGACCACCCACGACGTGGGGCTGGCCATACTCGGCCCGTTGCAGGAGCTCGACCTGGTCGCCTACCTGCGATTCGCCTCGGTCTACCGGGCGTTCGACTCGCTCGAGGACTTCGAGACCGCGATCGCGGAGCTCAGGCGGGCGGCCCAGGACCCCGTCGCGGACGACGAAGACGCGGGAGCGGGGGGCCAGGAGGACGATCAAGGGCCAGGCGGGGGCGCGCAGGTGCCCGCACCCGTTCACATCGCCGGCTGACGGACGGACCGGAACCGGGCGGAGGGCCCGGATCCGGTTGTCGGACGGTGATCCAGGACTTGTCGCGGGTGGCAGCTGAGGGCACCCGCGACGCGAAAACAGAACAGTGTGTCACGGGAACATCGTGGCATTTCAGGGCGTTTTAGCCCGTACAGGGAGGCGGCATGACAGAGACGGCGAGCGGTCCGGCACGGAGTTCCCGCGCGAAGGGCACCAAGGCCACCAAGGGACTGCGTATCGAGCGCATCCACACCACCCCCGGCGTGCACCCGTACGACGAGGTGAGCTGGGAGCGCCGTGACGTCGTCATGACCAACTGGCGCGACGGCTCGGTCAACTTCGAGCAGCGTGGCGTCGAGTTCCCCGACTTCTGGTCGGTGAACGCGGTCAACATCGTCACCAGCAAGTACTTCCGCGGTGCCGTCGGCACCCCGCAGCGCGAGACCGGCCTCAAGCAGCTGATCGACCGCATCGTGAAGACGTACCGGAAGGCCGGTGAGGACCACAAGTACTTCGCCTCGCCCGCCGACGCCGAGATCTTCGAGCACGAGCTGGCGTACGCCCTCCTGCACCAGATCTTCAGCTTCAACAGCCCCGTCTGGTTCAACGTGGGTACCCCGCAGCCCCAGCAGGTCTCCGCCTGCTTCATCCTGTCCGTCGACGACTCCATGGAGTCGATCCTCGACTGGTACAAGGAAGAGGGCATGATCTTCAAGGGCGGCTCCGGTGCCGGCCTGAACCTGTCCCGCATCCGCTCCTCCAAGGAGCTCCTCTCCTCCGGTGGCAACGCCTCCGGCCCGGTCTCCTTCATGCGCGGCGCCGACGCCTCCGCCGGCACCATCAAGTCCGGCGGTGCCACCCGCCGCGCCGCCAAGATGGTCATCCTCGACGTCGACCACCCCGACATCGAGGACTTCATCGAGACCAAGGTCAAGGAGGAGGAGAAGATCCGCGCCCTGCGTGACGCGGGCTTCGACATGGACCTGGGCGGCGACGACATCACGTCGGTCCAGTACCAGAACGCCAACAACTCGGTCCGCGTGAACGACGAGTTCATGAAGGCGGTCGAGGCGGGCGGCCAGTTCGGTCTGCGCGCCCGGATGACCGGCGAGGTCATCGAGGAGGTCCAGGCCAAGAGCCTGTTCCGCAAGATGGCCGAGGCCGCCTGGGCCTGCGCCGACCCGGGCATCCAGTACGACGACACCATCAACCACTGGCACACCTGCCCGGAGTCCGGCCGGATCAACGGCTCGAACCCCTGCAGCGAGTACATGCACCTGGACAACACGTCCTGCAACCTCGCCTCGCTGAACCTGATGAAGTTCCTGAAGGACGACGGCAAGGGCAGCCAGTCCTTCGAGGTCGAGCGCTTCGCGAAGGTCGTCGAGCTCGTCATCACCGCGATGGACATCTCCATCTGCTTCGCGGACTTCCCGACCCAGAAGATCGGTGAGAACACCCGCGCGTTCCGTCAGCTCGGCATCGGCTACGCCAACCTCGGCGCCCTGCTGATGGCGACCGGCCACGCCTACGACTCCGACGGCGGCCGCGCCCTCGCCGGTGCCATCACCTCCCTGATGACCGGCACCGCCTACAAGCGCTCCGCCGAACTCGCCGCGGTCGTCGGCCCGTACGACGGCTACGCCCGCAACGCCGACGCCCACAACCGCGTCATGAAGCAGCACGCCGACGCCAACACCGTGGCCGTCCGCATGGACGACCTGGACACCCCGGTCTGGGCCGCCGCCACGGAGGCCTGGCAGGACGTGGTGCGCCTCGGCGAGAAGAACGGTTTCCGTAACTCCCAGGCGTCCGTCCTCGCCCCGACCGGCACCATCGGTCTCGCGATGTCCTGCGACACCACCGGCGTCGAGCCCGACCTCGCCCTGGTCAAGTTCAAGAAGCTGGTCGGCGGCGGCTCGATGCAGATCGTCAACGGCACGGTCCCGCAGGCCCTGCGCCGCCTGGGCTACCAGGAGGAGCAGATCGAGGCGATCGTCGCCCACATCGCCGAGAACGGCAATGTGATCGACGCCCCCGGCCTCAAGCACGAGCACTACGAGGTCTTCGACTGCGCCATGGGCGAGCGTGCCATCTCCCCGATGGGCCACGTCCGCATGATGGCCGCGATCCAGCCGTGGATCTCCGGCGCCATCTCCAAGACGGTCAACATGCCGGAGACGGCGACCGTCGAGGAGGTCGAGGAGATCTACTTCGAGGCCTGGAAGCTCGGCGTCAAGGCGCTCGCGATCTACCGCGACAACTGCAAGGTCGGCCAGCCGCTCTCCGCCAAGACCAAGGAGAAGGAGAAGGCCGAGGTCACCGAGAAGGCCGAGGCGACCATCCGCGAGACGGTCGAGAAGGTCATCGAGTACCGCCCGGTCCGCAAGCGCCTCCCGAAGGGTCGTCCCGGCATCACCACGTCCTTCACCGTCGGCGGTGCCGAGGGCTACATGACGGCCAACTCCTACCCGGACGACGGCCTGGGCGAGGTCTTCCTGAAGATGTCCAAGCAGGGCTCGACCCTCGCGGGCATGATGGACGCCTTCTCCATCGCGGTTTCCGTCGGCCTCCAGTACGGGGTGCCGCTGGAGACGTACGTCTCGAAGTTCACCAACATGCGCTTCGAGCCGGCAGGCATGACGGACGACCCGGACGTGCGGATGGCGCAGTCGATCGTCGACTACATCTTCCGCCGCCTGGCGCTGGACTTCCTGCCGTTCGAGACGCGCTCCGCGCTCGGCATCCACTCCGCCGAGGAGCGTCAGCGGCACCTGGAGACCGGTTCGTACGAGCCGTCCATCGACGATGACGACGTCGACGTCGAAGGTCTGGCCCAGTCCGCGCCGCGGGCCCAGGAGCTGAAGGCCGTGGCCGCCCCGAAGGTCGAGGTGGCCAAGCCCGCCCCGAAGCAGGCGCACACCAGCGCCGAGCTGGTGGAGATGCAGCTGGGCATCCAGGCCGACGCCCCGCTCTGCTTCTCCTGCGGTACGAAGATGCAGCGGGCCGGTTCCTGCTACATCTGCGAGGGCTGCGGCTCGACCAGCGGCTGCAGCTGACGAGTCGATGTGAGGTGAAGTAAGGGGCGCCGGCCATAGCCGGCGCCCCTTACCGTTTGCCTGGCACGGGCGGTGGTCCGCCGTCAGGGGCGGCCGAGTCCGCCCATCTCCCGGCTGAAGACCACCGGGTCGTCCTCGAACCCGTGCAGCCCGGGCCGGAAGCTCCAGTCGCCGGACCCGTCGCGCACGAACTCCGCGACGGTGGCCGCCGTCGCCCCGAGGACCGAGCCGAAGTCGTCCTCGGCCAGCACGTTGTAGCCCTCCCGGACGCGGACCGCCGGGTTCAGGACATTCACGAACGTCCGGTGCGTGGCCCGCTGCTGGATGACGACCCCGACGACCACGCGTGCGTACCGGCTGTCGAGACGGTCCAGTTCGAGCGTCATCACCTCGTCCCAGCCGAAGCCCTTGCCGTCCTGGCTGTCCCGGTTGAGGAAAATCGTGCCGTCGGGCGAACGGCTGTCGAAGTGCACCAGATAGGCCGGAGTTCCGTACGGGTCGGCCGCCGTGAACGTTCCGGCGATGACGTCGAGATCCGTGGGCGGCTGCCCGGAAGGGCTGGGATCCCACTTCACCGCGACCTCGACCTTGCGGATCGCCTTGCTGAAACCGCTCACCACGCGTCCCCTTCCCCCTAGAGGTCACTGCCCCAACTGATGGTTTGCCAAGGCTCTTTGTCCATCGTGCCACGCGCGCGGGGGCGCATGCGCGGGTGATCTCCGCCGGAGCGTGACCGACGCCACGCCTCATGGCCTTACGATGGCGCGGTGCTGGTCAAGTGGATTCGCTGCGCCGTGGTTGACCGCCGGGGCTTCGAGCGGGGGCAGCGGAAATGGGCGGGGCTTCTGGGGGAGCCGGGATTTCGGGGACAGGGCGGGGGCTGGAGTCGGCAGCGGCCGGGAGTGGCGCACATCTTCGCCTTCTGGGAGAGCCGTGCCTTCTACGACTCCTTCATGGCGCGTTCGCACGACCGCCTGGCCGCGTCCCAGTCCGGCACGTACAAGGACCAGCAGGTCAAGCTGTTCGAGTACCGGTTCGACGTGAAGACCGGCTTCGAACCGCGATTCACGGACAGCGACCTGGTCCGGGTGGCCCACTGCCGGGTGCACGAGGAGCGGGTCGAACACTTCACGCTCATGCAGGAGAAGGTCTGGAACCCGGCGATGGCCGGCTCGCCCGGCATGATCCGCGGCATGTTCGCAGAGGCGCCGGAGCACGAGTTCATGATCCTTTCGATGTGGCGGTCGGCCGCCGAGCACGGCAAGTACCGCACCGAACGGGTGGAGCGGCTGGCGTTGCGAGCCCAGACGGAGGCCGACATCGCGGCCCTCACGGGCGACATCGTGGAGCTCGAACCGAGCTGGATCGTTTGAAAATCAAACCCTTAATGTGTGTGACCTACGCTGTATGAGGCCCATCCGGGTGCTCGATTATTCGTCACTCGATCTAGGGTTTTGGCATGGCACGACCACGGCGCATCGTCCTTGTCCGGCACGGCGAGTCAACCGGCAATGTCGACGACTCCGTGTATGAGCGGGAACCCGACCACGCGCTGGCCCTGACCGAGCGGGGCTGGCGACAGGCCGAAGAGACCGGAAAGCGCGTCCGGGAGATCTTCGGCCAGGAGCGCGTCAGCGTGTACGTCTCCCCCTACCGCCGTACGCACGAGACCCTCCGCGCCTTCCACCTCGACCCGGACCTCATACGCGTGCGCGAGGAGCCCCGGCTGCGCGAGCAGGACTGGGGAAACTGGCAGGACCGTGACGACGTGCGGCTGCAGAAGGCGTACCGGGACGCGTACGGACACTTCTTCTTCCGCTTCCCGCAGGGTGAGTCCGGGGCCGACGTGTACGACCGCGTCGGAGGCTTCCTGGAGAGTCTGTTCCGCAGCTTCGAGGCGCCGGACCACCCGCCCAACGTGCTCCTGGTGACCCACGGCCTGGCGATGCGGCTGTTCTGCATGCGCTGGTTCCACTGGACGGTCGCGGAGTTCGAGTCGCTCTCGAACCCGGGGAACGCCGAGATGCGGATGCTCGTTCTCGGGGACGACGGCAAGTACACGCTCAACCAGCCGTTCGACCGCTGGCGGGACCCGGAGCCCTACTGGATGAGCGGCTAGGCTGGCCGCGATGACCTCCTCCTTCGATTCCCCGACCCCGGGGCGCCTGGAGCGCGCCCTGGCCAGCCTGCGCGGACTCTCGGTCGGCGACGCGCTGGGCTCGCAGTTCTTCGTGCCGGCGAACTACCCGCTGCTGAAGCGGCGGGAGCTGCCTCCGGCTCCCTGGCAGTGGACCGACGACACCGAGATGGCGTGCTCCGTCGTCGCCGTCCTGGCCGCCCACCAGCGCATCGACCAGGATGCACTGGCCCACTCCTTCGCCGCCCACCACGACTTCGACCGCGGCTACGGCCCCGCCGTCAACCGCCTGCTGCGCCTCGTCCGCGAGGGCGGCGACTGGCGCGAGCTGGCCGCCGGGCTCTTCGACGGGCGGGGATCCTGGGGCAACGGCGCGGCGATGCGGATCGCACCCCTGGGTGCCTGGTACGCGGACGATCCGGAGCAGGCCACGCACCAGGCCGAGATCTCCGCGTACCCCACGCACCAGCACCGGGAGGCCGTGGTCGGCGCCATGGCCGTGGCGGCCGCGGCGGCGCTGGCAGCCGCGCCCGGGGGCCCGCCGAGCCCCGAGGCGCTCCTCGACGGGGTGGTCTCCCTCGTCCCCAAGAGCGCCGTCGGCCAGGGCCTGCGGCGCGCCCGCGACATGCTCGACTACGCCGACGCGGGCACCGTCGCGGCCGTCCTGGGCTGCGGACGGCGTACGACCGCCCATGACACCGTCCCCTTCGCGCTCTGGTCCGCGGCACGCGCCCTCGGCGACTACGAGACGGCGTTCTGGACGACCGCGCAGGTGGGTGGCGACGTGGACACCACCTGCGCCATCGTGGGCGGCGTGCTCGCGGGCGGCAGGGCGGGCGCGCCGCCTACCGCATGGGCGGAGCGGGCGGAGGCGCTGCCGGAATGGGTGCCGGCGGGGACGGGAACCGGCGTCGCCGGCTGAACGACTGAGCTCCGGCTCGGATGCCGAGACGAAGCGGTTCGACGCCCTTCGCGGCCGGCTCGTGCGGGAAGCCGCGAGGCCGTACCGTCCCGGAGGCATACGACGAGGCGGGGCGCTGCCGTCCAGGGGCGGGGCCGGTGTCCGAGGACCGTCGAGGTGTGCCGTGGCGGAGCCTTGTCGGTCCCGGCCCGACCCCGCCCCGATGATGCGTGGTCCAAGTCGAATCCCGCGGTCCATAAGGAAACTCTCCGTGCCTGGTGGGAACTCTGCGTGACCGTCAGGCGTTTTCCCCGTAGCCGCCCCCCTGGGCGCATGAGCCGGCAGGCAGGCGGGAGGCGTGGTCGCGGGGAGGTGTCGGTCGTGTGGGTCGGGTTGGCTCTTCCGGCGGTGTGCGCCGTGCTGATGACCGCGGCGCTGATGACCGCGGCGCTGACGGCCGCGATGCGGTCGACCGGACCTCTGCCTCTGCCGTCTGTCCCCTGGCGGAGGTCCGGCCGTCCGCGGCTGCGGCTCCGCGCGGACCCGGTGGGGTCAGCCCAACCCCGGGCCCGCCGTGCCGGCGAGGGCTTCGAGGTCGCTCTTGCGGACCTTGATCACCAGCCAGGCGGTGAGCAGCCCGAGCCCGGCCATGGCGGCGGCGGGGACGAACGCGGTCGAGATGCCGTGCGCGAGCACCTCGTGTCCCCACGGCGCGGGCAGCTGATGCGTCTTGGTGAACTCCGCCTTCTGCTCCGGCGAACCGCCTGCGAGGAACTTCGGCAGCTGCTTCTTCGCCTCGTCCTTGCTGGCCGAGCCGAACACCGTGGTCAGGATGGACAGCCCCAGCGAACCGCCCACCTGCTGCATGGCGTTGAGCAGCCCGGAAGCCGCTCCGGCCTCGTGCGGGGCGACGCCGGAGACCGCGGTGACGGTCGCCGTCACGAAGTTCAGCCCCATGCCGAAACCGAAGACCAGCATGGGCCCGAGGACCCCACCGAGATAGGAGCTGTCGGGCTTGATGAACGTCTGCCAGGTGAGCCCGACGACCACGAGCGCCGAACCCGTCATCATGAACGGCTTCGGACCCAGGACGGGCAGGAACCGCTGCGAGAGCCCGGCGCCGACGGCGATGGCCGCCGTCACGGGCAGGAAGGCCAGACCGGCCCTGATCGGGCTGTAGCCCAGCACGTTCTGCACGAACAGCACGATGTAGAAGAACATGCCGAACATCGCGGCGGCCAGGCTGAGCATGATCACGTAGGTGCCGGAGCGGTTGCGGTCGGCGAACATCCTCAGCGGGGTGATGGGCTCCTTCGCCCGGGTCTCGATGAAGACGAAGGCGAGCAGCAGGACCACCGCGGCGGCGAACGACCCGAGTGTCAGACCGTCTCGCCAGCCCTTCTCGGAAGCCCGGATGAAGCCGTAGACCAGGGCGGCCATGCCGAGGGTGGAGGTCAGCGCGCCCGCGATGTCGAACCGTCCGGGGTGCCGTTCGGACTCGTTGATGTACTGCGGCGTGAGGGCGGCGATCAGCAGCCCGATCGGTACGTTGACGAAGAGCACCCAGCGCCAGTCGAGCCAGTCGGTGAGCATGCCGCCGGCCAGCAGACCGATGGCTCCGCCGCCCGCGGAGACCGCGGCGAACACGCCGAACGCCCGGTTCCGCTCCGGACCTTCGGGGAACGTCGTGGTGATCAGCGCCAGCGAGGTCGGCGACGCGATCGCGCCGCCGACACCCTGGAGGGCGCGGGCAGCCAGCAACTGCCAGGGTTCCTGGGCGAGACCGCCGAGGAGCGAGGCGAAGGTGAACAGCAGGATGCCGGTCATGAACACCCGGCGCCGGCCGAGGATGTCGCCGGCCCGCGCGCCGAGGAGCAGCAGGCCGCCGAAGGTGAGGGTGTAGGCGCTGACCACCCACGTGAGGTCCGTGGTACTGAACTTGAGCGCCTCTTGAATGTGCGGGAGCGCGATGTTCACAATCGTCGCATCAAGTACCACCATGAGCTGGCAGGCGGCAATCACGGTGAGCGCGATGCCGGGGCGTCCCTGCCGGCGGGCCGCACCTGGTTTCTGGTCCGGTATCAGTTGAGAGGTTGTCACTATGGATCCCCCACGAAGGTGTTAGTGAACGCCAGCGTTCACTGTCGCGTCAACGGTAGTGAGTCCTCGGTAGAGAACGCAAGCGTTCACTTAATTGCGCGTCGCGCGCCGCGTCCCCCTTTGTCGTCGCGCGCCGCGTCCCCCGCTTCGGAATCCCCGCTTCCCCTCGCTCGCTGGAGAAACTCAGATGGTTACCTCGCGCTGGACCGCCGCAGCTCCGCAGGCGGCCTCCCCTCGTCGGCGCGGTGCGGTCCTCGAACGCGCGATCCTGGACGCCGCCTTGGAGCAGCTCAGCACTGTCGGCTGGAACGCCCTCACCATGGAGGGTGTCGCCGCCGGCGCCCAGACCGGGAAAGCGGCGGTCTACCGCCGCTGGCCCTCCAAGGAGGAACTGGTCGCCGACGCACTGCAGGCCGGCCTGCCATGTCTGGAGGAGGCCCCCGACCTCGGAAACGTGCGCGAGGACCTGTTGGCCCTGTGCCGGCAGACCCGGGACGCGATGTTCTCGCGCCCTGGCTTCGCGTTGCGGTCCGTGATTCACGAGTGCGATCCGCTGCAGGTCGAGCGGTTCCATGGCGTGATCTTCGACGGGGTGGTGGGGCCGACGATCCGGCTGATCGGTGACATCGTCGCCCGTGGCATTGAGCGGGGAGAGGTGCGTGCCGACGCGGTCAACGGCTATGTCCTCGACGCCATTCCGGCGATGATGATGTACCGCAACAAGATTTCCGGAAGCGAATGGAACGACCAGGAGATCGAGGAGATGATCGACCGGTTCATGCTTCCGCTGCTGCTGTCGCGCGGGGCGTGAGCCGCGGCTCCGTCGGCCCCTGGCGCGGTCCGGAAGGCCGGGGTGTCGCTCGGGGATCAGTGCGGCGTACCCTAAGGGCGCCATGCCGTACGAACCGCCTACTCACACCGTCGAGCGCTCCCTTCGCGCCACGACCGGAGCCAAGGTCATTGCCGGTGTCGACGAGGTGGGGCGCGGCGCCTGGGCCGGGCCCGTCACCGTCTGTGCCGCGGTCACCGGTCTTCGCCGACCGCCCGTGGGCCTCACCGACTCCAAGCTGCTGACCGTCAAGCGCCGTACGGAACTTGCCGAGGCGCTGCGGGGGTGGGTCACGGCCTACGCCCTGGGGCACGCCTCGCCGGAGGAGATCGACGACCTCGGGATGACGGCCGCCCTGCGACTCGCGGCGGTCCGTGCCCTGGAGACCTTGCCGGTGCGTCCCGACGCGGTCATCCTCGACGGGAAGCACGACTACCTCGGTACCCCGTGGCGGGTGCGCACGGTCATCAAGGGTGACCGATCGTGTGTGGCGGTGGCCGCCGCCTCGGTGATCGCCAAAGTTCAGCGCGACAAAATGATGGCCGAACTGGGTATCGACCATGCAGACTTCGGATTTGCGGACAATGCCGGGTACCCGTCGCCCGTGCACAAGGCCGCACTGGAGGAGCGGGGCCCCACCCCGTACCACCGGTTGTCGTGGGCGTATCTTGATGCGCTGCCCCAGTGGCGGCACCTCAAGAAGGTCCGCAGCTGGGCGGAGGGAAGCGTTCCGGAGATCGAGGGTCAGCTCGGCTTCGATTTCTGACCTTCCGGTCGCACAGTTGTGCCACCCGGTTCACGTGACCAGCACCAACGTTTGATAAATATCAGCTCATGCCTCTCATTCCCGAGGAGCCTCAGATTCACGAGAGTGCCCAGGGTCCCCGCGCCACTCCGGCCAGTGGCCGTACCGCGCCGACCCCTCGTCCCGTACCCGGCCCCCGCCCCGCGGCTCCGTCGCGTCCCGGTCGTCCCGGCCCTCTGCGGCCCACGCCGCCGGTGCAGCGCACACCGCGTGACGTGGCCGCGCCAGGCCAGTCCGGCCCGGCCGTCCCCGCCGCGGCAGCGGCGGCCCCGCAGATCCAGCTGATCCCGGCCTCGCTCGAGAGCGCTCTCGACGCGGCCGAGGAAGCAGTGGACCTGCTCCTCGAATCGGGTCGTGCCCCCGGCGACGTGCTGGTGATCACCACCGGCGCACAGCATCCGTGGGCCGACCACGAGCTGTCCTTCGGCGAAGCCTCCTACTGGGCCCAGCACGACGCGGGCGACGACGTCTTCTACGCGGACGCCGCCGTCGCCTCCCGTGCCGGGACCCGCCCGGTGGTCGTCGTAGCGGTCAACGGCGGCCCCGACACCGTCGCCGCCACCGCCCTGCCGCTGGCCCTCTCCCGGGCCGGCGCCCTGCTGATCGTCTGCGGCGACCCGCAGCGCATCAACGCGGTGCTGGGCGCAGGCGTCTGAGCTGCCTCCGGCACCTCGGGGACTCCGGAGGTACCGAAGGAGCCACGGTGGTGACTCGCACGGTGGTGCCTTCGGCATGCCCGGACGACGGGCGGGAGCCGCTGCCCGTCGTGGCGCGGTAGTTCGGCGAACGGAGGATCTGGAGCCCGGGGGCCGGGCCGGATCCGTCGGGTGACCGGACGGCGGGAGGGCGGGACGTCCGCTCCGGAGCGGAGCGCGGCGTGACCGCCGAGCACCCCGTACGGCTTCTTCAGGTCGCTGCCGTGCCCGGCGGGGTGTGCCCGCCCGTGCCCCCCTGCGGGGCCGGGGTTCAGCGGGCGGCCGCGCGGCGCAGTACCTCGGAGGCGGCGCCTCCGGTACGCGGCGAAAGGGGCGGGGCCTCTGACAGGGCGAAGGGTTCGGGAGGCGAGTCCGCGTTGGGACGCCGTCCGCCGCGCCCCTCGCCGAGCACCTGCCAGCCGTCGTGGGTCAGCGTGATGTAGGCCCCGCAGCGCAGCCCGTGCAGGGTGCAGGCGTCCCGCAGCCCCCACATCCAGGCACCGTCCTCCTCCGTCCAACGCGCGTCCCCCTCGCGGCAGTAGAGCAGAACGGCGGTCCGCACCGGGGTGCGGCGGCGCAGATCGTGCGGGATGACCCGGCGCAACTGGGCCAGCAGCGCGTTGCGGAACATCCAGCCGTCGGCCGGGGCCGAGCGTCGGTCGAAGGAGGCGCTGGCACACAGCCGTTCCTCCGGATCGAGGACGGCGACGACCGCGGTGCCCGGACGGGGGTGATGCCGGGTGTGCAGACCGCTGACGACCTCGCGCGGGTTGCGCAGCAGCGGTATTCCGGCGTCGGCCCACTCCGCGGGCTCGAGCAGACGACTGGCGGAAGCGGCGGACGCGGACGTCGACAGTGATGCCGCCGAGGACGGAGCGAATCCGAAGGTCACGTTCCTCCCTTCGGCTACGCGCCCACACTGGGGGCGAGATCGGATTCGGGGCCGCGCGCACCGCAGCAAAGCCCAACCGGATCACGGACGAGCCGTGCGGGGAGCGGACCTCAATTCTTGCTGTCGAACTTGGATGCGGCAACGAGCAAATGGGGCCACCGACTGTTATCTGGTGGTGCGTGGCTTATATCCCTACCCGTTGAGGTGCCCGGCGACCCCTGGGACGTTCGAGCGCGGCACGCGCGTACGCCGCACCCGCCGCCGTGTTCGAACGGCGGCGGGCCGGTCAGCCCTGAACGGCGAGGACCAGCGGCAGCACCCCCCGCGCCCCGGACCTGCGGAGCATGCGCGCCGCCACCGCCAGGGTCCAGCCGGTCTCGGTGAAGTCGTCCACCAGCAGGACCGGTCCCTGGACCTCGGCGAGGGCGGTGGCGAGACCGGGCGGCAGGGTCAGCGCACCGTCGAGGGCCTTCAGCCGCTGGGCACTGTTGCTGCGCGGGACCCGGGACGCCTCGCCCGCGTACTCGACGGAACCCAGCAGGGGAAGCCTGCCGACCTCCGCGATGCGCGCGCCCAGGGAGTGAACCAGCCGGGGCCTGGAGCGCGAGGCGACGGTGACGACGCCCACCGGACGCGGCTGCTGCTCGGCCGCACCCGGGGCCCAGCCGCCGGGCCCCTTCGCCCAGTCGGCCAGCACCTCCACCACGGCACGGGCGACATCGTCCGGCACAGGCGCGTCCGGGGCCTGGGAAGCAAGCAGAGGTCGTAGCCGATTCCCCCAGCCGATGTCCGACAACCGTCCCAAGGCCCGGCCCGCCGAAGCCTGTTCACCGGCCGGAATGCGTCCCTTGAGATCGATGCCGATCGCCGGCAGTCCGGTCGGCCACATCCGGCGGGGCTCCACCTCGACGCCAGCGCGCCCCAGGTCGACCCGCGCGGCGTCCAGCGCGGCCGAGGTGGTGTCGGCCGTGAAGCGGGGCCGCGCGCAGTTGTCGCAGCGGCCGCAGGGCTTCGCGCCCTCGTCGTCCAGCTGGCGCTGCAGAAACTCCATCCGGCAGTCCGCCGTGGCCGCGTACTCGCGCATCGCCTGCTGCTCGGCCTCGCGCTGCCTGGCCACCCAGGCGTACCGGTCCGCGTCGTACGTCCACGGCTGCCCGGTCGCGACCCAGCCGCCCTTGACCCGCCTGACCGCGCCGTCCACGTCGAGGACCTTCAGCATGGACTCCAGCCGGGAGCGGCGCAGCTCCACCTGCGGCTCCAGAGCGGGCAGCGACACGGGGCCGCCGGCCCGGGAGAGAACGTCCAGGGTGCGGCGCACCAGGTCCTCCGACGGGAAGGCGAGCGAGGCGAAGTAGTCCCAGATCGCCTCGTCCTCTCTGCCCGGCAGCAGCAGCACCTCGGCGTGCTCGACACCGCGGCCCGCGCGGCCCACCTGCTGGTAGTAGGCGATGGGGGAGGAGGGCGAGCCGAGGTGCACCACGAACCCGAGGTCGGGCTTGTCGAAGCCCATGCCGAGCGCGGAGGTGGCGATCAGCGCCTTTACCCGGTTGCCGAGCAGGTCGTCCTCGGCCTGCTGCCGGTCGGCGTTCTCCGTCTTCCCCGTGTACGAGGCCACGGTGTGCCCGCGCTGCCGAAGGAACGCGGTGACCTCCTCGGCGGCGGCCACGGTGAGCGTGTAGACGATGCCGGACCCCGGCAGTTCGTCCAGGTGATCCGCGAGCCAGGCCATGCGGTGCGCGGCGTCCGGCAGCCGCAGCACGTTCAGGCTGAGGCTCTCCCGGTCCAGCGGGCCGCGCAGCACGAGCGCGTCCGAGGTGCCGCCGGTGCCGAGCTGCTCGGCCACGTCGGCGGTCACGCGCGCGTTGGCCGTGGCGGTGGTCGCCAGCACCGGCACGCCTGGCGGCAGGTCGGCCAGCATGGTGCGCAGCCGCCGGTAGTCAGGCCGGAAGTCGTGGCCCCAGTCGGAGATGCAGTGGGCCTCGTCCACCACGAGCAGTCCGGTCGCCGCGGCCAGCTTGGGCAGGACCTGGTCGCGGAAGTCCGGGTTGTTGAGCCGCTCCGGGGACACGAGGAGGACGTCGACCTCACCGGCCGCGATCTCCGCCTGAATCGACTCCCACTCCTCCGTGTTGGACGAGTTGATGGTGCGCGCGTGAATACCGGCCCGGGCCGCGGACTCCACCTGGTTGCGCATGAGCGCCAGCAGCGGGGAGACGATCACCGTCGGCCCTGCGCCCGAGGCTCGCAGCAGCGAGGTCGCCACGAAGTACACCGCGGACTTGCCCCAGCCCGTGCGCTGGACGACCAGGGCCCGGCGCCGGTCCGCGACCAGCGCCTCGATCGCCCGCCACTGGTCCTCGCGCAGCCGGGCGGCGCCCGTGTCGTCCCCGACGAGACGGGCGAGGACGGCGTCCGCCCGGGCCCGGAGTTCCGCGTTGCTCGTGTGCTCCATGCGTCCCATACAACAGGACGGGACCGACAGCCGGGCGGGCCTGTGGATACCGGAGACGGCTTTGTCGTGTCCCTGATTCGACTTATCCACAGGCCCAACCGGAATCACAAGATCCGCGAGATCGTCTGCGCATGACGAATCACAGCGAAACCACCGGACCCTCCGAAAACGACGACATCGCCCGAGGTGCGGTCCCCCTCGGGCCATCCGCCCACGACACCCAGGTCACCCAGGTCACCCTGCGCACCCCGGCCGAACTGGCCGACGCGCTGCCCTATCTGCTGGGGTACCGCCCCGAGGACAGCATGGTGCTGGTGGCCCTGCACGACCGCGTCGGCCGCGGCCGCTTCGGCGGACGGGCCCGGCTCGGCATCCCCGCGAACAAGGACGACTGGGAGTCGGCCGCGCGCCAGCTCGCACAGGGCCTGGTGACCGGCGGCGAGCGCCGCGGAGCCCGGCCCGAGCAGATGGTCGCCTACGTCTGTCAGGAACCGGCGCGCGGCGAATCGGGCCGGGACGTGATGCACCGCCTCGCGCCGCTCACCCAGCTGCTGCGTATTGAGTGCGGTCGGCTCGACGTGCCCGTCATCGAGGCACTGTGCGTCTCGGACGGCCGCTTCTGGTCGTACTGCTGCCCGACCGAGGAATGCTGTCCGCCCGAGGGCGCCCCCATGGGCCTGCCCGGCACCTCGGTGCTCGCGGCCGCCGCCACCTACGCCGGGATCCAGGTCCGCGGCAGCCTGCGCGAGCTGCGGGCCCGGCTGCTCCCCTGGGAGACCGGCCCCGTGCTGGAGCAGGAGATCGCGCTGGACAGCGCCGGCATGGCACTGGTGCCCCGCATCCTCGACGACGCGTTCCGCGCGGACGTGGCCGAGGAGACCCTCGCCCTGGCCGAGCGGCTCATCGTCAGGTACGCCGCCGCCACCCCCGTGTCCGGCACCCACCAGGCGGATGCCCGCGACGACGCCCTGCTCTCCCACGACGAGGCCGCGACGCTGATTCTCGGACTGCAGGACCGCGTGACCCGCGACCGTGCGGCCGCCTGGATGGAGGGCGACGAGGCGGGACCGGCCCTGCGCCTGTGGCGAGCACTGGCCCGTCGCTGCGTCGGCCCGTACGGCGAACACGCCGCCGCTCCCCTCACGCTGGCGGGCTGGGTCGCGTGGTCGGCCGGTGACGACCTGGAGGCAAGGGAGGCCTTCGCGATGGCTCTGGGCGCGGACCCCGACTACCTCTTCGCCAAGCTGCTTCATCAGGCCTGCAACGAGGGACTGGACCCGGAGTCGATCCGCCGCTGCCTGCGGACGGAACGCACCGAACGCACCGACCGCACCGAACGAACGGAACTCGCGGACCGCACCGAACGAACGGAACTCGGGGACCGCACCGACCGCGTGCCGGCGGACGGCACCGCAGCGGTCGGTGACGCCGGTCCGCCTCACCGCGATGTCGACGATTCGTCAGCCGCTGCTTCCGGCACCCGCCGTGGCCGCCATCCACGCACCGGGGACACCGCCGACGACCGACGGCCGCGGCCGGCCGGAACCCGGCCGCGACAGGTGCGCTCGGGGCACACCCGGCCCGGCGCCGGCAGGCCGGCCGGCACGCGCACACGTGCGGTGGAGAAGGTGGAGCGGAGTGGGACAGGCGGCAGCCGAGCCGATCAGGAGGGCGGCCGATCCGGGCGCGGACGCAACGAGGGGGACGAATGAACGGGGGACCGTCATGGGCGGCAGCCAGCCGGACCTGGGCCGGTGATGTCGGGGGCTGGGGCCGGAGCCTGCTCGCCGGAGGGGCGCGGCACCGTGACCACCCGCCCTCCGGCAGGCGCCGTATCGGCCTGCCGGACCGGGGTGTTCTCAGCCACGGGCGCAGGCCGACCGGTCCGTATGACGCAGCACCGCACGGACATCCGTTCGGCTTCGGCGGGCGGGGGCGTGACCAGGAGGAGTCCGTCTCCGTTCACCTGAGTGGCGGAACGCCTGGACGGGCGGTGCCGCCGTCCGTCCCCGGTCCCCCCGGAGCCCTCCGTCCGACGCCCGGCACATCACAGGCGCACAGCGCACAGAAGAAGCCCTCCCATGCATCAGCCGACTCCGTCCTCCACCGCCACCGACAACCGCCGCCTGCGGGACGGCCCGCCCTGGCCGCCGCCGGCGGAAAGCGGTCAGGGCCACGCGCAGCCACGCGGCCGGGCACCCCGGCCCACCCCCGCCCGACCGGCTCCCCCGGGCACGGGGCGCGTCGGCGGGCTGCCGCCCACGCACACCGCCCTGATCTGCGTCGCGCTGCCCGGCCTCGCCATCTCCACGGAACACGGTCAGTTGACCGGCCAGGGCCTGGAAGGGTTCTACCGCGCGGGCCGGCGGCTGCTCGCGCGCTGCCAGGTCCGTGTCGCAGGCCGCGAACCGCTCGCCGTGCAGGCCCGGATGACGGGGGCGGACTCCGCCCGCTTCGTCGGTACGCTCCGGGTCTCCCCGGCCGCGGGCCCGGATCCGGACGTCGTCGTGGAGCGGATCCGGCACGCCGACGGCACGGAACGCATCACCTTGCGCAACTGCGCACCCCACCCACTGCGCCTGCCTCTGGAGGCGGCCCTCGGCAC
Organism: Streptomyces sp. NPDC001714; assembly: GCF_042892755.1. NCBI lineage: Bacteria > Bacillati > Actinomycetota > Actinomycetes > Kitasatosporales > Streptomycetaceae > Streptomyces > Streptomyces sp. NPDC001714. The sequence continues at coordinate 112,819 of NZ_JBIAUL010000007.1, forward strand.
GGACCTGGCCGACCTGGGCGCCATCGCCTCCGGCATCCCGGGACCCGAACTCCCGGCCAGCGTCCACGACTCCGGCCTCCGCTGGACCACCCCCACCGGCAACGCGTCGGTCACGGCGGACCCGCCACCCGCCGACGCGCTGGCCTCGGCGGGACTGCTGCGCTGGGAGTTCGAACTGCCGCCGGGCGGAACGGCGAGCGTGGAGCTGCGGGTGCGCCCGGACGGCGCGAGTCCCCTGCGCGCCGTCGGACGCGTCGCGACCAGCCCGCTGGCACCGGCCAGAGCCACGGGCGACGATCCGAGGGCCAGGGCCTTGCTCAGGGCGAGCATCGACGACCTCCAGGCGCTGCTGCTCCGCGACCCCGCGCACCCCACCGACAGCTATCTCGCCGCCGGGACGCCCTGGCGCTGTGGTCTGGCCCCGGCCGAGGCACTGGCCGCCGCCCGGATGACCCTGCCCCTCGGCACCCGTCTCGCCGCCGGCACACTGCGCACCCTGGCCCGCACCCAGCTCCGCGGTCCGGGACCGCGGACCGGCATGATCCCCGGCCCACGCCGCGACGCCGGAGCACACCTGCCACCAGGCTGCACGGGGACGGAGGCCACCCTGCTCTTCCCCGTCCTGCTGTCGGAGGCCCGCCGCTGGGGGCTCCCGGAACAGGAGACGCGGGAACTGCTGCCCGCCGCCGAGCGCTGCCTGGCCTGGCTGCGCACCACGGTGGGCGACCGGACCTACCTCTGTGACCCGGAGCTCGGCGGCCCCGCGCGTGGCGAGATTCAGGCCCACGCCCACCGGGCCGCTCTGCTCGGTGCCGACCTCCTCGACGCCTGCGGCCGGCCCGGAAGTGCCGGGCTGCGGCAGTGGGCGGCGGAGCTGCGGAAGGCGTTCCGGGCGGACTTCTGGGTCGAGGACCGGGGCGGCGGCCGTCCCGCGGTGGCCCTGACCCCGGACGGCCGCCCGCTGACCCACCTCGGCTCCACCGCCGTCCACCTTCTCGACACCGGCCTGCTCGGTGCGGGCGAACTCGCCGTCGGCCTGCTCGACAAGGTACAGACCGAGCAGCTCGCCCGGCTGCTCGGCGGACCGGCCATGGACTCGGGGTGGGGGTTGCGCGGCCTGGGAGCCAAGGAGCCGGGACACAGCCCGTTCGGACATCGGTCCGGCGCCGTACGGGTGCAGGAGACGGCTCTCGCCGTCGCCGGGCTGGCCGCCGCGGGTTACGAGAAGGAGGCGGGCGGACTGCTGCACGGTCTGCTGGCGGCGGCCGAGCACTTCGGTCACCGGTTGCCGGAGATGTTCGCCGGAGAGCAGCGCTGCGAGGGGAGTGCTCCCCTTCCGCACCCCGCGGCCTGCCGTCCGGCGGCCACGGCCGCTGCTGCCGGGATCCTGCTCCTCACCACGCTCGTCGGCATCCGCCCCGACGCCCCGGCAGGTACCGTCACCCTCCGCCCGGTCCACAGCGCACCCCTGGGCGAACTCGGCCTGACCGGGCTGCGGGTAGCCGGTGCGCCTTTCTCGGTCCGGGTCAGCCGGCTCGGCCTGGCCATGGTCGAGGAGGCCGCGGACGGCCTGCAGCTAGGGGTGTGAGCTCCTGCCCGGAGAAGGGTGAGCCCTCACGACGCCCCGGCCGCGGCGAAAGGACGACCGAGCCGAGAACGCGTGCCGGAACGAAGCGGAGGGTGCGCACCGGAGCGAAGTGGATCAGCCGTCGGAGTGCGTACCGAAGGGAGTGTTTATCGTCAGGCAGACGACTATGATCACCGCATGCCCTACGACCCGTCAGCCTTTCCGCCGTTCGCCGTCACCGTGGACCTGGTCGTGCTGACCGTGCGCCGACATGCCTTGTGCGCGTTGGCGGTACGCAGAGGCGAGTCGCCGTTCCAGGGGCGCTGGGCGCTGCCGGGCGGCTTCGTGAGGGCCGACGAGGACCTCTCGCAGGCGGCGGCGCGGGAACTCGCGGAGGAGACCGGGTTGCGGGCCCACGACCCCGACGCCCCCGCCCAGGAGGGCGGAGCCCACCTGGAGCAGCTGGCGACCTACGGCGACCCCAAGCGCGATCCCCGGATGCGTGTGGTCAGCGTCGCCCACCTCGCCCTCGCCCCCGACCTCCCCGCACCGCGCGCGGGCGGCGACGCCAGCAACGCGCGCTGGGCGCCGGTGGAGGAACTGCTCGCGCAGGGCGGCTACGGCCGGGACGGCGAGCCCGTCGCGCCACTTGCCTTCGACCACGCCCAGATTCTGTCCGACGGGGTGGAACGGGCTCGGTCCAAGATCGAGTATTCGTCCCTGGCCACCGCGTTCTGCCCGCCCGAGTTCACGGTCGGCGAGTTGCGCCGGGTCTACGAGGCGGTGTGGGGGGTGGCGCTCGACCCGCGCAACTTCCACCGCAAGGTGACGGGAACACCCGGCTTCCTCGTCCCCACCGGCGGTACGACCACCCGCCAGGGCGGCCGTCCGGCCCAGCTTTTCCGGGCCGGCGGGGCCACTCTGCTCAACCCGCCGATGCTCCGTCCCGAGGTGTGACCGTCCGACAGCGCGAACTCGGGCAGGGTTAAACCCTTCTATACCCGGAAAAACGGTCATTCCGCGCTATCTTCCCTAAGGTGATCCAGGCCTTCGGACTGACCAGCAACCCCCGCAAGGCGCACCCGCCCGCCGTCGACGACGTGACCTTCGAGGCGGGCGCGGGCCGCGTCACCGCGCTCCTGGGCGAGGCGGGCGCGGGCAAGACCACGACGCTCAGACTGATGCTCGAACTCCAACAGGGCCGCGGCCTCACCTACTTCAGGGGCCGCCCCCTGCACCGCATCGCCCACCCCTCGCGTGAGGTCGGCGTGCTCCTCGGCGATGTCCCCGGCCATCCGTCTCGCTCCGTCCGCGGCCATCTGCGCATGCTGTGCGCGGCGACCGGGGTGCCGGCCCGGCGCGCCGACGAAGTGCTCGAAGCGGTCGGGCTCGTCAGCCTGCGCGAGGAGCGCCTCGGCACGTTGTCCTACGGCATGGACCGCCGACTCGGTCTGGCCTGCGCCCTCCTCGCCGACCCGCACACTCTCGTCCTGGACGAACCCGCGGACGGCCTCCCCGCCCGTGAGGCCCAGTGGCTGCACCGCATGCTCCGGGCGCACGCGGCGCAGGGCGGCACGGTTCTGTTCACCACCGCCGACCCCAAGGAGGCCGCCCGCGCCGCCGACCGGGTCGTCACCCTGGAGTCCGGCAGGCTCGTCGCGGACCAGGAGGCCGGCGAGTTCGCCCGCACGCGGCTCCGCCCACGCGTGGCCGTCCGCAGCCCGCACGCCGCCCGGCTCGCCGCCGCCCTCACCAAGGAGGCCCGCGCCGCCCACCGCTCGGTGGAGGTCGTACGGGAAGGCGGCAACCGCCTCTCGGTGTACGGCAGTACGACCGCCGAGGTCGGCGAGACCGCCTTCCGCCACGGCATCCTGGTCCACCAACTCGCCGACGAGACCGGCGACATGGGGCCGGGAGCCGGGGCGGAGCCGCCGACGGGGGAGGCGCGGGGGACGGGAGCGGCGCCGGCGACGGTGCGGCAGGAGCCGGACCGCAGCGAGCCGACTACGGTCGACGAGATGCGGTCGGCGGGCGAGCGGCGATGTGCCGAGAGCGGGGGGGAACAGGCCGCGGTGGACGGTGCCCGGCCGGCGTATCCGCCGCGAGCCGAGGAGGCGCCTGTCGCCGGTCGGCAGGACGAGCCGCACATGGACCGATGCAAGGACGCGGACACGCCCGCGGTCGCACCACAACCGAGGACGGAGCTGGGCGGCCCGCAGCCCACGGCCGCCCCGGGCCTCGCACAGCAGCCGCGCATCGCCGACCAGGATCCGGGCCGGAGCCGGCCGACGGTCGCCACGGAACCCTCCGACACGGCGGACTCTCAGCTCCGCGCCTCCGCCGCAGGCTTCACCGACCACCCGGCCGTCACGTCTCTGCCCGCGACCCCGGACACGGAACGCTCCACCCACATGCGTCCCCCCGGCGAGTTGCCCGCTCCGGCAACGGCCAAGCCGTCGACCGCCCCCTCGCTCGCCAAGCCGTCGGCCTCCCTCGGCTCCGTCGAGCCCTCCGGTCATGCCGGGTCCACCAGGACAGCGCCCGCTGTCCCCGCCCAGCCGCCGGCCGCCACTTCCGCCCAGCCGCCGAGCCGCCCGGTGTCCGTCGAGGCCCTGACAGCCCAGCCGTCGGCTCACGCCGCACCGTCCGATGCCGCCACTGCCCACCTGTCGGCCCACGCCGCACCGTCCGAAGCCGTCACCGTCCAGCCGTGGGCTCACGCTGAGCCCGCCGGAGCCGTCACCGTCCAGCCGTCGCCCCACGCCGTACCCACCGGAGCCGCCACCGCTCAGCCGGCGGGCCGCGCGGTACCCGCCGAGGCTCCTCCGGCTCAGCCCTCGACGGACGCTGCAACCCTCGAATTCGTGAGCGATGAGCCGACGCTCCACACCGCATCCGCCGACGCTCCCGCAACCCAGCCGTCCGCCCATTCCGGACCCGCCGAATCCCCCACGGTCCGACTGGCCGCCGGACACGCGGAGCCGGAACCGGAACTCCGCAAGGCGCCGGCAGTCGGCACTGAGTCCGTCCCAGCGCCGGTCGGCCCCGCGCGCCGTGACGGAGGCGTCGACGAGCCGGACCCTCTCTCCCCGCTTCCGCCCCCCATCTCCGTCCGCCCCGCTCCCCGCCCCCTCCGTCCGCTGCGCTACGAACTCCGCCGGGCCGCCGGGATCGGTACCGGCTTCCTCACCTGCGGTGCCGTGCTGCTGGTGTCCGCCCTCACCGCCGTACTACTGGCCCGGGTGGGACACACCCCGCAGGCCCGGCTGTTCGCGGCCTGGCCGCGGGAACTGCCGCTGCCCCCGGCGGCGCTCGGCGCGGGACTGCTCGGGGCGCTGGCCTTCGGAGACGAGTTCCGTCACCCCGCGCTGGCGTCGGACCGCGGCACCGTGCCGCGACGGCTGGGGCTGCTCACCGCGAAACTGCTGGTCTCCGGAGCGACCGCGGTACTGCTCTCGTTCCTCACCCTGGGCTGTGATGCCGAAGTGCTCTACCTCGTCTACGGCCGGGAGCTCGCACAGGTTCCCGTCGACTGGATCTCACTGACCGCGAGTTGGTTCGCGCTGGTCGTCGGCTGTGCCTGGGCCGGTGTACTGGCGGCCGGTGTCTTCAGGTCCACCACGGCCGGTCTCGCCGCGGTGCTCGCCGTACCCGTGCTCGTCGTGCCCGCCGTACACAGGGCTGTGCAGGGTACGGGGGTACGGATGGCCGCCGGATTCCCGATGCGGATGCGGGAGATGTTCCTGCTGAAGTGGCCCTTCGGGGGAGAGCGTTATCTGGTCGGCGCGGTCCGGGTGCTGGCCCAACCCGTGGGCGGGGCACTGGCGTTGTCGCTGGTGGCGCTGCTCTGCGCGTATCTGTTCAGCACCCTGCGGGCGAGGGCCAGATGACCGCGGACCGGACGGTTGCGATCCCGTCCTGCGCACAACTCCCCGCAGAAAGCCCATTTCTTTCCGATAAGGCGTCAATTGCGACGGGGTGAGCGATCACCCTTTCGTGTGCTTTTCACCAAAGACCTCAAGGGAGTTGGAGGCAACGCCGACAAAGGATCCGTGAGTACCCTTGCGCACACCATGATGACCGCCGCCCGCTCCGCAGACTCTGGTCTGGTCGGCCCGGGCGAACTCGACCGCTATCCCTACGCGGAGGTCCCTGTCACCGATCGGGTCAGCACGCCGGCCTGGGAGGGCGCGGATCCGGAGCTGGGCCGGGTGGGCCGGCGTGCCGCGGGCAGCCGCGGCCGCGGACTGCACGGTCAACTCGTCCAGCAGCTGGGTCAGATGATCGTCTCAGGCGACCTGGGCGCGGACCGCCCGCTGGTCCCCGAGGAGATCGGCCAGCGTTTCGAGGTCTCCCGCACCGTCGTCCGCGAGTCCCTCCGGGTCCTGGAGGCCAAGGGCCTGGTCAGCGCCCGCCCGAACGTCGGCACGCGGGTACGCCCCGTCAGTGACTGGAACCTCCTCGATCCGGACATCATCGAGTGGCGGGCCTTCGGGCCGCAGCGCGACGACCAGCGCCGCGAGCTCAGCGAGCTGCGCTGGACGATCGAGCCGCTCGCCGCGCGCCTCGCCGCCGGGCACGGGCGCGAGGACGTCCAGCAGCGGCTGTGCGACATGGTCGAGATCATGAGTCACGCCATGACGCAGGGCGACGCGTTGACCTTCTCGCGTGCCGACGCCGAGTTCCACTCGCTGCTCATCCAGATCGCGGGCAACCGCATGCTGGAACACCTCTCCGGCATCGTTTCGTCGGCCCTGCAGGTGTCCGGCGGCCCGGTCACCGGCTGTGAGCGGCCGAACGAGACGTCGCTGGCCCAGCACGCGCGGATCGTCGACGCGCTCGGCACCGGAGACGGCACCGCGGCCGAGTCGGCCATGCGCCAGCTCCTGACCGTCCACCCCGAGGTGGAGCGCGTGGTGCCCGCTCCGCGCGAGCACTGACCCGCGTCCAGAGCGGTGCGCTCGGTCAGTGCCGCCTCCTCGGGGCGCCGTCGGTGCGGGAACCCGTTTCCGTCGGCCACCGCCGGACCCCGCCGGATCCCTCAGGGCTCCGGCGGGGCCCGGCGGTGCGGCGGGGGCCGGGGGTGGCGCGCGGTGACCGTCGCTCGACAGGTTCCGCAGGGTACGACCGGCCGTGCGACGGCCGTACGGCAGGCTCCACGGTGGCCCGAACGGCCCGGAGAGATCATCAACGACAACTTCTGTCCATGTCTGACCGTTTTTGAGCGCTTACGGGGTGTGACTCGGGCCACGTAGATTGGGCGTAACGCTCTTGCGAACAACGCGATGACCTAAGAGGTGACAGCCGCGGAGGGAATACGGACGCCATTCATGGCGCTGTGCATCTTCCCGGCCCCCGCCCGCGCCGTCGGCCCATCCCCAAGCCGGCGGTCGGCTCCAGTCCGTCCCGGACGGGGCCGGAAGCCGTTTTCCAACGTTCCGAGAGGTTGTTCGTGTCGGCCAGCACATCCCGTACGCTCCCGCCGGAGATCGCCGAGTCCGTCTCTGTCATGGCTCTCATTGAGCGGGGAAAGGCTGAGGGGCAGATCGCCGGCGACGATGTGCGTCGGGCCTTCGAAGCTGACCAGATTCCGGCCACTCAGTGGAAGAACGTACTGCGCAGCCTCAACCAGATCCTTGAGGAAGAGGGTGTGACGCTGATGGTCAGTGCCGCGGAGCCCAAGCGCACCCGTAAGAGCGTCGCAGCGAAGAGTCCGGCCAAGCGCACCGCCACCAAGACGGTCGCGGCGAAGACGGTGACCACCAGGAAGGCCACCGCCACGGCCGCCCCCACCGTGGCGCCCGCCGCCGTCGCCGACGACCCGGCCGAGGAGGCGGGGCCCGTGAAGAAGGCCGTTGCCAAGAAGGCCGCCCCCACCGCCAAGAAGACGGCCGCGAAGAAGACCGCGACCGCCGCCGCGAAGAAGACGGTCGCCAAGAAGACCGCCGCCAAGAAGGACGACGCCGAGATTCTCGAGGACGAGGTTCTCGAGGAGGTCAAGGCGGGCGCCGAGGAGCCCGAGGGCACCGAGAGCGCGGGCTTCGTCCTGTCCGACGAGGACGAGGACGACGCGCCGGCGCAGCAGGTCGCCGCGGCCGGTGCCACCGCCGACCCGGTCAAGGACTACCTCAAGCAGATCGGCAAGGTCCCCCTGCTCAACGCCGAGCAGGAGGTCGAGCTCGCCAAGCGCATCGAGGCCGGCCTGTTCGCCGAGGACAAGCTGGCCAACGCCGACAAGCTGGCCCCCAAGCTCAAGCGCGAGCTGGAGATCATCGCCGAGGACGGCCGCCGCGCCAAGAACCACCTCCTGGAGGCCAACCTCCGTCTGGTGGTCTCCCTGGCCAAGCGCTACACCGGCCGCGGCATGCTCTTCCTGGACCTGATCCAGGAGGGCAACCTCGGTCTGATCCGCGCGGTCGAGAAGTTCGACTACACCAAGGGCTACAAGTTCTCCACGTACGCCACCTGGTGGATCCGCCAGGCGATCACCCGCGCCATGGCCGACCAGGCCCGCACCATCCGTATCCCGGTGCACATGGTCGAGGTCATCAACAAGCTCGCGCGCGTGCAGCGCCAGATGCTCCAGGACCTGGGCCGCGAGCCCACCCCGGAGGAGCTGGCCAAGGAACTCGACATGACCCCGGAGAAGGTCATCGAGGTCCAGAAGTACGGCCGTGAGCCCATCTCCCTGCACACCCCGCTGGGCGAGGACGGCGACAGCGAGTTCGGCGACCTCATCGAGGACTCCGAGGCCGTCGTCCCGGCCGACGCCGTCAGCTTCACGCTTCTCCAGGAGCAGCTGCACTCGGTGCTGGACACCCTGTCCGAGCGCGAGGCCGGCGTCGTCTCCATGCGGTTCGGTCTCACCGACGGTCAGCCGAAGACCCTCGACGAGATCGGCAAGGTGTACGGCGTCACGCGTGAGCGCATCCGCCAGATCGAGTCCAAGACCATGTCGAAGCTGCGCCACCCGTCGCGGTCCCAGGTGCTGCGCGACTACCTCGACTAGGTCGCGGTCGTACGACGTCGAAGGCCCGGCCTCCCCTGTGGGGGGCCGGGCCTTCGTGCTGCGGGCCGCGGTGCGCTGGATGACTCTGGGTGTCCCAGTCCCACCCAGAGTGAGGATCGTGCATGCGCCGTTCTTTTGCCCCGGCCCTGATCCGGCCGCTGATCCTGGCGGCCGTCGCCACGGCCATACCGCTGGCCACCACGCCTCCCGCCGCCGCCGACAGTGTCGTGGTCGGTGGCTTCCCCGTCGACGTCTCCCAGGCCCCGTGGACGGTCGCGCTGTCCAGCCGTGACCGGTTCGGGGGTACGCGGGCCGGTCAGTTCTGCGGCGGGGTGGCCATCGGCCGGACCACGGTGCTGACCGCGGCCCACTGCCTGGCCGACGAGGTCATCGGCGGGCCGTCCGACCGGGTCCGGGACCTCAAGGTCATCGCGGGCCGCACGGATCTGCTCGCGGGGCAGGGCCAGGAGATCCCCGTGACCGCCGCGCGGGTCAATCCGGGCTACGACCCCGACGCGAACACCGGTGACTTCGCCGTCCTCACCCTTGCCAAACCCCTGCCGCGCGACGCGGTCATCGCGATGGCTCCCCCGGGGGACCACGCCTACGAACCTGGCACCAGCGCCCTGGTCTCGGGGTGGGGCGACGTCACGGGCGGCGGCGACTACTCGCGCCGGCTGTACGCGGCGCGGCTCCATGTGCTGCCCGACGAGACGTGCGAGCGGGCCTACCCCGGAGGCCCGGACGGCACCTACCGGGCGGACTCGATGGTGTGTGCGGGCGAGACCCGGGGCGGGCCGGACGCCTGCCAGGGCGACAGCGGCGGGCCGCTGGTCGCCAAGGGGAAGCTGATCGGGCTCGTGTCGTGGGGGAGCGGCTGCGGACGCCCGGGGAGTCCCGGCGTCTACACGCGCGTCTCGGAGGTCGTACGGGCGCTTGGCCGCAGCGGTGCCCTCAGTGGCTCACCCGGGCCTCACAAGCGCTCCTGAGCGCCTCCGCGCGCATACGACGAGGGCGGCCGCTCCCCTGGAGGAGCGGCCGCCCTTCACCGGCCTGTGCCGGAGCTGGCTCGTCGTGGATGCGAGAGGTCAGCGCTCATCTTCGGAGGCGGTGGCCGGAATGGAGGTCAGCCGTTCCGTCTCGTCCTGTATCTCAGCGGCGATCTTCTTGAGTTCCGGCTCGAACTTGCGACCGTGGTGGGCGCAGAAGAGCAGTTCTCCGCCGCTGAGCAGCACGACGCGCAGGTATGCCTGGGCGCCGCAGCGGTCGCAGCGATCGGCGGCCGTCAGGTGGCTCGCGGGGGTCAGAACAGTAGTCACGTCGCCTCTTCTCTAGCTCGACGAGCTGTCGTACCAGGGTCAACATCCAACCAGCCCGAAAACGTTCCCGCTCGGGGCTTCTCCTCGAAAAAAATCTTTCCGAGGTGGCCGTCTGCTGCCGGTTGGCGGCGAATGTGCCGTATTGCGTCGTCTTAGGTGCTTACGGGTTCGCTCGGTTCATCGGTCTCATCCTCCCGGCCGGGTTGCCGGTTGTTTGTGAGGACGTGCCCGGAGCCTAAATGGTTCATGCCTCGAAGGGAACGTGATATGTACTTCACTCCATCGAGGGATCGAACATGCATACGACGCTGGACTAGTGTGAGTTCATGACGAGGGTGGCGTTACAACGGCTCTACCAGGCCTCGGTACCCTCTGAGCGGCGACCGAAGCCGGCCCCTTACCCCAAAGGGGCTCCATTGAAATTCAGCGAGGAGCGAACCGCGTGACCGCCGATACGTCCGTGCCGTCCACTGCGCTGCTGGCAGGAGCAGACCGGGACGGCTCCAACTACACCGCGCGGCACCTGCTCGTCCTTGAGGGCCTCGAAGCCGTGCGCAAGCGCCCCGGCATGTACATCGGCTCGACCGACAGTCGCGGCCTGATGCACTGCCTGTGGGAGATCATCGACAACGCCGTGGACGAGGCCCTCGGCGGTTACTGCGACCACATCGACGTCATCCTCCACGACGACGGCTCCGTCGAGGTCCGGGACAACGGCCGCGGCATCCCCGTGGACGTCGAGCCCAAGACCGGCCTGTCCGGCGTCGAGGTCGTCATGACCAAGCTGCACGCCGGCGGCAAGTTCGGCGGCGGCTCCTACGCCGCCTCCGGCGGTCTGCACGGCGTCGGTGCCTCCGTGGTGAACGCGCTCTCCGCGCGTCTCGACGTCGAGGTCGACCGTGGCGGCAGCGTGCACGCCATCAGCTTCCGCCGTGGCGTGCCGGGGGCCTTCGCCGGCGCCGGCCCGGACGGCAAGTTCGAGGCCGGCAGCGGGCTGCGCAAGACCAAGAGGGTGCCCAAGACCCGCAGCGGCACGCGCGTGCGCTACTGGGCCGACCGCCAGATCTTCCTCAAGGACGCCAAGCTCTCCCTGGACACGCTCCACCAGCGTGCCCGCCAGACCGCGTTCCTGGTGCCCGGCCTGACCATCGTCGTCCGGGACGAGTACGGCCTCGGCGAGGGCGGCAGCAAGGGTGAGGAGTCGTTCCGCTTCGACGGCGGCATCAGTGAGTTCTGCGAGTACCTGGCCACCGACAAGCCGGTCTGCGACGTCCTCCGCTTCTCCGGGCAGGGCACCTTCAAGGAGACCGTCCCGGTCCTGGACGAGCACGGCCAGATGACCCCCACCGAGGTCACCCGCGAACTCGGCGTCGACGTGGCGCTGCGCTGGGGCACCGGTTACGACCAGACCGTCAAGTCGTTCGTCAACATCATCGCCACGCCCAAGGGCGGCACCCATGTGGCCGGCTTCGAGCAGGCCGTCCGCGAGACCCTCAACGAGGCGCTGCGCGCCAAGAAGCTGCTGCGTGTCGCCGAGGACGACATCGTCAAGGACGACGCCCTGGAGGGCCTCACCGCCGTCGTCACCGTCCGGCTCGCCGAGCCGCAGTTCGAGGGCCAGACCAAGGAGGTCCTCGGCACCTCGGCGGCCCGCCGGATCGTGAACGGCGTGATCTCCAAGGAACTGAAGGCGTTCCTCACGTCCACGAAGCGGGACGCCGCCGCCCAGGCCCGCGTGGTCATGGAGAAGGTGGTCGCCGCAGCGCGGACCCGCATCGCGGCCCGCCAGCACAAGGACGCGCAGCGCCGCAAGACGGCCCTGGAGTCCTCGTCCCTGCCCGCCAAGCTCGCCGACTGCCGCAGCGACGACGTCGAGCGCAGCGAGCTGTTCATCGTCGAGGGCGACTCCGCGCTCGGTACGGCGAAACTCGCCCGGAACTCCGAGTTCCAGGCGCTGCTGCCGATCCGCGGCAAGATCCTCAACGTCCAGCGGTCCTCGGTGACGGACATGCTGAAGAACGCCGAGTGCGGGGCGATCATCCAGGTCATAGGGGCGGGATCAGGCCGTACCTTCGACATCGACGCGGCCCGCTACGGCAAGATCATCATGATGACCGACGCCGACGTCGACGGCTCGCACATCCGCTGCCTGCTGCTGACGCTGTTCCAGCGCTACATGCGGCCCATGGTCGAGGCCGGCCGGGTCTTCGCCGCGGTGCCGCCGCTGCACCGCATCGAGATCGTCCAGCCCAAGAAGGGCCAGGACAAGTACGTGTACACGTACTCGGACCGCGAGCTGCGCGACAAGCTCATGGAGTTCCAGAGCAAGGGCATCCGGTACAAGGACTCCATCCAGCGCTACAAGGGTCTCGGCGAGATGGACGCCGACCAGCTGGCCGAGACGACGATGGATCCGCGCCACCGCACCCTGCGGCGCATCAACCTCTCCGACCTCGACGCGGCCGAACAGGTCTTCGACCTCCTGATGGGCAACGACGTGGCTCCCCGCAAGGAGTTCATCTCCGGCTCGGCGGCGACGCTGGACCGGTCCCGGATCGACGCGTAGCCGCTGCACCGGGCCTTTGGCCGCAGAGGCGGCCACTGGTCCGGGGCACGGTGAGCCGGGCGGCGGTGTGGTGTGCGCCGCCCGGTCGGCACCGCCGGCAAGGACGTCGGTCGGTACCGCCGACAAGGACGTCGGTCGGTGCCGCCGACAGGGGCAGCGGTCGGCTGTCCTGTCAGACGTCGGGTGACCGCTTCTGCGGGGCGCCTGCCGGTTGTCCTGCGGGGCGCCGACCCGTCGTCCCGTCGGTGCTTGTCGGCTCTGCCGCGAGGTGCCCGTCCGCTCTGCTGCGGGGCGCCTGCCGTTGCCTTGCGGAGGGCCGACGTGTCGTTCGGTGAGGTGGCTGTCGGCTGTGCTGCGCGGTGGCAGCCGTTTGTTCTGATGCTCTGATGTTCCGGCATGGTGTCGAGGCCTTCGGGAAGTGAACATCGGCTGTGCTGCGCGGGGCCTGCGGGCTGTCGGCCGGCTTTTGCGCGAGGTGTCTGCCGGCGGTCCTGTGCGGTGCCTGCCGACCGTTCCGCGAGATCCCCCCCGTCGGCCCGTCGGCCCGTCGGCCCGTCGGCCCGTCCGCCCGTCCGAGCCGCGCGTCTGCGGCCCGTCGGCCGCCCGTGCGGCCCCGCGTGTGGGGTTCTCCACCCGGGGGTGGAGGGATTCCGCGCGCTGGAATCCACCCGTGATCCACCCCCGCTCCGATCTGCTGACCTGCGCATTTCCGTAGCGTCGAAGGCGTCGGCAGCTCCCGCTCCCGGCACCGCCCCTTCCCGCTCACGGAGGCTCTGATGTCCGGGCTCGTCAACGCGTTGCTGATCGTGGCCGTCGTGGTCGTGGTGATCGTGCGCCAGTTCCGCGCCCGCCCGATCGACACAGGCCGGCGCTGGTGGCTGGTGCCCGTGGTCCTCGCGGTCGTCGCGCTGCGCGAACCGGGCATACTCGACGCCCACCACCGCACCGCTTCCGCCCTCCTGCTCGGCACGGAATTGCTGGTGGGACTGGTGATGGGTGCCGCCTGGGCCTGGACCACCCGGGTGTGGACGGAAGCCGACGGCGTCGTGTGGACGAAGAGCACCAAGGCCAGTGCGCTCGTCTGGTTCGGCGGCATAGCCGTGCGCATCGGTCTCTACGCCCTCGGAGCCGTCGTCGGCGTTCATCAGAACAGCGCGGCTCTCATGCTCGCGCTGGCGGTCACCCTGCTGGTCCGCGCCGGCATCCTCGTCTGGCGCGCCCAGTCGCTCCATTCCGCCGCGTCCGTGAGCGGCCCCGCCGGGGCGTACGGTGACGGCATGGCCCGGGTCACCAGGAAGGAAGGCGTGTGACGGAGAACGCCTGGACGCGCTGGCCCTCGCGAGAAGCGCTGAGCCGGGAGGGGCTCACCCGGCCCCGGCGCTCCCTCGCCTGGGGCGTGAGACTGATCGTCCTCGCCCTGCTGCTGTGGAGCGCCTTCAACCAGTCGCACGTCCACGGCTGGGGCGTGGCCGCGGCGGTGGCGGGGGTCTTTGTGACGGCCCTGGTCTCCTGGGGTTTCTTCCGGACCACCTACGCCCACCGGCTCGGGCCCTCCCTGGCGCTCATCACCGTCCTCCTGGCCATCGCGGTGGTGGCGGAGATCTCCGGCTTCCGGGGACCGGCCCTCGTGATCTGGTGCGGCTGCGGCATCTCCGCCCTGGAGCGGCTGCCGGTCGCGATCGCTCTGCCCGTCGCTTCGGTGGGTCTGGCCTCGTACTCCGCGTTCAACAACGACGTATGGCTGACCACCGCGGCCACCGTCGTCGGAATGGCTCTCGCCGGCTATGTCATGCGACTCGACGCCGAGGCCCGGGGCAGCGCCCAGCGGCTGCTCGCCCAGGAGCGCGCCGCGAGAGCGGCCGAGGCCGAGTCGGCGGCGCTGGCGGAGCGGGCCAGGATCGCACGGGAGATCCACGACGTGCTGGCCCACAGCCTCTCCGCCCAGATGGTGCACCTGGAGGCCGCACGGCTGCTGATCGAGCGCGGAGCCGACCGGGAGCAGATCCTCGAACGGGTGGTGGCGGCCCGGGGAATGGCCCGCGACGGACTCGCCGAGACCCGCCAGGCCCTGTCCGCCCTGCGCGGTGAGCTCACCCCGCTGGAGGACTTCCTGACCGAACTCGTCGGCTCGACCGGCGGCGCCGAGGTCACCGTGACGGGTGACCGCAGATCTCTGCCCGCCGAGGCGTCACAGACCGTGCGCCGTGTCGCCCAGGAGGCGCTCACGAACGTGCGCAAGCACGCCCACGGCGCCAAGGTCCAGGTGCGGCTGGACTACAGCGAGCACGAAGTGACTCTGAAGGTACGGGACTCGGGCGGTCGTCCCGGCGAACTCAGCGGCGCCGGTGGCGGGTACGGTCTGCTGGGTATGCGGGAGCGGGCCGAACTGCTGGGCGGGTCGCTGGAGGCAGGGCGTGACGACGAGGGGTTCGAGGTGAGGTTGAGGGTGCCCGTATGACGGAGGGGGAGAAGAAGCCCGCACGGGTCGTGGTCGCCGACGACCAGACAGTGGTCAGGGAGGGCATCGTGATGCTCCTCGGGCTGCTGCCCGGTGTGGAGGTCGTCGGAGCGGCGGGCGACGGGGAGGAGGCGGTGCGGCTGGTCGCCGAACTCTCCCCGGACGTGGTGCTGATGGATCTGAGGATGCCGCGCTGCGACGGGGTGGAGGCGACCCGGCGGATCCGGTCGGAGTACCCCGGGACCCAGGTGGTGGTGCTGACCACGTTCGCGGACGACGAGTCGCTGTTCCCGGCGCTGAGAGCCGGCGCCCGTGGTTATCTGACCAAGGACGCGGGCGGCGACGAGATCGTGCGAGCCGTGGAGAGCGTGCTGTCGGGAGACGCCGGCCTGTCGCCGAGTATCCAGCGGCGGCTGCTGGAGCGGCTGTCGCAGCCCGAGCCGGTACCGGCGGCCACCGAGGCGCCCGACGGGCTGACCGCGCGGGAGACCGAGGTCCTGGTGCTGATCGCGGAAGGGTTCACCAACCAGGAGATCGCCCGGAAGCTGCACGTCTCCACCGCGACCGTGAAGACACACATCAACAACCTGTTCGCCAAGACGGGGCTCAAGGACCGGGCGCAGGCCGTGCGTTACGCCTACGGGAAGGGATTGGTGCGGCCACCAGCGGATTGAGTCACCTGATGGGGTGAAGAGCCCAGGGAAGAAGAGTCGGGGATCTTCCCGATCTGTCCATCCTTGGGCATGCAGTCAAGCAACGGGCGTCACCGCGACGGCGGGGGCGGCTCCGAGAGTTCGGCCGGACAGCACGAGGATCAGGGCGAGTACGGCACGGCCTCCCGAGAAGTCAGGTACGAGGACCCCTGGTACGACGCACTGGCCTCGGGCTGGGGCGAGCTGGACGGCACCGGGGAGCCGGCTCCCGCCGTACCCGGCGCGCGAGCGGAGCGGGACGGGGCGGCTGTTCGCGCCCGTGACGTCTACCTGGAGGTGCAGCGCAGCGCTGCCTTCCAGGAGGTGCGCAGCCGCTACCGGAGATTCGTGGTGCCGGGGGCCGCAGTCTTCCTCACCTGGTACGTGGGGTACGTGGTGACCGCGACGACGGCGCCCGGGCTGATGGCACGGCCCGTCGCCGGAGCGGTGAACGTGGCGATGGTGGCGGGGCTCGGGCAGTTCCTCACCACGTTCCTGCTCACCTGGGCCTACGCCCGGCACGCGCGGCTGCGCAGGGACCGCGCGGCGCTGGAGTTGCGCTGGGACACCCAGGAGCTGACCCGGGGCGCCCGGGGTGGTGCGTCATGACGGGCCATCACCAGGCGCTGGCGTTGCTGCTGTTCAGCGCGTTCGTCGCCGTGACACTGGGGATCACGACGTGGGTGAGCCGGAAGCGGCATGGTTCGGCTGAGGAGTTCTACGCCGGCGGGCGGCTCTTCTCCCCGATGGAGAATGGTTTTGCCATCGCGGGCGACTACATGTCGGCGGCTTCTTTCCTCGGGGTGACCGGGCTCATCGCGCTGTTCGGCTACGACGGGCTGCTGTATGTGGTCGGGTTCCTGGTGGCGTGGCTGGTCGTGCTGTTCCTGGTGGCCGAACTGGTGAGGAACTGCGGGCGGTTCACTCTGGCGGACGTGATCGCGGCGCGGATGAGCGAGCGGCCGGTGCGGATCGCGGTGGGGACGTCCTCGGTCACCGTGTCCGTTCTCTATTTGGTGGCGCAAATGGTGGGGGCGGGCAGTCTGGTAGCGCTGCTGCTCGGGCGGACCAGCGAGGCGGCACAGGCGTGGACGGTCATCGGGGTCGGCGCGCTGATGGTGATCTATGTGTCGCTGGGCGGGATGCGGGCGACCACCTGGATCCAGATCGTGAAGGCGGTTCTGCTGCTGAGCGGGACGGTGGCGCTGACCGTGCTGGTGCTGCTGCGCTTCCACGGCGACATCGACCGGCTGCTGCTCACGGCCGCCGAGCGCAGTGGGCACGGGACGGCCTTCCTGGTGCCGGGACTCAAGTACGGCGGGAGCTGGAGCGCGCGGGTGGACTTCATCAGCCTGGGGCTGGCGCTGGTGCTGGGCACGGCGGGTCTGCCGCACATCCTGTCCCGCTTCTACACGGTGCCGACCGCGCGGGCGGCACGGCGTTCGGCGGTCTGGTCGATCGGGCTGATCGGGAGCTTCTACCTGATGACGATCGTGCTCGGCTTCGGGGCGGCTGCCCTGGTCGGGCCGGACGCGGTGCGCGCGTCGAATGCGTCGGGGAACACGGCGGTGCCGCTGCTGGCGCTCGACCTGGGGGGCGGCGCGGGTTCCACCGGCGGAACGGTTCTGTTCGCCGTCGTCGCCGCCGTTGCCTTCGCGACGATCCTTGCCGTGGTCGCGGGAATCACCCTCGCCTCTTCGGCGTCCGTCGCCCACGACCTCTACGCCTCGCTGCGCAGGCCGCACGCCAGGCGGCGCAGCGAGGTCGGGGTGGCGCGCACGGCGGCGGTCGGTATCGGTGTCGTGGCGATCGCCCTCGGCCTGCTGGCCCGTGACATGAACGTCGCCTTCCTGGTGGGGCTCGCCTTCGCGGTGGCGGCCTCGGCGAACCTGCCGGTGCTGCTCTACTCCCTGTTCTGGCGGAACTTCACGACGCGGGGCGCGGTGTGGGCCGTATACGGCGGGCTCGTGCCCGCGCTGGGACTGGTCGTGCTGTCCCCGGTGGTGTCCGGGAGTCCGGGCGCGCTGTTCCCTGGGGTGGACTTCCAGTACTTCCCGCTGCAGAACCCGGGGATCGTCTCCGTCCCGCTCGGCTTCCTGGCCGGCTGGCTCGGCACGGTCACCTCGGACGAGGTCCCGGACGAGGCCAGGCACGCGGAGACCGAGGTGCGGTCGCTGACAGGGGCGGGGGCCGTCTAGGGCGCCCCGAGACGGCTACGGCGCCACCCAGGCGTAGCGGTGCTCGGGGCGGCCCGTGTCGCCGTACTTCAGGGAGAGGCGCAGGCGGCCGGCCTGTTCCAGGTGGCGGAGGTAGCGCTGGGCGGTGGAGCGGCTGAGGCCGGTCTCGGCGGCGACCTCGTGGGCGGAGAGCGGATGGCCGGCGCGGTGCAGCACGCCGCAGATGAGGTCCGTGGTGGGTTCGGAGTGGCCGCTGGGCAGGCCGGGCGCGGACGGCGCCGGTGAGGTGCGAAGGGCGCCGAAGATCCGGTCGACCTGCTCCTGTCCGGAGATGCCGCGGCCGCCGACCCGGTCGACGGTACGGCGCAGGGCCGCGTAGGAGTCCAGGCGGGTGCGCAGGGCGGCGAAGGTGAACGGCTTGACCAGGTAGTGCAGGGCGCCCAGGCGCATCGCCTTCTGGACGGTGGTCACGTCGCTGGCCGCCGTGATCATGATGACGTCCGTGCCGTGGCCCTGTTCCCGCATGCGGTGGACCAGTTCGAGGCCGGTCTGGTCCGGCAGATAGTGGTCCAGCAGGACCAGGTCGATGGTGCCGCGGTCCACGGCGGCCAGGGCCTGGGCGGCGCTGTGCGCGCGGGCGGCCACCCGGAAGCCGGGAACCTTGCCCACGTACTTGGCGTTTATCTCAGCGACGCGGAAGTCGTCGTCGACCACCAGGACGTCAATCATCAGGCCTCTCCTTCAAGGCCGGCGAGCGTTAAGCCCGTGTTTCGTCTGCGCAGTTGTAGCGCGAGCAAAACGAGCACAACAGGTGCTTGCGAGCAAAAGAACGGCTTGCGCCCAGAAGACTGCTGCCGTGGTCCGGGTCACACCTACCGTCCCGGCCCATGAGCGCAGACACCAGCCCCGCCATCGAGCTGCGGGGCGCGAGCAAGATCTTCAAGACCCCGTCGGGGGGTCTGCACACGGCTGTCCGCGACCTCGACCTCACCGTGGGGCGTGGTGAGTTCGTGGCCGTCGTAGGGCCGACGGGTTGTGGCAAGTCCACCACGCTGACCCTGGTCAGCGGCCTGGAGGAGCCCAGCGAGGGCGAGGTGCTGGTGGCCGGTGAGCCGGTCGCCGGCGTCGGCGACAAGGTCGGCTTCGTCTTCCAGCAGGACGCCACCTTCCCCTGGCGGACGGTGCTGTCCAACGTGATGGCCGGCCCCCGCTTCCGGGGGGTGCCCAAGGCGGAGGCCAGGGAGAAGGCCCGCGCCTGGCTGGCCAAGGTCGGTCTCGCCGCCTTCGAGGACCGCTATCCGCACCAGCTCTCCGGTGGCCAGCGCAAGCGCGTGGCGCTGGCCGCGACCTTCGTCAACGACCCCGAGATCCTGCTCATGGACGAGCCGTTCTCCGCGCTCGACGTGCAGACCCGGGCCCTGATGTCGGACGAGCTCCTTGAGCTGTGGGAGGGCACGGGCGCCTCCGTCGTGTTCGTCACCCACGACCTGGAGGAGTCCATCGCGCTGGCCGACAAGGTCGTCGTCATGACCGCCGGGCCCGCGACCGTGAAGCAGGTCTTCGAGATCGACCTGCCCCGCCCCCGCAAGGTCGAGTCGGTGCGTCTGGAGCCGCGGTTCATCGAGATCTACCGAGAGATCTGGGAGTCCCTCGGCGAAGAGGTCCGCATCACCCGCGAGAGGGGTGCCGCCAATGTCGCCTGAGGTGCTCAGCACACCGGTCGTCGACACGGTCAAGGCCGGCCCGGACCGCGCCCGGTCCAGGGCCCAGGCCGCCCGCAGACGCAAGGCGATCGTGTTCGCCGTGCGCGTCCTGCTCCTGGTGGCCGTCCTCGGCCTGTGGGAGGTCCTGTCCCGGGCCGAGGTGATCGACCCGTTCAACTTCTCGATGCCGTCGAAGATCTGGGACCAGATCTGGACCTGGGTGACCCACGGCACCGCGCTCGGTTCCCTCGGCGAGCAGATCTGGTACACGCTCTACGAGGCGCTGCTGGGCTGGATCATCGGGGTCATCGCCGGTGTGGTCTTCGGTATCGCCCTCGGGCGGATCGCGTTCCTGGCTGATGTCCTTGGTCCATACATCAAGGTGCTCAACTCGATCCCCAGGATCGTGCTCGCCCCGATCTTCGTGATCTGGTTCGGTCTCGGCGCGTCCTCCAAGGTGGCCTCGGCCGTCGTGCTGGTCTTCTTCCCGGTGTTCTTCAACGCCTTCCAGGGGGCCCGCGAGGTCGACCGCAACCTGGTCGCCAACGCCCGGATCCTCGGCGCGAGCGACCGCAGGGTGACCCTCCAGGTCGTCATCCCGTCGGCGACCTCGTGGATCTTCACCAGCCTTCATGTCAGCTTCGGCTTCGCCCTGATCGGCGCCATCGTCGGCGAGTACATCGGCGCCACCAAGGGCATCGGCCTGCTCGTCGCGCAGTCGCAGGGCACCTTCAACGCGGCCGGTGTGTACGCCGCGATGGTCATCCTCGCCGTCGTCGCGCTCGCCGCCGAAGGGCTGCTCACCTTCGCCGAGCGCCGCATCTTCCGGTGGAAGCCGTCGGAATCCGACAGCTGATCCCCGCGTCTCGTCTCCGCCCCGCACCACCTCTCACAAGGACGTGAACCCGCATGCGCAAGTCCGCCAGATACAGCACCCTGGCCGCCGCCGGTCTGCTCGCCCTCTCCTCCCTCACCGCCTGCGCCAACGACGCGGCGAGCACCGCTTCCACCGGCTCCGGCGGCAAGGGTGACGGCAAGGGCACGAAGGTCAAGATCATGGTCGGTGGCCTGGACAAGGTCATCTACCTGCCCGCCATGCTCACCCAGCGGCTCGGTTACTTCGACGCCGAGGGCCTGAACGTGGAACTGCTGACCGAGCCGGCCGGCGTCCAGGCCGAGACGGCGCTCGTCGCCGGGCAGGTCCAGGGGACGGTCGGCTTCTACGACCACACGCTGGACCTCCAGACCAAGGGCAAGGCGGTGGAGTCCGTCGTGCAGTTCTCGCGCGCGCCCGGCGAGGTCGAGGTCGTCTCCACCAAGGCGGCCGGGGACATCACCTCGCCCAAGGACTTCAAGGGCAAGAAGCTCGGCATCACCAGCCTCGGGTCGTCGACCGACTTCCTCACCAAGTACCTCGCCGTCAAGAACGGGGTGAAGGTCAGCGACTTCTCGCCGGTCGCCGTGGGTGCGGGTGCGACCTTCATCTCGGCGCTCCAGCAGGGCTCCATCGACGGCGGCATGACGACCGACCCGACCGTCGCGACGATCCTGGACAAGAAGGCGGGCCAGGTCCTGGTGGACATGCGGACGCCGGAAGGGTCCCAGAAGGCGCTCGGCGGCCCGTACCCGTCGTCGAGCCTGTACATGCAGACGGACTGGGTCAACGGTCACAAGGACACCGTCCAGAAGTTGGTCAACGCATTCGTCAAGACGCTCAAGTGGATGTCCACGCACAGCGCCGACGAGATCGCGGCCAAGATGCCCGCCGACTACGCCCAGGGCGACAAGGCTCTCTACACGCAGTCCATCAAGAGCACGCTGCCGATGTTCACCGACGACGGAGTGATGCCGGAGAACGGGCCGGAGACCGTGGAGAAGGTGCTCAAGGCGTTCAACACGAACATCCAGAAGGCCGATGTCGACCTCAGCAAGACGTACACCACGGAGTTCGTCGAGGCGGCCAGGTAACACCTCTCAGTCGCGGGTCGCCCACACGTAACGGTGTTCGGGGCGGCCCGCGTCGCCGTACTTGAGGGTCAGCCGGGCCCGTCCGGTGCGCTCCAGGAGCTTCAGATAGCGCTGGGCGGTCTGCCGGCTCACCCCCGTCCGCTCGGCGATCTCCTGGGCCGACAGCGGGCCCTCGGCGCTCATCAGGGCCTGGCGTACCAGCTCGGCGGTGGTGGGGGAGTGGCCCTTGGGCAGCCCCGGTTCGGACGGCGCGGACAGAGCCCCGAAGATGCGGTCCACCTCGGCCTGTTCGGCCTCGCCGCCCCCGTCCAGGGTGCGCCGCAGCCGAGCGTACGCCTCCAGCTTGGCGCGCAGTCCCGCGAAGGCGAACGGCTTGACCAGGTACTGCAGGGCACCATGACGCATCGCCGCCTGCACGGTCGACACGTCCCGGGCCGCCGTCACCATGATCACGTCGGTCTGGTGGCCGCGCCGGCGCATCTCCCGGACCACCGCGAGGCCCGTGTCGTCGGGCAGATAGTGGTCCATCAGGACGAGGTCGAGACGGGGCAGGGTCTCCAGCCGGTGCAGGGCCTCCGCCGCGTTGTGGGCCTCGCCGGCCACATGGAAGCCGGGCACCTTCTCGACGTAGGCGGCGTTGACCCGGGCGACCCGGGTGTCGTCGTCCACGACCAGGACCTCGATCATCGCGCCTCCTCCTCGGCCAGGGTGAGCGTGGGCGCCGGCTCCAGTTCCGGCTCGGTCAGCGCCTCGGGGAGCACGACCGTGAACTGCGCGCCCCCGCCCTCCGGTTCGCCCACGGTCGCGCTGCCGCCCTGCCGTTCGGCGAGCCGGCGCACCAGGGAGAGCCCGATGCCGCGCTTGCCGTGTGCGGGCGGCTTCTTGGTGGACCAGCCGTCCGTGAAGACCAGCTCCCGCTGTGCCGCCGGGATCCCGGGCCCCGTGTCACGCACCCTGAGGACGACCGCGCGGCCCTCCGCGCACAACTCGACCTCCACGCGCGCGTGCGGCGTACCGCCGACCGCGTCCAGCGCGTTGTCCACCAGGTTGCCCACGACCGTGACCAGCCCCCTGGGGTCGATCAGCCGGTCCGGCAGCCAGGTGCGGTCCGACACCCACAGGGCGACCCCGCGCTCGGCCGCGACGGTGGCCTTGCCGACCAGCAGGGCGGCCAGCAGCGGGTCCTGGATCTTCTCCGTGACCTGCTCGGCGGTGACCCGGTGGTCGCCGACCACCTCGCCGACGAACTCCACGGCGTCGTCGAACATCTCCAGCTCCAGCAGCCCGAGCAGGGTGTGCATGCGGTTGGCGTGCTCGTGGTCCTGGGCGCGCAGGGCGTCGATCAGACCGCGCGTGGAGTCGAGTTCACGGCCGAGCTGCTCCAGCTCGGTGCGGTCGCGCAGGGTGGCCACCGCGCCGCCGTCGTCGGTGGGCATGCGGTTGGCGACCAGGACCCGCTGGCCGCGCACGGTGAGCAGATCGGTGCCGGTCACCCGTCCGGCCAGGACGTCGGTCGTACGGCCCGCGCCGAGCGCCTCGTCGGGGGACCGGCCGACGGCCTCGTCACCGATGCCCAGGAGCCGTCTCGCCTCGTCGTTCAGGAGCCGGATGCGGCCGCCGCGGTCGAGGGCGACGACCCCCTCGCGGATGCCGTGCAGCATCGCCTCGCGCTCCGCGAGCAGCGCCGAGATGTCGGAGAAGGCCAGGTCGCGGGTCTGCCGCTGGACCCTGCGGGAGATCAGCCAGGCGGCCAGCGCGCCGGCCGCGAGGGCGCCGCCGGCGTAGGCGAACAGCCCGGGGATCGTGCTGAGCAGGCGCGCCCGCACGCTGTCGTAGGCGATGCCGACCGAGACCGCCCCGATGATCCGGTGCTTCGAGTCGTACAGCGGCACCTTGCCGCGTGCGGAGCGGCCCAGGGTGCCGTTGTCGATCTGCATGACCTCCTTGCCGTCCAGTGCCTCCTTGGGGGAGGTCGACACATGCCGGCCGATCTCCGAGGGCGTGGTGTGCGACCAGCGGAATCCGCCGAGGTCCATCACCACGATGTACTCGGCGTTGGTGGCCTTCCGGATCCGCTCCGCCCCCTTCTGCACCGGCCCGTTCACGGTCGGCGCGGTGGTCAGGAGGCCCTCGGCGATCTGCGGGTCCTGCGCCGTGGTCTGGGCTATGGCCAGCGCTCTGCGCATCGCCTCCTGGTCCAGCTGCTTGCTCAGCGGTGCCAGGAAGAGCCCGGTCGCGAGCACCGCGACCCCCGCGGCGATCGCCAGCTGCATCAGCAGGATTTGGGAGAACACCTTCCGGGGCAGCCGGGGGCGCAGACGGCGCACGGGGGGCGTGGGGCTCATACCCATGACGGTACGTGCGCGGGTACGCCGTGCTTAAGAGGGTGTGGCGTGGATCTCTTGACCAATTCTTGGGAAAGTCCGGGTCAGCTCGCCAGTGCCGTCGTCGTCCGCAGCTCCCGCAGCGACACCACGTCCATCCGGGCCGGGGACCCCAGCACCGACACCCCGCAGCTCTCCGGACGCGGCGGCAGCGAGGCACCCTGGTCGACGCGGACCCGCCAGCGGCGGCCGTCGGTGTGGGCGACGGTGACCTCCCAGCGCGGGGCCGCGCCCTCGGTCCGTACGACGCTCAGCACGCCGGCGGTGTACTCGCCCACCGCCTCGCGCACGGCCAGTTCGGCCGCCTGGCCGGGCCGTTCCCAGGCGGAGCAGCCGCGGCACCCCTCCAGCACCACACGGCCCTCGTGGATGCCGTGCAGGACCTCCTTGACGGCATGGGCCTCGGCGCGGCCGTAGGCGTAGCCGTACGGCAGGACGAGCACCGTCGGGGAGAAGCGATGACCACCCAGATGGGTGACCTCCCAGGTGCCCGCCACGCCGGACGCGGCCAGCTCGGCGGCGAGCGGGCGGCCCAGTAGGGCACAGCAGCGGTCGCGCCTGCCGTTGGTGCAGACGAGCGCCAGCGGGCTGCCCCGGTGCGGCCGGCCGCCGAGCGCGGCGTCGAACGAACGGTGGTCGCCCGCGCCGAGCGCGGCGAAGTCGAGGTTGAGCAGGCGGGCCGGATCGCGGGTGGTGGCGCTGTGCAGCCAGACGTTCCCGGGGACCGTGTGGGCGACGTACACCTGGCGTACGGCGGATGTGCCGGGGTCGGCGTGGCGGCCGGGGCGGCGGATGAGCGCGATCCGTACGCCGGTCCCCTTGGCGGCGGCCTCCAGGGCACGGCCCAGTGCGGGGTCCAGATGGCTCGAAGTGAGCGCTTTGGGACCCCATGGGCCGGGTTGTTCCAGCAGCAGCCACGTCGTCGCGGTGGCGGCGGTACCCGAAACGGGCTCGTCGAGCATCCGGGAGACGGTTGCGCACCTACTCACAGAGGTGAGCCTAACCTGACTTCGCCCCGGGTGACTTCCGGCCTCGCCCGTTCGCGCCCGCGCCGGGTGGTCGAAGGGGCTATTCCGGCAGGGGTTGCGGCGGTTTCGGGCCGACGTAGTGGCCGCTGGGGCGCATGCGCAGCGGGCGTTCGCCGTACTCCTCCAGGGCGTGGGCGATCCAGCCCGCCGTCCGGGCGACGGCGAAGATCGTCTCGCCCGCGGTGGCCGGCATGCCGCAGGAGGCCGTGAACACGGCGAGCGCCAGGTCGACGTTGGCGTGCAGCGGGGTGTGCCGGGCCGTCGTGGCGACGACGTCCCGGGCCGCGAGCAGGGCGGGCTCCGCGCGGGGGACCTCCTCGAGGAGTGCGAACAGGACACGCGCGCGTGGGTCCTCGCCCGGGTAGAGCCGGTGGCCGAGGCCGGGGATGCGGCGGCCCGCGCGGAGTTCGTCCGCGATCACCGTGACCGCGGTGCCCTGGTCGAGGACGTCGAGCAGCATCCGGTGGGCGAGGCCGCTGGAGGCGCCGTGCAGGGGGCCTTCGAGCACGCCTAGCCCTGCCGACACGGCCGCGTACGCGTGCGCCCGCGCGGAGGCCGCGACCCGGACGGCGAGGGTGGAGGCGGCCAGGTCGTGGTCGACGAGCAGCGCGAGCGCGGTGTCCAGGACGCGCAGCTCGGCGTCGCCTGGGTCGATGCCGGTCAGTCGGCGCCACAGGCGGTGGGCCAGCGGGCCGTCGTCGTGCCCCCCTCGGCGCTGCACCGGGAGCGCGGCGACGAGCGTGGGGATCAGCACGCGCGCGGTGCCGAGGACGGACTCCTCGGACAGGTCGAAGCGCAGCGGGTCCTCGGCGGCCGCGGCGATCGTGGCGACCCGCAGCCGGTCGGTGGGCGAGGTGTGCTCGGGCAGTGCGTCGACGGCCCGGCGGGCGACCGCGACGGTGGCCTCCGGGGCGGTGAAGGTCACCCCCCGGCTCATGCGCCCCGTCCACAGCCACTCGGCCACCTCCTCGTAGGAGTGGTGCGCGGCGAGCTCGGTGGCGTCGACGCCCCGGAAGAAGTACCGGTCCCTGTCGATCAGCGTGATCCGGGTGCGCACCGACAGGTCACCGCCGGAGCCCGGACTCCCGGCGGCCTCGCGCCTGTTGCGCCGGGCGAGCGCCTCCACCTCCCTGGCGTCGAAGGTGCTGGCACGGCCCCCGGGCTCGCGTCTGCTGCTGAGCTGGCCCCGGCTCACGTAGGCGTACACGGTCTCGGGCTTCACGCCGAGCAGCTCGGCGGTCTCCTTGGTGCTCAGCCGCCGCGCGGGACTGCCGGGAGCGGGGTGTTGATCGCGCATGGGCGTCACCGTAGCCGCTTCGCCGCGGGTTGACTCGATCAATGTTGATGGAGGCTGTGTTGCGCGGCGGGGAGTGGCTCATGCGAAGAGGAAGGAGTGGTGGATGTTGATGATCGGCACCCCGACCCGCTCGGCGAAGTCGCCGGAGAGGATCTGCATGTAGCGGGCCAGCACGACGAAGTCCACGTTGTCCTCGAGCAGCCGCAGATGTTCGGCCTCGGCCGCCGACTTGTCCGGGCCCATGGACGGCACGTGGAAGAAGGGCACACCGAAGCCGCGCACCTCCTCGGCCGTGTCGGGGTGATTGGAGATCACCATGGCGACGCTGACCGGGAGTTCACCCCGCCGGTGCCGCCACAGCAGGTCGAGCAGGCAGTGGTCGGACCTGGAGGCGAAGACGGCGACCCGTTTCGGCACCGAGAGGTCCCGCAGGGTGAAGTCGAGGTCGAAGTCCTTCGCCAGCCGTTTTCCGGCCGTGCCCACGAGGTTGGTCAGGGACAGCCCGTACTTGCGTGCGATGGACGCGCTGGTCCCGACCCCGAACCGGGTGGCGTACGACAGCAGCCTCCGTACCCCGGCGGGGCCGGGCACGCCGACGCGGACCGGCAGGTCGATGCCCCGCTCGCGCAGCCGCTCGATCCAGCCGAGCACCGCTTCGGGGTCGAAGCCGAACTGGGTGATGACGTCGCCGGGCAGCCCCTCCTCGGCGAGTGCCGCCGCCTTCTGCTCAAGGGCCGCCCACAGCGCCGCCTCCGGGATGTGCGGATGTCCTTCCGGGTATCCGCTGATGCCGGCCTGCCGTACGCCGTACTTCTGGAGCAGTCCGGAACGGATGACGGAGAGCGAGTCGCCGTAGGGGCCGTGCGGGTGGGCCGGGTCGCCGCCCACGACGAAGACGTGTCGCTCGGTGCCGTCGGCCCGCAGGGCGGCGAGGAACTCCTCCAGGTCCCGCTGCGATCCCAGCCGGCGTGCCGAGACATGGGGGACCGGGACGAATCCGAGGCGCCTGGCGGACCGGGCCGCGGACCGGCGCATCGGCAGGTCCTCGTTGCCGAGGTACGTCACGTTGACGCGGGTGCCCTCGGGGACGGACTCCCCGGCGGCCTCGAGTTTCGGTGTGTCCTTGCCCGTCATCTCCAGGGAGAAGTCCCGCAGCAGCAGCGCGGCTCCGGTGAGCGCGGGGGTGGAAACAGGGGTCATCGTGCTCCTTGCTGGCATCGGCGCAGGGGGAGGTGGCCTGGGCGGGACTATCGGTCGCGGTAGGCGCCGCGCGCGAACCAGACGTAGGGGGCCCGCGCCGCCGTCGCGCGGATCTCGACCTGGCGGTGCGCCTCGACGCCCGGCTTGGCGGAGTTGGGGGTCTCGCCCCAGACCACGGTCACCTCGGTGCCCGGCTCGCTGTGGGCCAGGTCGACGGTGGCCAGCGAGACCATGACCCGCTCGTTGGCTATGTAGCCGACATCCATGGAGATCCCGACGAGGTCTCCGCCGACGAGCACCTTGTCGCTCTGGTGCAGGGCGTAACGCGCCTTGGGGAACTCGATGAACTTGGCGGGCAGTTCGTCCGACCGGTAGAGCGAGCCGATGGCGGCGGCGACGTCCACCGCGTTCCACACCAGGGTGACCTTCTTGCGGCGCGGGTTCTTCGCGATCTCCGCCAGGGCCTCGCGGCCGACGAAGTCGTGGTCGAACGCGACGATGCCGCCGTAACCGATGTCGTACGGCGTCACGTAGTAGTCGATGACGTCCTCGGAGTCCATCGAGCCGCCCAGCGGACCCATCGCGGCGGTGGGGAGCCACTCGCGGTAGCCCTTGAGCCTGTCACCGGAGAAGACGGCCGAACGGCGCGGGCACCCAGGCCGACTCCAGGTTGGCGGTCGAGTACGCCTTGGCGCCGGCCCGGACCAGACCGAACTCGGGGCCTGCGGCGAGGATGGCCGCCAGGATCCCCGCGCCCTCCTCTCAGGGGCCGAAGAGCTCGAACCCGGGCTGCCCTGCCATGCCGTGGCGCAGGGCGCGCACCTGTCGGCCGGCGATGGTGAACGTCGTCATGTGGAAGAACTTGACTGGCGGAACCGGTGCTCCGGTGACCCGCTCCAGCAGGGCGACCGCGTTCGGGCCCTGCACCTCGTAGCGGTACATCTTGGGCGGCCGGCCGGCCTCCCGGTCGTAGGAGTTGTCGTCGCGCTCGGTCGTGGCGTCGTACTCGCCTGTTTCCAGGTGGTACTGCACCCAGTCCAGGACCATCGGGTGTCCGACCAGGTCGAAGAGGTTCTCCTCCAGGTGGAACAGAACGGAGTCGCCGATGAGCTGGCCGTCGTGGTTGACGGCGACGTACTGCTTCGCGCGGCCCGGGCCGAAGTTCGCGAAGCTGTTGACCCCGAGGTTCCGACAGCAGCCGCAGCGCGTCGTGGGCCCTCGATGTACAGGTCCGTCATGTGGTGCGACTGGTCCAGCAACGCGACCGACTCGCGCCAGGCCCGCTGTTCGGCGCGCCAGTTGGTGAACTCCGCGGCGACCGGGAAGGTGTGCGGCCGGATCGGGGAGTTCCGCAGCAGCGCCACCGCTCCGCCGCTCCGCCGGACCGCTGGATCGCCTGCTCGACGCTCTCTTGGCTCAGGTTGCGCCTTCCGTGTGCCTGGTGTCTGGAGAGTAGAATGCCTGTCTGTTGTGCAGAGCGATAAAACGGCATGGAGCGGCCAGGTAACAAGCGAGGACGAAATCGTCAACAATCGGCTCGGTCGGGACGCACGCAGCGCACATGACGCCCATGACGCACATACGGGTGGGGGCGGGGCCGCCGGTCCCGAGACCGCGCGCCCGCGGAGGCGCCGCATCGGACGCGGCCCGGCAGCGGTCAGAAGCGGTAGGCGCTCATGTCCGTCGACAGCTCGGTGGCCGCGGACTTCAGCTGTGCCCCGATCCGTGACTCCCAGTCGGGTTCCACCGAGGACTCGGGGCAGACCAGCCCGATACCGGCGAACATGCCCGGCTCCGGCAGGCTGACCGCCACACCGACGGACAGCACACCTGGCTCACTCTCGCCGCGGTTGACGGCGTAACCGGCCGCGCGCGCCGTCCGCATCTCCGCCAGCAGACCCTCCACGGTGGCGACGGACCGGTCGGTGACGGCCTGCGGCGGCGCGTCCCGGTACAACTGGCGCAGCTGGTCGTCGGTGAGGGTCGCCAGCAGTGCCTTGCCGACGCCGGTGACGTGGGCGGACAACGAGTCCCCGGTGCGCAGGGCCGCCCTGATGGTGCGGCGGCTCTCCACGCCGTCGACGTAGAGGACGTCGCGGCCCCGGGGGAGGGCGAGGTGGGCGGTCATCTCGGTGGACGCGGCGAGTTCCGTGAGCACCGGCCTGGCCAGGACCCGGATGTCGAGGGCGCGTACGGCGGACAGGCCGACGTCGACCAGCGCGGCGCCGGGCCGGAAGGACCGCGACGCCGAGTCCTGTCGTGCGAAGTCGTAGTAGGACAGCATCGCCATCAGGCGGTGCGCGCTGGAGCGGGCGATGTCCAGTTCGTCGGCGACGTCAGCGAGGGTCAGGCGGTCGCGCTCACGCAGCAGCAGGAGGATGCGCAGCGTGTTCTCCACCGAGGCGATCGGGTAGGCCGGTGTCGCGCGGTCGCTCACCGGCGGCATCTCGCCGAGCCGGTCGGGTGACGTTTCCATGCGGTCAGCTTCGCACGCGGTGTTACGCCGGTGGATCCCTCCCGTCGCCGCCGCCGGTGACCACGGCGGTCGCCCGGACCATAAGCTCACTGCATGACCGACCACACCCGTACCCTCTCCCTGGTCCTGGGTCTGATCAGGAGCGGAGCGGCCGTGACCAGGCCCGACCTCGGCCGGCAGACCGGGCTGGGCCGGACGATCATCACGCAGCGGGTGGACCACGCGGTCCGGGTCGGACTGGTGGCCGAGGGCGAGCCCGCCCCCTCCACCGGCGGACGGCCCTCCCGCATCCTGCGGATCGCGTCCGGCCGCGGTGCCGTCCTCGGCGCGGTGTTCGGCGCCACCCATCTGCACGCCGCGGTGACCGACCTCGACGGGACCCTGCTCGCCGATCGGCGGGTGCCGTGGGACATCGAGTCGGGCCCCGAGGCGTCCCTGGCCACGCTGGTCGAGACGGCGGGGCGGCTGCTGAGCCCCGAGCTGCGGGAGCGCCTGTGGGGGGTGTGCGTCGGCGTCCCCGGTCCGGTCGACTTCGCGCGCGGGATGCCGGTGCGGCCGCCCATCATGGCCGGCTGGCACGGCTTCCCGCTCCGCGACCGGCTCGAAGCCCACTACGACGTGCCGGCCTGGGTCGACAACGACGCCAACCTGATGGCGCTGGGCGCCTGGAGCCGGACCCGGGCGGCCGCCGGTGACAACATCCTGCTCGTCAAGGCGAGCACCGGGATCGGCCTGGGCCTGATGTCCAGGGGGCGGCTGCACCGGGGCGCGCGCGGCGCGGCCGGCGACCTCGGGCACACCATCGTCGCCGAGGAGTCCCGGCACCGGTGCCGGTGCGGCAAGTTCGGGTGCCTCGAGGCGTTCGCGGGCGGCTGGGCCCTCACCCGTGACGCACGCGCCGCGGCCCTGGAGGGGCGCAGCCCTTTCCTCGCTGAGCGCCTGGAGCGTCTGGAGCGCCGGGAGGCGCCGCTGGCCGTCGCCGACGTGCTCGACGGCTGCCGGGCCGGCGACCGGGTCAGCACCGAACTCGTCACCAGGGCGGGCGAGCTGGTCGGCGGGCAACTGGCGACGCTCGTCAGTGTCTTCAACCCGTCGACGGTCTACCTCGCCGGCGTGCTGGCGCAGGCGGGCGACGTGTTCCGGGACCCCGTAGCGGAGGTCGTGGCCAGGCGCTCCCTGCCGCTGGCCACCGACGAACTCGTCATCGCCCAGGTCGCGCTCGACCGCGCCGAGGGAGTCGTCGGAGCGGCGACCCTGGCCATCGACGAGCTCCTGCATCCGGAGTTGCTCGACCAGTGGCTCCGGCACGGCAGCCCTCGCGGCATCCGCGCACGCACCGGCGGCCTCACCGAGCCGCTCGCCCTCGACGTGCCGCTGGCGGGCGCGCGGTAGCGGCTCAGCCGTGCTTCTCCGCCGTCCCCCGCACCACCGCCGGCACGTCCGCCGGCACGTCGACCCAGCCGCCGCCGCGTGCCGAGTCGACGACCGCCCGGGCGAGCTCGGCCGCGCGCAGCCCGTCGGCGAAGGACGGCAGCCCGGTGGCCTGTTCGCCGCGGATCGCCGCGTAGGCATCGGCCACGAAGTCGGCGAAGGCCTCGTAGTAGCCCTGTGGATGCCCGGACGGCAGGCCGGCCGCCCGCCCGGTGGGGGCCCCGGGCCGGTTCGGGTCGCGCAGCAGCACCTCGTTGGCGTGCCGGCCGCCGATCCACAGCGACTCGGGGGTCTCCTGACGGAACGCGTAGCTGGCGTCCGGCCCGTCGAAGGAGAACGACAGCGCGTTCTTGTACCCGGCGGAGACCTGGCTGACCACCACCGATCCGATCGCGCCCGCGTCGGTCTCGAGGAGGACGACCGCGCCGTCCTCGGTCTCGACGGGGCGCGGAGTGCCGTCGGCCGCCGGCCGGGCCGGGACCGCGCGGGCGAAGGACGCGTTCACCCGGGTGATCCGCTGCCCGGTCACGAACTCCGCCAGATCGCACCAGTGGACCCCGATGTCCCCGAACGCGCGCGTGGCACCGCCGTCCGCCGGGTCGACCCGCCAGTTGGTGGCCTCGGTGTCGGCGAGCCAGTCCTGCAGGTAGCTGCCGTGGATCAGCCAGGGCGGCCGGTGTCCCGGCCGCCGGATCCGCTCGCGCGCCTCACGTACGGACGCGTAGTACCGGTAGACGAAGGGCACGGCGGTGACCAGCCCGCGCTCCGCCGCCAGTTCGGTGAGTTCGCGTGCGGTCGCGGCATCGGTGGCCAGCGGCTTCTCGCAGACCACCGGGACCCCGGCGGCGAGGGCCGCGCGGCAGAACCCGGCGTGCGTGGCGTTCGGCGTGCACACGTGCAGTACGTCCACCCCGTGCCGCAGCAGGTCCTCGGCCGAGTCGAAGCCGCGGCCGGCCCGGAACTCCGCGGCGGCGCGGCGGCCCTTCTCGGGCGTCGACCCGACCACGCCCACCACCTCGCCGCCCGCCACGAGCGCGGACCGGGTATGCACGGCCCCCATGAAGCCGGTACCGATGACACCGACGCGCATGACACACCTCTTCTCTGTCCTCCGGAGGCTCTCCGTCCGTAGGTGCTCCCTCTGGAGGAGCTAACGCGTGAACAGAGCGAAAAAACGGAGAGTGATAACTCCAGGAAGGTCGACTTTTGCTCACCGTAAGCTAAAGTATCCGGAACGCCAAGGAGGCCGCACATGAACCAGAGCCAGGCACAGAGCCAGGCACGGGGCCGGGAACCGGCCCGGCAGCCGGTCACCCTCTTCACCGGTCAGTGGGCGGATCTGCCGTTCGAGGAGGTGGCGCGCCGGGCGAGCGAGTGGGGCTACGACGGACTGGAGATCGCGGCCTCGGGCGACCACCTGGACCTGGCCCGTGCCGAGGCGGACCCCGACTACCTGCCCCACCGGCAGGCGGTCCTGGAGCGTTACGGGCTGAAGGTCTGGGCGATCTCCCACCACCTCGGCGGCCAGGCCGTGTGCGACGACCCGATCGACTTCCGCCACCAGGCGATCCTGCGCCCGGAGATCTGGGGGGACGGCGACCCGGAGGGCGTCCGGCAGCGCGCGGCCGAGGACATGAAGCGCGCTGCCCGCGTCGCCCGCAGGCTCGGCGCCGACACCGTCGTCGGGTTCACCGGATCGAAGATCTGGAAGTACGTGGCGATGTTCCCGCCGGTCTCCCAGGCGGTGATCGACGAGGGGTACGAGGACTTCGCGCGCCGCTGGAACCCGATCCTCGACGTCTTCGACGCCGAGGGCGTGCGCTTCGCCCACGAGGTCCACCCGTCCGAGATCGCCTACGACTACTGGACGAGCGAGCGCACCCTGGAAGCGATCGGCCGGCGGCCGGCCTTCGGCTTCAACTGGGACCCCTCGCACATGATCTGGCAGGGCGTGGACCCCGTCGGCTTCATCACGGACTTCGCCGACCGCATCTACCACGTCGACTGCAAGGACACCCGCCTGCGGCCGCCGTCGGGACGCGCCGGGATCCTCGGCTCGCACCTGCCCTGGGGCGACCCGCGCCGACGCTGGGACTTCGTCTCCGTCGGCCACGGGGACATGCCCTGGGAGGACGCCTTCCGGGCCCTGGCCGCCATCGGCTACGACGGCCCCGTCTCCGTGGAGTGGGAGGACGCGGGCATGGACAGGCTGCACGGCGCGGCAGAGGCCGTCGGCCGGATCCGCGCCGCCCTGTGGCCACTGCCGAAGGCGTCGTTCGACTCGGCGTTCAGCAACCAGTGACCCGGCCCGGTCGCCCCCCGCCCGGCGCCGGCCCAGGACGCCTGGTGCGGGGCGCGATCGGTGGGTCGTATCGTCGTCCCGTGGCTCACGGCGAGGATGCCAGCAGCACATCGCACGACGGCAGCGCCAGGCCGGCCAGGCCCGTCAAGCCGGCGTCCGGCGTCCGGCAGGGGAACGTACGGCGGGTGCTCGACGCCCTGCGCCTGGACGGCCCCTCCTCGCAGGCTGCTCTGGCCCGCCGCACCCAGCTGTCGCCGGCGACGGTGAACGCCATCGTCAAGCCGCTGCGCGCGGACGGCGTGGCCGAGGTGCGGCCGGTCAACGGCCGGGAGTCACTCGTCGCCCTGGTCGCGAGTCAGGCCGCCGTCGTCGCCGTACAGGTGAACGTCGCCGCCATGCGGGCCGCGCTCTTCGACTTCGGCGGCCGGGTCCGGCTCGTCGCCTCCGTGCCGCTGACTGCCTGACTGATCCCCTCACAGCGAGTTCCATCACCGTCTACAGTTGATTGAATCAATATTGACAGAGATTGAGTCAATCATGGACAGTCGAATCATCTTCAGGGAGGGAAACGGAGGCACGTCATGACCGTCAACAGGGCTGCGTCGACCCTTGTCGAGGTGCCGCGCGGGCTCGCCGGCGTCGTCGTCACGGACACCGAGGTCGGGGACGTCCGGGGGAGCGAGGGCTTCTACCACTATCGCCAGTACTCGGCGGTCGAACTCGCGCGCACCCGTCGCTTCGAGGACGTCTGGCACCTCCTGATCCACGGCGACCTGCCGGACCCGGAGCGCGCGGCCGCCTTCACCGCCGAGACCGCGGCGCTCCGGCGCCTGCCCGCCGAGGTCGGGACGGCCCTGCCCGCGGTGGCCGCGGCGAGCGGCACGTCCGGCCCGCTGGCCGGCCTGCGCACCGCCCTCTCGCTGCTCGGTGCGGCCAGGGGATTCCGGCCGGTGTACGACATCGACGCGGACCGGCGCCGGGCCGACACCGTCGCCGCGTGTGCGGCCGTACCGACGCTGCTCACGGCGCTGTACCGGCTGGGGCAGGGGCTCGACCCGGTGGAACCACGCGAGGACCTGTCGTACGCGGCCAACTACCTGTACATGTTGACGGGCGCGGAACCCGATCCCCGGCGGGCGCGTGCGGTCGAGCAATACTTGATCTCCACCATTGATCACGGATTCAATGCATCAACGTTCACCGCACGCGTCATCGCGTCGACCG
Source organism: Streptomyces sp. NPDC001714 (assembly GCF_042892755.1). Taxonomy (NCBI): domain Bacteria; kingdom Bacillati; phylum Actinomycetota; class Actinomycetes; order Kitasatosporales; family Streptomycetaceae; genus Streptomyces; species Streptomyces sp. NPDC001714. Next base: position 147,620 of record NZ_JBIAUL010000007.1, read on the forward strand.
GCGCCGATGTGGCGGCCTGCCTCGTGGGCGCCGTCGGCGCCCTGTCCGGGCCGCTGCACGGGGGTGCGCCCAGCCGCGCGCTGGACACCCTGGACGCGATCGCAACGCCGGACCGGATCGACCCCTGGATCCGCGAACGGGTCCTCGCCGGTGACCGCGTGATGGGCTTCGGGCACGCGGTCTACCGCACGGAGGACCCCCGTTCCCGCATGCTCCGCGAGATCGCCCAGGAGTTCGGCGGCTCCAGGGTCGAGTTCGCCGTGGAGGTCGAACGCCACGTGGAGCGCATCCTCGCCGAACTGAAGCCCGGCCGGGAACTCCACACCAACGTCGAGTTCTACGCGGGCGTGGTCATGGAACTGTGCGGCCTGCCCCGCGAGATGTTCACCCCGACGTTCGCGGCGGGCCGCGCGATCGGCTGGAGCGCCAACATCCTGGAACAGGCGACGGACTCGAAGATCATCCGGCCGGTGGCACGGTACGTGGGCCCGGAGCCGGAGGTCGCCGACCTCGTCACCGTGTAGCCGGAACGCGGCCGGCGGGCCGGCGGGGCACCGCGTGCGGCCCGGCCGTTTCCTATCCTGGACCGGCCCGCCACCCGCCCGCGCGAAAGAGGTCCCCGTTGGAGCACCACCCCACCCCCCGGCAGATCCCGGTGGTCGTCCTCGCCGGATTCCTGGGGTCCGGGAAGACCACGCTCCTCAACCACCTGCTGCACCGCAGCGGAGGCAGCCGGATCGGGGCGATCGTCAACGACTTCGGGGCCATCGAGATCGACGCGATGGCCGTGGCCGGGGCCCTCGGCGACTCGACCGTCTCGCTCGGCAACGGGTGCCTGTGCTGTGCCGAGGACGCCAGTGAACTGGACGTCTACCTGGAGCGGCTCGCGGCCCCCGGCACCGGCGTCGACGTCATCGTCATCGAGGCCAGCGGTCTCGCCGAACCCCAGGAACTCGTCCGGATGCTGCTCGCCAGCGAGCACCCCGGCATCGTCTACGGCGGCCTCGTCGAGGTCGTCGACGCCGCCGAGTTCGACGGCACGCGCGCGAAACACCCCGAGATCGACCGGCACCTCGCCCTCGCCGACCTGGTCGTCGTCAACAAGCTCGACCGGGCCGCGGAGGGCGGCGAACGCGTCCTCGGACTGGTGCGGTCGCTCTCCGATCGTGGTGCCGCCGTCGTCCCGGCGACGTACGGCCGTATCGACCCCGAGTTCCTGTTCGACTGCCGGCCCGCCGCGGAGCGCATCGGGCAGCTGTCCTTCGACGACCTGCACGACCACCACGACGACGGCGCGCACGGGGGACATCTGCACACCGCCTACGACAGCCTGTCCTTCGCCGCCGCGCTGCCCCTCGACCCCCGTCGTCTCATGGCCTTCCTCGACAGCCGTCCCGAGGGGCTCTACCGGATCAAGGGGTACGTCGACTTCGGGCCGTACGACACGGGCAACCGGTACGCCGTGCATGCCGTGGGGCGGTTCCTGCGGTTCTACCCGGAAGCGTGGGGACGCGACGAGGAGCGGCTCACCCAGCTCGTGCTGATCGGCTCCGGCATCGACGCTGCCGCGCTCCGCAAGGAGCTGGAGGCGTGCACCAACGACGCCCCGCACGCCGACGAACACGGCATGTGGGGCGTCCTGCGGTACGTACAGGGCCTTGCGGAAGGCCCTGAGGACGAGCCTGCGGGGGAGTACGAGCCCTAGGGGCTGTCCGGCGGATCATGCCGCGGACGCGGGGTCTGACGCGCCCACCTGCGGCGTTGTCGTCGGTCGCCGACGTCCCCCGGCCTTCGGTCGGGAGGCGCCCCCACCGCGTCGACTCCCTCCTCCGCCTTGCGGTTGGACGCTCCCCCACGCTCGAACAAGCTCGCGCGGGAGGTCCCCCCCCACGACCCCGCTCACCTCGGCCGACAGCCACCGCCTACTTCCTGCGACTTGATCCGCGGGGCAGCCCTAGACCGGGCCCGCCACCACCGACACCGTCTTCGCCAGCGACACGCCGGAGCCGTCGCGGCGCGGGTCCATCTCCGGGAGGTCGGCCGGGGTGCCGTTCTTCTGGGCCGCCTTCGCCGGGACCGGGCCCGCCCAGGCGAAGGACAGGCAGTCCTCGCCCTTCAGGAACCGCTGGCAGCGCACGCCGCCGGTGGCCCGGCCCTTGCGCGGATACTGGTCGAACGGGGTCAGCTTGGCCGTCGTCTGCACCGAGTCGTCCAGGGTGCCGCGCGAGCCGGCCACCGTGAAGACCACCGCGTCGGCCGCCGGGTCGACGGCCGTGAAGGAGATGACCTTCGCGCCCTCCGTGAGCTTGATGCCCGCCATACCGCCCGCCGGACGGCCCTGCGGCCGCACCTGGGAGGCCTGGTAGCGCAGCAGCTGCGCGTCGTCCGTGACGAAGACCAGGTCCTCCTCGCCGGTGCGCAGCTCCACCGCACCGACGATCCGGTCGCCCTCCTTGAGGGTGATGACCTCCAACTCGTCCTTGTTGGACGGGTAGTCGGGGACCACGCGCTTGACCACGCCCTGCTCGGTGCCGAGGGCGAGGCCCGGCGAGGACTCGTCAAGGGTGGTCAGGCAGACCACCGACTCGCCGTCCTCCAGGGAGAGGAACTCGGAGAGGGGCGCGCCGCCGGCGAGGTTCGGGGCGGTCGCCGTGTCCGGGAGCTGGGGGAGGTCGACGACGTTGATGCGCAGCAGGCGGCCCGTCGAGGTGACCGCGCCGACCTCACCGCGCGCGGTCGCGGGGACCGCCGAGACGATGACGTCGTGCTTGGAACGCTTGCCGTCGGTGTCCGCCGCGAACGGCTCGCCGTTCATCGTGCGCGCCAGCAGCCCCGTCGAGGACAGGAGCACCCGGCACGGGTCGTCGGCCACCTGGAGCTCCACCGCGGTCGCCGGGGCGCCCGAGGCCTCCAGCAGAACCGTGCGTCGCTCGGTTCCGAACTTCTTGGCCACCGCGGCCAGTTCCGCCGAGACCAGCTTGCGCAGCTCCGCGTCCGAGTCCAGGATCCGGGTCAGCTCGGCGATCTCCGCGGTGAGCCGCTCCTTCTCCGCCTCCAGCTCGATGCGGTCGTACTTGGTGAGGCGGCGCAGGGGCGTGTCGAGGATGTACTGCGTCTGGATCTCCGACAGCGAGAAGCGCTCCATCAGGCGCTCCTTGGCCTGCGCGCTGTTCTCGCTGGAGCGGATCAGCCGGATGACCTCGTCGATGTCGACGAGGGCGGTGAGCAGGCCCTCCACCAGGTGCAGCCGGTCGCGGCGCTTGCCACGGCGGAACTCGCTGCGCCGGCGGACCACGTCGAAGCGGTGGTCGAGATAGACCTCCAGCAGCTCCTTGAGGCCCAGGGTGAGCGGCTGGCCGTCCACCAGCGCCACGTTGTTGATGCCGAAGGACTCCTCCATCGGCGTCAGCTTGTAGAGCTGCTCCAGGACCGCCTCCGGCACGAAGCCGTTCTTGATCTCGATGACCAGGCGCAGCCCGTGCTCGCGGTCGGTGAGGTCCTTGACGTCGGCGATGCCCTGCAGCTTCTTGGCGTTGACCAGGTCCTTGATCTTGGCGATGACCTTCTCGGGGCCGACCGTGAAGGGCAGTTCGGTGATGACCAGGCCCCTGCGGCGGGCCGTCACCGTCTCCACCGCCACCGTGGCCCGGATCTTGAAGGTGCCGCGGCCCGTCTCGTACGCGTCCCGGACGCCCTCCAGGCCGACGATCCGGCCGCCGGTGGGCAGGTCGGGGCCGGGGACGTACTTCATCAGCGCGTCCAGGTCCGCGTTCGGGTAGCGGATCAGGTGGCGGGCGGCCGCGATGACCTCGCCGAGGTTGTGCGGCGGCATGTTCGTCGCCATGCCGACGGCGATCCCCGACGAGCCGTTGACCAGCAGGTTCGGGAACGCGGCGGGCAGGGCCACCGGCTCCTGCTCCTGGCCGTCGTAGTTGGGCGCGAAGTCGACCGTGTCCTCGTCGATCGACTCGGTCATCAGGCTGGTCGCCTCGGCCATCCGGCACTCGGTGTACCGCATGGCGGCCGGCGGGTCGTCGTTGCCCAGCGAGCCGAAGTTGCCGTGGCCGTCGACCAGCGGGACGCGCATCGAGAACGGCTGGGCCATGCGCACCAGCGCGTCGTAGATCGACGAGTCGCCGTGCGGGTGCAGCTTGCCCATCACCTCGCCGACCACGCGCGCGCACTTCACATAGGCGCGGTCGGGGCGCACGCCCATCTCGTTCATCTGGTAGACGATCCGGCGGTGCACCGGCTTGAGGCCGTCGCGGGCGTCCGGCAGGGCGCGCGAGTAGATGACCGAGTACGCGTACTCGAGGTAGGAGCCGCGCATCTCGTCCACGACGTCGATGTCGAGGATTCTCTCCTCGAACGAGTCGTCGGGCGGCGGGGTCTTCGTGCTGCGGCGGGCCATCGCTGCCGGCTCCTTGCTCATGCGTGAACGGGATCTGACGCGGACCATTGTGGACCGCGGCACTGACAACCCGGGCCTGGACCCGGTCTCCGCGGCCCGCCCCGATGCCCGGAGGCCGCCCGAAGCGCGGCCCGGAGACATTCGAGAGCGGGTCGGACGCAGGCTACGCGATCCACCCGCGCGATCCGCTGTGGGCGTACGTCGTGCGGGAACTTCGCCCGGTCCCCACACGCTTGCATACAGTGGCAGGACCGGCAGAAAAACCGCGGTTCGGGACCGCTTCCGCGAGCGAAGGGACGTACATGCCCATGGGTCACACGACCACGGCCGAGACAGGCTCAGGAGGCCTGGCAGCGACCGAGCACCGCTTGGCCAACGGTCTGCGCGTGGTGCTCTCCGAGGACCACCTGACCCCGGTCGCGGCGGTCTGCCTCTGGTACGACGTCGGTTCCCGGCACGAAGTCAAGGGGCGTACCGGCCTGGCTCACCTTTTCGAGCACCTGATGTTCCAGGGTTCCGCCCAGGTGAAGGGCAACGGCCACTTCGAGCTCGTCCAGGGCGCCGGCGGCTCGCTCAACGGCACCACCAGTTTCGAGCGCACCAACTACTTCGAGACCATGCCCGCCCACCAGCTGGAGCTCGCGCTCTGGCTGGAGGCCGACCGCATGGGTTCGCTGCTCGCCGCCCTGGACGACGAGTCGATGGAGAACCAGCGGGACGTCGTCAAGAACGAGCGCCGCCAGCGCTACGACAACGTGCCCTACGGCACGGCCTTCGAGAAGCTGACCGCGCTCGCCTACCCGGAGGGCCACCCGTACCACCACACGCCGATCGGCTCGATGGCCGACCTGGACGCGGCCACCCTGGAGGACGCGCGCGCGTTCTTCCGCACCTACTACGCGCCCAACAACGCGGTGCTCTCCGTGGTCGGCGACATCGACCCGGAGCAGACCCTCGCCTGGATCGAGAAGTACTTCGGTTCCATTCCGGCGCACGACGGCAAGCCGACCCCGCGCGACGGCTCGCTGCCCGCCATCATCGGCGAGCAGCTGCGCGAGGTCGTCGTGGAGGAGGTTCCGGCGCGGGCGCTGATGGCCGCCTACCGGCTCCCGGAGGACGGCACGCGCGCGTCCGACGCGGCCGACCTGGCCCTCACCGTCCTCGGCGGCGGCGAGTCCTCCCGCCTCTACAACCGCCTGGTGCGGCGCGACCGTACGGCCGTCGCGGCCGGCTTCGGCCTGCTGCGGCTCGCCGGGGCGCCCTCCCTGGGCTGGCTGGACGTGAAGACCTCCGGTGACGTCGAGGTGCCGGTCATCGAGGCCGCCATCGACGAGGAGCTCGCCCGGTTCGCCGAGGAGGGCCCGACGCCCGAGGAGATGGAGCGCGCCCAGGCCCAGTTGGAGCGCGAGTGGCTGGACCGGCTGGGCACCGTCGCGGGCCGCGCGGACGAACTGTGCCGCTTCGCCGTCCTGTTCGGCGACCCGCAGCTCGCCCTGACCGCCGTCCAGCGCGTCCTGGCGGTCACCCCGGAGGAGGTCCAGGAGGTCGCCAAGGCCCGCCTGCGCCCCGACAACCGCGCGGTGCTCGTCTACGAGCCGTTGTCCGCGGACTCCGCGGAGCACACCCAGGAGGCGGGCCGCGGCGAGGACCCGGAGCAGGAAGCGACCGTAGAGGCCGGCAACGAGAACGAGGAGACGGCCAAGTGACCGAGCTCGCCACCATGGACTTCCACCCGCAGCCGCAGCCGGGCGAGGCCAGGCCCTGGGCCTTCCCGGCCCCCGAGCGCGGCACTCTGGACAACGGCCTGACGGTGCTGCGCTGCCACCGCCCCGGCCAGCAGGTCGTCGCCGTCGAGGTGCTCCTGGACGCCCCCCTGGACGCCGAGCCGGCCGGCCTGGACGGCGTCGCCACGATCATGGCGCGCGCCTTCTCCGAGGGCACCGACAAGCACTCCGCCGAGGAGTACGCCGCCGAGCTGGAGCGGGCCGGCGCCACCCTCGACGCGCACGCCGACCACCCCGGCGTCCGGATCAGCCTGGAGGTCCCGGCCTCCCGGCTCGCCAAGGGCCTCGGGCTGCTCTCCGACGCGCTGAGGGCGCCCGCCTTCGCCGAGAGCGAGGTCGAGCGGCTGGTGCGCAACCGCCTCGACGAGATCCCGCACGAGCTGGCCAACCCCAGCCGCCGGGCCGCGAAGGAGCTCTACAAGGAGCTGTTCCCGACCACCGCGCGGATGTCCCGCCCGCGCCAGGGCACCGAGGACACCGTCGAGAAGATCGACGCGCCCGCCGTCCGCGCGTTCTACGACCGGCACGTCCGTCCCGCCACGGCCACCGCGGTTGTCGTCGGTGACCTGACCGGCATCGACCTGGACGAGCTGCTCGGCGAGACCCTGGGTGCCTGGAGCGGCTCCCCCGCCCAGCCCCGCCCGGTCCCGGCCGTGACCGCCGACGACACCGGCCGGGTCGTCATCGTGGACCGCCCGGGCGCCGTCCAGACCCAGCTGCTCATCGGCCGCGTCGGCGGCGACCGGCACGACCGCGTCTGGCCCGCCCAGGTGCTCGGCACCTACTGCCTGGGCGGCACCCTCACCTCCCGCCTGGACCGCGTCCTGCGCGAGGAGAAGGGCTACACCTACGGCGTCCGCTCCTTCGGGCAGGTCCTGCGGTCCGCCCCCGACGGCAGCGGCGCCTCCATGCTCGCCATCAGCGGCTCCGTGGACACCCCCAACACCGGTCCGGCCCTGCAGGACCTGTGGACGGTGCTGCGCACGCTCGCCGCCGAGGGCCTCACGGACGCCGAGCGCGACGTCGCCGTGCAGAACCTCGTCGGGGTGGCGCCGCTCAAGTACGAGACGGCGGCGGCCGTCGCCGGCACCCTGGCCGACCAGGTCGAGCAGTACCTGCCCGACGACTTCCAGGCCCTGCTGTACCGGCAACTGGCCGCCACCGGCACCGTGGAGGCCACTGCGGCGGTCGTGAACGCCTTCCCGGTGGACCGCCTGGTGACCGTCCTCGTCGGCGACGCGGCACAGATCAAGGAGCCCGTCGAGGCGCTCGGGATCGGCGAAGTCACGGTCGTCGCCGCGGAGTAGCGGCACGCGCGTGTGCGGAGCCCTGGTGACCGTCCGGTCACCAGGGCTCTGAAATGTCTGAATTGGGGCGGAGGTTGCCTGTCTGCCCTGTGGGATGCGCTACAAAAGCCGTGATCCGTTTGAGCATGGAAAGCACGCCCTCGTAGGTTCTTCCGGGCTGTCCGTCAGGCATCGCGCCGCGTCCGCGGCACCGGACAGCCATCGCCGAGTCCCCGTACGGCGCGAGCCAGGGGAGCCGGGGACCCACGTAGTCCCTGGGGTGAATCGGGCGCCCACGCGTGTCGTGAGGGGGCCCGTAGGAGACCTTCCTGCTCCGAACCCGTCAGCTAACCCGGTAGGCGAGAGGGAAGGAAAGGACCAGCCTCTACATGGCGTTCATGTGCGCCTCCGGGAAGCACCGTCGTCCCGGCCGGGTGAAGCGCACCACCGCGCAGGCCGCCGGCATCGCGGCCCTCACCACCACCGGTGTCGTCGGCACCGTCTCCGCCGCCCCGGCGCTCGCCGCCGAGAACTCCGTCGAGCAGACCGGCCTCACCCCGGTCATCACGATCAGCGACTCCGTCGCCGAGCAGATCGACGCCCAGGCCGCTGCCCAGAAGGCGGTCGCCGAGCGCCAGGCGGCCGAGGAGGCCGCCCGCAAGAAGGCCGCGGAGCAGGCCAGGAAGGAGCGCGCGGCCAAGGCACGCGCCGCCCGTGAGGCCGAGCGCAAGCGCCTCAACACCTTCGTCGCGCCGATCAGCGACTCCTACGTCTCCACCGGCTACAAGACCGGCGGCTCCCTGTGGTCCTCCGGCACCCACACCGGCATCGACTTCCACGCCGCCAGCGGCACTGTCGTGCACGCGGTCGGCAGCGGCACGGTCGTCTCCACCGGCTGGGGCGGGGCGTACGGCAACGAGATCGTCATCAAGATGGCCGACGGCATGTACACCCAGTACGGCCACCTCTCGTCCATCGGCGTCTCGGTGGGCCAGAAGGTCACCCCGGGCCAGCAGATCGGCCTCTCCGGCTCGACCGGCAACACGACCGGACCGCACCTCCACTTCGAGGCCCGTACGACCCCCGAGTACGGCTCCGACGTCGACCCGGTCGCCTACCTCCGCAAGCACGGCGTGGACGTCTGAGGGAGCTGGACGCGGGTCCGGCAGCGCCCGTTTCAGGGGCGTCACCGCAGCGCCCCTTCAGGGGCGCGGGGAACTGCGCGAGCAACCCCACGCACCCGCACCCGACCACCGAGGCGCCGACGACAACCCGTGAGATCTTCCGAAGCCCCGGCCGCAGTACCGGGGCTTTCGTCGTATTCGTGCCCCCGCTGTCCAAAATATATCCCTGGATTCCGGCCCCCCGTCGGAAATTCCGGCTCATTGCAATAGAGTCACGGAACGAGCGCCACTCGGCGGCGTTTCACGGGGATTAAGGCGGAGGTCGGACATGCGTATTCCGGCGCACTCGGTATGCACGGCGATCCGGGACGACATCGTCGCGGGTGTCTACGAGCGCGGCAGCCGGCTCACCGAGGAACTCCTGGCCCGCCGCTACGGGGTCTCGCGCGTCCCCGTCCGCGAGGCCCTGCGCACCCTGGAGGCCGAGGGCTTTGTCGTGACCCGCCGGCACGCGGGCGCGTGCGTCGCCGAACCGACCGAGCAGGAGGCCGCCGACCTGCTGGAGATGCGCATGCTCCTGGAGCCGCTCGGCGCCTCCCGGGCCGCCCAGCGCCGCACCGAGGCCCATCTCAAGGTGCTGCGCGGACTGGTCAGGCTGGGGCAGGAGCGGGCCAGGCGGGGCAACAGCGAGGACCTGCGCTCCCTGGGCGGCTGGTTCCACGAGACCCTTGCGCAGGCCTCCGGCAGCCACGCCCTGACCTCGACGCTCACCCAGCTGCGCCACAAGATCGCCTGGATGTACACCGTGGAGACGCCCGCCAACCCCGTGGAGTCCTGGACGGAGCACGGCGCCATCGTGGACGCGGTGGCGCGCGGCGACGGCGACCGCGCCCGGGCGATCACGGCCCTGCACACCGAGCGCTCGACGGTCTCCCACCGGCTGCGGTTTCCCGGCGCCACCGAACGGGCGAACGGTGTGAGGACTTCGCAACACCCCGTAAACATGTCGGGCCTGCGGCATTAACACGCGCGCCGTATACAAAGAGGTGTTATTCGGCGGGGGCTGTTTTCCGTGCCCGAATTCATGCGCGCCGGGAATTGACGGTCGCGCTTGTTTCGTGTGCGCGCGGTAAAGCCGGGCGCCCGGGCCTCCGCAAACTCCGGGGCGGGGCCTTCGTAAAGCCGTGTGCGGTCCCGTCGTGAAGTCATGTGCGGCTGTCATGGAATTGCGGCATGTGACGGACGGCCCGGGTGGGGCGGCGGGAAGCGGCGAGGCCGCGCCACCCCCGAGGGGGTGGCGCGGCCTCGGACCGTGCGGGCGCCGGGCGCTCAGACGGTCTCGGGGAGCTCCTCGAGACCCTCGGCGACCAGCTTGGCCAGGCGGTCGAGGGCCGCGTCGGCGCCCTCGGCGTCGGAGGCGAGGACGATCTCCTCGCCGCCCTGGGCGCCCAGTCCCAGGACAGCCAGCATGGAGGCCGCGTTGACGGGGTTGCCGTCGGCCTTGGCGATCGTCACCGGGATACCTGCGGCCGTGGCGGCCCGGACGAAGATGGAAGCGGGGCGGGCGTGGAGACCCTCGGCCCAGCCGACGTTGACGCGGCGCTCAGCCATGTGATGCTGCCCTTCGGTGTTCAGGGTTGTCTAGACCAGTTTCCCATATCGTGAAGCATGCCCGGAGGGGACGTGAACCCCTCCGGGTGTGTCGCCGGACCGCGGCCTCGGTCCGACGTCCGTCCTCCACAGACTGCCTCGCGACGTTGTCGGACGCGAGCCGTACTCTGGGGCCCATGCAGACCCCGGCGGACCCGCAGGACCGGCACGAGTACCCGTCCCACTGGGAGGCTGACGTGGTGCTGCGCGACGGGGGTACCGCGCGCATCCGGCCCATCACCGTCGATGACGCCGAGCGCCTGGTCAGCTTCTACGAGCAGGTCTCGGACGAGTCGAAGTACTACCGCTTCTTCGCGCCCTACCCCAGGCTCTCCGCCAAGGACGTCCACCGCTTCACGCACCACGACTTTGTGGACAGGGTGGGACTCGCGGCCACCATCGGCGGCGAGTTCATCGCAACCGTACGCTATGACCGCATCGGCGCCGACGGAACGCCCGCCTCCGCGCCCGCCGACGAGGCCGAGGTCGCGTTCCTCGTCCAGGACGCCCACCAGGGGCGGGGTGTCGCCTCCGCCCTCCTCGAGCACATCGCGGCCGTCGCGCGCGAGCGCGGGATCCGCCGCTTCGCCGCCGAGGTGCTGCCCGCCAACACCAGGATGATCAAGGTGTTCATGGACGCGGGCTACACCCAGAAGCGCAGCTTCGAGGACGGTGTCGTCCGGCTGGAGTTCGACCTGGAGCCCACGGACCGCTCCCTCGCCGTGCAGCGCGCCCGCGAGCAGCGCGCGGAGGCCCGTTCGGTACGACGCCTGCTGGCACCGGGGTCCGTGGCCGTGATCGGAGTCGGCCGCGCGCCCGGCGGGGTCGGCCGCAGCGTCCTCGGCAACCTGAGGGACGCCGGTTTCACCGGCCGCCTGCACGCCGTGAACCAGGCCTTCCCGGACGACCTCAAGGAGGTCGACGGGGTGCCCGCGCACCGCTCGGTGCGGGACATCGACGGGCCTGTCGACCTCGCGGTGGTCGCCGTACCCGCCGAGCACGTGCCCGAGGTCGTCACCGAGTGCGGCGAACACGGCGTCCAGGGGCTCGTGGTCCTCGCCGCCGGCTACGCGGAGAGCGGACCCGACGGCCGCGAGCGGCAGCGCGCGCTCGTCCGGCAGGCCCGCACGTACGGCATGCGGATCATCGGCCCCAACGCCTTCGGGATCATCAACACCGCGGCCGACGTCCGGCTGAACGCCTCCCTCGCACCCGAGATGCCCCGCCCCGGCCGCATCGGCCTGTTCGCCCAGTCCGGCGCCATCGGCATCGCCCTGCTGTCGCGGCTTCACCGGCGCGGCGGCGGCGTCACCGGCACCACGGGCGTCTCCACCTTCGTCTCCTCCGGCAACCGCGCGGACGTCTCCGGCAACGACGTCCTCCAGTACTGGTACGACGACCCCGAGACCGACGTCGTCCTCATGTACCTGGAGTCCATCGGCAACCCGCGCAAGTTCACCCGCCTCGCGCGGCGGACGGGGGCGGCGAAGCCGCTGGTCGTGGTGCAGGGCGCCGGGCAGGCGCCGCCGGGCCACGCGGTACGGGCGACGCGGCTGCCGCACGCCACGGTGTCCGCGCTGCTCAGGCAGGCCGGCGTGATCCGCGTCGACACGATCACCGAGCTGGTCGACGCCGGGCTGCTGCTCGCGCGGCAGCCGCTGCCGGCGGGGCCGCGGGTGGCGATCATCGGCAACTCGGAGTCGCTCGGGCTGCTGACCTACGACCGGTGCCTGGCCGAGGGGCTGCGGCCGGCCCGGCCGCTGGACCTGACGACGCGGGCGAGTGCGGCGGACTTCCACCGGGCGCTGTCGCGGGCGCTGGCCGACGAGTCGTGCGACGCGGTGGTCGTCACGGCGATCCCGACGATCGGGGAGGGGGCGGTGGGGGACGCGGAGCTGGCGGAGGCGCTCAGGTCGGCGGCGGAGGGGGTTCCCGGGAAGCCGGTGCTCGTGGTGCACGTGGAGCTCGGGGGGCTGGCGGAGGCGTTGTCGGCTGCGGGCCGTACCGCACCGCAAGCGGCTGCGCCGGCACCCGGCACCGGTGGCGGTGCCCACCCCTTCCGCCCTGCGGAACGCCTGCCCACCGAGGTACCAGCGAAGCTCCCCACCCCCCACACCCCCTACTCCCGTCTCATCCCCGCCTACCCCGCCGCCGAGCGGGCCGTTCGGGCGCTCGCCGAGGCTGTCAAGTACGCGCAGTGGCAGCGGGAGGCCGCCGAGCCCGGGAAGGTGCCCGAGTTCGACGACATCGACGAGCGGGGCGCCGCCGAGCTGATCGGCGCGCTGCTCGAGCGCGGCGAGGGGCTCACCATCGGCGTCGAGGAGACCTGCCGGCTGCTCGGCAAGTACGGCATCGGCGTGCACCGCGCGCTGCCCGCCCCCACCCCCGATGCCGCCGTCGCAGCCGCCCGTGACCTCGGCTACCCCGTCGCCCTCAAGGCCACCGCTCCTCACCTGCGCCACCGCGCCGACCTGGGCGGGGTGCGGCTCGACCTGGCGGACGAAGAGCAACTGCGCCGGGCGTACGAGGAGTTGAGCGAGTTGTTCGGGCCGCCCGAGGAGCTGCGGCCGGTGGTGCAGCGGATGGCGCCCCGGGGTGTCGACACCGTCGTACGCGCCGTGATCGACCCGGCCGCCGGGGCCGTGGTGTCCTTCGGCCTCGCCGGGGCCGCCTCGCAGCTGCTCGGCGACATGGCGCACCGGCTGGTTCCGGTCACCGACCGGGACGCCACCTCACTGGTGCGTTCGATCCGGACCGCGCCCCTGCTGTTCGGGTGGCGCGGCTCGGCCCCCGTCGACACGCCCGCCCTGGAGGAACTGCTGCTCAGGGTCTCCCGGCTGGTCGACGACCACCCCGAGGTGGTCGCGGTCACCCTGGAGCCGGTCGTGGTCGCCCGGCAGGGCGTGAGCGTCCTCGGTGCCACCGTCCGCCTCGCACCACCGCCGGCCCGCGACGATCTGGGACCCCGCACCCTGCCCGCCTACTGACCGCCCACCGGCCGCGTCGAACACCCGCCCACCTCGGCGGCGTTCGACGCGGCCGCGCGCGACGGCGGCGGCGTCGGACGCGAGCGCGCACGACTGGCCCGGGTCCCCTTGCCCACGGATTAGGATGGACGCCATGGCCAAGACCAGTACGACGACCCAGGGGCTGCGTGTCGCGATCGAGCGCAGCGGCTACTACCCGGCCCTCGTGGCCGAGGCGGTGGAGGCCGCCATCGGCGGCGAGCCGATCCGGTCGTACCTGGTCCACCAGGAGACGACGTTCGACCAGAACGAGGTGCGGCGGCACGTGACCGTCCTCGTCCTCACCGGCAACCGCTTCATCGTCAGCCACACCGACGAGCAGGCCGCCGACAGCACCTCCCCGACGCCGTACGCCACCACCTCTACCGAGTCGGTCAAGCTCGGCCGGATCTCGTCGGTGGTGGTGAGCCGGGTCGTGGCCAACCCGGAGCAGTACACGCCGGGCACCCTGCCCCGCGAGATCGTGCTGACCATCGGCTGGGGTGCCGTCTCCCGCATCGACCTGGAGCCCGCCGCCTGCGGCGACCCCAACTGCGAGGCCGACCACGGCTACACCGGCAACTCCACGGCGGACGACCTCAGCCTGCGGGTCAGCGAGGCCGGGGACGGCCCGGAGACGGTGCGCCAGGCGCTCGCCTTCGCGCAGGCCATCTCCGAGGCGACCGCGGACGTCACCCGCTGATGGCGTACGCCGCCTGGGACCATCCGGAACCCCTCGCCCTCGGCTCCGCGCCGCTGCCCGAGTACGGCAGCGGTTCCCTCGCCGACCTCCTGCCCACCCTGGCCGCGGGCATGGCCGTACCCGGAATGACCGCGTCGATCACGGAGCTGACGCCCGCCGACCGCAACTGCGTCTTCCTGATCGACGGGCTCGGCTGGGAGCAGATCAAGGCCCACCCGGACGAGGCACCCTTCCTCACCTCGCTGCTCGGCAGCTCGCGCGGCGGCACGGGACGGCCCCTCACCGCCGGCTACCCGGCGACCACCGCGACCTCCCTCGCCTCCGTCGGCACCGGTCTGCCCCCGGGCGCGCACGGCCTGCCCGGCTACACGGTCCGCAACCCGCAGACCCGGGAGCTGATGAACCAGCTGCGCTGGCAGCCCTGGACCGACCCGGCCGCCTGGCAGCCGTACCCCACCGTCTTCCAGCTCGCCGCCGACGCGGGGGTGCACTCCGCTCAGGTGTCCTCCCCGCACTTCGAACACACCCCCCTCACCAAGGTCGCGCTCAGCGGCGGAACGTTTCACGGGCGGCTGACCGGCGAGGAGCGGATGGACCTCGCCGCCGAGCAACTCGCCGCCGCCGACCGTGCCCTGGTGTACACGTACTACGCCGAACTGGACGGCGCCGGGCACCGCTACGGCGTGGACTCCGACACCTGGCGCGGCCAGCTCATGCACGTGGACCGGCTCGTGCAGCGGCTCGCCGAGCAGCTCCCGGCGCGCAGCGCGCTGTACGTCACCGCCGACCACGGCATGGTCGACATCCCGTTCGACGAACAGCACCGCATCGACTTCGACGAGGACTGGGAGCTCAAGGCGGGCGTCGCCCTGCTCGGCGGCGAGGGGCGGGCCCGGCACGTCTACGCGGTGCCCGGCGCCGCGAGCGACGTCCTGACCTGCTGGCGCGAGGTGCTCGGCGAGCAGTTCTGGGTGGCCTCGCGGGACGAGGCGATCGCGGCCGGCTGGTTCGGCCCGCCGGACCGGTTCGAGGAGCGGGTGTACGACCGGATCGGCGACGTGGTCGCGGCCGCGCACGACGACGTCCTGATCATCGCGTCCGAGCGGGAGCCCAAGGAGTCGGCGATGGTCGGCAACCACGGCTCGATGACCCCCGCCGAGCAGCTCGTGCCGCTGCTCGAAGTACGCTCCTGACACCCTGCCCCCACCACTGACCGAAAGGTGTTCAACTCGCCATGCCCGAGCTGGTGTTCTTCTCCGGAACGATGGACTGCGGGAAGTCGACGCTGGCGCTGCAGATCGCGCACAACCGGTCGGCGAGGGGGCTGCAGGGGCTGATCTTCACCCGGGACGACCGGGCGGGGGAGGGGAAGCTCTCGTCGCGGCTCGGACTGGTGACCGACGCGGTCGAGGCGGTGCCGGGCATGGATCTGTACGCCCACGTCGTCGACCGGGTGTCGCAGGGCGGCAGGGTCGACTACCTGATCGTGGACGAGGCGCAGTTCCTGGAGCCCGAGCAGATCGACCAACTGGCGCGGGTCGTGGACGACCTGGGCCTGGATGTCTTCTCCTTCGGTATCACCACCGACTTCCGCACGAAGCTCTTCCCCGGCTCGCGGCGGCTGATCGAGCTGGCGGACCGCCTGGAGACCCTCCAGGTGGAGGCGATGTGCTGGTGCGGGGCGCGTGCCACGCACAACGCCCGCACGGTGGGCGGCGAGATGGTGGTGGAGGGCGAGCAGGTCGTCGTCGGCGACGTGAGCAGCCCCGCGGCGGACGTCGGCTACGAGGTGCTGTGCCGGCGCCACCACCGCCGCCGCGTGACGAGCGCCTCCGCCCACGCCGGCGCGCTCTCTCCGGACGTTCTGCCCGTCACCTCCGACTGACCCACGTCACGCGGGTGCCCCGGCCTGACCTTGGCGCCGGCGCCCCCTGTGCCCCCGCCCCTTTCCGTGAGCGTGGCGAGCGCGTTCGCGGTGACCGCCCTTCCCGCGCGTACGCGACGCCGTCCGTCACGGCGGTGATCGCCGAGGTGTACGGCGGAGGCGGGAACTCCGGCGCGACCCTGCGACAACGGCGCGACGGACGACGGCACCGTCACCGCCGAGGCGACCCTCAAGCTGTTCACCGACGCCATCCGCGCGGCCGGCGGCCCGCGCTACTCCTGGCGCTACATCTCACCCGAGAACGACAAGGACGGCGGCGAGCCCGGCGGCAACATCCGTCAGGTCTTCCTCTTCAACCCCAAGCGGGTCTCCTTCACCGACCGGCCCGGCGGCGACGCGACCACGGGCACGGGTGTCGTCAAGACGCACAAGGGCGACCTACCTACTCTCCCGGCCGGATCGACCCGACCAGCGACGCCTGGGACGACAGCCGCAAGCCGCTGGTGGGCGAGTTCGCCTTCCAGGGCCGGACCGTCTTCGTCGTCGCCGACCACTTCGTCTCCAAGGGCGGCGACCAGCCCCTGCACGGCCGCTGCCAGCCGCCCGCCCGCAGCTCGGAGACCAGCGCGGCCCAGGCCACCGAGGTCAACACCTTCGTCAAGTCCCTGCTCGCGGCGGACAAGGACGCCAAGGCCGTGGTGCTCGGCGACCTGAACGACTACGAGTTCTCGCAGACGGTGACCGATCTGGCGGACGGCGGTGTCCTGACCCCGCTGATCACCACCGTGCCGGCCGACCAGCGCTACACCTACGTGTACGACGGCAACTCGCAGACCCTGGACCACATCCTGACCAGCCGGCGGTGACCCACGTCGCCTACGACGTGGTGCACAACAACGCCGAGTTCGCGGACCAGGCCGGCGACCACGACCCGCAGATCGTACGGATCGACGTCAGCAAGTGCCGGAAGCACTGGCCGAGCCCACCGCGGCGTGGGACGGGTGGACGCGCACCGTTCCACTCCGGCGGCGGCTCAGCGCGGGCTCTCGATCACCGAGAAGACCGCTCCCTCCGGGTCGGCCACCGTCGCGACCCGCCCGTGCGCGCTGTCCCGGGCCGGCCTCAGCACCTGCCCGCCCAGCTCGGCGACCTCCCGCAGGGTCGCGTCCGCGTCGGCCACCTCGAAGTACGTCAGCCAGTGCGGCCCCCGGTCCCGGGGCAGCGAGAGGCCGACGCCGTGGATGCCGGCCACCGGGCGGCCCCCGACGTGCAGGGTCACGTAGTCGAAGTCGGCGGACACCACCGGCTCCTCCTCGTAACCGAACACCGTCTCGTAGAACTTGGCGACGCTCGACGTCTCGAAGGTGAGCAGTTCGTCCCAGACCGGTGTGCCCGGGACGCCGGTCAGGGTCGTGCCGAGATGGGCCGATCCCTGCCAGATGCCGAACACCGCGCCCGAGGGGTCGGAGGCGATCGCCAGCCGCCCGGCCTCGGCGGCGTCCAGCGGGCCGACGCCCACCGTGCCGCCGCACAGCCGGGCCGTCTCGGCCGTCAGGTCCACGTCGTCCGAGGCGAAGTACGGCGTCCACGCGATCGGCAGACGCAGGTCCGGCGACAGCTGCCCGATGCCCGCGACCTCCCGCCCGTCGAGCAGGGCCCGGACATAGGGGCCGAGCTGCTGCGGGCCGGGCTCGAACTCCCAGCCGAACAAGGTGCCGTAGAACTCCTCGGTCGCGGTCAAGCCGTGCACCATCAGACTCACCCAGCAGGGGGTGCCGGGCGCGCGCCGAGCGTGCGTGTCGCCGTTCGGGCCGGCTGCTCCCCGTACCTCGGTCATCGTCACTCTCTCCTCGGCCCCTCGCGGTGGCCGTGTCGCTTCCGCTCTCCGGACCGGCTGTGCCGCAGCCGCGGACACGCCCCGTGCCGATGCTCGCACCCTCCGTGGTGGCCTGCGTCCACGGCCGTGGGGCGGCTCCGCCGCGAGGATGCCTGGTCTGCCGTTTCTCGCCCGTTTCCGGTCGATTGCCGTCGGGTGTCCATCAGCTGCACAGCATGTGCCCGATCCCGTACGCCCGGTGATCGAGGCTGTCCGGCCGAGCAGAGTAGTCGTACCTGGACGATGCGGCCACCCCTGGCGTAAGGATGGGGCCATGGAAGCCATCATCACCGCAACCGAACTCGCCGACGACCTGACCGGGCCGACCCCGCCCGTCCTGCTGGACGTCCGCTGGCAGCTGACCGCGCCCGGCACCCCGCCCTTCGACGGCCGGGCGGCCTACGCGGCAGGGCATCTGCCGGGCGCCGTCTACGTGCACCTGGACGGCGAACTCGCCTCGCCGCCCGGCGAGAACGGCCGGCATCCGCTGCCCGACCTGGCCGTCTTCGGCGCTGCGATGCGCCGTGCGGGGGTGTCGGCGGGCCGGCCGGTCGTGGTGTACGACGGCGGACAGGGCTGGGCGGCGGCGCGCGCCTGGTGGCTGCTGCGCTGGACGGGTCACCCGGACGTGCGGGTCCTCGACGGCGGGTTGCCGTCCTGGTCCGGCGCTCTTTCGACTGACGTGCCCGAGCCGGCCGAGGGTGACTTCGAACCGGCCCCGGGTGCGGGGCAGTTGCTCGACGCGGACGGGGCGGCGGCACTGGCCCGCTCGGGTGTGCTGTTCGACGCCCGCGCGGGCGAGCGGTACCGGGGTGACGTGGAGCCGATCGACCGGGTCGGCGGCCACATCCCGGGCGCCGTGTCGGCGCCGACCACCGGGAACGTCGGCCCGGACGGCCGCTTCCTGCCCGCCGCCGAACTCCGCGACCGCTTCAAGGGGCTGGGTGCCTCGGAGGGGGTCGAGGTGGGCGTGTACTGCGGCTCGGGCGTGTCCGGCGCCCACGAGGTGCTGGCGCTGGCCGTCGCGGGCATCGAGGCGGCGCTGTACGTCGGTTCGTGGTCGGAGTGGTCCGCCGACCCGTCCCGTCCGGTGGCGGTCGGCCCCGACCCGCAGTAGCGCAGAGCGCAGCGGAAGGAGGGGGCACGCGTGCGTGCCCCCTCCTTCCTGCTTCAGCCTCTTACTCCTGCTTCTTGCGCCGGGTCCCGAAGACGATCTCGTCCCAGCTCGGCACCGCGGCCCGGCGGCCGGGGCGGACGCCGTCGGCCTCGGCCTGGCGGTCGGTGGCACCGATCAGCCGGTCCCGGTGGCTGCCGACGGAGCGAGGCATGAGGACGTCCGCGTAGGCGGAGCCGGCCGAGGCCGCCGGGGCCGGCGGCTCCTCCTCCGCCGGTTCCGGAGCGGGCTCCTCCGGGACCTCCACCGGACGCTCCGGGACCACCATGTCGCCCCGGAAGCTCGGCACCGCCTCCAGCAGGCTGGTCAGCGAGTCGCGTTCGCCGGTCGTCTCCTCGACCGGTTCTGACGACTGCGCGGGCAGGCTCGGCCGCTCGCGGTCCCGGTCGCCGGAACGGTCCAGTGGACGGTCGCGTGGCAGCCGTGCGATGCGCGGCACGAACGGAAAGCTGGGCTCCGGTACGGCGAGGTCGTCGGACTCGCCGATCAGTGAGCGCGCCTCGTCGTCGACCGCCTGGACGAGCCGTCGCGGCGGGTCGTAGGTCCAGCTCGCCGAGTGCGGTTCGCCCGCGACCCGGTAGACGAGCAGAACCTCCCAGGTGCCGTCGTCGCGGCGCCAGGAGTCCCACTGCACGGTGTCCTTCTCGGCACCGCGCAGTACCAGTCGCTCCTGCACGGCCTCGCCGAGCAGCGGACCGGAGTTCTCGCCGGGCCGGCGGACGGGCGTCTTGCGCGCCCGCTCGGCCATGAAGGCGCGCTCGGCCAGTACCGGACCCTCGAAGCGCCGCACCCGGTCGACGGGGATCCCGGCGAGTTGCGCGACCTCTTCGGCCGTCGCGCCCGCTCGTATCCGCGCCTGGATGTCTCGGGGCCGGAGATGGCTCTCGACCTCGATCTCGATCTGTCCGAGCCGGGGCCGGTCGCCGCGTACGGCGGCACGGAGCCGTTCGTCGATCGGAAGGGTGTACTCCGTTGAGTCGGCAGCCTTGAGCACCAGCCGTGTGCCGTCATTGGAGACGGCCACGACACGCAGTTCGGGCATGGGGACCTCCCGGGTGGTGCCTGCCGACGTCACGTGCGTCGCTGCTTCCGCTAGTCGAGTGTGGCCTGCCCGGGTGCAGCCTGCCACAACCTTGCCGAGTTGCCCGGCGTGTCGGGCACGGGCCCTGCACCGCCGTTATGGCACGGTTACCTATTCGCAACGCTAAGTGACCAACTCCGTCACCCTGTGCAACTAGCCCCCTCCCGGCGGTCCTGCAAGGCCTCGGACGCCCTGGCGGGAGACCGGACCCAGGGCTCGCAACAGTACTCCATTCGGGCCACGTGCGTGGATTGGCGCGCCGCCCAACTTCTGGCAACAACCGCTCCCCGGCCGTTGTTTGCCCGTATCGGGCGATCTTGAACGTGGCGTACTTCACGCAATCCTCAGAAACGGAACTAATGGTTTCGTCCATACGTCCCTTTCCCCTGCGGTCGATCGAACAAGTACGGGAAGGACAGGCAAGGTTCGGGAATGGGTGAAAGGCCCGGTTCCGGTGACGAGACCGGTACGGGGGAGGAGGTGAAGGGAAGTTCGAAGCGGATCGACCTCAACGTGCCCCAGGTCGCGGGTGGCCCGGTGGCCGCGATGGTGGCCGCCGAACTCGCGTCCTGCTTCGGGAGGTTCTGGACCAGGCGGCAAACGCCCCCGGCGTCCGGCGAGTTCACCGAGGCGCCGTGCTACCGCGCCCGGGTGCGGACCCGGCGCCGCCCGGTGGTCGCGACCGCTCTGCTGTTCACGGTGACCATGGCCGGCATCACGGCCTGCGAACTGGTCCCCGGCGACAGCCTCGGCGGCGGCTCCGGTACGACGGCCGGCGGCGCGGTCAGCGGCGACACCACGTCGTCGGGGTCGTCCGGCGCCTCCGACTCCTCCGATGCCACGGATTCCCCGAGCTCTTCCGGTTCTTCGGGTTCTTCCGGCGCGAACTCCGGCGCGGGTACGGCCGCTTCGCCCGCCCCGTCCCCGTCGTCCTCCTCGGTGGCGTCCCCCGCGCCCGGGAGCGAGGGGACCGCGGCACCGTCGCCGAGCGGGTCCGCGGGCGGGGAGCCGAGCGCGGCCTGCACGCCCGACGACTCCTCGGCTACTGACCCAGAACCCTCCGCAGATAGTCGTTCTGGAACAGCCGGTCCGGATCGAGCCGGTCCCGCAGCGCCGTGAACTCGCCGAAGCGCGGGTAGACCTGGGCGAAGTAGTCCGCGTCCCGGGTGTGCACCTTGCCCCAGTGCGGGCGGCCCTCGTGCGCGGTGAAGATGCGCTCGGCGGCCGTGAAGTACGCCTGGTACGGCGTACCCCGGAACATGTGTACGGCGATGTAGGCGCTGTCCCGGGCGGAGGCGGTGGACAGGGCGATGTCGTCGGCGGGGGCGGTGCGGACCTCGACCGGGAAGTTCACCCTGAGACCGGAACGGTCGAGCATCGCCCTGAGTTCCCGCAGCGTGTCCACCAGCGCCTCGTGGGGCACCGCGTACTCCATCTCCACGAACCGCACCCGGCGCGGGGATGTGAAGACCTTGTACGGGATGTCCGTGTACGACCGCGCGGACAGTGCCGTGCTGGAGATCCGGGCGACCGTCGGAACGACGGCGGGTATCGCGCGGCCGAGCAACTGCGCGGCGTGGAAGACCCCGTTGGAGAGGAACTCGTCCTCGAACCAGCCGGCCAGCTGCCCCACCGGCTGCGGCGGGCCCGCGCTGCGGTTGTTGCGCTTGGTGTTGGTGTTGCCGGTGTGCGGGAACCAGTAGAACTCGAAGTGCTCGTTCTCGGTCCGGAGCTGGTCGAACTCGGCCAGCACGCGGTCCAGGGGCATCGGCTCCTCGCGCGCGGTGAGCAGGAAGACCGGCTCCACCGCGAACGTGATCGCGGTGACGATGCCCAGCGCGCCGAGGCCGACCCGCGCGGCCGCGAAGACCTCCGGGTTCTCCTTCTCCGAGCAGGTGAGCACCGAGCCGTCCGCGGTGACCAGTTCGAGTTCCCTGATCTGCGCGGCGAGCGAGCCGGACTCGCGTCCGGTGCCGTGGGTGCCGGTGCTGGTGGCCCCGGAGACCGTCTGCTCCATGATGTCGCCCATGTTGGTCAGCGACAGGCCCTCACGGGCCAGGGCCACGTTGAGTCTCTTGAGCGGGGTGCCGGCCTCCACCGTGACGGTCATGGCCTTGCGGTCGATGTTGCGGATGCCCGTCAGCAGTTGAGGGCGGATCGAGACACCGTCGGTCGCGGCGATCGCGGTGAAGGAGTGGCCGCTGCCGACCGCCTTCACCTTCAGGCCGTCCTCCGCCGCCTGCCGTACGGCCGCCGCCAGTTCGTCCACGGAGGCGGGCATGACCTCCCGCGTGGGGCGGACGGTGACATTCCCTCCCCAGTTACGCCACGTGCCGCTCTTCCCGCTCGCTGTACTGCTCAACGGTGCCTCCCCGACCCGTGACCGGCCTGCTGAGCCGGCGGTACCCGAGGAAACCGACCGCGACCGCGACGGCCCCGGACACGGCCGGAACCCCGTACCCGGCACGGGCGCCGGCCGCGTCGATCACCCAGCCGGCGACCGAGGAGCCGAGCGCCACCCCGACCGCGAGGCCGGTGCTCACCCAGGTCATGCCCTCGGTGAGTTTCGCGCGAGGTACGTGCTTTTCGATGAGGGACATCGTCGTGATCATCGTCGGTGCGATGGAGAGGCCCGCAACGAACAGCGCCACGGCCAGAAGCGGCAAGTTTCCGACCAGTAGGAGGGGGATCATACTCACGGCCATCGCGCATATGCCCAGCAGCCACCTGCGTTCCGGTCTCCCCGCGAACCGCAGGAGCCCGAAGACCGCCCCGGCCACGCAGGAGCCCGCCGCGTACAGCGCCAGGACGACGCTGGAGGCGGCCTTGTGGCCCTGTTCGTCGGCGAAGGCGACGGTCACCACGTCGACCGCCCCGAAGATGGCTCCGGTGGCCACGAAGGTCGCCACCAGCACCTGGAGGCCGGGCGCGCGGAGCGCCGAACCGCCGCTGTGGTGGCCGCGCGGATGCGGCTCGGGCTCGGTGGCCCGCTGGGCGGTCAGCCAGAAGACGCCGGCGGCGAGGAAGCAGGCGGCCAGCAGCGGGCCCGCCTCCGGGAACCAGGTCGTGGACAGGCCGATGGAGAGGATCGGCCCGAAGATGAAGCAGACCTCGTCGACGACGGACTCGAACGAGTAGGCGGTGTGCAGCTGCGGGGTGCCCCGGTAGAGGGCGGCCCAGCGGGCCCGGATCATCGCGCCCAGGCTCGGCACCGCGCCGATCCCGGCGGCGCACACGAACAGCACCCAGTCCGGTCCCCCGTAGTGCGCGGCGAGCAGCAGCCCGGCCGCCGCGGCGAGCGCGAGCAGGGTCGCGGGGCGCAGGACGCGGCGCTGGCCGTGCCGGTCGACCAGCCGGGAGACCTGCGGCCCGATCGCCGCGGCGGACAGCGCCATGGTGGCCGACAGCGCGCCCGCGAGCCCGTACCGCCCGCTGAGCTGGGAGATCATCGTGACCACGCCGATGCCCATCATGGACAGCGGCATCCGGCCGACGAAGCCCGCGGCGGAGAAGCCCTTGCTGCCGGGGGCGGCGAACAGGGCGCGATAGGGGCTGGGCACGGGGGTCTCCGACGGATGTGCGAGTAAGGCGTGATTGCGGCTGATACAGCTTACGAGCGAGGCCGCCGTGTTGCACCCGCCCGGCACCGGGGATAAACCTCCCGAATCCGACTCTTCACGCTCCTGTTTCCGGGCCGTCAGCGCCGGGTGGCAGGATCGGCTCATGTCAGACGCGCTCGATGCCACCCCCTACGACGCCCTGCTCCTGCTCTCCTTCGGCGGCCCGGAAGGCCCGGACGACGTGGTCCCGTTCCTGGAGAACGTGACGCGCGGGCGCGGTATCCCGAAGGAACGTCTCAAGGAAGTCGGGCAGCACTACTTCCTGTTCGGCGGGGTCAGCCCGATCAACGACCAGAACCGCGCCCTGCTGGACGCCCTGCGCAAGGACTTCGCCGAGCACGGCCTTGACCTGCCCATCTACTGGGGCAACCGCAACTGGGCGCCGTACCTGACGGACACCCTGCGCGAGATGGTCGCCGACGGCCGCCGCCGCATCCTGGTGCTCGCCACCAGCGCCTACGCCTCCTACTCGGGCTGCCGCCAGTACCGCGAGAACCTCGCGGACTCGCTGGCCGCGCTGGAGGCCGAGGGCCTCGAACTCCCCAAGGTCGACAAGCTGCGGCACTACTTCAATCACCCCGGCTTCCTCGACCCGATGATCGACGGAGTGCTGGCATCCCTCGCCGACCTCCCCGAGGACGTCCGCGCGGGCGCCCACATCGCCTTCACCACCCACTCCATCCCGACCGCGTCCGCCGACACCTCCGGCCCGGTCGAGACGCACGGCGAGGGCGGCGCGTACGTCGAGGAGCACCTGGACGTGGCCGAGCTGATCGCCGACGCGGTCCGGGAGCGCACCGGTATCGACCACCCCTGGCGGCTCGTCTACCAGTCCCGCTCCGGCGCCCCGCACATCCCGTGGCTGGAGCCGGACATCTGCGACCACCTGGAGGCGCTGCACGGCGCCGGGGTCCCGGCCGTCGTCATGGCCCCCATCGGGTTCGTCTCCGACCACATGGAGGTCCTCTACGACCTCGACACGGAGGCCACCGCCAAGGCCGAGGAGCTGGGTCTGCCGGTACGGCGGTCGGCGACCGTCGGGGACGACCCGCGGTTCGCCGCCGCGATCCGCGAGCTGGTCCTGGAGCGCGCCGCCGCGGAGAGCGGGCGGGAGGTCACGCCCTGCGCCCTGGGCGCGCTCGGCGCGAGCCACAACGTCTGCCCGGTCGGCTGCTGCCCGGCCCGCGCCCCCCGCCCGGCCGCGGCCGGTGCCGACAGCCCCTACGCGTGAGGAACCCCGTGATCGACGCCCTGCACACGGACCTGCTGGACCTCGCCCGGGAGGCGGCCGCCCGCGCGGGCGAGCTGCTGCGGGACGGCCGGCCGGCCGACCTCGCCGTGGCCCGGACCAAGTCCAGCCCGATCGACGTGGTGACCGAGATGGACATCGCGGCGGAGAAACTGATCACCGACCTGATCGCCGGCCACCGCCCCGACGACGGCTTCCTCGGCGAGGAGGGCGCGTCGACGGAGGGCACGAGCGGCGTCCGCTGGGTGATCGACCCGCTCGACGGCACGGTGAACTACCTGTACGGGCTGCCGACGTGGGCGGTCTCCATCGCCGCCGAGCAGGACGGGGAGACCGTGGTCGGCGTCGTGGCGGCCCCGATGCGCGGCGAGACGTACCACGCGGTGCGCGGCGGCGGGGCCTGGGCGACCGGGGCGTGGGAGGGCGAGCGTGAGCTGCGCTGCCGCCCGGCGCCGCCGCTGGACCAGGCGCTGGTGTCGACCGGCTTCAACTACGTCACCGCCGTCCGCACCCACCAGGCCGAGGTCGCGGCCCGGCTGATCCCGCTGCTCCGCGACATCCGGCGCAGCGGGTCGGCCGCGATCGACCTGTGCGACCTGGCCTGCGGCCGGCTGGACGGCTACTACGAGCGCGGCCTCAACGCCTGGGACTGGGGAGCGGGCGACCTCATCGCCCGTGAGGCCGGCGCCCTGACCGGTGGCCGCCCCGGAGAGCGCCCCGCACGCGACCTGACGGTCGCCGGCTCCCCGGGCGTCTTCGAGCCCCTCCAGCGCCTCCTGGAGGACTTCGGAGCCTGGCACGACTGAAACCCGCCGCCCGCCGCGGCCGAGCGCCGCGGCGGTGGGGGAAGTGGTCGGTGACGTGGAAGGAACGGCGGCCCGAAGACCGCGACCGCCGAGTGCTGTCGGGCACCGCCGGACACCACCGTCGTGGCGCGCCGCCGCGGCGGCGCGAAAGGATTCCGGGCACCGGCCTTGCTGAGCGGGTCCGGCGAAGTCCCCTGCGTGGTCCGCGCCCCGCAGGGGCGCTGGGGGTCGGTCCCCCCGGCCGAAGGCTGGGGGAGGAACTGCGCGATCAGCCACGACGGCGCCGTGGTCGACCGAAGCGCGTCTCGCGGCATCTCCAGCGGAGCGCTCAGAGCTCTGGGCATCGGTCTCGCAGCTCAGAGCTCTGGGCATCGGTCTCGCAAGGGTCCGGGAGTCCGGAACACCCGTGCCCGAGAGGTCCGGGCGCCCGGACAGCCGGTCCCGGGAAAAAGATCCCGGGGCTTGGCGGTCGGCAGGAATCGAACGCCGATGCGGGGGAAAGGATCAGGCAAGGGCAGGGCCCCGGCGCTGGATTCGCCGGGGCCCTGTTCTCGCGGTGCTGTGCTGCGGGACTGTCAGACGCTGGTCGCGCCGACTTCCACACCGTGTTCGGCTGCGAGGCGGCGCAGGTCGTCGAGCTCGGCCTGCTCCACTTCGACGAGGAAGTCGTCACCCTCGTCACGAGCCCGGGTGATGTCGGACTCGGTCGCCTTTATGCGCTGCAGAAGTCCTGCGGTGAATGCGTCCATGCTGCGCCCCCTCGTCCTGGGTCGTGGGTCGGTGGCACGGGGGTGTGCCGTTCGGAAGGGGCGATCACGTCTCTCGCGGGTGCCCAGCGCTGCCCTGCTGGGCGGCGACGGCGCCGGACACCCCCATCGTCCACTCTGCTGTAGCGGCGGTGTACGTACCGCATGGTGCTGCGGCACATGCAGAGCGTGATCGCGGGGTGTACATGCCGTCCTCCCCCCGCTCCTCTCCGTGGAAACCTCAACCGCAGGAGAAAATCTCGCATTCCCGCCCCGCGGCCTCGGATCCGGCTGCCCGGCCCCCTGTCTTACTGCCGACTTATGGCCGAAAAGGGCAGGATGGATGTCACACACCCCAAGGAGACCCCTGCCCGGGTGCGCCGGTGCGCGCTACGCGGGTGGACAGAGGAAGGACAAGCGACGTGCGCGTACTCGTCGTCGAGGACGAGCAACTGCTCGCCGATGCGGTGGCCACCGGACTGCGCCGGGAGGCCATGGCCGTCGACGTCGTGTACGACGGCGCGGCCGCCCTGGAGCGCATCGGCGTCAACGACTACGACGTGGTCGTCCTCGACCGTGACCTCCCCCTCGTGCACGGCGACGACGTCTGCCGCAAGATCGTCGAGCTCGGCATGCCCACCCGCGTGCTGATGCTGACGGCCTCCGGTGACGTCAGCGACCGCGTCGAGGGCCTGGAGATCGGCGCCGACGACTACCTCCCCAAGCCCTTCGCGTTCAGCGAGCTCATCGCGCGCGTCCGTGCCCTCGGCCGCCGTACCAGCGTGCCGCTGCCGCCGGTCCTGGAGCGCGCCGGGATCAAGCTGGACCCGAACCGCCGCGAGGTCTTCCGCGACGGCAAGGAGGTCCAGCTCGCGCCGAAGGAGTTCGCGGTGCTGGAGGTGCTGATGCGCAGCGAGGGCGCGGTGGTCTCCGCCGAGCAGCTCCTGGAGAAGGCGTGGGACGAGAACACCGACCCCTTCACCAACGTCGTGCGTGTGACCGTGATGACCCTGCGCCGCAAGCTGGGCGAGCCCCCGGTGATCGTCACCGTCCCCGGCTCGGGTTACCGGATCTGATGACCGTGGCCACCACCCCCGCACCCCCGCAGGCACCCCCCAAGCCCACCTGGGACCCGAGAAGACCACAGCCGGTCCTGCCGTGGCTGCGCCCGACCATCCGGATACGGCTCACCCTGCTGTACGGCGGCATGTTCCTGATCGCCGGCATCCTGCTGCTGTCGATCATCTACCTGCTGGCCGCCCAGGCGATCAGCACCGGCAACCAGCCGTTTTTCAAGATCATCGACGGTGCGAACATCCGGGTCTCCAGCGACAACTGCCCGGCGATCACCGGGACCAACAACCTGCAGATCTCGGACTTCAACGCCGCGATCGCCCAGTGCGTGGACCGCCAGCGCCAGGCGGCCCTGGACAACCTGCTCAGCCGTTCGCTCCTCGCCCTGCTGGGCCTGGCCGTGATCGCCTTCGCGTTCGGTTACGCGATGGCCGGCCGGGTGCTGTCCCCGCTCGGCCGGATCACCCGCACCGCCCGCGCGGTGGCCGGCTCGGACCTGTCCCGCCGGATCGAGCTGGACGGCCCGGACGACGAGCTCAAGGAACTCGCGGACACCTTCGACGACATGCTGGAGCGATTGCAGCGGGCGTTCACGGCCCAGCAGCGCTTCGTCGGCAACGCCTCGCACGAACTGCGCACACCTCTGGCGATCAACCGCACGCTCCTGGAGGTGCACCTCTCGGACCCGGGCGCGCCCGTGGAGCTGCAGCAGCTCGGCAAGACCCTGCTGGCCACCAACGAGCGCAGCGAGCAGCTCGTGGAGGGCCTGCTGCTGCTCGCCCGCAGCGACAACCAGATCGTCGAGCGCAAACCGGTCGACCTGGCCGAGGTGGCCTCCCAGGCCGTCGACCAGGTGCACGCCGAGGCGGAGGCCAAGGGTGTGACGATCCGGGGTGTACGGAACCCCGCCGTGGTCCAGGGCAACGGTGTGCTCCTGGAGCGGATCGCCCTGAACCTGCTGCAGAACGCCGTGCGCTACAACGTGCCCGAGGAAGGATGGGTCGAGGTCAACACCGAGATCCAGCACGGGCAGGCGGTGCTCTACGTCGCGAACACCGGGCCGGTGGTCCCGGCGTATGAGATCGACAACCTCTTCGAGCCCTTCAGACGGCTGCGTACCGAGCGAACGGGCAGCGACAAGGGTGTGGGCCTCGGTCTGTCCATCGTGCGGTCGGTGGCCCGGGCACACGGCGGGCACATCGTGGCCCAGCCCCGGGAGGGCGGCGGACTCGTGATGCGGGTCACGTTGCCGGTCTGATGTCGTTACAAGATCGCGACACACGCGGGGGGTGTTCGCTTTGCGCTGAATTTTCCAGCGGCGCGGCACATTCCCCTCTGTGTGATCGATCACAAGGGCGGATTTCCGGCCATCTACTCTCCGTGATCATGGCTAGGGGAATAAAGCCGGGAAAATCCCTGTTTTCAGGGGTCTTGATCACGGGAAGTACAGGGTGAGGCGCCTTTGGAGTGCCTCGACGGGACCGTGTACGGTCCCCATCGCCATTCAACCCGATCACTCTCGAGGGGTCCGGTTGGGTGTCGATTGAGTAACAGACCTTGATGTGAGGCAAAATCTCCGCCTCGGGTCGGGCACAAGTCCGGCCTCTCACGCGTTACGTGCGCTGGAGACACCGCAGACACCCAGAGGGGGAGAGCGACATGGCAACCGATTACGACACTCCACGCAAGACCGACGACGACGTCGACTCGGACAGCCTTGAAGAGCTGAAGGCACGGCGGAACGACAAGTCCACGTCCTCGGTGGACGTTGACGAGTTCGAGGCCGCCGAGGGCCTGGAGCTGCCCGGCGCGGACCTCTCGAACGAGGAGCTGGCCGTCCGGGTGCTGCCCAAGCAGCAGGACGAGTTCACCTGCATGAGCTGCTTCCTGGTGCACCACCGCAGCCAGCTGGCCCGCGAGAAGAACGGTCAGCCGATCTGCCGCGACTGCGACTGAGGGCGGGTCGGGCATGACTGGCTCGACCCCACCTCGGAAGCGCCGCTTCCCCATGCGGGGAGCGGACTCGGGGCCGTCCGACGGCCCACGTGCGCGTGATGACGAGCGGGGCTCACCCGACCCGGGAGCCTCGCTCGAACCGGCGGCCGGCCGGGGTGACCTCCCGGCGCCGACGGACAGGCCCGCGGGCGTCGCCCGGCTGGGGGTCCCCCCGCTCGAGCGAAGTCGAGAGCGGGGGAGGGCCTCGGCCATCCGCGACAAGGCCGTGGACATGGCCCGGGAAGGCGCCCGTAAGGGCGGCAGCCGGGCGAAAGCGGGGCTGGCGTACCTCGCCGACCGGATCATCGAGATCGCCCCTCGTGTCCCCGTACGTGACCTCGGGACCCTGCGCCGTCAGTTCCCGGGCCTCGGGCCCGAGCAGCTCGCCGACAAGCTGGTGGCGGGCGCGGCGGGCGCGACCTCGGCGGTCGGGGCCGGTGTCGGGGCGGCGGCGATGCTGCCGGTGCCACCGGCGATGCCGACCGAGCTGGCCGCGGAGATCACCGGAGTCGCGGCGATCGAGCTGAAGCTGATCGCCGAGCTCCACGAGGTGTACGGCGTGCGGCCGCCGGGGAACCTGAAAGCCCGCAGCACCGCGTATCTGTCCTCCTGGTCGGGGGAGCGCGGGATCGACGTGATGAAGCCGTCGACGATCAACACGGCCCTCGGGGGCCAGATGAAGCGCGAGCTGCGCCAGCAGATCATGAAGCGGGTGGTGCGGGACCTGCCCAACCTGATGCCGTTCATGGTGGGCGCCGCGGTGGGGGCGGTCATGAACCGCCGGGACACCAGAAAGCTCGCGTCGCGGATCCGGACGGACCTGAGAAAGATCCAGGTGCCGTGGGAGGAACTGCCGGAGCTGCCACCGCTGGAGAAGCCGGCCGAGCCGCTGCCGATCGCCGAGTTGCCGGAGGACTTCGGAGGCTGACGGGGCCGTCCCGGGCGCGCGGGAGGTTCGACACCGCCGGACTCCGCCGCCGTGGCCGAGCGCCGTCACGGCGGACACCGAGCTCCCCGGAGGCCGGCAAGGCCCCCAAAGCCCGACGAGACCCCGTGGCGGGGCGGGTTCGGCGCTATGCCTTCGTGCTGGTCTTCGCCGCCTCGATCGCCGCCGCCAGGGCCTCCGGCTCCCGGGTCGACAGGTACAGGTACGGGGTCGGGTCCTCCGGGTCCGTGACCTCCACGCGAAGGGCCCTCGGGATGTAGGAGCGCAGCAGCAGGAAGGCGCGGACGTCGGCCTTGTACGTGCGCCAGGCGCGCGCCTCGTCCGGGTCCAGGATCTCCGCCGGGCCGAGGGCCGACACCGGGATCTTCGCCTCCCCCGCGATCAGCGAGTCGCCGACGACCCGGATGCGCGGGGAGCCGTACGAGCTGGCCACCACCGCGGCCGCAGCGGTGCCGCCGGCCAGGCCGCCCAGCATCGGCAGGGTGCCGAACGGGAGCAGGATCAGGGCGAACGAGACGCCGACCAGGAAGCTGATGAACCACCAGGACCGGGGGGCGGTGAGGCGTTCTTCGTACGGGGTGGCGGAGAGCTGCATGGAGCCAAGCTTGGCACGGTGTCCGGATTCACCGGACGCGCGGGTAAGGTCTGCGGCTGTGAGTGGTAGTTCCGCAGCTCTTCAGCCCCCTGCCAGTGCCCGGAAACCGGAGCGGCACCCCGACGCGCCCGCGCCCGGTGAGCTCATCGGTGCACACTACGAACACTGTTTCGGGTGTGGGCACGAGCAGTCCCACGGGCTGCACCTGGAGGTACGGGCCGGCGAGGGCGTCTCCCTCACCGCGGAGTTCACCGTGCGCCCCGCCCACCAGGGCGCTCCGGGCCTCGCGCACGGCGGGGTGCTCGCCAGCGCCCTGGACGAGACGCTGGGCTCGCTCAACTGGCTGCTGCGGAAGATCGCCGTGACGGGACGGCTGGAGACCGACTTCGTGCGGCCCGTGCCCGTGGGCGCCACACTCCATCTGGAGGCCGAGGTGGTCGCCGTGGCCGGCCGGAAGATCTACTCGACCGTCACCGGGCGCATGGACGGCCCCGCGGGGCCCGTCGCCGTCCGCGCCGACGCCCTCTTCGTGGAGGTCCCGGTCGAGCACTTCGTCGACCACGGACGCGAGGAAGAGATCCAGGCCGCCATGAAGGACCCCGACCAGGCCCGGCGCGCCCGCGCCTTCGAGGTGAATCCGTGAACCCTGCGAACCCTCTCTCCCCCGCCCGTGCGGCAAGCCCGCTCGGCGTCCTCGTCCGCCGCGTCGACCCGGACGTACCGCTTCCGGCGTACGAGCACCCCGGTGACGCGGGAGCCGATCTGCGCACCACCGAGGCGTGCGAGCTGAGGCCCGGGGAACGGGCCGTACTGCCCACGGGGGTGTCGATCGCCCTCCCGGAGGGGTACGCGGCCTTCGTACACCCTCGATCGGGGCTCGCCGCCCGGTGCGGTGTGGCCCTCGTGAATGCCCCGGGGACGATTGATGCCGGGTACCGTGGAGAGATCAAGGTGATCGTGGTGAATCTCGACCCGCGCGAGGCGGTGCGGTTCGAGCGCTTCGACCGGATCGCCCAACTGGTCGTCCAGCAGGTCGAGAGGGTCCGTTTCCACGAGGTGGCGGAACTTCCCGGCTCGGCGCGGGCCGAGGGGGGCTTGGGGTCCACCGGCGGTCATGCCGCGGTGGGCGATGTGAGCGGCACAAGCGGTCAGGCCGCCGAGGGCGGTCGGACGGGTGGGAATCGATACGCTTCGGTCGTATCCGACCGGGAAGGACAGTGACGTGTTCGGACGTCGCAAGAAGAAGGGTGCCGCCGAGGACGCGGCCGGCGAGGCCGAGCAGGTCGTCGACAGCGTCGACACCGAGGCGGACGGGGAAGAGGGCGAGCGCGAGCGCGTTCGTCTGGAGCCGGAGCCACGGCCCGACGGGCCGTGGGACGACACCGAGGTGCGCGAGGCCGGCGAGGGCCGGGTGGACCTGGGCGGTCTGTTCGTGCCCGGCGTGGACGGCATGGAGCTCCGGGTCGAGGTCGCGGGCGACGCGATCGTCGCGGCGACCGTCGTGCTGCGCGACAGCGCCATCCAGCTGCAGGCCTTCGCCGCGCCCAAGCGCGAGGGCATCTGGGGCGAGGTCCGCGAGGAGATCGCGACCGGCATCACCCAGCAGGGTGGCATCGTCGACGAGGTCGAGGGTCCGCTGGGCTGGGAGCTGCGCGCCCAGGTGCCGGTGCAGCTGCCGGACGGCACGGGCGGCTTCCAGGTCGTGCGGTTCGTCGGTGTGGACGGTCCGCGCTGGTTCCTGCGCGGTGTGATCTCGGGGCAGGGCGCGGTGCAGCCGCAGGCCGCCGGGCTCCTCGAGCAGATCTTCCGGGACACCGTCGTGGTCCGCGGCGAGGGCCCGATGGCGCCCCGCGACCCGATCGTCCTGAAGCTGCCCAACGACGCTCAGATGGTCCCCGAGGGCGTCCAGCAGGAGGAGTCCTCGCGCTTCTCCGGCGGCATGGGCCAGCTCCAGCGCGGACCGGAGATCACCGAGGTCCGATAAGCAGGCAGGCAAGGCGACGAGGGCCGCATCCCGCGCGGGATGCGGCCCTTTCACATGCGCTCGGACCCCGGTGTGAACGGCTCTCGCTTACTTCACACCTTGACGGAAGTCTGGTCCGTACCTACGGTCTCCGTTCAACGCCTATGTTCACAGAGGCGCTCCATGTTCACATACGAGAACGTACGAGAACGGAGTCGCTGTGCGTCGCATCCCCCTGCTCGCGGCCGTGGGAGCACTGCTCCTGGGCGTCTTCACGGCCCCCGCCGCACACTCCGCCCCCAGCACCTTCGTGCATCCCGGAGTCACCGTCTCCAAGAGCCAGCTGGACTTCGCCCGCACCGAGGTGCTGGCCGGCGCCCAGCCCTGGAAGGCGGCCTACGACCAGATGATGGCGAGCAAGTACGCCGACCTGAACCGCACGCCGACCCCCTGGGCGACGGTCGAGTGCGGCTCGTACTCGAACCCCAACTACGGCTGCACCGACGAGCGCGAGGACGCGATCGCCGCCTATACGGACGCCCTGGCCTGGTACATCACCAAGGACGCCCGCTACGCGCAGAAGGCCATCCAGATCATGGACGCCTGGTCGGCCACCATCACCAGCCACACCAACAGCAACGCGCCCCTGCAGACCGGCTGGGCGGGCTCCTCCTGGCCCAAGGCCGCCGAGATCATCAGGTACACGTACACCGGCACCTGGGCCAACGAGGCCCGCTTCGCCACCATGCTGCGCAACGTGTACCTCCCCACCGTCATCAAGGGCTCCAACTCCAACGGCAACTGGGAGCTGTCGATGATGGAGGCCGCCGTCGGCATCTCCGTCTTCCTGGAGGACAGGACGTCGTACGACACGGCCATGGCGAAGTTCCGCACCCGCACCGCCGCCTACGTCTACCTGTCCTCCGACGGATCGGTGCCCAAGACCGTGCCCAGCCAGAACCTGGACACCACGGCCAAGATCGTCTCCTACTGGCAGGGCCAGTCCACCTTCGTCACCGGCCTCACCCAGGAGACCTGCCGGGACTTCACGCACACCGGGTACGGCATCTCCGCGATCTCGCACGTCGCCGAGACCAGCCGGATCCAGGGCGAGGACCTGTACGGCACGGACGTCGGCGAGCGGCTGCGGCAGGCGCTCGGCTTCCAGGCCAAGTACCAGCTGGGTACCACCGTCCCCAGCTGGCTCTGCGGCGGCTCCCTGAACCTGGGGCTCGGGCCCGTCACCGAGGTCGGCTACAACGCGCTCCACAACCGCCTCGGCATCGCCATGACCAACACCCAGACGCTGACCCTGAACAACCGCCCCGCGGGCACCAACAACCTCTTCGTCGCCTGGGAGACCCTCACCCACGGCGACAACCCCAACTGAACCGACGGCACGGGCGCCGGAGCCGCGGCACCGGCGCCCATCAGGGTTGCGTCAAAGATGCCCGCTGCCGGGGTCCGTGCGCCATTCGCCTGGATTGTTGGCCGTAAGGTCGACGCTGCGTTGACGGCAGTTGCAGGAAGACAATAGGACCATGGCACGCGGCAAGCTTCGGATCTATCTCGGTGCGGCACCGGGCGTGGGCAAGACCTACGCCATGCTCTCCGAGGCGCACCGGCGCGTGGAGCGGGGCACCGACTGCGTGGTCGCCTTCGTCGAGCACCACGCCCGGCAGCGCACCGAGGTGATGCTGCACGGCCTGGAGCAGATCCGGCGCAAGGAACTGGACTACCGGGGTGCCGTGTTCACGGAGATGGACGTGGACGCCGTACTGCACCGGGCCCCCGCCGTCGCCCTCGTGGACGAACTCGCCCACACCAACATCCCCGGCTCCCGCAACGCCAAGCGCTGGCAGGACGTGGAAGAGCTGCTGGCGGCCGGGATCGACGTGATCTCCACCGTCAACATCCAGCACCTCGAATCGCTCGGCGACGTCGTCGAGTCCATCACCGGCGTGCGCCAGCGCGAGACGGTGCCCGACGAGGTGGTACGGCGCGCGGACCAGATCGAGCTGGTCGACATGTCGCCCCAGGCGCTGCGCCGGCGCATGGCGCACGGCAACATCTACCAGTCGGACAAGGTCGACGCGGCCCTGTCCAACTACTTCCGGCCGGGCAACCTCACCGCCCTGCGCGAGCTGGCGCTGCTGTGGGTCGCCGACCGGGTCGACGAGTACCTGAAGCAGTACCGCAACGAGCACCGGGTCTCGGCGATCTGGGGCTCGCGGGAGCGGATCGTCGTCGGGCTCACGGGCGGACCGGAGGGACGGACGCTGATCCGGCGGGCCGCGCGGCTCGCCGAGAAGGGCGCAGGCGGCGAGGTGCTCGCCGTCTACATCTCCCGCAGCGACGGCCTGACCTCGGCCTCCCCGAAGGAACTCGCCGTCCAGCGCACCCTGGTCGAGGAGCTCGGCGGCACCTTCCACCACGTCGTCGGCGAGGACATCCCCGCCGCCCTGCTCGACTTCGCACGCGGCGTCAACGCCACCCAGATCGTGCTCGGCTCCTCGCGCCGCAAGGCCTGGCAGTACGTCCTCGGACCGGGCGTCGGCGCCACCGTCGCCCGCGAGTCCGGACCCGACCTGGACGTCCACATCGTCACCCACGGCGAGGCCGGCAAGGGACGCGGGCTGCCGGTGGCCCGGGGCGCCCGGCTCGGAAGGGGCCGGATCATCGCCGGCTGGCTGGTCGGCCTGGTCGGCCCGGCCGTCATGGCGGTGCTGCTCAACACCGTCGACCTCGGCCTCGCCAACGACATGCTGCTCTTCC
This sequence comes from Streptomyces sp. NPDC001714, assembly GCF_042892755.1. Lineage (NCBI taxonomy): Bacteria > Bacillati > Actinomycetota > Actinomycetes > Kitasatosporales > Streptomycetaceae > Streptomyces > Streptomyces sp. NPDC001714. Next base: position 183,368 of record NZ_JBIAUL010000007.1, read on the forward strand.
TGACCCTGACGGTCGCGGCGGCGCTGCTCGGCGGGCTCTTCCCGGCGCTGGCCTCGGCGGCCTTCGGGTCGCTGCTGCTGAACTACTTCTACACCCCGCCCCTGCACCGGCTGACCATCGCCGACCCGAAGAACATCGTGGCCATCGTGATCTTCTTCGGGGTCGCGCTGTCCGTCGCCTCGGTCGTGGACCTCGCCGCCCGCCGCACCCACCAGGCGGCCCGGCTGCGCGCCGAGTCGGAGATCCTCTCCTTCCTGGCCGGCAACGTGCTGCGCGGCGAGACCAGCCTTGAGGAACTGCTCGAACGGGTCCGGGAGACCTTCGGCATGGAGTCCGCCGCCCTCCTGGAGCGGGCGAGCGACGTCGAGCCGTGGAGCTGTGCCGGGCGCGCGGGCTTCGGGCCCGCCCTGGAGCGGCCCGAGGACGGCGACGTGGACATGCCGATAGGCGACCACATGGCCCTCGCCCTGACCGGCCGGGTGCTGCCCGCCGAGGACCGCAGGGTGCTCGCCGCCTTCGCCGCCCAGGCGGTCGTCGTCCTGGACCGCAGGCGCCTCCAGGAGGAGGCCGAGCAGGCCCGCGCGCTCGCCGAGGGCAACCGGATCCGTACCGCCCTGCTGGCCGCCGTCAGCCATGATCTGCGCACCCCGCTCGCCGGCATCAAGGCGGCGGTGTCGTCGCTGCGCTCGGACGACGTGGAGTGGTCCGAGGAGGACCGGGCGGAGCTGCTGGAGGGCATCGAGGAGGGCGCCGACCGGCTGGACCACCTCGTCGGCAACCTGCTCGACATGTCCCGGCTCCAGACCGGCACCGTCACCCCGATCGTCCGCGAGACCGACCTCGACGAGGTGGTCCCGATGGCGCTGGTCGGGGTGCCGGACGCCAGCGTGGACCTCGACGTCCCCGAGACCCTGCCGATGGTCGAGGCCGACGCCGGGCTCCTGGAGCGGTCGGTGGCCAACCTGGTCGAGAACGCCGTCAAGTACAGCCCGGCCGACCGGCCCGTCCTGGTCTCCGCCAGCGCCATCGCGGACCGCGTGGAGGTCCGGATCGTGGACCGCGGGCCCGGCGTGCCCGACGAGGCCAAGGAACGCATATTCGAGCCCTTCCAGCGCTACGGCGACGCTCCGCGCGGCGCCGGGGTCGGCCTCGGGCTCGCGGTCGCCCGGGGCTTCGCGGAGGCGATGGGCGGCACCCTGAACGCCGAGGACACGCCCGGCGGCGGGCTCACCATGGTCCTCAGCCTCCGCGCGGCAGGATCGGTCACCGAAGCGGCGCAGGCCGTGGCAGAACCCTTGGCAGAACCGGAAAGGCAGGCCTCATGACCCGTGTGCTCGTGGTCGACGACGAGCCGCAGATCGTGCGCGCCCTCGTGATCAACCTCAAGGCGCGCAAGTACGAGGTCGACGCGGCCCCCGACGGCCGTACCGCCCTCGAACTGGCCGCCTCCCGCCACCCCGACGTGGTCGTCCTCGACCTCGGCCTGCCCGACATGGACGGCGTCGAGGTGATCAGGGGGCTGCGCGGCTGGACCCGGGTGCCCATCCTGGTCCTCTCCGCCCGGCACTCCTCCGACGAGAAGGTCGAGGCGCTCGACGCGGGCGCCGACGACTACGTCACCAAGCCCTTCGGCATGGACGAGCTGCTGGCCCGGCTGCGGGCCTCCGTACGCCGCGCCGAGCCCGTCGCGGGGGGCGGTGAGGACGACGTCCTGGTGGAGACCGAGGGGTTCGCCGTCGACCTGGCCGCGAAGAAGGTCAACCGGGCCGGCCGGGACGTCCGGCTCACCCCGACCGAGTGGCACCTGCTCGAGGTGCTGGTCCGCAACACCGGGCGGCTGGTCAGCCAGAAGCAGCTGCTGCAGGAGGTGTGGGGACCGTCGTACGGGACGGAGACCAACTACCTGCGCGTGTACATGGCACAGCTGCGCAGGAAGCTGGAGGCGGATCCCTCGCACCCGAAGCACTTCATCACGGAACCCGGAATGGGGTACCGGTTCGAGAAGTGAGCCGGTTCGACAAGTGAGGCGGGTCGCGAAGTGAGCTGGACTACGGCGGTGTCGGTGCGCCCCGGTACGCTTCAGACATGAGTGCTGTTCCTCGTTCCGAGAAGCCGGTCGGCCGGTTCCGGCGCATGCTCGACCGGCTCTCCTCGTCCCAGGAGGACCTGGAGTCGGAGGAGCTGCGCGAGGACGCCGACACCGCGGGCTGCATCCGGATCGGCGACTGCCACGACCGGCAGATCGTCACGGTAACTGGTACCTTGCGCACGGTCACTCTGCGGCCCCGCGCCGGAGTCCCGGCCCTGGAGGCCGAGCTGTTCGACGGCTCCGCCGCGCTGGACGTGGTGTGGCTCGGCAGGCGTTCCATCGTGGGCATAGAACCGGGACGCAGGCTGATCGCATCGGGCCGGATCTCGCTGAGCCGGGGCCGCCGGGTGCTGTTCAATCCCAAGTACGAACTGAGACCCCTCGGTAGGGAGTAGCCGGTGACGTCGCTCGACAAGCCGACCGAAGACACGCAGGCGGAGGACGCCCGGGCGGAGGACGCGCGGGCGGTGACCGAGGCCGCGCTCTTCGAGGCGTTCGGCGGTGTCCGGGGCATGGTCGAGACGGTCCTGCCCGGCCTGCTCTTCGTCACGATCTTCACCATCAACAAGGACCTGCACTGGTCGGCGATCGCCGCCCTCGCGGTCTCCGTGGTGCTGGTCGTGGTCCGCCTCGCCATGCGGGACACCGTCAAGCACGCCTTCAGCGGTGTCTTCGGCGTCGCCTTCGGTGTCGTCTTCGCGATGATGACCGGCAACGCCAAGGACTTCTACCTCCCCGGCATGCTCTACACGCTGGGCCTGGCGCTGGCGTACATCGTCACGACCCTGTGCGGGGTCCCGCTGATCGGCCTGATCCTCGGCCCGGTCTTCAAGGAGAACCTCTCCTGGCGCACCCGCAACCCCGGCCGCAAGAAGGCGTACGCCAAGGCCAGCTGGGCCTGGGGCCTGATCCTGCTCGCCAAGTGCGCGATCCTCTTCCCGCTGTACTGGTGGGCCAACACCGCCCAACTCGGCTGGGTGCTCGTCGCGTTGAAGATCCCGCCGTTCCTGCTCGCGGTCTGGCTCACCTGGGTGTTCCTGGCGAAGGCGCCGGCGCCGATCGACGTGTTCGCGGAGATGGAGGCGGCCGAGAAGGCGGCGGAGGAGAAGGCCGCCGGGGAAAAGGAAGCCGCGGCTGAGACTGCGGGTGCGCGGCACCGCCGCGAGGGGTGACCGCCCCCGGGGTTGTGCCCCCGGACCCTAAGACCTCGCCCGCCCACCACCCGACTCGGTGAGTCGAGAGGCGGGCGGGTTCGTTCCTGTCCGCGTCAGCTGTCCTCGCGCCGTACCGACAGCAGGTCCTCCAGCTGCTCCTCGCGGGCCTGGGCCGCCACGAACAGCAGCTCGTCGCCCGCTTCCAGGGAGTCCTCCTTGGAGGGGGTGAGGACCCGGGTGCCGCGGATGATCGTGACCAGGGAGGTGTCCTCGGGCCACTCCACGTCGCCGACCTGGGTGCCGGCCAGGGCCGACTCCTCGGGCAGCGTCAGCTCCACCAGGTTCGCGTCGCCGTGACTGAAGCGCAGCAGCCGGACCAGGTCGCCGACCGACACCGCCTCCTCCACCAGGGCCGACATCAGGCGCGGGGTGGAGACGGCGACGTCCACGCCCCAGGCCTCGTTGAACAGCCACTCGTTCTTGGGGTTGTTGACCCGGGCGACGACGCGCGGAACGCCGTACTCCGTCTTCGCGAGCAGCGAGACGACCAGGTTCACCTTGTCGTCGCCGGTCGCGGCGATCACGACGTTGCAGCGTTGCAGCGCCGCCTCGTCGAGGGAGGTGATCTCACAGGCGTCGGCCAGCAGCCACTCCGCCTGCGGGACCCGTTCCACCGAGATGGCGGTCGGGGCCTTGTCGATCAGCAGGACCTCGTGGCCGTTCTCCAGCAGCTCGCCCGCGATGGAGCGGCCGACGGCACCGGCCCCGGCAATGGCGACCCTCATCAGTGACCGCCCTCCTCTTCAGGACCCCCGGCGAAGGCGGCCTCGACCTTGTCGACGTCGTCCGTCCGCATCATCACGTGCACCAGGTCGCCCTCCTGCAGGACCGTCTGCGAGGTGGGCAGCATCGCCTCGCCGAGGCGGGTCAGGAACGCGACCCGGACCCCGGTCTCCTCCTGGAGCCTGCTGATCTTGTGGCCGACCCACTTCGGGGAGGCGTGCACCTCGGCGAGCTGGACCCCGCCGGTGGGGTCGCGCCACAGCGGCTCGGCGCCCGAGGGCAGCAGCCGGCGCAGCATCTGGTCGGCGGTCCAGCGGACCGTCGCCACGGTCGGGATGCCGAGGCGCTGGTAGACCTCGGCACGCCGGGGGTCGTAGATCCGGGCCGCCACGTTCTCCACCCCGAACATCTCGCGGGCGACCCGGGCGGAGATGATGTTCGAGTTGTCACCGCTGGAGACGGCGGCGAATGCGCCGGCCTCCTCGATGCCCGCCTCGCGCAGGGTGTCCTGGTCGAAGCCGACTCCGGTGACGCGGCGGCCGCCGAAGCCCGGGCCCAGCCTGCGGAAGGCGGTGGGGTCCTGGTCGATCACGGCGACCGTGTGCCCCTGTTGCTCCAGGGTCTGGGCGAGAGCGGAACCCACTCTGCCGCAGCCCATGATGACGATGTGCACGACCGTCCTTCCGGTGTTCAAAAGTTACTGCTCAGCCCCATCAGGTTCTCAGACCGAGGCCCAAGCTACACACGCACCGTCCCCGCCGGGCACCCCCGTGCCGCGCTCATCGCCGAGTGATGCTGCGCACGCTCCAGGCGGTGAGGATTCCGAGGCCGACGAGGGCGACCGTGGCACCGATCAGCTCTGCGGTCGCGGGCATGGGACCTCCGAAGTGCGAAGACAGGCGGGGTCTGCCATCTAGGCACGGATCGGGCGTAAGCTGCGGAATCCGCAGTTCCAGCCGTCACCTTTTTCACTCGGGAGGCAGATCCCGCACTGCGGCTGGAGACCTGCCAGGTGGAAGGCCTACGATCCTCTCTCGTGTCCAAACTGACCGACGTGCCCAAACGGATTCTGATCGGGCGCGCTCTGCGCAGTGACCGGCTGGGCGAAACGCTCCTGCCGAAGCGCATCGCACTCCCCGTCTTCGCCTCCGACCCGCTGTCCTCCGTCGCCTACGCGCCGGGGGAGGTCCTGCTGGTCCTGTCCATCGCGGGCGTGTCGGCGTACCACTTCAGCCCCTGGATCGCGGTCGCGGTCGTCGTGCTGATGTTCACGGTGGTCGCCTCCTACCGGCAGAACGTGCACGCCTACCCGAGCGGCGGCGGCGACTACGAGGTCGCCACCACCAACCTCGGCCCCAAGGCCGGCCTGACCGTCGCCAGCGCCCTGCTCGTCGACTACGTCCTGACCGTCGCCGTCTCCATCGCCTCCGGCATCGAGAACCTCGGCTCCGCGGTCCCCTTCGTCGTCGAGCACAAGGTGTTCTGCGCGGTCACCGTGATCGTGCTGCTGACGCTGATGAACCTGCGCGGCGTGAAGGAGTCCGGCAAGCTCTTCGCGATCCCGACGTACGTGTTCGTCGGCGGCGTCTTCATCATGATCGCGTGGGGTGCGTTCCGGGGCCTGGCCCTCGGGGACACGATGCGCGCCCCGACCGCGGACTACCACATCAAGGCCGAGCACCAGGGCCTGGCGGGCTTCGCCCTGGTCTTCCTCCTCCTGCGCGCCTTCTCCTCCGGCTGTGCCGCGCTCACCGGTGTCGAGGCGATCTCCAACGGCGTCCCGGCCTTCCGCAAGCCGAAGTCGAAGAACGCGGCGACCACGCTGGCCATGATGGGCCTGCTGGCCGTCACGATGTTCTGCGGCATCATCGCGCTCGCCGCGGTCACCAAGGTCCGCATGGCCGAGAACCCGGCCACCGACCTGCTCCACAACGGCGTCCCGATCGGGTCCGGCTACGTCCAGAACCCGGTGATCTCCCAGGTCGCCGAGGCGGTCTTCGGCAAGGGCAGCTTCCTGTTCATCGTGCTCGCCGCGGCCACCGCGCTCGTCCTCTTCCTGGCCGCGAACACGGCGTACAACGGCTTCCCGCTGCTCGGCTCGATCCTCGCCCAGGACCGCTACCTGCCACGCCAGCTGCACACCCGCGGCGACCGGCTGGCCTTCTCGAACGGCATCGTGCTCCTCGCCGGCGCCGCCGCCCTGCTGACGGTCATCTACGGCGCGGACTCGACCCGCCTGATCCAGCTGTACATCGTCGGCGTGTTCGTGTCCTTCACGCTCAGCCAGACCGGCATGGTCCGGCACTGGAACCGCCACCTTGCGGTGGAGAAGGACCAGGCCAAGCGCAGCCACATGATCCGCTCCCGCGCGATCAACGCGTTCGGCGCGTTCTTCACCGGCCTGGTGCTGGTCGTCGTGCTGGTCACGAAGTTCACCCACGGCGCCTGGGTGGCGCTGCTCGGCATGTGCATCTTCTACGCCACCATGACCGCGATCCGTAAGCACTACGACCGCGTCTCCGAGGAGATCTCCGCCCCCGAGGAGCCCGACGACGACCTCGTCCGTCCCTCCCGGGTCCACTCGGTCGTCCTGATCTCCAAGATCCACCGCCCCACCCTGCGCGCCCTGGCCTACGCCAGGCTGATGCGCTCGGACACCCTGGAGGCGCTCACCGTCAACGTCGACCCGGCCGAGACCAAGGCGCTGCGCGAGGAGTGGGAGCGGCGCGGGATAGACGTACCGCTGAAGGTCCTCGACTCGCCGTACCGCGAGATCACCCGGCCGATCATCGAGTACGTCAAGGGCCTGCGCGCCCAGTCCCCGCGGGACGCGGTCTCCGTGATCATCCCGGAGTACGTGGTCGGCCACTGGTACGAGCACATCCTGCACAACCAGAGCGCACTGCGGCTCAAGGGCCGGCTGCTCTTCACACCCGGCGTGATGGTGACGTCCGTGCCCTACCAGCTGGCCTCCTCCGAGGTGGCGAAGAACCGGGCCCGCAAGCGCCAGGAGTGGAACGCACCGGGTGCGGTCCGGCGTGGTCCGGCCGAGCACCGGCCCAAGGAGCACAGCGGGGGCTGACGGGTCGGGGGAGCGCGGGCGCACGGACGGGGAGGGTGCCGGTCTCCCTGCCCCCTCCGTGCGGCTCCTCCCGTGCGGGCCCCCCTTGCGGACCCCCCGTGTGGACACGGCAGGCATCGGCGACCCCGTAGACTGGTGGGCTGTCGTCGGCCCTCGCCCGGGCCGTTTCCCTCCCCGTTGATCTGGAGTCACCCCGCCATGCAGGCAGAACCGAAGAAATCGCTGGTGGGGACGGAGTACGAGGTCGAGGTCGGCCCGGTCGCGCACGGCGGGCACTGCATCGCCAGGACCGCCGAGGGCCAGGTGCTCTTCGTCCGGCACACGCTGCCCGGCGAGCGGGTCGTGGCCAAGGTGACCGAGGGCGAGGAGGGCGCCCGCTTCCTGCGCGCCGACGCGGTCGAGATCCTCGACGCGTCCAAGGACCGCGTCGAGGCCCCCTGCCCCTACGCCGGCCCCGGCCGCTGCGGCGGCTGCGACTGGCAGCACGCCAAGCCGGGCGCCCAGCGCCGCCTCAAGGGCGAGGTGATCGCCGAACAGCTCCAGCGACTCGCGGGCCTCACTCCCGAGGAGGCCGGCTGGGACGGCACGGTGATGCCCGCCGAGGGCGACAAGCTGCCGGCGGGCGAGGTGCCGCAGTGGCGGACGCGGGTGCAGTACGCCGTCGACGCCGACGGCAACGCGGGACTGCGCCGGCACCGCTCCCACGAGGTGGAGCCGATCGAGCACTGCATGATCGCGGCGCCGGGCGTCAGCGAGCTGGGCATCGAGGAGCGGGACTGGTCCGGCATGGCCGCGGTGGAGGCGATCGCCGCGACGGGCTCCCAGGACCGCATGGTCATCCTGGAACCGCGCCCGGGCGCCCGCCTCCCCCTGGTCGAGCTCGACAGGCCCGTCTCGGTCATGCGCGTCGACGAGCACGACGGGGGCATCCACCGCGTCCACGGCCGCGCCTTCGTCCGCGAGCGCGCCGACGGCCGCACCCACCGGGTCGGCAGCGGCGGCTTCTGGCAGGTCCACCCGAAGGCGGCGGACACCCTGGTCACGGCGGTCATGCAGGGCCTCCTCCCGCGCAAGGGCGAGATGGCGCTGGACCTCTACTGCGGCGTCGGCCTCTTCGCCGGCGCCCTCGCCGACCGCCTCGGCGAGAAGGGCGCGGTCCTCGGCATCGAGTCCGGCAAGCGCGCGGTGGAGGACGCCCGCCACAACCTCGCCGACTTCCCGCGGGTCCGCATCGAGCAGGGCAAGGTCGAGTCGGTCCTCCCGCGCACCGGCATCACGGAGGTCGACCTCATCGTCCTCGACCCACCCCGCGCGGGCGCCGGCCGCAGGACGGTGGAACACCTGGCCTCCCTGGACGCGCGGAGGATCGCCTACGTGGCCTGCGACCCCGCCGCACTGGCACGGGACCTGGCGTACTTCCGGGACGGGGGGTACCGGGTGCGGACGCTGCGGGCGTTCGACCTGTTTCCGATGACGTCGCACGTGGAGTGCGTGGCTATTCTGGAGCCCGCAGCAAAGGGTGTCTGACCTGCTGTTCTTCTGGTTTCCCAGGTTGCGTGCGGGTCGTGCCGACATGTTTCCGTAGGTCCACCGCGTGGAGCATGGTGCAGGTTCCTGCCGCATGTCTCACCTGCGGTTTCGCAGCGGGGGCGCGGGTCGGGAACGCTCTGCCTCAACTCCCTGAGGGCCGGGTTCGGCAAATGTCCTGACGCTCGTTCGACGCTGATTGTGACGGAGCGTGACGGTGTTGTCCCGGATCAGACAGCGCGGGTCAATCGCCAGCCGGCACGTCCTGTCGGGGAAAGGCGACGCGCCCCCGCACTCCGGGATGGCGGCAGCCGAGTGCGAGCCGGTGTCCGAAGCGAGCGAGGGCGGATCCCCGGGTGAGCTGGTTGCCGCAGTCTGCTCAGCCCTGAGCAGGACGGACTCTCGGCCACGGGGTTCGCTCACGCCGCCTCGGCGGGCGTGGGATACACCGCGGCGAGCATCCCGATCGCGAGGTCGCCGCCACCACGGCGGCGACCCGGGACCGTCAACGATGTCCTTGTGGAGGGGCGGGAGAAGCCGCACCGTGGGCTGTCGCGGCTTCACCCCTTCGTTTGTGGCAGGCCCCCTCAGGTACGGGTCCAGCGTTGGTTGTTGCCGTTCGAGCAGGAGTAGAGCTGGATCAGGGTGCCGTTGGCGGTGCCGCCCGAGACGGCGTCGAGGCAGAGGCCGGACTGGACGCCGACGATGGATCCGTCGGAGTTGAGGCGCCATTTCTGGTTGTCGCCGCCCCAGCAGCTGTAGATCTGGACTTTGGAACCGTTGCCTGTGCCGGCGGCGTCCAGGCATTTGTTGCCGTAGACCCTGAGCTCGCCGGCGTCGGTGTACGTCCACTGCTGGTTGGTGCCGCTGTGGCAGTCCCACAGCTGGAGCTGTGTGCCGTCGGTGGTGCCGGCTCCGGGCACGTCCAGGCAACGGCCCGAACCGACGCCCTTGATCTGTCCGCCATCCGCAGGGGGCGTCGTGGAGCCGCCGCCGTTGAGTGCGTTGAGGACGGCCGTGTAGGCAGGCTTCTTGCTGCCGTCGCCGTTGAACAGCAGCGGCGTGTCCCCCGATCGCCAGGAGTCGGTGTCGCGCACACCCCAGACGGTGATGCCGAGGCAGCGCGGGACGGCCAGGCAGTCGTTGGTCACGTTGGCGTAGGTCGAGGCCGAGGCGCCCTGGATGTCGAGTTCGGTGATGGCCACGTCGACGCCGAGGGCGGCGAAATTCTGCAGGGTGGTGCGGAAGTTGCTGTTGTAGGGGCTGCCGCTGTTGAAGTGCGACTGGAACCCGACGCAGTCGATCGGCACGCCGCGCTGCTTGAAGTCCCGGACCATGGCGTACACGGCCTGGGTCTTGGCCCAGGTCCAGTTCTCGATGTTGTAGTCGTTGTAGCAGAGCTTGGCCGCCGGGTCGGCGGCGCGCGCGGTGCGGAAGGCGACCTCGATCCAGTCGTTGCCCGTGCGTTGCAGGTTGGAGTCCCGCCGACCTCCCGAATCGCCGTCGGCGAAGGCCTCGTTCACGACGTCCCACTGGGCGATCTTGCCCTTGTAGTGGCCCATGACGCCGTTGATGTGGTCGATCATCGCTTGGCGCAGTGAGCTGCCGCTGAGGCTCTGCATCCAGCCGGGCTGCTGGGCGTACCAGGCCAGTGTGTGGCCACGCACCCGCTTGCCGTTCTGCACCGCCCAGTTGTAGACGCGGTCGCCGGCGCTGAAGTTGAACTGGCCCCGCTGTGGTTCGGTGGCGTCGATCTTCATCTCGTTCTCGGCCGTCACCATGTTGAACTCACGGCTTGCGATCGTCGTGTACGCCGAGTCGCCCAGCCTGCCTGAGGCGATGGCGGTGCCGAAGTAGCGGCCGCTCTGTGCCGCCGCGGCGCCAAGCGTGTTCTCGGCGGCGTGTGCGGTCGGCGGTGCGGCCAGTGTGGTGACCGCACCGAGGACGCCGACGAACAGCGCCAGCAGCAGGCTGCGGAGCTTCCGGCGGGTAACGGATCTGGGAAGGGCGTACGAGCCCATGACTGTGCCTCCGAGGTAGAAATCGCTGATCGACTGAAGCGCAGGGGATTGCGTCGTCCGGCCTCGTCCGGCAGACGGACGGGGCAGGTCGGAGCCCGGGCAGCACGGAATCACCGGACACCGCAGTCATGGGGACCGGGATGACGCCAACGGCGCGGGCGCCGCACCCGGTCGGCCGTCGGGCGACGTACGGCGGGCGGCGGGCGTGTTCCACGTCCCGATACGGGCATGGGGTTACTCCAGCGCGGCTCAGCCGGGGGACCGTCACACGGCGTCGCATGCCTCTCCAACTGCGGGAAGAGCCAGGATGCGCGGGTGCGAACCTCACCGGAACGAAACGGGATGGCGCGGGTGATCTGGTGCGCGGGTCTGCCGTGCAGCTGGTCGCTGATCTGCCGTGCAACATGGATTGCCCAGGCCCGTGCAGCTCGGAATCTCGAACCAGGTCCGGTTTCTCAGACAGGGATGATTGAGGCGTGACCGTGGATCGTCAATACCCCGAACCGAAGTAATTTCCGACTGTTCCACGAAACTTTCGGTTATCCGGTAAGCGGACGACGGCCCCCGGTGGTGGCGTCGGCGCGCGGATTTCGTTGTCAGGGACGTTTCAGTCAGGGTCGACCGAGTGTCTGCATCGTCCGCACGTCGCTCCCTTCCGGGGGCAAGTCGCTTACGAGCCGGCCATTTGATGATGTGGCGTGCACTGGTCGGCGCGCGGTGGTTGCGAATGTTTCGGCGTTTGAGGCGATGCATGCGAGAGGTATTGACGACGTTCACCGGTTCTCTATCATCGGGTTGCTCGATCGTTCGACCTTTGTTCGGCATGACGAACACTTGGAGCCGCTCCATCGCGCAGTAGGGCCATGCCGGGCTGCACCGCCTGAAGTCGGAATCGCAAGGGCCATGCCGCATGTGCAGGTAACGGTTGCATATGTAACGGTTGCATATGTCATGGACTAATCAACTTCCCGTCCGCTGCGGTGCGCGTGGACTGCTGCACACCGCACCACGCCGACAGTCCGGCCAGCCTCTGGCGAGGCAAACCGGAACCGCCTACTCAGGGTCTAGGGAGTATCCATGCGCAGAGGAAGTTCCAGCCGCAGGCATACGTCAGTGGTGCTCGCCGCCGTGGTCGCGGCCCTGGCCGCGTTGGCGGCGATGCTCGTCGCCGCCCCGGCTCAGGCGGCCTCCAGCGGCGCCTTGCGCGGTGTTGGTTCCGGCCGGTGTCTCGATGTGCCGGGCGCCAGCCAGACCGACGGCACGTATCTGCAGATCTATGACTGCTGGGGCGGGACCAACCAGCAGTGGACGTTGACTGACAGCAACCAGCTCACCGTGTACGGCAACAAGTGCCTGGATGTTCCGGGCCACGCCACCACGGCCGGTACCCGGGTGCAGATCTGGACCTGCTCCGGCGGCGCGAACCAGCAGTGGCGGGTGAACTCCGACGGCACTGTCGTCGGCGTGGAGTCCGGGCTGTGCCTGGAGGTCACGGGCTCCGGTACGGCCAACGGCACAGCGGCGCAGATCTGGACGTGCAACGGGGGCAGCAACCAGAAGTGGACCGGCCTGTCCGGGACGACCCCGCCGGGGGGCGGCACGTGTTCTCTGCCGTCGACGTACCGGTGGACGTCGACGGGTGCGCTGGCGCAGCCGGCGAACGGGTGGGTCTCGCTGAAGGACTTCACCGACGTGACGTACAACGGCAAGCACCTGGTCTACGCGTCGAACGTGTCGGGGTCGTCGTACGGCTCGATGATGTTCAGCCCCTTCACGAACTGGTCGGACATGGCGTCGGCCGGCCAGACCGGGATGAGCCAGTCCGCGGTGGCTCCCACGCTGTTCTACTTCGCACCCAAGAAGATCTGGGTGCTGGCGTACCAGTGGGGTGCATGGCCCTTCATCTACCGCACGTCGAGCGACCCCACCAACCCCAACGGCTGGTCCGCGCCGCAGCCGCTGTTCACCGGCAGCATCCCGGGCGCCGCCCCGATCGACCAGACCCTGATCGCCGACGACCAGAACATGTACCTGTTCTTCGCCGGTGACAACGGCAACATCTATCGGGCGAGCATGCCGATCGGGAACTTCCCGGGCAGCTTCGGCTCGTCGTACACGACGGTCATGAGCGACACAGTGAAGAACCTGTTCGAGGCGCCACAGGTCTACAAGGTCCAGGGCCAGAACCAGTACCTCATGATCGTCGAGGCTCGGGGCGCGAACGAGCAGCGCTACTTCCGCTCCTTCACGGCCTCCAGCCTGAACGGTTCGTGGACCCCGCAGGCGGCCACTGAGAGCAACCCCTTCGCGGGCAAGGCCAACAGCGGCGCCACCTGGACCAACGACATCAGCCACGGTGACCTGGTCCGCAACAACCCCGACCAGACCATGACCATCGACCCCTGCAACCTGCAGCTCCTCTACCAGGGCAAGTCCCCCACCGCGACCGGCCCTTACGACCAACTGCCCTGGCGGCCGGCTGTCCTCACCCTGCAGCGCTGAACCGGCCTGTGTACCTCGCCGACGGCCGGCCTCACCCAGATCGGGCCGGCCGTCGCCTTTGCCGCCATGAAGCAGCGCCGGGGAAGCCGATGAACCGCCAACGAGCGCCGAGCCGGACACGGTGCTCTGCTGGAGGCTCTATGCGTCGACTCCAGCCGGCGGTCCGGGCTGGTGTCGAGCATGTCACCCGCCGCCGTGCTCCGTCTCCACCCATGATGCCGGACTCGCTCTGCACGGCGATTCACCCGGTGCGGCCATGCTCACTTCCAGCGGGGTCCTCGCTGACGGGGTCTTTTCCAGCGTCGACCTGATCATCCTTGACGCTTGCAGAACGGGCACGCATGAAGGCACCGGCCGTACCGTGCAGACCTTGCGCAGCATCGAGTCCGCCTTTCTCGCCCGCGGCGCAAAAGCGGTCATCTCCCCTCTGTGGGAAAACACTGACCTGCAAGGCGTCGTGTTCTCCGCTGTGCTCCACGCACACCTCGGCGTGGGCGCGGACTCCCACACCGCTTACGCCGCCACCATCCGCTGCCCAAGTGAACACCGGTGGCGAGTGTCCTGGGAGGCAGGTCCGGTGCGCGCCGCCGAATCAGCAATCGACGCGATGCTTCCGGACTGGCGAAGCCACTTTGACCAACAGGTCACCGAAAGCCCGCTGTTCTGGGCTGCATTCAAGATCACCGGAGTCTGAGAGAGTCCCGTGGATTGCTCGGCTCACTACCTCGGACCCGCCTCGTCGATGCTGTAGCGCCACCGCGGTTTACGCTCGTCTGACGCTCCGGGGCCGGACGAGCCGTTCAGAGCGCCCCCTGAAACTACGCTGACCTGCAGATATCCAGTTTCCGCGTGCTGGCACGTCTTTCCGATGACGTACCACGTGGAGTACGTCGCGATCCTGGAGCCTGCTGAAAAGGGCCGCTGACCTGCCTTTCTTCGATTTCTTTGGTCTGCTCGACCTGTTTTGCGGCGTGGGAACAGGTGAAACCGCATGACGGCCCGTGACCTGTGCTTTCGTCGGGGTGGCGGCTGCGCGGTGGGAAATGGGGCACCGTTCGTCTTCGCGGAGTGACGCACGAATGACGCACGAGCTGATGTTCCGTCAGGTACTCGTGTGGGTCTGCACCAGCGGTGCTGCGAGGCAAGCGGCCCGGGGAGGAGGAACAAGGAGGCGCTGCTTGCCCCTCCCGGGACGGCAGCGAGTACTGCCCCCGCCTGGGGGTCGTCGAGGCGGGTGCCGCGCCGGCTCAGGTAGTGGACCACTTCGGCACGCGGCGAGGCGCCGGACGCGGTGCGTACCTTCTCCGGAGCAGAGCAGGCGACAGGGGAGGGGCCCGTCTCCAGTGCCGCGAGGCGCAGCTTCTGCGTGGCGTCGGCGGCCAGAACGCCTGCGAGGTCGATGAAGAACGGGTCGAGTCGTGGTCCGGCGAAGATCCTCAGCCCTTCGGCCTCGGCGGGTGTGTCGCCGCCGACGCAGAGATGTTGCGGGTCAATCTGTCCCATAGTTGCGTGCGCCATGTGACTACCTGCGAGTAGCGCGTTGACAAGCTGAAGCGGCTAACTGATGATGTAATCAGTTATGCGGAAGTGGTCAGGAATTGGGTTTCGTCCCGTTTGTCCACCACCCTGCAATGGCCTGTTTGTGGCGGTATGTGAAGTGTTGCCGCCCACGCCCAAGGAGAGGCGCCATGAGCGAGAACGCCCTGCATGCGAAGTTCCAGCAGTTCCCCGATGCGGTCCGTGAGAAGGTCGAGACCGCACTGTCGGACGCCAAGATCGCCCTCAAGCTCAAGGCCGCCGAGATCCTCGCCGACAAGGAGGAGATGGCCGAACACGCCGTCACCACCGCCGGCCGGATCGGCGCCAAGAGCGGTGAGGTGTCCGAGCTGACGACGATCCTGCCGCTGAAGCCGAACGGCGCCGAGCGGCTGCGGAAATTCTTCGGCCTGGTCGGCGGGAACCTGGCGGGCGCCGGCCAGGTCGGCACCCTTCACAACATGCGGTTCGTGTTCCTCGACAACGACACGAAGCTGCTGTTCGCGACCGCCTTCGACGGCGAGTGGGATCCCTACATCGACGACTTCGCCACCAAGATTCCCGAGTTCATGGACTACCTGTTCAGCAACGTCGAGGGCTGGCCCGGCATCACCTCGCCGGACGTGAAGGACTTCATCGTCAAGTACCAGATCCCGGCCGAGGCGTGGTTCGTCGCCCACCCGGGCCTCACCGTCGCGGAGGGCCACCGGCTCAAGCGGCAGGAGGCCGCCGTGCAGCGTTTCCTGTCGGACCTCAACTGAAGGCAGGCACGCCATGCCTTCCCCGCTGTTCCGGTGGCTGCGTCGCCCGCCCACCCTGGACCTCGACGACATCCAGGCGACCCTGCTGCGGGCCCGGCCCGAGCCCTACTTCGGCACCCACGCGATCCTGGAGATCACCGAACCGGCCGCGGGCAGGGAACTGCTGCGCCGACTGGCGCCGAGGGTGACCTCGGCGGCGCGCTGGGACAAACCGCAGCCGTCCTGGCTGGCCCTCGCCCTCAGCTACCAGGGTCTGGTCGCACTGGGGCTGCCGGAAGCCTCACTTGCCTCCTTCCCGGCCAACTTCCGCGCCGGGATGGCCGCCCGCGCCGAGCGGCTGCGGGACACCGGCGTGAACGCGCCGGACCGCTGGGAGTTCCCCTTCGGCACCCCGCGGGTGCATGTCGCCGTCACGGTGTTTGCCGCGAGCGAGGACGACTGGCGGGCCGAAGTCGCCGCCTACGAGAAGGAACTGGGTGAGGTACCGGGCGTCCGGCTGCTGTCGCACCAGGACTTCGCGGCCGACGGGTTCAACGTCTTCGGATACCGGGACGGCTTCAGCCAGCCGGCGGTCGAGGGCAGTGGCGCCGAACCTCTGCCGGGCGACGGACGGCCCATCAAGGCCGGTGAGTTCGTCCTCGGCTACCCGAGCGAGACCGGTGTGCCGCTGCCCGTGCCGGCTCCGGATGTCCTGGGCCGCAACGGCACGTACGTCGTCTTCCGCAAGTACCACTCCCACGTCGCCGCCTTCAACAAGTGGCTGCACGACAACGCCTCCACCGAGGCCGAACGCGAGCTGCTGGCCGCCAAGCTGGTCGGCCGCTGGCGCAGCGGCGCACCTCTCGCCCTCTCGCCCGACCGCGACACCCCGGCCATCGGCGAAGACCCGAACCGAATCAACGACTTCGACTACTCCGCCGACCCGCGCGGACTGCGCACCCCGCTCGGCTCCCACATCCGCCGGATGAACCCGCGCGACACCAAGCTGACGGTCCTCAGCGACGTCAACATCCGCCGCATCATCCGGCGCGGCACCTCCTACGGCACCCCGCTGCCCCCGGACCGCCTCAAGGACGACGGCACACCGCGCGGCCTGGACTTCATCGCCCTCGGCGCCCGAGCCATCGACAACGTCGAGTTCCTCCAGAGCGAATGGGTCGGCTCCGGCAACTTCATGGGCCTGGGCAAGGAGAAGGACCCGATGATCTCGCTCCAGGACAAGGGCGCCTACTTCACCGTGCCCGGGACCCCGCCTCGCCGGGTGCAGAACATCCAGTCCTTCAACACCCTCCTCGGCGGCGAGTACTTCTTCATGCCCAGCCTGTCCGCCATCCGCTGGCTCGGCAGCAACTGACCCCCACCTCGCGCGGAGATCCCCCATGACCTCGTACGTCCGCTACAGCCCCGACCTCGAACAGCCCTTTCCGAACGAGGACGAACTCGTCCGCCAGGTCGTCGCGGCCATGGGCAAGGCCAACCAGCAGGTCGCCGACAAACACCGCCACGGCCTGCGCGACGCCCACGCCAAGAGCCACGGCGTCCTCGCCGGCGAGCTGCGCATCCAGCCCGGCCTCCCGGCCCACCTCGCCCAGGGCCTCTTCGCCGAACCGGTCACCTACCCGGTGATCGTCCGCTTCTCCTCCGCCCCCGGCGACCTGCGCTCCGACCAGGTACCCGTCCAGCGCGGCCTCGCGATGAAGGTGATCGGCGCCCCCGGGTCCCGTGCCCTCGACGACGGCTTCACCACCCAGGACTTCCTCCTCGTCAACCACCCCACCCTGCCCTTCGGCAACATCGCCGAATACGCCAAACTCCAGGGCCTCCTGGAGAAACAGCCCCGGCAGAGCGACCAGCAGCTCCAGCTCACCGGCGCGGCCGCCCGAGTGGCCGCCAAGGCCCTCACCCGGGTCGGACGCCCGCTTCCGCCCGCCGTCGAGACCCTGGCCGCCGCCAACGACCACATCCTCGGCGAGACGTTCCACTCCATGGCCGCGCTGCGCTACGGCGACCACGTCGCGAAGATGTCCGCCGCGCCCCGCTCGGCGAACGTCAGGGCCCTCACGGGCAGCCACGTCGACAAGAAGGCCGGCGAGTCGGCCCTGCGCGACCTCGTCATCGACTTCTTCGCACACAACAGCGCCGAGTACGACATCCGTGCCCAGCTCTGCACGGACATCGACCGGATGCCGGTGGAGGACGCCTCGGTCCTGTGGCTCGAGGAACTGTCACCGCACCAGACCGTGGCCGTGCTGCATCTGCCCGCCCAGGACGCCTACAGCGACGCCCGCCGCCGCTACGCCGACGACGTCCTTTCCTTCAGCCCCTGGCACGCCCTGGAGGCCCACCGGCCGCTGGGCTCGATCATGCGCTCCCGCCGCGCCGCGTACCCCGCCTCCAGTGACTTCCGGCACCACTTCAACGGAATCGAGCCGCAGGAGCCCTCCGACATCAAGGAACTGCCCGCCTGATTCCCGCCTGTCCAGGCCGACCGATCCCGGATGCAGCCGCGGATCGGTCGGGGCCTGCATGCCAGAATGGAGAAGTCCGTTCTCCGTTCCGGCTTCTTCGAGGTTCCTTTCGTGTCCCAGCCCGTCGGCCGCGTGCCCCAGCGACGCAACGCACGGTCCAACCGGGCGCGCATCCTGGCCACCGCGCGTCAGGAGCTGGGGCGGAATCCCGACATCACCCTGGAGGAGCTGGCGCGCGCCTCCGGTGTCGTACGGCGCACTCTGTTCGGGCACTTCCCCGGGCGGACGGCACTGCTGGACGCGCTGGCCGAGGAGGCTGCGGAGACGCTCCAGGCCGCCGTTGCGGTCGGAGCGGGCACAACGGAACCTGCCGATCGGGCGCTCGCACACTTCACGTTGTCGCTGTGGCCCGTGGGCGATCGTTACCGGATGCTCCTGGCGCTGGCCCGACGGGACCTCGGCATGGACCGTGTCGCCGGGATCCTGGAGCCCGCTCGGGTCAGAGTCACGGCCATCGTGGAGCGGGGGCAGCGGGACGGCGTCTTCCACTCCCACCTACCGGCCCCGGTGCTGAGCGCCGGTCTTGAAGCGATGACGGTCGCCCTGCTGGAAGAGGTCAACACCGGCGCGCTGGAGGACGACGGCACCCGGGTGGCCGTCACCACGCTCATCGCGGCCGGTGTGCCGGAGAAGCGGGCACAGATCGTCGTCGACGAGGTGGCCGCCGCCGAGGGGTGAGATCGCCCCCGCAGTCCGACGTGACCCCGGTGCGAAGCGCCGGGGTCTTTCCGTGTCCGCCCCGACCTCTTTAGTTACCCCTAGATGTGCAATTATCTTGGCATGAACTTCGGCGGACCAGACGATCTGGCCTTCTCCCACCCCGCGCCGGTGGCGGTCCTCGGCGACAGGTACGAACTGCGGCTACTGCTCGGCTCCGGAGGCATGGCCGAGGTGCATCTCGCGCACGATCTCCGGCTCGACCGCATCGTCGCGGTGAAGACTCCGCGCATCGACCTCGCCCACGATCCAGCACTCCAGGAGCGGTTCCGGCGGGAGGCCCAGTCCACCGCCTCGCTCAACCACCCGGCCATCGCCGCCGTCTACGACACGGGCGAGCACTTCTCGTACGGGGCGCAGTTGCCGTACCTCGTGATGGAGTACGTCGACGGCACGACCTTGCGCGAGGCCCTGTACTCCGGACCGCCGCTGACCGTCGAACGCGCCTTGGAGATGACGGCCGGCGTCCTGGAGGCGCTCGCCCATTCCCACCAGCACGGCATCGTGCACCGGGACATCAAGCCGGCCAACGTCATGGTGACCTGGTCCGGTCAGGTCAAGGTCATGGACTTCGGCATCGCCCGTGACGCACGGGACGTCGGCATGACCCAGACCTCCCTGGTGATCGGCACCGCGCAATACCTCTCCCCGGAGCAGGCGATGGGACACGCCGTCGACGCCCGTTCCGACCTGTACTCGGTGGGCTGTCTTCTGTACGAACTCCTCACCCTGCGCACGCCGTTCACCGGTGATTCGCCGATGGCGGTGATGTACCAGCACGTCCAGGAGGAACCACGGCCGCCAAGTCTCTACAACCCCGAGGTCGGACCGCGGGTCGACACCATCGTCCTGCGGGCCCTCACGAAGGACCCCGCGTACCGCTACCAATCCGCGCGGGAGATGCTCGCCGACGTCGAGGCTAGCCTCCAGGCGCAGACCGTCCCGGACCGGGGGTTCGACGGCGGCGACGAGGAGCCCGGCGGCGATGACGCGGCGGAGAGCGGTCGCCGCAGAGGCAGAGCCGCGCTGATCGGGATGGGTGTCGCGGTCGTCGTCGCGGCACTCGTGCTCGGCTGGCTCATGTTCGGGCGCGGCACGGCCGACGACGGCAAGGCGGGCGTACCCGATCTCGTCGGCCAGACCCTGGAGGAGGCGCGGCGCACGGTGGACAACGTCGGGCTCACGCTCACCGTCACCAAGAAGGAGCCCTGCGCGGACCAGCCCAAGGGGCGCATCTGCGAGCAGACCCCACTGGACGGCCGCCTCGACAAGGGGGAGGCGGTGTCGGTCACCGTCTCCACCGGCGCGCCGAAGGTCGAGGTGCCGGACGTCACGGACAAGGACGAGGAGGACGCGTCCCGCATTCTGGAGGACAAGGGCTTCAAGGTGAAGCTCCGGCACAAGGTGTCCACCGAGGACGCGGGGACCGTCCTGGAGCAGGACCCGGCAGGCGGCGAGAGCGTCGAGAAGGGTACCGAGATCACCCTCACGGTGGCCAAAGCGGCCGAGAAGGCCACAGTTCCCGACCTCACCGGCAGCACCCTGGGCGAGGCCCGCAAGCTGCTCGCCGAGCACGACCTCAAGCTGGGCGACACCACTGAGGTGGACAGCAGCGCCGCGGCCGGGACCGTCGTCGAACAGAGCGCCGCCGCGGGAGATGAGGTCGAGCCCGGCTCGTCGGTCGACGTCCAGATCGCCAAGTCGGTGCAGACCGTGCAGATCCCGGCGGACATCGTCGGCAAGACCCTTGCCGAGGTCCAGAACGAACTGGGTGACCTCGGCCTGCAGACGGCCGTCGCCTCCGGGTACTCCCAGGCCTCCGACGCCGTGGTCACCTCCAGCACCCCGGCGGCCGGGAGCGAGGTCGAGGCGGGCAGCACGGTGGTCGTCGTCACCGAGGAGGCCCAGGACACGTCGTCGGACGACGGGACACCCGCCGACGACACGGCGACGACGCCGGGGGCGACGAACGGCGGCCAGTGAGACGTCACTGCCACCCGACAGCATCAAGCCCTCAACCGGTCATGCGCGGTTGAGGGTCCTTTGCTGTCTTCCTTGGGAAGGTCACTCAGTCGATGACCGGGTCCAGGGTGCCGGGGAATGAACACTCGAAGGGCTCCCGGTCAGGATGGCTTCCTACCCCGTCTGGGTCCAAGGCCCCTTCCCATTCCGGCAGTTCAGGGATGGGCCGAGCCTTGACCAGGGTTTCGATCTGTTTCTCCCAGGTCCCGAAGGTCGCACCGCCCGCGAGGGATCTGTTCTTGCGAGGAGTGTCGACGTAGCCCTGGTCCCGGTCGATCTGAACCGCGACGGCAAGCACGCCGGCACAGCGAGCCACGCCTTCCGCCAGTTTCGGAAGAGCATCCTTGCGCCGCGCCGGTGTCGTGGCGATGCGGCACTGCCCGGCCCGCGCCGCCACGTCATAGGGGTAAATCCACTCCGCCCGCTGGACCGGTCTCCGAGCGGCTGGACCAGGTCTTCGATGATGCGAGCCTCGTACGCGAAAGACCTGGCCGTCGGCGCATTTCGTCGAGGCGGGCCTGCATGCCGCCTGCATGCCTTGGAACACATTCGGCAGAATTTTGGAGGTCGTGACGGCAAGCGCCGCCTTGCCGTGGTTGAGGTCATCCAGATGCGCGTTGGACTCTCGTTCCTTGTCGTCTTCAAGACGAGCCGCAGGCCCGTGGAACTGCAAGGGCACGGACGCGGCAAATCGGCCGGCCACCCGCATGGCCAGACGCCGCCGGGCACGCGCTTCCACCGCCTCGGCCTGCACCATCGCGACCCGGTTGAGGATCACCAGGGCCAACGGAACGCCGGACGAAGCGGTCGTCACGGAAGACATGGGTGAGGAACGCCTTGTCCGCCCAGAATCCCGCGTGATCTCGCCACCAGCCCAGGCCGAGCAGCACCACGCCAACCATCCACAGCGCCACACCCGGCACTCAACCGCGCGGCGTCTCTTCCCAGATCCCCCCCCCCGCACCTGCCCAGCCCCTCCCCGAACGGCTTGATCACCAGCTCCCCGACGCTGCACCGCCCAACTCGGCGTCAAGTCAGTGGTCCCGAATCAAGCCGCCCCCGAAGCCACCCCACAGGCGCCTGATCTTCGACAATCATCCTAGAACCGGGCCGGGTTGGGGTCGCCTCGGAGGTCCGCTGGACGCCACCCCAGCCACCCGGGACGGACAGCAAAAAAGGGGGACGGTGCCGGGTGTCCCCTCCCGGCACCGTCCCGGGGCCGTGCGCCGCTCAGGCACAGCCCGTCCTGGGGGTGGAGGAGGCCGGAATCGGGGTTCCGGCCTCCGGTGTACGGGGCTCAGGCGCCCACGGTCTCGGTCTGCTCCTCGGTAGCCGGTGCTGCATCTTCCTCACCGTGCTTGGGGGTGTGCCCCCGGCCGGGCAGGACGGCGATGACGATCAGTGTTCCGGCGGCCATGATGATGCCGCCGATGAGGCTGGTGTGGGCGATGGCGTGGGCGAAGGACTCGTGGACCGCTCCCAGCAGGGTGTGGGCCTGCTGGGCGCCGCCCTGGGGGTTCTTGGCGACCTGTTCGGCGACTGCGATGCTGCCGCCGACGGAGTCCTTGGCGGTGTCCATGGCCTCGGCCGGGAGGTGGCCGCCGACCATGTCGGTCAGCTTGTCCTTGTAGGAGGTGGCGAGCAGCGAGCCGAGGATGGCGATGCCCAGGGCGCAGCCGAGTTCCAGGGCGGTGTCGTTGGCGCCGCCGCCGACGCCCAGCTCGTCCTCCGGGAAGGAGCCCATGATGGTGTCGGTGGCCGGGGACAGGCTCAGGCCGATGGCGAAGCCGAGCAGCAGCAGGGGCGCCAGGAAGTCGGTATACGTCGATCCCGACTCGATCCGCGTGAGCAGGAAGACGCCCGCCGTGCCGATGACCATGCCGGTGCCGACCACGGTCTTCACGCCGAGCTTCGGGGCGAGCTTGCCGGTGACCGCGGCGCCGACGAAGACCGCGCCGGCCAGCGGCAGCAGGCGGACACCGGTCTCCAGGGCGTCGTAGCCGAGGACGAACTGCAGGAACTGGGTGGAGTAGTAGATCGAGCCGAAGGTGCCGAAGAAGAAGAACAGCACAGCCATCATCGAGCCGCCGAAGGGACGCTCGGTGAACTTGCGTACGTTCAGCATGGGGTTGGGGTGCTTCAACTCCCAGGCCACGAAGGCCAGCAGGCCCACGCCGGCGACGACGGCCGCGGTGATGGGGCCGACGCCCCAGCCGAAGTGCGGGCCCTCGATGGTCGCGTACACCAGAGAGCCGACCGAGGCGATCGACAGCAGACCGCCGACGTAGTCGATCCGGCCCATGCCCTCCGCCTTCGACGGCGGGACCAGGAGCAGCGCGCCGACGACGGCGAGGACGGCGATCGGGACGTTCATCAGGAACGTCGAGCCCCAGGCGTGGTTCTCCAGCAGCCAGCCGGCGGCGAGGGGACCGGCGGCGATGGCGAGGCCGGAGGTGGCGGACCAGGCGGTGATGGCCTTGGCGCGCTCCGCCCTCGGGAAGATCGCGACCAGCAGCGAGAGCGTGGCCGGCATGACGACGGCGGCACCGACGCCCATGATCGCGCGGGCTGTGATGACGAGGTTCGTCTCATCGACCAGGCCGCCCATCACCGAACCTCCGGCGAAGATCAGCAGGCCGAGGACGAGGGCGCCGCGGCGGCTGTACTTGTCGCCGATCGCGCCCAGCACCAGCATCAGCGCGGCGTAGGGGACGGTGTAGCCGTCGATGACCCACTGCAGGTCACTGCTGGACAGCCCCAGGTCCTTGGTCATGTCGGGGGCGGCCACGATCAGTGACGTGTTCGCCATGACGACGATCAGCAGGCTCAGGCACAGGACCAGCAGGGCCCACCAGCGGCGGTGGTAGGGCTCCGTCATCTTCTCGACGGGTGTGTTCGGAAAGAGCGGCATGGTCAGGCTCCTCGGCAGGAGGTGAAGCGGAGGCTTCGGGGTGCGGAATCGATGGGATCGGTGCATGCGGGGCCGAGAGGGGCCCGGCACCAGGGACAGCTAATTGCCCGTTGATGTGCAGACTAGTTTATTGCTCATCGATGTGCAACTATCGAGTCGCCCTCCCCCGTCCACTGGAGGTTCGACATGATCCACGCACACCTGACAGCCGCCTCGGAACGCAGCCGCACTCTGCTCACGCGGGCCCGCATCCTGGAGGCGGCCCGGCAGGAACTCGGGCGTGACCCCGACAGCAGCCTCGGTGACATCGCCGAGGCGGCAGGGGTGGTGCGCCGTACGGTCTATGGCCACTTCAACGGCCGGGCCGCACTGGTGGAGGGGCTGGTGGAGGAGGCCACGTGGGCCTTGCGGCAGGCGCTCGCGGTCCCGCGCGCACCGGCGGCGGATGCCGTCACGGAGTTGGCGCGCTTCGTCCTCGCGGTGTGGCCCGTCGGAGATCGCTACCGCATCCTGCTCCGCCTCGCTCCCCAGGACCTCGGGGCCGATCGGCTGGCAGAAGTCCTGGCTCCCGCGCGGGACATGGCGGAGGCGATCATCGGCCGGGGGCAACGGCAGGGCGCCTTCCAGACCGGCGTCCCCCCGCTCGTCCTGACCCGGGCGCTGGAGGGGCACCTGCTGGGGCTTCTCGACTGCGTGAACAGCGGGGTCTGGAGCGATGACGGAACCGCCACCGCGACCGCCGCCCTGATCGCGATGGGCGTGGCCGGAGACAGCGCTGCGGCGTGCGTCCACGGGCTTGTCCGCCCCGCGGGCGACGCCGCGTAGGCGCGCACCTCCCAAGCATCACTCGAAGAGGAGAACCATGTACCAGTCCCACCGCGACGAGAAGTACGTCGGCGAGCCCTACTACGGCGACGGCTCCGTGTATGCGAGCCCCCCGACCCGGACCAGACGGCGCATGATCATCGCCGCAGCGTCCCTGGTGGCCGTGCTGGTCGGCGGAGTCGCGGTCGACCGGATCGCCGCTGTCCGCGCGGAGAGCCGTACGGCCAAGGCGTTCCAGGACGGCATGGGAACCGCCGATCGGCCGTCGGTGCACGTCAGGGGCTTTCCCGTACTGAACCAACTGGCTGCGGGCAGCCTGGACCATGTCGACCTGACCGCCCACGACATTCCGGCCGACGGCACGACCCGGCCGCTCCCGGTGACGAAGCTGACGGTCGGGATGGACGGGCTGAAGACCTCGGGGAGCGCCGACGAGGCTCACGCGGACGGCGTCACAGCGACCGCGTTCCTGTCGTACGCGGACGTGTCGAGCGCGCTCGGCGTGCAGGTGTCACAAGGGGACGAGCCCGGCCGGGTCGACGCGACCGCGAGTCTGCCGCTCGTCGGCGACGTGACCGTGAGCGCGGCCGTCTCGGCGGCCGGCGGCAACCGCATCGCCTTCACGGATGTACGCGCGGAGCAGGGTGAACTGCTCCCTCCGCTGAAATCACTGCTCGACAAGGCCCTGGACGAGCCCATTCCGCTGCAGAACGTGCCCGAAGGGCTCCGGCTGCGGTCGGTCACCACCGGCGAGGACGGAATCGACGCCCGCTTCACGGGCCGCTCGGTCACGTTCCGCCCGCACTCGTCGTCCGCGTGAGGTCAGGGGGCGTCGGGCAAGGGGCGTCGGGCGACCTCGTACGCATCGTCCGCGGGCAGGCCCAGCATCCGCAGGACCATCTCGGCGAGGTTGACCGCGGCCTCGTCGCCGTCCACCTCGGGGCGGGCGAACCGCAGTTCCACCAGGGACAGCAGGGTGCCGCCGAGCGCGGTCAGGGCGACCACAGGGTCGAGGGTCGTGAAGCGGCCGGAGGCGATGCCGACCTGGAGATCACGCAGGGCGCGTCGGGCCAGTCCGTTGCCCGAGTGGATGTGCCCGAGGCCACGGCGGCGCAGGACCTGCATCAGCTCCGGGTGGGAGTCGGCCATGCGGGCACTGAGCCGGAAGCCGGCCGCGAGCAGCTCCGCCGGGTCGTCGATCCCCGTCAGACGCTCGTCGAAGGCCTGCCCGAACTCCTCGAAGGCGTCGATCACTGCCGTCTCGAACAACTCCGCCTTGGAGTCGAAATGGTTGTAGAAGGAGCCGAAGCCCACATCCGCGCGCTCGGCGATCGCCTGGATGCTCGCGCTGGTGTCGCCGCTCTCGGCGAGTATCTGCCGGGCCGCTCGCACGAGAGCTCCACGGGTCTCTGCGCGACGTCGCTCGAACCGGTTGCTGGGCGGGGCTGACGTAGACATGCGCAGAGTCTAACTGGTTTCACTATGACGATCGCAGTCCTGATGAATTCATCATTTCCTGCGGCGAACGTCTTGACGACAGAACTGTCACAGTTGATTATTTCCTCATTACGGCAGTGTTGCTCGGAGGGCACCATGTCTGAAACACGCGTCAACGGGGACGTCATCACGGCCCACCAGGACCTCCACAGTGAGCAGGGCGCCCTGCGCGGCGAACACCCCGGCCGATCCCGGAACCCCGTGATCAAGGTGGCGGACCTGGCCTGGCTGGAGTTCGAGAAGCCCGATCTGGACCGGGCGGAGGTCTTCGCCCGCGACTTCGGCTTCGGCGTCGCCGCCCGCACCGAGAGCGAGCTGTGGCTGCGGGGTACCTTCGCGGGCTCGCCCTGCATGGTGATCCGGCGCGGTCGTACGTCCCGCTTCATCGGTCCGGCGTTCCGCGCCGCCGAGCGGGGCGACCTGGACCGGCTGGCCCGCGCCACCGGATCGTCCGTACGGGACTCCGACGTTCCCGGCGGCGGAAAGGTGATCGACCTGCTCGACCCGTCGGGCTTCCCGGTCCGGGTCGTGCACTGCGGCGAACAGCTCGCCGCACTGCCGGAACAGCAGCCGCTGCTCCTCAATTTCGGCACGGATCACCGTCGTACCAACGCCACCCAGCGGCCGGCGCGCGAGCCGTCCCGCATCCAGCGGCTCGGCCACGTGGTGCTGGAGACGCGGGTGTTCGGCCGGGCCCTGGACTGGTACCTGGACACACTCGGCATGATCGTGTCCGACTTCCTGTTCCTGGACGGGCAGCGCGATCGCGGCCCGACGATGGCGTTCATCCGCTGCGACCTGGGCGGCGTACCGGCCGACCACCACACCCTGGCCATGCACCTCGGGCCGGGCACCGGATACGTCCACTCCGCCTACCAGGTCACCGACCTCGACTCCATCGCCGTCGGCGGCGAATACCTCAAGGAGCGCGGATACACGCGCAGTTGGGGCATCGGACGGCACATCCAGGGCAGCCAGCTCTTCGACTACTGGCGCGACCCCGACCACTTCATGCTGGAGCACTTCGCCGACGGCGACCTGTTCTCCTGCGACGTCGAACCCGGCTGGGCGCCGATGTCGACCAGCGGCCTCGCCCAGTGGGGCCCGCCGGCCACCCGCGACTTCCTCGGCGCGAGCCCCTCCCCGCAGCGGGTCCGCGACGTGATCGAGGCCCTGCGCGGCGACAACGAGATGGACCCGGCACGACTGTTCGGCCTGCTCAAGGCCGCCAAATCCTGAACCCCCACACGCGAATCCCTCACAAAGGCACTGACATGAGCACCAATGTCCTGCGCACCGCCGACGGCTGGTGGGTCGTCCGAGGCGACCGGGCCGTCCCCGTCGACACCAAGGCCGTGACCACCGCTGAGCTGCTGGCCGACCGGCCGGCTGTCCGCGAGGCCGCCGCCTCCGGCGAACCGGGCACGCCCGTCGCCGACCTGGTGGCGCTTTCGCCGGTCACCACGCCCTGCCGGGTGGTCGCCCAGATGGTCAACTACCGCAGCCACGCCCGCGATTCGGGCTTCAAGGGCGACATCCCGCCCGCATTCTTCCGCAAGGCGTCCGGCTCGGTCAGCGGCCCCGGCGACGCCGTCGTCCGGCCGTCGCACGTGAAATTCCTCGACTACGAGATCGAGTTGGGCCTCGTCATGGGCGCGCCCCTGCCCGTCGGCACCGTCGTCGAGGAGCGGGACCTGCCGTCGTACGTCGCCGCACTGGTGATCACCAACGACATCAGCGCCCGCGAGGTGCAGCTGACCAAGACGCAGTTCTACGAGAGCAAGTCGTACCCCACCTTCACGCCGACCGGTCCGTACCTGTCGTTGCTGGAGCCGGAGGACTTCACCCATCTCCTCGACCTGCGGCTGAAGCTCAGCGTCAACGGCGAGCTGCGCCAGGACCGCACCCTGGCCGACATGATCGTCCGCCCGGCACAGGCACTCACCCTGCTCGCCCGCTTCCAGACCCTGGACGCCGGCGACCTGCTGCTCACCGGCACTCCCGGCGGCACCGCCCTGAAGGCCCCGCCGAAGGCCGTCGAGAAGATCGGCGCGCTGCTGCCGCCCGCCCTGAAATGGAAGGCCTTCTTCAAGAGCCAGGCCAAGAACCCGCACTACCTGAGTCCGGGTGACGTGATCACGGCGACGATCGCGACCCCCGACGGCCGCATCGACCTCGGCGAGCAGCGTACGCCCGTCGCGGCCGCGAACTGATACCCGAGGTGAGCCGCACATGACCGTCGATGAAGCCGCACGTGTGCCCGTCGTGATCGTCGGGGCCGGGCCGGTGGGCGTGACCGCCGCCCTTCTCCTGGCCCGGCGCGGAGTCCGCAGTGTCGTCCTCGAACGCCACCGGGACATCTACCCGCTGCCGCGCGCCGTCGCAGGTGACGACGAGATCCACCGGATCCTTCAGGCTGCGGGCGTCGGTGAGGAGTTCGCCGCGATCGCCCGCCCGGCGAAGGGGCTGCGGCTGCTGGACGCCCGGCACCGGGTGATGGCCGAGTTCCGGCGCACCGAGCACGGCCACCACGGCTATCCGCAGACCAGCATGTTCGACCAGCCCGAGCTGGAACGTGTACTGCGCGACGCCCTGGCCCGGCGCCCCGAGTGCGAACTGCGCGGTGGCGTGGAGGTCACCGGCGTCGGCCCGGACTCCACCGGCCCCGTCCGTGTCACCTACCGCGACGAGGAGGGTGAGCACGAACTGTGGGCCGACGCGGTCCTCGGCTGCGACGGCGCCAACAGCCTCACCCGCGAAGCCATCGGCGGCGCCTGGGAGGACCTGCGCTTCGAGGAACGCTGGAAGGTCATCGACGTCGACACGACGGGCCCCGTCCGCTGCTGGGAAGGCGTCGACCAGATCTGCGACCCGGCCCGGCCGGCCACCTTCATGCGCGTGAGCGAGAACCGCTACCGCTGGGAGTTCCGGCTCGGGGAAGGACAGGAGTCGGTCCGCGAGCTTATCGCCCCCTGGCTGCCGCCCTCGTACGACCGGGACTTCGAGGTCGTCCGTGAGACCCAGTACACCTTCCGGGCACGCGTCGCCGACCGCTGGCGCAGCGGACGGGTCTTCCTGCTCGGCGACGCCGCCCACCTCACCCCGCCGTTCGTCGGACAGGGACTGTGCTCGGGACTGCGGGACGCCTGCAACCTCACTTGGAAACTCGCCCGCGTCCTCCAGCAGGGCGGCGACGAACGGCTGTTGGACACCTACGAGAGCGAACGCAAGCCGCACGCCCGGCATGTGGTCCGCCTCGCGGTCGCCATGGGCTGGGCCATGACCGGCGGCCAGGACGGCGCCGCCGCGCTCCGCCGCAGGGCACTGGCCGCCGCCTGCCGCATACCCGGCCTGACCGAGCTGGCCGGCCGCGACCTCAGCCCACCCCTGACCGCCGGACCGCTCGTGCGGCGCAGTGTCCGCCGACGGCTGGCGGGCACCCACTGCCCCCAACCATGGGTGAGTGTCGGTGGACGGCACACCCGGCTCGACGAGGTGCTCGGCGACTCCTTCGCCGTACTGACCGCCACCGAGCCCGGCCCTTCCCTGACCGCGCTCGCCCACAGTCTCGGCGTTCACACCGTCCCGGTGACCGACCTCGGCGACGACGGCACCCTCGCCGCCTGGCTGCGCGCAGGACACGCAGATGCGGTCCTGCTACGACCCGACCGGGTCGTCATGGACATCGTCCCGGCAGACGGCCGCGACTTCACCTCGACCGCCGCCTGGGCAACCCTCCTGCACACCACACGAAGCCCTGACCCTTCCGAACGGACCGCGGCGAAAAGCCTGCTGAGGAGCACGACGCGATGAGTACGCCCTTCTTCACACCCGCCCCGGAGACGGCGGCCGCCAGTCGCATCGCGGAGTTCGCCCGGCTCCACGGCGTCGCCCCCGACGACTACGCCACCCTGCACCGCTGGTCGGTCACCGACCTGGAAGGCTTCTGGGGCGCGGTGTGGGAGTACTTCGACATCGACGCGGACACCCCGTACGAGCAGGTGCTGGCCGAGGAACGGATGCCCGGCGCCCGCTGGTTCACCGGCGCCACCCTCAACTACGCCCACCACGCCTTGCGTAACCTCGCCAGTGACCGGCCCGCGATCATTGCACTGGACGAGAACGGATCCGGCTACCAGCTGACGGGGGAGAGACTGCGCCTCCTGGTCGCCTCCGTCGCCGCGACCCTGCGCGACCTCGGTGTGGGACAGGGCGACCGGGTGGTCGGCTACCTGCCCAACACCCCGCACGCCGTCGTCGCGTTCCTCGCCGCGGCGAGCCTCGGCGCCGTGTGGTCGGTGTGCGGCCAGGACTACGCCCCCAAGGCCGCCGCCGACCGATTCGCCCAACTCGAACCCACCGTGCTGATCGCCGCCGACGGCTACCTCTTCAACGGCACCACCCACGACCGCCGCGACGCCACCCTCGAACTCGCCCACGCCCTTCCCACGTTGAAGGCGACCCTGCGGGTGGACCACATGGGCCTGCCCTGGCCGTCGCAGACCTACCCGTCGCTGGTCATCCCCTGGGAGGACGCCTCCACCCGCACCGAGGAACTCACCTGCGTACCGGTCCCGTTCGACCATCCGCTGTGGGTCGTGTTCTCCTCCGGCACCACCGGCCTGCCCAAGGGCATCGTCCACGGCCACGGCGGCGTGTTGGTGGAGCACCTCAAGACCCTGGGCCTGCACTCCGACCTCGGCCCCGGCGACCGCCTCCTCTGGTACACCACCACCCACTGGATGATGTGGAACCTCGTCGTCTCCAGCCTCCTGACCGGCGCCACGACCTGCACGTACGACGGCAGCCCGGCCCCCTTCGCCAAGCTCGACGTGCTGTGGGAGCTGGCCGCCCGTCACCGGGTCACCGTCTTCGGCACCAGCCCCCAATACCTGCTGGGCATGGCCAAGTTCGGCATCGACCCGTCCGTCCACGACCTGTCGGCTGTCCGCGTCGTCGGCTGCACGGGCTCGGCCCTGCCCGCCTCCGCCTACCCCTGGGTCCGCGACCACGTCGGCGACCACGTTCTGCTGGCCTCCATCAGCGGCGGCACCGACATCGTCTCCGGGTTCGCGGGCAGCGCACCCAACACCCCGGTCTGGGCAGGGGAGTTGTCGGCCCCCCACCTGGGCGTGGCACTGGCTGCGTACGACAGCGAAGGGTTCCCGGTCACCGACCAGGTCGGCGAACTGGTGGTGACTCGCCCGATGCCGTCGATGCCGCTGTACTTCTGGAACGACCCCGACGGCAGCCGCTACCGAGACGCCTACTTCTCCTCCTACCCCGGCGTGTGGCGACACGGAGACTGGATCACGGTCACGGGACACGGCTCGGTGATCGTCCACGGCCGCTCCGACTCGACGCTGAACCGCAACGGCGTCCGCCTGGGCAGCGCCGACATCCACGACGCCGTCGAACGCCTCCCCGAGATCGCCGAAGCCCTGGTCATCGGTGCGGAGGAGCCGGACGGCGGCTACTGGATGCCGCTGTTCGTGGTCCCGGCGGCCGGGGTGACCCTGGACGACACCCTGCGCGAGAAGATCCGCGACGCCGTCCGCACCGGCGCCTCACCGCGCCACGTCCCCGACGAGATCCTCGAAGTGCCGGGCATCCCGCACACCCGCACCGGCAAAAAGCTGGAGGTCCCGATCAAGCGACTGCTCCAGGGCGCCCCGGTCGAGCAGGTCGTCAACCCCGCCACCGTGGACAGCCCCGACCTCATCGACTACTACGCCCGGCTGGGCGAGGAGCGCCGCAGGGGCAGGTCCGCCTCATGACCGCCGTGCTGGCCGTCGCCCTGTCCCTGGTCTTCCTTCCGCTGGGGCTGGCGAAGCTGGCCGCGGTGCCGTTCATGCGCCAGGCGGCGGCCCATCTCGGCATGTCGGTACGGCTCTATCGCGTTGTCGGCGCGCTGGAGGTGGCCGGGGTTGCCGGTCTGCTGACGGGGCTGACCTGGATGCCGCTGGGCGTGGCCGCCGCGACATGCCTCGCCCTGCTGACGGCCGCGGCGGCAGTGGTCCACCTGCGCCACGGCGATCCGCCGCCCCGGGCCGTTCCGGCCGCCGTAATGGCCCTGATCTCCTTGACGTACGTGGCAACGGCGATGGCCGCCGGCTGACGCGTCCTGTACGGCCGGGCACGGGCAGCTCCCTGTGAGGGTGGCGGCCGCCCCTCCCCGGCTCCGCGCGGGCTGTCGTCGCACACCGGCCTTCCCCTCCCCCCGAGGCCGGGCGGCCCGCGCCGACGTCCGGGGCCTGCGAGACGGCCGACGCGGCCGGACCGCAGGTCTGTGACGACATGAGCGTCGAGGTCGCGCTGTCCGTCATGGCCGCCGCCCGCACGGGCCGACTGGTCGTCTGCGACCAGGACGACCAGTGCACCGGACTGGTCACCCGGATGGAACTCACCGCCGTCCGCGACAGCTCGGCCTACACGGACCGCGTCCGCCTGCGCGACATCCTCGGCGACCACAGGTCGTTCACCTCACCCGTGACCACGATGGCCGAAGCCGAGCACGCGATGCGCTCCCGTCGGCTCGGTGCCCTGCCGGTGGTCGACGGGCAAAGGCAGCCCCCTGGGCGTCCTCGCCCTCTCCGGTTGAACCGCCTCACCCTGGTCGGACCGTTCTCTCCTTCTCCCTGTGAGGCCACATGGGCTGCGTCATCGCGCTTCCCCTTCGAGCTCACCGAGAACGGCGTGCTGGAATCGATGAAGGGCATCAAGCCCGAACCCGGCACCGGCGTGTCCGTGATCATCGGCCGCCGCCACTACCCCGTCAAGCAAGTCGGCCAGGTCATCACCCGCCAGGACCGCCGTGACCTCAGCGCCGCCGAAGTCCTCCGGGCCATGACTCGGCTCGGCTTCACGTGCCGCACCCTCCCCACGGCCGCACCCGTACGCATCCTCAGCTCGCTCCAGCAAGCTTCCGCGATGCTCGGTACCCCCGTGTCCGTCTGACCGACGGGACAGGCAACGAGCCGACGCCGGAACAGCAGTGTGGGCCCGACCTGCGAGCGCCGGTCGGGCCCACACTGCCTGTGACGGGGTTCCGTCGCAGTGGTCGCTCAGTGGTCGGAATAGCTGAAGTCGCCCATGGACCAGGCGCTGACGTCGGCGATCGCCACACGGTACATCCCGCCTGTCTCCGGGATACCGACCGTGCCCTGCAGGATCCGGGCGACATGGAAGTGCAGATGAGCGGGGGGCCCGGCCTTCTTCGCGGGGGTGTCGAAGACGGCTGAGAACTCTCCCAAGCGGGCGGAATCCGTCAGCACGTCCGACACCCTCTGCCTCCACACTGCTTCGGGAGCCAGCCGACCGGTGATGACAGCACCACCGGTGACCACGGTCAGGGACATCTGGTTGCTCTGCCCGGACTCCACCAGGGCGGCGATGTCAACGAGCAGCTCATCAGGCTTCGACATGCGGCGGATTATATTTACTCGCCATCCAGCTCTCTGAGCGATGGCGACAGCGGGCGCGAAGGGCGTTCACGGACTTGGCGCCGAAGGCCCCGATGGTGACCGGGGCAGCGCCACCAGGTCGGCGACAGGCGTGCCGCTCGCGCCGGAGGCGGCGGCCTCCGGGACGGCGGCCCGGTCTGCGAGCAGTTCGGCGGTGGTGACCGCCTTGGTCTCGATGTGGACGGCGCGCTAGTTGATCACCCTGCCGCGCTGGGCGGTGGACGAGGTCTGCGGTCGGCACGAGGCCCTTCTACAGCGGATAGCGGCAGCCTGAATGCGCCTACGGCCTGGGGTCGGAGGCGGACGGGGCCTTCACGTCCCGGACGGTCTGCCGTCTGCGCATGCGGCGCACGGGCACTCGGCGGCTGCACCGCTGGGAGTACGGTCCAGCCGGATGGGCGGTCCCGCAGGCTTTACAGGGCCATGCGGGCTGCGGAGGCGCCGGGGACTGGGGGACGACCGGTCCGACCGCCCGTCTTGTCATCCTGCTGCCGTGGCGGAAGCCGGCCGCCCGCGGCGCGTCAGCACCGCACCACCGGCTCCTCGAACAGCTCACGGACACTCATCCCGAAGGTCACGCCCGGCCACGGACACCACCGCGAGGGTCACGGTGGTCACCGCGACGGCGACTACCACCGCCCGCTCCGCGTCTTCGGCCGGAGTCTCCGCGCGCCCGCTCGGTGACACAGCTGTGGAGCACTCTTGCAGAGGTACTCAAGGCAGAACTTCCCACCCGAACCACGGAGGAAATCTGTCATGACTGAGGTAGACATTCGCCATCCATGGGGCTACCGTTTCTGTTGTACGCAGGAAGTCGAAGTAGGCACGGCAGACATGAACTGCCGTGCATGCAGGTCAAGCAGGACACGACCCGAAGGGGTCGCGAGCAGCACCCGCGTTATCCAGCAGTACAACCGAGTAACCGAAGGTAAGGAGCAGAACGCCATCAGGATCGCCCGGGCGAGGAGGCAGTCCGCCCGGGTACCGCAAGGCCTCGGATTGGAAGGTGGTCCCCGGTCACGCATCTGCGATCCCCGCAGCCCAGCCCTCCCAGGCGGAACCTGCGGAAAAAGAAGGCCGACGCAGTCGGCCGGTAGATGGTGTTGAAAGCTCGGGGCCCGGGTGCCGGTACGGCACCCGGGCCCCCCGACGCATCCCCCGAAAGAAGAGGTCTATGCCCCCTCGCAGTACCCGGCCCGCCGACTCCCTCGACGACGACGACTACCCCGCCTACACCATGGGCCGGGCCGCCGAGATGCTCGGCACCACCCCAGCCTTCCTCCGCGCCCTCGGCGAACACCGTCTGGTCACCCCCTTGCGCTCCGAAGGCGGCCACCGCCGCTACTCCCGCTACCAGCTCCGCATCGCCGCCCGCGCCCGCGAACTCGTCGACCAGGGCACCGCCATAGAGGCCGCCTGCCGCATCGTCATCCTTGAAGACCAGCTCGAAGAAGCTCAGCGCATCAACGAGCAACTGCGCGCCCAAGGCGGCCAGTCGCAGTCGGAAACCCCAGCCTGACAAGGACGCAGGGTGCGGCCCCGACGCCGACCGGCCAGGACCACACCAAGGACCCCGACACAATTACCCGCTGGGCGTCACCATGACACTGGAGACCGGCGGCGCCTCTCGGTTCCGTGCCAGGACACTCACGGGTGCGGAGCCGCTGCCGGGCGGGAGCCCGGTCTGCTGCTGTTGGACGGCCGGCAGCGCCTGACCTCGCTGTTCCAGGCCGTCTACGTCGCGGACGCGCCGGTGAAGACGGTGGACAGCCGGGGCAAGCCCGTACGCCGCTGTTACTACGTCGACACAGCGAAGCCGACCGGTTCGCCGTCCGACCGTGACGAGTCGATCGTGTCGGTGCCGGAGGACCGGATCCTCCGCACGGACTTCGGCCGCAAGGTCGTGCACGACCTCAGTGACACCTCCGGCGAATGCGGGGCAGGGCTGTTCCCGTTGCGCATCGTCTTCGACACGCAGCGGGTCGCACGGCGCGGGGGCGCTGCTGCAGCGCCTCCTGCTGGGGCACCCCGCGCGGCGCCCGGCCGCCCACCGGCTGGACGCCTGGGGGATCCCGTACGGCGGCGGCCCGCACGAGGCGGTCGCGCTGGTCGTCGGCGAACTGGCCGTCAACGCGGTGCGGCACGGGCACGTGTCCGGCCCGGACTTCCATCTGCACCTTTACGAGACCGGAGCCGCCGGTACCGTGGTCCGGATCGAGGTCTCCGACACCCCCGCCGAACGCACACCGCCCCGCCCAAGATCGCTTCGCGCGGCGGACCCCGAGGACGTAGGGGGCTGGTCATCGTCGCGGGGCCGGCGTCCCGCCGGGGCTGGCTCGCCCGGTCCGAGGGGCCGGGTAGGGCGGTGTGGGCCGAGTACGCGGCCACGCCCCCGGCGTGAGACGAAAACCGGACATCGTGCTCCGGCGAGGGCGGCGGTCGGGGACAATGGACCCACGATGACCTCGCAGGACTACAGCCCGTTCGCGCACCTCACCGTGCCCAACTCCGCCCTCTACCGACAGGTGATGCGGGCGTTCCTCGCCGCCAAGGAGCGGTTCGCGGTGCATCTGCGGCCGGAGGACGTGTTCGCGGCGCTGGACGTGGATGCGCGGCCCGGTGACGTCGAGGCGGTGGTGACGGCGCTGGACAGGCTTGTGGGGTGGGGGAACCTGCGGGCCGATCCGGACCATGCCCGGGTGACGGCCGTCGAGGACTTCTACCGCAGGCGGTTCATCTACCAGCTCACCCGGGCCGGCGAGGCGGCCGAGGCGGCGCTCGGGACGTACGACGCGACGCTCGGGCGGCGCGGGGAACTTCAGGCGGTCGCGCTGCACGACATCGTCACGCAGTTGCGGGCGCTTCTGGTGATCGCCCAGGAGGATGAGCCGGATCCGGCGAAGGCGTATATCGCTCTGTCCGTCCTCACGGCTCGTTTCACCGACCTCGCGGACAACGCGCGTGCCTTCATGGGCTCGTTGCAGCGCACCATCGACCTGCACGACATCGAGGTCGAGGCGTTCCTCGCGTACAAGGACCGGCTGATCCAGTACCTGGAGCGGTTCATCCAGGATCTGATCACGCTCGGCGGGCGGATCGCCCTGCTCATCGGCGAGTTGGAGGAACAGGGGAGGGTGGGGCCGCTGCTGGCCCTCGCCGCCGGGCGGGAGGCCGCCGACGCCGCTCCCGAGGAGGCCGAGCAGGCGGAGGCGGTGGCGTACGAGAGGTGGGCAGCGCGCTGGTCCGGGCTCGCCCAGTGGTTCGTGTCGGAGGAGGGGCGGGAGTCACAGGCTCGGCTGCTGCGCGGGCGTGCCCTCGGAGCCATTCCGCAACTACTGTCTGTTGTACGCCAGTTGAACGAACGACGGGCCGGGCGCTCGGACCGCTCCGCGGACTTCCGCACGCTGGCCCGCTGGTTCGCCCAGGCACCGGACGACGAGACGCGGCACCGGTTGTGGCGGGTGGCGTTCGGGCTCCACTCGTCCCGGCACCTCACCGTCGACGCCGACACCCTCGCCGAACGCGCCGCCGCCCCGGAGCCCGCCGCGACGCCCTGGGCCAAGGCGCGCCCCCTGCGGATCAGCCCCCAGCTGCGCCGTACCGGAAGCTACGAACGCCGGGGCAGGCCGCGCCGGGTGGCCGACCGGAGCGAGGCGAAGCGGCGGCTCGCCGAACTCGCCGCCCGGCAGACAGCTGAGGCCCGACAGGCCCGTGACCGGCTTGCGACGGGTGGGCCGGTACGGCTGTCCCGGCTCGGTGAACTCGACGCCCTCGCCTTCCAGTTGTTCCTGCGCCTGCTCGGCGACGCCCTCGCCACCTGGCGGCCGGGCATGACGACCACCACGGTGACCAGCTCGGACGGTTCGATGGAGATACGGCTGACCGCGCTCGACGACGGAACCATCGCCCAAGTGCACACCCCCGACGGTGTGTTCAGCGGCCCCGACCATGTGATCGACATCGTCGACCTCACCGTGACCGGGACGGGGGACGGCCGGTGACCGACCCCGCCGGATCCTCCGGCCCGCTGGCGGAGGTCCTCGAAGGCCAGCGCGAGGCCGAGATCCAGCGTGCCGCACGCGCGTTGCTGAAGGAGCCGCTGCTGACCGCCGACGGGCCGTACGCCGAAGAGTTCCGGCTGGTCCGCCGACACGCCACCGCCCTGCGCGACTGGTTCGAACGCAACGTCGGCTGGACACTGCGCACCGACGCCGACGCGGCCCGGCTGCGCAAGACACCCGGCACCCTCACCGACGCCACCCACCCCGCCCGCGAGACGGCCCGTACCGCCCTGCCCTTCACCCGCCGCCGCTATGTCCTGCTCTGCCTGACCCTCGCCGCCCTGGAGCGCGGCGAGGCCCAGGTCGCCCTCGGGCGTCTCGCCGAACAGGTCGTCCTGGCCGCCGCCGACCCGGAACTCGTCGCCGCCGGGATCGAGTTCACCCTGGAACGGCGCGACGAACGCCTCGACCTCGCCGCCGTCGTACGTCTGCTGCTCCGGATCGGCGTGCTGCGGCGGGTCGCCGGTGACGAGGAGGCGTACGTCAGCGGCTCCGGCGACGTGCTGTACGACGTACGCCGGCGTGTTCTCGCCGGGATGCCCGCCGCCCTG
Source organism: Streptomyces sp. NPDC001714 (assembly GCF_042892755.1). Lineage (NCBI taxonomy): Bacteria > Bacillati > Actinomycetota > Actinomycetes > Kitasatosporales > Streptomycetaceae > Streptomyces > Streptomyces sp. NPDC001714. The sequence continues at coordinate 221,398 of NZ_JBIAUL010000007.1, forward strand.
CGCGGTCCCTCCCTGATCGAGGCCGAGGACTTCACCGAACGCCTGACTCAGATGACGGCACGCACCGCCCTCGACAGCGACGAACTGCGCTTCCGGGCCATCCGCTGGAAACTGACCCGCCGCCTCCTCGACGACCCCGTGCTCTACTACGACGACCTCACCGACGACGAACTCGGCTACCTCACCCGGCAACGCGGCTTCATCACCGCCCGCATCACCGAACTGACCGGACTGGTCGCCGAGGTCCGGGCCGAGGGCATCGCCATGGTCGATCCGCTGGACGACCTCACCGACGTACGCATGCCGGAACAGGGCACCCACGGCCACGTCACCCTGCTCCTCGCCCAGCACCTGGCACAGGCCGACGGGCCGGTCACGGTTGCCGAACTGGCCGCGCACGTGCGTGAACTCGCGGTGGAACACGGCAACTTCTGGTCGAAGACAGCCCGTGAGCCCGGAGCCGAACCCGAGCTCGTGGCACAGGCCCTGACCAAGCTCCAGGCCCTCGGGCTCGCCGAGCAGACCCCGCGAGGCGTCGTGCCCCGCCCCGCCCTCGCGCGGTACGCGGTCGGCGACGCCGTCATCAGAACGACCGGCGACGAAAGGTGACCCGCGCCGTGACCACGCCGACCGTACGGACCGCGCCGACCGCGCCTCCGGGCCTCGTCCTCCCCGCCCCCGCGCCCGGCCGCTGGCGGCCGCTGCGGATCGGGCTCGTCGACCTCTTCCACTACGACGTCGAGGAGTTCTGGTTCCGCGACGGCCGGCTGCTGCTGCGCGGCAACAACGGCACCGGCAAGTCGAAGGTGCTCGCCCTCACCCTGCCGTTCCTGCTGGACGGCGACCTCTCCGCGCGCCGTGTCGAGCCCGACGGCGACCCCGGCAAGCGCATGGAGTGGAACCTGCTCCTGGGCGGCGAACACCCCCACCCGGAACGGCTCGGCTACACCTGGATCGAGTTCGGCCGGCTCGACGACACCACCGGCGAGGCCCACTTCCGCACCCTGCTGTGCGGCCTGAAGGCCGTCGCCGGACGCGGTATCGCCCGCCACTGGTTCGCCGTCACCAGCCAGCGGATCGCCGCCGGACTCGACCTGCTCGACGCCACCGGCACCGCCTTGTCCCGGGACCGGCTCGCCGAGGCCATCGGCGCACACGGCATGGTGTACGACACCGCCAGGGCCTACCGCCGCGCGGTCGACGAGGCCCTGTTCGGGCTGGGGGAGCGGCGCTATGGCGCGCTGGTCGACCTCCTCATCCAGCTGCGCCAGCCCCAGCTGTCCAAGCGGCCCAACGAGGCCGCCCTGTCGCGGGCCCTGACGGAGGCGCTGCCGCCGATGGACCAGGCGGTCATCGCCGACGCCGCGGAGGCGTTCCGGTCGCTGGACGAGGAGAAGGAGGAACTGCGGGCCGCCCGCGAGGCCGAGCAGGCGTCGTCGGCGTTCCTCGACCACTACCGGCGCTACGCCCGCATCGCCGCCCGCCGCCGGGCCCGTCTGCCCCGCGCCGAACACGCCCGCTACGAACACCTCCAGCGCGAGCTGGCACGGGCACAGGCCGATCACGACCGGGCCGTGACCGACCGGACCGAGGCGCGGGACCGGGCGGCCGCGCTCGCCGAGCGGGCGGCACGGCTCAGCGCCCAGGACGCGGCACTGCGGTCCGGGCCCGAGATGCGCGACGCCCGCGCCCTCGACCAGGCGGCGGCCGACGCCTCCCGCACGGCCGGGGACGCCGTCCGCTCCGAGGCGGACCGGCGGCAGGCCGCCGAAGCACACACCCGGGCCCTCGGCCGGCTCGCCACCGCCACGAACCGCCTGACCGCCGCCCAGGAGGCCCTGGACGCCATCGAGGGCCGGGTCGCCGACAGCGCGGCGGCGGCGGGGATCGAGGTGCCTCGGATGACCGGAGCCCCCGCCCCGGTCCTGCGCCGTGCCGCCGACGAGGCCACGGCGAGCAGGCGGCGGGCCGTGGACCATGTGGAGACCCTCGTGACGGCGGCCGAACGCTCGGAGGGCGCCCGGAAGGCCGCCCGGCTGCGCGCCGACGAGGCCGACGAGGAGGCCGGGCACAGCGCGGAGCTGCTGGCCGAGGCCGAGGAGACGGTCAAGGAGGCGGGGCACGCCCTGGTCGCGGCTGTACGGGAGAAGCTGTCGGGCTTCGTGGAACTGCGTGTCGACGGGCTGCCCGGCGTGCTCGACGCCGTGCAGAGCTGGACGGGCAGCCTGGACGGGCCCCATCCGGCCCGACTCGCCGCCACCGCCGCCCACCGCGTACTCGGCGCCCGACTGGCCGACCGGGCGGCGGCGTTGGCCCAGTCGGAGGCGGCGACGGCCGAACGCCTGCGTCTCGGGGCCGAGGAACTGGCCGCCCTGGAGACCGGCGGGCAACGCGGCCCCACCGCCCCTCACACCCGCACCGCAGATCTCCGCAGCCGTGCCCTCGGCGCCCCGCTGTGGCGTCTCGTCGACTTCCGCCCGCACGTGACGGAGGCGCAACGGGCGGGCCTCGAAGCCGCGTTGGAGGCCTCCGGGCTCCTCGACGCCTGGGTGCGGCCGGACGGTGCGGCGGTGCGGGCGGACGGCCACGACGTACTCCTCGACCCGCTCGACCTGCCCACCGGAAACGGGCTCGACCGCGCCCTGTGCCCGGCCGTCGACCACGCCGACGCCGGGGCCGCGGCCGTCGGCGAGCACACCGTCCAGCGCCTGCTGGCCGCCATCGCGCTCGTGGACGGCGACAAGGACGGTGACAGCCGTACCTGGGTCTCCACCGACGGCCGCTTCCGGGTCGGCGCCCTCACCGGCGGCTGGGCCAAGGACGGTGCCCAGTACGTGGGGGAGGGGGCCCGGGAACAGGCCCGCCGCAACCGGATCGGCGAACTGCGGCTCGAACAGCAGGCCTTGATAATCGAACGGGAACAACTCGCCGGGGAGCGCGGGACGGTGGCCGAGCGGCGCACCGTACTCGACGCCGAACTCGCCGCCGTGCCAGGCGAGGACGACCTGCGCCGCGCCCACGCCCGGCTCGGCGCGGCGGCCGAGGCCGTCCACCGGGCCCGTACCCGGCAGCGGGAACGGGCCGCCGAACTGGCCCGCGCGGCTGCCGACGCCGACCGTACGGCGAACGAACTCGGCGACACGGCGGGCGACCTGAACCTCCCCGTCGGCAGGGACGGTCTGGCCGCCGTACGGCAGGCGCTTGCCGACCACGCCGTGCACCTCGCCGTGCTCTGGCCCGCGTCGCGCGAGCGCGTGGACGCCGAGCAGGCGGTCGACGGGGAACGCGCCGAGACCGGCCGCGCCGAGCAGCTCGCCATCGAGCTCGCCGAACGCGCCACGGAGGCGGCCCGCCTCGCCGCGGCCGCCGACGAACACGTGCGCACCCTCCGCTCCACCGTCGGAGCGGCCGTCGCCGAACTCCAGCGGCGGCTGGAGGAGACCGGGGAAGCCGCACGCGCCTGCGAGCGCGAACAACAGCGAGCCCAGGAGGACATCCAGGCCGCCGACCGGCAGGCCGGCCACGCCGAGGGGCGCATCGAGCGGCTCGCGGAGGACGTCACCGACGCCACCGCCGCCCGCGAACGGGCCATCGCCGCGCTCCAGCGGTTCACGGCGACCGGACTGCTCACCGTGGCCCTGCCCGACCTGCCCGTACCGGACGAGGACGGCGGACCGTGGGCGGCCACCCCCGCCGTGACCCTCGCCCGCGCCGTCGAGTCCCGCCTGGCCACGACCGACGACTCCGACGCGGCCTGGGAACGCATCCAGAAACATCTCAGCGAGGAACTCGGCCGGCTCCAGGACGCGTTGTCCCGGCACGGCCACACCGCCACGGCCCGCCCAGGCGAGGACGGCATGCGCGTCGACATCGTCTACCAGGGCCGTGAACGCGCGGTACCCGAACTCGCCGAAGCCCTTGCCACCGAGGTCGCCGAACTGACCCGCATCCTCTCCGCGCACGAACGAGAGATCCTCCAGACCCACCTGATCACCGAGGTCGCCGGCACCCTCCAGGAACTGATCGGCGCGGCCGAACGCCACGTGCGCGCCATGAACCGGGAGCTGGAGGAGCGTCCGACGTCCACGGGCATGAAGCTGCGCCTGGTCTGGCGCGCCTCCCGCCGGGCGCCGCAGGGCCTGGCCCAGGCCCGGGACAGGCTGCGCCAGTCCGCCGACGCGTGGTCACCCGAGGACCGGGCCGCCGTCGGCACCTTCCTCCAGGAGCAGATCGCACGCCGGCAGGCCGACGACCGTACCGGCAGCTGGCAGGAAGACCTCACCGCCGCCCTCGACTACCGCGCCTGGCACGAGTTCGGTGTCGAACGCCACCAGCACGGCAAGTGGGTACCGGCCACCGGCCCCGCCTCCGGCGGCGAACGCGTCCTCGCCGCCTCCGTCCCGCTCTTCGCCGCCGCCTCCTCCCACTACGCGAGCGCGGGCGGCGCCCACGCCCCGCGCCTCGTCACCCTCGACGAGGCGTTCGCCGGAGTCGACGACGACTCCCGCGCCAAGTGCCTGGGCCTGCTCCGTGCCTTCGACCTCGACGTCGTCATGACCAGCGAACGCGAGTGGGCCTGCTACCCGCAGGTGCCCGGCATCGCCATCGCCCAGCTGTCCCGGGTCGACGACATCGACGCCGTCCTGGTGACCAGATGGGAGTGGGACGGCGGGGAACGGCGACGCGCTCCCGAGCCCGGCGCCACCGCGGGTCCGCCATCGGTTCCCGCCCAGGCCCACGCTCGCGACGCGTCGGTGGAACCGGGGGCCCCATGGACGTGAACTCCCCAGCGGCCGAAGCGAAGGTCGACGGCGAACGGCTCGCGCGGCTGCTCGGGGACCCGGGACTGGCCTGGCTTCTGGAACGCGTCCGGCAGCGGATCGCGGCGGGGCGGCCGCTCACCGGGACGGTCACCCTTGCGCACCCCGACGACCTCCAACGCCGCGCCGCCGAAAGGCTGCTGGGACGCCCTCCGAGTGCCGGCCGGTCCCTGACCCTACGCCTCGACACGGTGGACGAGATCCTGCGTCGCTCCGGCGTCAGCCCGGACGGCCTGGAGACCGCCGTCGTCGCCCTCACCGGGCCCGTCACACTGCGCGCGGAGACGAGGGACAGGCTGGCCGAGGCATGGGAGGAGGCACTGGCCCCGCTCGCCACTGTGCATGCCGAACTGGCCGCCTGGTCCGGCCGAATCCGTGAGGACGGTCTCGTACGGCGACTCGCCCGCACCCCCGAGGCCGCCGGCCCCCTCGTCTCCGCCGCCGTGCGGGCACTGCACGCACTGCCTGCCGACCCCCCGATGTCACGGGCGGCGTTCGCGGCCCTCCATCTGACCGGCGCCCACGCCCTGGACGAGGGCACCCCGCTCGCCACGCTCGTGCTGTCGGGGATCCGCGCGCTCACAGGCTTCCCCGACGGCGCCGGCGCCGGGTGGCGACGCGAGGCCTGGGCTTCGGCCGGACTGCTCAAGGACGACGTGTCGTCCACCGTCCTCACCCTCAACCTGCGCGGCACACCCGCCCTCGACTGGATGGCCGACGAGGGTGAGCCTGCCGTCCTGACGCTGCGTTCGCTCACCCGCCCGACCGCGAACCGGATCACGACGGCGACGGGAGACGTCCACGTGTGCGAGAACCCGGCCGTCCTGTCCGCCGCCGCCGACGCCCTGGGCCCGGCATGCCCGCCCATGGTGTGCCTCCAGGGGCAGCCCTCGGCGGCCGCACTCACCCTGCTGCGCGGCCTGTCCGTGTGCGGAGCGGCACTCCTCCACCATGCGGACTTCGACTGGGGTGGGGTACGCATCGCCACAGCGCTCGGGCGAGTGGCCCCGTGGCGCCCCTGGCGGTACGGGGCCGCCGACTACCTGGCGGCCGTGACCAGGGTGAACGAGCCGCAGGACCTGACGGGCACGCCTGCCGCGACCCATTGGGATCCGCGCCTGGCCGCCGCGATGATCGAGCTCCGAGTGCGTGTCGAAGAGGAGTCGCTCCTCGATACCCTGCTCTCGGATCTGCGGACAGCGGCTCACTGAGCCACGCGCGACGGCGCTGGAGGCTTCTCGACAGGCGGTTGACGGTGCCCGCACGGCCTACCCGCCGAGGACCGGCGGATAGGTGGAGCTGAGAGCGATCGGACCGGACCGGATCGGATCGGCGTCTGGGCGGGGTCGCGGTTGATCACTGGTTTTGGTGGTGGGAGCGGGTCGGGCACACCGTCGCCGGCGATGTCCGGCCCCCTCCGCCGCGACCGGCACCCAGCTGACCCTCACCGCGTGCGGCGGCACCGGCCAGACCTGGACCAGCGCCGACACCGGCGCCGTTCCGGCCGGCCAGAGCCAGACCTTCACCTACGACGGCGAGGGTGCGCGCCGCAGCCCGGACGACGCTGCTCTCTTCGGTATCCGGTGACGAAGCAGCACAGTCGCCTGATGCCGACATCCATGGCAGGCATGCCCACCGCCCATGCCGGACCGGCATGACGGAGAAGGAGATCGGCATTGGCGGTGCCGGAAGCCGCGGGCCCACCATGGGGTGGTCGGTGGAGCGTTGGGCCCGCGGCCGCTCCGGGACCGGCGTCGCCGACCGCGACCGCATCGGGGCTCGCGCCGGGAAGTTGGGAAGAGATGAAGCACTATGACCTCGTCGTGCTCGGAGCGGGCAGCGGAAACATGCTGCTCGGACCGGAGACGGCGCAGCTGCGGACCGCCATCGTGGAGCCCTCCCGGTTCGGGGGGACCTGCCTGAACCGCGGGTGCATCCCGTCGAAGATGTTCGTCGTGGCCGCCGACGCGGCAACCGCGGCCAGGTCGGCGAAGCGGCTGGGCGTACACGCCACGGTCGATCACGTCGACTGGAAGGCCATCCGCGACCGGGTGTTCGGCCGGATCGACCCGCTCCACGACAGCGCGGTCGCCTACCGCCGCCTCGCGACGGACGTCTACACCGAACCGGCGCGCTTCGTCTCGCCGACGGTGGTGGAGGTCGGATCGCAACGGATCAGCTCCGAAGCGTTCGTCGTCGCGGTGGGGGCACGTCCGGTGGTGCCGGCGATCCCGGGCCTGGAGGACGTCCCCTTCCATACCTCCGACACGATCATGCGGATCGACGAAGTCCCCGAGTCCCTGGTGATCGTCGGAGGCGGGTTCATCGCGGCCGAACTGGGTTACGTCTTCGGTGCGTTGGGATCTAGCGTCACGATCGTGCAGCGGGGTCCGCGGCTGCTGCCGCAGGAGGACGAGCAGGTGTCGGCCCGGTTCACCGAACTCGCCGCCGAGCGCCACCGGCTCCTGCTGAACACCGAGGTCATGTCCGTCGAGGCCCGGGGGCAGGGCGTCGCGGTCCACGTCGCCGGAGCCGCTGGGCGCGAACCGGGTGAGACGGTCGAAGCAGCCGCGCTGCTCGTCGCCGTGGGCCGCCGGCCCAACACCGACCGCCTCGACGCCGCGGCCGCCGGACTGGAACTCGACGAGCACGGCCACATCGTGACCGACGACGCCTACCGTACGTCGGTCCCGGGCATCTGGTCGCTCGGCGACGCCGCGAACCACTTCCAGCTCAAGCACATGGCCAACGCCGAAGTACGCGTGGTGCGTCACAACCTCCTGCACCCCGACGACATCCGCACGCTTGCCCCCCGCCTGGTTCCGCACGCCGTCTTTTCCAACCCCCAGGTGGCCAGTGTCGGCCTGACCGAACGGCAGGCGCGGAAGCGTGGAATCGACTGCCTGATCGGTGTTCGTGACTACGCCGACACCGCTTATGGATGGGCGCTGGAGGACACGACGGGCTTCGTCAAAGTGCTTGCGGACGCCCGCGAGCGGACACTGATCGGTGCGCACGTCATCGGCCCGCAGGCCGCGACACTGATCCAGCCCCTGATCCAGGCGATGACGCTGGGCCTGACCGTGGACCGGATCGCCCGTGAGGTCCTCTACATCCATCCCGCTCTCACCGAAGTGGTCGAACAGGCGCTGCTGGCGCTGTGACGGGCAGCCCACCGCGTCCGCGAGTCCTTCGCCGGTCGAGAACTGCGGTGGGGCGAGCACACCCGCACAGCACCGGGGTGCTCTGCTCCTGCTGCCCGCTCCATACCCGCATATCCTGACCGACCCCCTATCGAACCCGACCTGGATCACGTACCCGGGCGCGGGTGCTGTGCCGGTGACGGCGAAACAGGCGATCGGGCTGGGCCGGCGGCCGAAGCCGTCGGTCCATGAGGCGATCCACATTCCGCACGAGGCCGAACCGCTCTCAGCGCCGCCCTCGGCCGGGACGAGTTCATACAGTCGGGTCGAACCGATCAGTGCCTCGTCCGCCAGGAACTTGACCGTGAAGCACCGCCGGGCTCGGCCTGTCCCCAGCGATACCGCAGGTGCCGAAAACCCGATGTGAACGCCTTGGGCGCCCTCTTCGTCCCGACCAGGAAGTCGGGATGGTCGCGCTGGGTGTGCGGTGCGTCGGCCGTCACCACGGTCTCGGTCAGGTCGAACGGTTCCGACCGGGCCGCGAAGCACATCGAACGTCCGGGAGGCGGTAGCGGGGTGTGCGACGCCGAGGGCGGGGTGCCCCGAAACGGGCGCCCCGCCACAGGGATCGATCAGCGCACGGTGTTGGCGGCGGCGACGATGGCACGGTCGACGGCCCCGGGGCTGATCGACGGAACATCATGGCCCGAGCGGGTGTAGATGATGTGGGCTCCCACTCGGTTGGCCTCGAACTTCTGGGCGGCCGTCGGCACAGCGTGGTCCTCGGTCGAGATGACCGCCCACTTCGGCGTCTTCGCCGGCGGATTCACCGTGGCCTTGTCGGTGAAGGCCGAGAGGGCGACCGGCTCCTGAGTCACCGAGGCGACTCCGATGGCCGACTTCGACAGCCCGTTGCCGTACACGGTCCCGTACTTGTCGGCCTTGAGGTACACGTCGGTGTCACCGCCGGGCAGCGGAACGGTGCGGAAGTTCTCCGAGATGAGCTGCGACCCGGGGAACTGTCCGATCAGGGAGCCGGCGGTTTCTCCCGCCTTGGGGATGAGAGCCGCCACGTACACGAGGGCCTTGACCTTCGACGTCTTCGCGGCGACCTGGCTGACGACCTCTCCCGCGTAGGAGTGGCCGACCAGCACCACGGGCCCCTTGATGGTCTTGAGCTGAGCCTCGACATAGGCGCTGTCGAAGGCCAGGCCGCGCAGCGGGGTGTCGATCGCGTAGACCGGGTAGCCGTGCCGTCGCAGGTAGCCGATCTCGCTGTTCCAGCTGGAGGAGTCGGCGAACGCCCCGTGGACCAGGACCACCGTCGGCTTCGTGCGGTGCGCCGTCTGCGAGGCGACGGCGTGATCGTTCGCCCCGGTCGTGACGGCGCTCGCGTTCGTCACGGCCAGCGAGGCTACGACCGCGCCACTCACGAGCCCGGCAGCCGCGAGCGTTTTGATTCGAGCGGTGGACTTCATGTGGTGTTGTTCCTCTCGAGTTGTCCAACCGAATCGTCAGAGGAAGCGGCGTGGTCCGCATGGACACGGAAACCGTATGTGTTGCGGCCTGCGGCGCTTCGCAAAATTGACTATGGCGGCCGCATCGACGGAACGCTAATGCCAATTCTGCTTCCGTCCATGTCGATCCGGCATGAGCCGGCGAACACTCCCAACGCTCTTCATGGGTGGGGCAGTCGTGCTAGCGTTCCGCAAGCTCCCAAGGCACCCCGTATTTCCTGCGCAGAATTTCTGCCGATTAAAGCGCGCAGAACTGCAGGAAATTGGGTCACATCCAGGCGTCTCACTGTCGGAATCCCGGGATTTGCCGGTGCGGCAGCGCGAGCAACGGGCAAGCTCGGAGCTGCCGGACGGTGAGCAGCTGGCTTCTGAGGAGAGGTGTGGGCACTGCGACGGGTACGAACGGGCACGGTCGCCGCAGGGCGGCCGTCGTCCCGGTGACCGGACGACGACCATGTGAAGGCGGTGACGTCAGCATGCCGAAATCTGAATTCACGGGGCTCGAACCCCTGCCACTCATCCAGGACTTGGAGGTTCAGTGCACTACGGACTCCGGGGCACGAAGTCTCAGTTCAGTGAGCGGGTGGCGACTTCTCCATCCCGTCCGATGGCCCAGGCATTTTCCCGGACTTTTCGATGAGGCCCATGAACAGCCGACCGGCCCACCTCGATCGAGGAGAGCCTGGAAGCCGTCGCGTCCGGCACCGGGTTCATCGTCGTCCCGGCCGGCCTCGCCGATTTCTACCGTCGCCCCGACATCCGGTGCCTGCAGCTCACGGGTGTTGCCCCGCGCATGGTGGCGCTGGCGTACGCCGAGAATCGGAAGATGCCGTCCATCGACCAGTTCGCCAAGATCGTGATGGCGGCGCTCGGATCGGCATAGCAGCACCATCGGCCGGCAGATGAGTGCATCCGGCGCTGAGGAGCTGTGCCTTCGTCGGGATCGCGCTGTCCTCCACCGCGGCCTGGGGCCTCTCGGCGGCCGGGCGGACCTCGGCTGTGCACGAACCGAGGCCGGCCTGCTGCCTGTCGCTCGCGCAATGCGGACTAACCGGTCCCCCCACCGTCACGGTGGCGGGGGCGAGGGCGAGCGGAACCGCGCTGTCCTGACGTCATGCCCGGTCGGCATGACGGTTCGGGTAATCGGCATTGGCGCGGCGAATCGCGGGCCGCAAAGCTGGGTGGACGAAGGAACTCGGCTTGGCGGAAAAGGTTTTGACAATGTGTCGTCGCGGGTCGCTCGTGCATGATGCGGGGCAGGGAGGCCATGCACCTGTGTCCTGTGCCGCGACGCGACAGAGCCGGAGCTCTCCCGGGCTGCCGACTCCATCCGACGTGATGCGAGACGGCCCTGAGCACCGGACGAATGTCCGGCGAAAGGCCGCGCGGTGGCCCCTGAACACGAAGGCACGGTAATGGTGAAGTTCTTGTGGCGGACGGTGGACGAAACGCTCGTCGGAGCAGTGATCTACGCACTCACGTGCAGGGCTGCCTCGCGAACTGCCTCGTACGGGCGCTGTCCGCGCGAACGGCCAACAGTCCCGAACGCCCGTACAGCGGGACTGAATTCCATGGGCGCAGACGCCGGCGCCAGGCCATGACCGCCTTCCGTCTGACGGAGGGCCCGAACATCGAGAAGGTTTTGCTCTATGCCGAGCACTCAATGGCACGAAGTATTTCTGCCCGACGAGAGTACCCAGCACGCGGAACAGGTGCACGTCTTCAGTGAACTGCAACGTAAGCGTCTGAAAAAGCAAGGGCACGGGAGGGCGTTGCACCGCAATCAAGTCGCTGCCTTGAAGGCCGTCCTCGCGGTGGAAGAAGGTCTTCCTGATTATGCGCGGCAGGGAATTTTTGCCGCTCCCGCTGTCCTTGAGGCACATGTCCGGCTGTCCAACGGGAACTTCTCCGTCGACCGGGCTCCCGACATTCGTGGTTTCGCGATCAAGGTGCTCGGGGCCTCGACGCCGTCGTCCGTCGATGTCGAGCAGAACTTCACCCTGGTCAGCCAGGAGACCCTGCAGGTCCGCGGCAGCGCGGACGTCGTCGGGATCGTCGATCTGTCCACGAGCGCGCCCGGCGCCGCGCTGCGCAAGGCCGCGATGAAGCCGCAGATCACGCGCAGCGCCGTCGCGAACGTCCGGGACATGGTGAAACCGTTCAGCGGATTCGCCACGCACGACTTCTTCAGCATCATGCCCATCACGTTCGGCGACTACGCGGCCCGGTTGAAGCTGTGCGCCGCCTCAACGAAGATCAACAAAGCAGCCCGCAGGAATCTGGCCGCCGACCTCTACAGGCGACTCGCGGACGACGACCTGGAGTTCCTCTTCCAGGCCCAGTTCTTCGAGGACGAGAGCCGTACGCCGATCGAGGATTCGGCGGTCCGCTGGGACGCGCCGTGGCTCACCGTGGGGCGGCTGCGCCTGCCTCGGCAGGCTCCGGACGAGGCTTTGGCCGAGATGGTCGAGAAGAGCAGCTTCAACCCATGGATCGCGGCACCCGAGCATCGGCCTCTGGGAGAGTTGATGCGTGCTCGCCGAGCAGCCTATTCGGTCAGCTGGCGCAACCGAGGCGTCACACCCTGACATCCCGTCCGTAAAACGCCGGCCGATTGTCGCTCCGCAAAGGTGATCGGGGCACGGCGGCACGCTCCCGTGTGATCCCTCCCGAAATCGCGAGCCTCGTCGGCCGCACCACGTGCCGGCAAGAGGGCTGATGCCGGACCGGCATGCGGAACCACCGGATAGGCATTGGCGAAGCATGATCGGCCCGGGCCAGGATGTTCGACGTGACCCGCTTCGATCTCGGGGTGCCCGCGCGGCAGTGGTAACACACCGCTTCGCGACGACCTTGGGCACCTGAGCGCGGCAGTCGCAGAGCCGGAGTGCTCAGGTGCGACGCGCGTCAACGGTGGCTGCGGCAGGCCGCACCCGGCTCGGCGCAGGCCCCGGAACGGACACCGCGCTGCGAGCCGCGCTCGACCGATCGAGGTGGCCGGTGCCGCGGCAGCTCACTCGGGTCCGTGGAACCGAACGTCCCGATCGCTGTCCACACAACAACTGCCGAGTCGGCAAGGCATCGCCATCGCCATGCCTCGTCCTGCTCATCCCTCACCCCCGCCATGTCCGGCGCACCTCAACACCCCGGCCCGGCGGTCCCCCAGGTCGACCGCCGGGCCGGCTGCCCCACCACGTCCTCAGGTCCGAGCAGCGAAGCCCGCTCCGTACCCGTCCCTCACGGAACCAGGAGATTCCACATGTCCCGCCGAATCCTGATCGCCTGCGCGAGCTTCGGTTACCTGTTCATCGCGCTGTTCTTCGCCGCTCTGCTGATCGCCCACTGGATACCGCCGATGGCGCCGAGCTGGTCCGCGGAGCGGGTCGCGGCCTTCTATACGGACCATGCCGACTCGATCCGTACCGGCCTCGTGGTCATGCTCGTCGGCGCAGTGGTGACCGCACCTTTCGTCGCAGCGCTGTCGAGCCTGATCCGGCGTATCGACCCGCGGCTGGAGCCGCTGGCTTCCATACAACTCGTCTGTGGCGCTGCGAACGTGGCCGCGATCTTCGTACCGGTCCTGATCTTCACGGCGACGGCCTACCGGCCGGACCGCTCGCCCGACATCACGACGGCGCTCAACGACCTGGCCTGGATCACCTTGGTCATGAACGCGTTTCCGGCCATCGGGCAGGCCACCGTGGTCGGAGTGGCGATCCTGGCCGACAAGCGCCCCACGCCGCTCCTGCCCCGTTGGTCCGCGTACCTGAACTTCTGGATGGCCTTCCTCTTCCTGCCGAGCATCCTGCTGACGTTCTTCAAGACCGGCCCCTTCGCCTGGAACGGCATCCTCTCGTTCTGGGTCGCGGCCGGCGCCTTCGGCGCCTGGTTCCTCGTCATGACGCACCTGACGGTGCGGGCCGCGAGCCGGGTAGACGACGACCGAGCCCCGGCCGTCCTCGAACCCGCGGCATGACCGCCACCGCGGCCCGTACCGGGGAATCGGCACCCCAGCACCACCGCCACATCCCTGGCGAGCCGGGTCTCTGGATCTTCCTCCTCGGCGACATGATCATGTTCTCGGTGTTCTTCGGCTTCATCGCGGTGCTGCACGGCCGACACCCGATGATGTTCCGAGCTTCCCAGCGGGCCCTCCACCCGGACCTGGGACTGCTGAACACACTGCTCCTGCTGACCGCCTCGGCGCTGGTGGCTCGCGGGCTGCGGCAGCTGCGATCCGGCAGGCCCGCACGGACACTGCCATGGGCGCTTCTGTGCGCGCTCGGATTCACCGCCGTCAAGAGTTTCGAATACGCGCTGGTGATTCACGACGGACATACACCGAGCAGCAACGACTTCTTCATGTACTACTTCGTGTTCACCGGCATCCACCTGGTCCACCTGACGATCGGGACAGGAGCGCTGACGGTCCTCGTCGTCCTGTCCCGTCGGCGGGCCCTGAGCCGGGGCCACCTGCTGGTCGCCGAGGGGGCGGCGGCGTACTGGCACATGGTGGACCTGCTCTGGCTCATCCTCTTCCCGCTCTTCTACCTGGTGGCGTGACACATGTGGGTCTTTCCGGCACTCGTCCTGGCCACGCTGTCGAGCTGGCTGCTGGGCATCGAAGGCAGCACGTCGACCCCGATCGGCTGCGCGGTCGTGGCGATCGCGCTGATCAAGGTACGCCTGGTCGGCCTGCACTTCATGGAGTTGCGCAACGCCCCGCGGGCCCTCCGCGGTGCCTTCGAGGTCTATGTCGTGGTCACGGGCGCCACTCTGCTCGCCCTCTACCTCATCCTCTGAGAGGTCCCGTCGGTGTCGTAGATCCCTCGGCGTGCACCGAAGGTGATTCCGTCTGCCCCGACGTGGAATCACTGGACAATTCGCCAAGATATCGGTCGCCGAATCGGAATCCGCCCAACGCCGATGGGCCGATGCCGAGTTGGCATGGTCGACGACAACATCGGCATGTGCGGGCCCCACGTCCTTCGGTGCCGGCGCCACTGCGCCATTCCGCGTTCAGAAAGCTCTGGTCCGCCACCACTCTGGCCGCCCTGGGCGATGCCATCTCCTCGGTGGCCCTGCCGCTGGCCGCGATCGAGGTCCTGGACGCCGACGCCGTCCAAAGCGCCGTCCTGTCGGCCGTGATCTGGCTCCCGAGCCTCTTCCTGGCCATACCGGTCGGCTCCTTCGCCGACCGCACGGGATACCACCGCAGGCTCCTGGCCGGCGCCAATCTCCTGCGGGTCGCCGCCCTGAGCAGCGTGCCGCTCGCAACGGCCTTCGGCCTGCTCTCGCTCATCCAGCTGGCCGTCGTCCTGGCCGTCATCGGCCGGTGCTCGGTGCTGTCGAATGTCAGCGAGAGCGGCCTGTTCGCCACCACCCTGCCGCCCGAGCTCTACGTGGCCGGACAGGCGGCCTCCTACACGGGCCAGACCGCGGCGATCCTGGCCGGACCTTCCATCGGTGGATCGCTGGTCCAGCCGGCGGGCGTACCAGCGGCGGTCGGCGTGGACGCGGCCACCGCCGTCGCGGCCGCCTGTTCCTCCTCCGGCTGCGCGGGGTCGAGCGCCACCACGAGCCCGGCTCCTTGGAGAGCCGCGACCGGCGGCCGGGTCTGGCCTTCATCCGACGAAATCCGCTGATCAAAACGGCCCGCGACAGCAGGAATTCCCGTGGCGCTGTGGGTCGGCGCGATCGGCGGAACACTGGCCTGCCTCAGGCTTCTTCCCTCACGCCTGCTGTCATTTGGCGGTCAGGACGACCTGTCCGAGGAGCCGGAAAGCGCCACCGCGCTCGCGCAATGATGCAGGGGACCCCTGTGTGGACGTGCGCCGCGGAACCGGGCTATGAGCCCCCGGTGTCACCGCGCAGGGACTGGGTCTCACGTGCTGCTCTGTCGAGTGGTCAGCCCTGATGACCGGTTCCGTGTCCGCGGCGAGGCGGTGCGGGCTGCCGGCCTCCGCCGACTTGAAGTCACAGGTCGAAGGGCTGGTGTGATCGGTGCTCAGGGTGCTCACGCCGGTCATGGGTGGCTGTCTGCGCCGTAGATCGTCCGTCAGCGGTTGCTTGCCGGTTCCTCGGTGCTCGAAGTGGTGGCGGGCGCGTTTCCCGACCGTATCCGGCGTGACTCCGACGCCGTGGTGTCCGGCCACGGAGCCCCGCGAAAACACGTTGGCGGAACCACGGCGGCCACTGCTACGTTTCCGGAGGCCGGGCGAGAGAACGAGGAGGTGGTACCCGTGAACGCAGTATCGACATGGGTGCTCCCCTCCGGGGTCGCGGTCGGGCGATAGGTCGTCCGGGAGCGCCGTTCAATGGCACTCCTGAAAGGCACGACCATGCGCTTCACTTCCGAACATCGCCTCGACGACGGCGTCCTCGAGCGCGAGTTCACCCTCGGCGAGATCCCCGGCATCCTGTGGACACCCGCACCCGCACCCGCATCCGCACCGGCGCCGCTGATCCTGCTCGGCCACCCTCCCCTGGGGCTGCGCAAGATGTACCCCCGACTGGTGGCCCGGGCCCGGCACTCCGCGGCGGAGGGCTTCGCCACGGCCACCATCGAGCTCCCCGGAAGCGGCGACCGGCCCCGTTGGCCCGCCGCCGAGCAGGCCCGCGCCGACCTGCGCCGGGCGATGGAGGCCGGCGAGCCGGTCAGCGACGAAGTCATCGACGCACTCATCCTCCCACTGGTCGACAAGGCGGTCCCGGAATGGCAGGCCACCCTGGACGCCCTCCTTTCGCTGCCCGAGATCGGCGGCCCGGTCGGGTACTCGGGAGGCGTGATCTCCATCGGGATCCGGCTGGCGGTGGTCGAGCCGCGCCTCTCGGCCGCAGGTCTGTTCGCCGGGAGTTTCGTGCCTCGCGCCATCTTCGAGGAGGCCCGGCAGGTCACCATTCCGCTGCACGTCCTGCTGCAGTGGGACGACGAAGGGAACGACCGGCAGGCCGCCCTGGACCTGTTCGACGCCTTCGGATCCAAGGAGAAGACCCTGCACGCCAACATGGGCGGGCACACCGGCGTCCCGCAGTTCGCGGGGGACGACGCGGCCCGGTTCTTCACCCGACACCTGAAGTGACGCCGGACCGTCGGGCCGCCGGCAGACAGTAAACGGTGTCGGCCGTGAGGCCGCCCCTCCAGGGGCAGGTCCCCGGCCCACGCCCCGTAGGCGGGTTCTGTGCCAGGAGCAGGCGCCGGCCGGCCAGGAACGCGGACCAGTCGAACGCGGGACCGGTGAGTCCGGTGACGCGGACGTCCTCGACGAAGGCCAGGGCTCCGGCGCTGCGCAGACGGGCCGCCGGATCGGCGCGCTCGGCAGGGGCGGAGTTGTCGAGCAGCACGACGAAGGGCACGTACGGAGGTGTCAGATCGAAGCCGAGCCGGGCGGCACGCTCTTGGTCCTCCACTGTGACGGGCAGGTCGGTGCGGAGACGGTCGAAGAGGGTGCGCGCCCGGCGGTCGCCCTGCGCGGACGGCAGGTCGGCCTGGTCCGCGTAGGCCTGGGTGAACATCCGCGTGACCATGTCCAGGTAGCTGTCGAGATGACGCCGCCCCTGCTCGGTCCAGTCCGCCGGCTGTGCGCGTTCCTCCTCGGCGGCCAGGCCGAGGACGGCGTCCCAGAAGACGCGCACGCCCCGGCGATGGAGGAGCAGTCCGCCGTCCAGCGGCTGTCCGGCGGCGGCGCACTCCCGCGCCCGCTCGTACATCTCCGACAGGACGTGTGCGTCCGGGGGCGTGCCGTTCACCATCCAGTGCAGGAGCAGGCCGGCCTGCCGGCGTAGCGAGGCGCGAAGAGCGGAAGCCTCGCAGTCGCACGCGAGGCGCACGTATTCGGGCGTACGGCGAAGTACGGGTTCCATGCGCTTGGCCACGGCATCGGCGTCGAGATGTGCCAGGACGTCGCGCAATGCCGCTGTCACGACGGCAGCGCGTTCGGGTCTGTCGGTCATGACGGACAGACGCGAACCGGGAGAACCAGGAAGAGAAGCGAGCGCGATGCCGTGCCGTCGCCTGCCGCAGCGCTCGCGGTGTGTCCGGTGGACGGCGTGGCCCTGCTCCGCTGCCGGCGTAATCCCATGGCGATTCCTTTCGTGGGGCGCATCGGCCCCGCAGGCCGGATGCGTCCGGTGCCCGAGGACGCGGGCGTGCTCCCGTGCGTAGACAGTCGTGTGACCGTGTCCGCGTTGGACGCGCGTAGGGCCCCGTCGCCCCGTGGCCGTTCCCGATCGGCGACGGTTTCGTGGCGAACGGTGTGTATGCGGCATAAGGCCGACCATGTATGCGGCATAAAGCTGACGGTGTGCATACCCCCGATTCACGGCGCGCGCCCACTGTCCTCGCGTGCTGGGCGTCACGCACAACTCCTTCGGCAGCGGCGGCCGTTCCGGCTCTTCGCGTCGGTCTCACCATGGCGGACCGGTCGGGGGCGACCGTGCCGGTGCCTATCTGTTCGATTCTGGAGCCGTTTCGGCATATGCCGTGATGGGCGCGGCTACGATGAGCCACATGGACCTCGACATACGCCGGGTGCGTTACTTCGTGGCCGTGGCCGAGGAGTGCAGCTTCGTGCGGGCGGCGAGCCGCCTCTACATGACCCAGCCGGCACTCAGCCGTCAGATCCGGGCACTGGAGGAGGATCTGGACGTGGTCCTCTTCCTGCGGGACCGGCAGGGCACCGTACTGACGCGGGCGGGGCGCCAGTTGCTGGAGGACGCCCGGCCGATGCTGGCGATGGCACAGGCGGTGCAGCAGCGGGTGCGGACGGCGAACCGGGAGGTGAACCAGTTCACCATCGGCTTCATGCCGGGTGTCACGGTCACCCCCATCGTGCGGGAGTTCGCCCGGATGGCGCCGCAGCTCGACATCGATGTCGTGCACACCTCGATCACCGACCAGGTCGACTTCCTGCTCGACGGGCGGGTCGACGTCTGCTACGTGCGACTGCCGCTGCCGGAGGGCATGTTCGAGGTGGTCCCGCTCTTCCCGGAGCCCCGTGTGGTGGCGCTGTCCAGTGAGCATCCGTTCGCGGACCTCAAGGCGGTGCACGTCGAGGACCTGCGTGACATGACTTTGCTGCAGGATCCGCGGGACGTACCGGAATGGCGTGGGCAAGTACCGCGCGATCCGGTGGCGTCGCCGGGAGACACCGGCCGGTTCCCGGTGACGATCGAGGAATGCCTGGAGACCGTCGCCTTCGGGTCCGGATGCTATGTCATGCCGGCCGGCATGGCCGGCTTCTACCGCCGTGACGACGTCGTCTACCTGACGCTGGAGGGCGTCGCTCCGCGCATGGTCGCCCTGGCCTACTCCAAGCACCGGACCATGCCCGAGCTGCTCCAGTTCGCCGAGCTCTCGCGTCGCATGCTCGGCCCGGGCCCGGACTGACGCCCGGCTCCGGTCCGTCAGCGGCGAAGCTCCACCACGGAGCCGGCGGGGCCCTCGGCGCCTGCGTAGCCGGTGAGCGGCGCGGCGCCCGATATGGACTCGACGGTGACGGCCGTCGTCGTCACCGGATCCGCTGTGGACCTCACGATCCGCCGCCCACGACGTCCGTCAGCACCCAGGCGGGCCAGGCCGTTCAGGCCGGTGGCGGCAAGAGGCCGGTCCGTTCTGTCGGAGGAAGTCCGCGAAGTTCCGGTAGTCGCGGTTCTCGGTGAAGAGCCCGTCGGTCCGCACGCCGATGGTGGCACCGGGGCACTCGAGCTTCTTGCCGGTGGCAGGTATTCCCGGGTCGGGGTTGGCGCGGTCGTGGGTGCCGGAGAGGACCCATGCGAACGAGTAGACGCTCGGCAGACTCATGCCCATCCCGTCGATCAGCGCCTTGACCGCCTCCACGACGTCGACAACACCCTCCCCGCGCCGGGCACCCGCCGTGGTGGCTCCGTCGGATTCACGCGCACCATCCGCCGCGCCGTCATCGAGCCCCTCCGCCGGACTCGGCGCCGAAGCGAGGAAGACGACGGACCCATCCGGCAAGGCGGCACCCCCGGACCCGAGCGAGGTGGCATCGGCCTCGCCCGAATGGACGACATTGACCGTGCGGCACACCAGCAGTTGATGCCGGGGGGAGTCCTGGGAGACCAACCGGACGACCATGACGATGGAGACCGACGGCAACCTCGTCATCTACGACGAGGACCACCACCGGCGCTGGTCCTCGGGCACCGGCTACCGCGCCATCATGCAGGCCGACGGCAACCTCGTCGTCAACAACAAAGACACCTGGGGTGTCTGGAGCAGCGTCACTTCCGGCCAGGACGGCGCCTACCTCTTCTTCGGTACCGACGGCGACGTCAGCGTGGTCTACCAGGGCACCACCCTCTGGTCGGCCGGCACCCGGCACTCACCGGTCACCGGTTCCCACACCCCCGCCGGTCACCGGTTCCCACACCCCGCCGCCGGTCACCAGTTCCCACACCCCCGCGCCGACACCAGTCGCGGTCACCTCATCGCCGATCCGCTCGCTCCCGGGCTGCTGGGTCCAGGGCCGGCCTGCGGAGACGCGTCGTGGTCTCGGACATAGACGGTGACTCGCGCCCCGTTGACACGGGTTGTTCCGTACGCGCGGAAGTGGCGCCGCAGGGTGCTTGTCTTCGCTGCCTCCTGCGGGTTGGCCGACGAGTGCGCACCCGTCGCGCGGACCACGACGATCCGGCCGAATTCCAGCATGCGTGCCGCGATGTCCCGGGCGGGAAGCTCGACACCTGCAAGTGTGTTCGACGAAACGGGGTCCTGTGCCAGGGCGAGGTCCGTCAGGAAACGGGTGTCCTCGGGGTCGGCCGCGGTCAAGCTCCGGTACTGGCCGGGGAGATAGAGCAGTCCGTCGCCCGGATGGCCTTCCTCGCGTACGGCCGCGCCGATGGCGGTGACATCGTTGCTCCGGCTCTGGGGCGTCCTCAGCGACATGCTCGGCTGGACGAGCGCGGCCAGTACGGCAACCACCGCGATCCACGCGTTGCGGGAAGACCGCCGCAGCCGGTGGACGTAATCCATCCAGGCGCCCAGCAGCAACGCACCTCCGATACTGCTGTAGAGCACGTACCGGTCGACGAAAACGGGCTTGACCAGTGAGGCGATCAGCAGCAGAAGGGTCGGAAGCACAAGGATCGGCACAGCCAGCACGGAAAGCCGCACGGGCCCCCTCACCCCCAGGGGCGCTCGGGCACACGCCACGCCCAGGACCGCCACGACCAGGACACCGGGAAGCCGCACCGGCCCGCCGACCCAGGACACCTGCCCCGACTGTCCCGCACTGCAGACCGCCAGCGGCAACAGCCCGGCCACGACGCCCGCGGCAGTCGCACTCCACGCCTTCAGCACCGGTCGTGGAACACGGGAGACGACCAGCGTGACGCCGTGTGCCACCAGGGCGAGGACGGCGAACTCATGGAGCAGACAGGCCGGCAACATGGTGGAGCCGTAGACCGCCCACCGCCACCGCGCGCGATGCCGGACGCTGACCACGAGCGCGTAGGTGGCCCAGGTGACCAGGGCGCAGACCATGGCGTACGAGCGGCCTTCCTGCGCGTACTTCTGCACCTGGGGAAGGAGCGCGAACACCAGCCCGGCCAGCAGCCCGGCACGGGGTCCCGCCAGGCGTAGCCCCAGCAGCCCGACTCCACTCGCCGCCACGGACATGGCCAGCACGGACGGCAGCCGCAACGGCAGCAGCCCACCGCCGAAGAGACCGAAGATCTCATGCATCACGGCGTAGTAGAGGGCATGGACCAGATCGACATGCTGGGCGGTGAGCCATATCTGCGAAAGATCGCGGTGCGCGAGCTGATAGGTGACGGCCTCGTCCCCCCACATGGTGTTCTGCCTGCGGATACCCCACAGCCCCAGAGCGACGGTCAGCGCCGAGGGCACGATGACGACAACGGCTTCGGCGGGGCCCGGTGACTGCCGACGGGCGGGTACGGGAGGGGAAACCGTCCCGGCCACGGCGGGGCCTCGTACATCAAGGGACATCGGCGACAGGGCCTTTCAGCAGGGGCGAAGACACCGCGCCAGCGTGCCCGGACCTCGTTGACCGGCTGCTGACCCAACCTGACCGGCCGATCAGGAAGGCGGTTCGGCGCTGTGCGAGGCTGCACCGCATGCGCATCCTGGTGGTCGAAGACGAGGTGGACCTTGCCCACACCCTGCACAGCGGTCTGACCGCCGAGGGCTACAGCGTCGACCTCGCCCATGACGGCCGACAGGGACTGTGGATGGCACGGACCGGCGAATACGCCCTGGTCGTCCTGGACTTGATGCTGCCCGGACTCAACGGCTACAAGGTCTGCGCCCAGTTGCGCCGGGAGGGCAACGCGACCCCCATCCTGGTACTCACCGCCAAGGACGGGGACTGGGATCAGGCAGAGGCCCTGGACACGGGGGCCGACGACTACCTGGCCAAACCCTTCTCCTACATGGTGCTCGTCGCACGGCTGCGGGCCCTGGTCAGACGGGCCGCCACGGTCGCCCCGCCCGTCCTTGCCGTGGGCGACCTCTCGCTGGACGTCGCCGGCCGGGTCTGCCGCCGGGCCGGGGTCCGGGTGGAGCTCACCCCCCGGGAGTTCGCCGTCCTTGAGCTGCTGGCCCGCCGGGCGGGCCAGGCGGTCTCCAAAGCGGATCTGCTCTATCACGCGTGGCCCGACGAAGCCCAGGATCCCAACCTGGTGGAGGCACGCGTCAGCGCACTGCGCAAGAAGGTGGACTCCGCGTTCGGCCGGCGGTCCCTGCAGACCGTACGGGGTACCGGCTACCGGCTGGTGGACGACCGTGAACGCGACTGAGCCGCGACGCCGCTGGTGGCCGCGTTCGGTACGAGCCCGCACGGCCCTGGCCGCCGCCTCGGCCGCCGCCGTCATCCTGCTCGGCATCGGCTGGTGGCTGCACCACGACGTCTACCGCCAGGGCACGCAGATCGCCGAAGGACAAGCCGAGCAACAGCTCTGGTCTCTCGTCGATCAGCTGAACGAGGGTGTGGTTCCCGCTCGCAGAGGCAGCGTGCTGCCGTACGAGGTCGTCGCGACCGGCCGACGCACCCCTGTCGCCTACGGCGGAGCCATGGACGCCTTCGATCCCGGCACCCGCCATGTGCTGCCCGCCCCATCGGAGGCCAGGGAGCCCGGGCTCTTGACGATCCTTCCCCTCCGTATACCGGTGCGCGACTCCGACTCCAGGGACAGATTCGACATGGCCGGCCGGACCTACCCGGTCATGCTCGCCGATATCAGCGCCCATGAACTCAGCAGTGACAAGGTCGCCGCTCTGGGCGTAGCCGCCGACGCCACGCTGCGGGTCTATGTGGTGGTGCTCCCGAACACAGCTGAGGCGATCGCCGAGACCACCGACCTCCTGCTGCTGCGGGCCGGGCTCGTCAGCGTCGTACTGATCGCCGCCGTCACCTACTTCGCCGTCCGCATCGCGCTGCGGCCGGTCGAAGCCATCCGCGTCCTCACCGCCTCGGTCACCGCGAGCGACCCCCGCGAACGCGTCACCGTTCCCGCCACGGGACACGAGATCGCCGCCCTGGCCACCACCATCAACACCACCCTCCAACGTCTCGACAACGCCGCCGCCCGGCAACGCCGCTTCGTCGCGGACGCCGCCCACGAACTGCGCAGCCCCCTCACCACACTGCTGGCCAGCCTGGAGGTCGCGCTCGCCTACCCGGAACGCACCGACTGGCCCGCCGCGGCCACCACCGCCGCACGACAGACCCGCCGCCTCCAGGCCCTCGCCGAAGACCTGCTGCTCCTCGCGCGCCTCGACACCCGCACCCCCCCAACCGGCCGGGAGACCATCGACCTGACAGCCCTCGCCTCCCGGCTGACCGAGCAATACCCCCTCACCGAACGACCGTTGACCCTCACCTGCGACAGCACCGCCCCCGCACACGTACACGGAAACCCCGACGAACACGAACGGCTGCTGCGCAACCTCATCGACAACGCCGCCCGCCACGCCGCACACCGCATCCAGATCACCATCCGAAACCAGGACGACTGGGTCGTCCTCACGGTGCACGACGACGGACCGGGCGTGCCCACCGAGGACGCCGAGCGCATCTTCGAACGCTTCGTCCGGCTCGACGACGCCCGCTCCCGCGACCACGGCGGCACTGGTCTGGGCCTCGCCATCGCCCGCGACCTGGCCCACCGCCACCGAGGCACCCTCACCCTCACCCCCCGGACCCTCGGAGCATGCTTCCAACTACGTCTTCCCCGAGCCCCCACCCCAGCCGAGAAATGACGCGCTCCACCGCGGCTGCCCTTCGGCCCCTGCCGGCCGGCCGACGCCATGAACGCTGAGGTCTCCGCCCGGCAGGGCGGCCGGATGCCGGCGCCGCGGGCCGACCCCGGCGGCCCCGGCAGCCCGGCGAAGGACTCGTCCGTCGGCGGGCCGCGGTCTTCGGGTGGGCGCTCCTCGCCGGGTGGGGATCAGTCCCCGAGGGGCACGGCGATCCGGCCGGGAAAACGTGGGGTCTGTGCCTCGTCGAGCATGGCGGCGGCGACCGTCTCGCGGGTGACGCGGGCCGGGAAGAACCGCTTCGGGGTCTCGTCCAGTCCGACGGTGCGGCGCGTCGCGTTGACCGGGCCGTTCGCGAAGGGCCCGGAGTGGAAGACGGTGCCTCCGGCCGCCAGTACGGCGGCGTCGGCGGTGACCTTGTCGGTCAGTTCCGCGCCCATCGCCTTGAGCAGGGTGCGGGTGGCGAAGCCGGCGGCCTGCGCGGACGGGCCCGAGCCGTACGCGCCGAGCCAGATGATCCGGCGCGGGTGCGCGTCCAGCACCGCGCGGGCGCCGGCTGTGAGTGCGCCGGGCTTGTCTCCCTTGGCCACCCCTAGGCCGGACAGGACGACCTCGCTGCCGCGCAGTGCCTCCGCGACGGTCGCCGGATCGCGCACGTCGGCGGCCACACGGGTCAGCCGGGGGGAGTCGGGCACGGCGATACGCGCCGGGGTGCGAGCGACCGCGGTGACGGTGAATCCGCGCTCCAGGGCCTGACGGGTCAGTGCGAGCCCGACGGCGCCGGAGGCGGCCAGGATGGTCACGTTCATGACAGATTCCAGTTCTCGATGACGTCGGATGACCGCACGCCCGGTCAGACGACCGAGGCCAGGACCTGGACGGCCGGGGCGTGCAGTGCCGGAGCGGTGGCCAGAACGGTGTCGGCGCCCGGGGTCCACGGCGTGCCGTCGATGCGGGTGACCGTGCCGCCGGCCTCGGTGATCATCAGGGCGCCGGCCGCCACGCCGGGGAGGACCGGCTCGTACTGCCAGAACACGTCGTTGTGCCCGGCGGCCACCAGAAGCATCGGGAACGTGGAGGGCACGTCGGCACGCACCAGCAGGGCACTGTCGAGCATCGCCGTGATCGACCGCCCGATGCGGCGGTAGGTGCCCTCCTGGTCGGCTTCGGCCTGCCCGGTCACCACGATCGCGGCGTCCAGGTCGGTCTTCGCCGAGACCTTCAGCGCCGTGCCGTTGAGATGGGCGCCCCCGCCGCGCAGGGCGGTGTAGGTCAGGTCGCCGACGGGCTGACGCACCACGGCCAGCACCGTCTGCCCGTCGCGCACCAGCGCCACGGTCACCGCCCATTCGGGCAGTCCGTGCACGTGGTTGACGTTGCCCTCGACCTCGTCGACCACCCACCACTCGCCCGGCGGCAGCTCGGTGGTCTCGTACTCGTCGGTGAGCCAGCGGGCCTCGGGGCGCAGGGCGGTCAGGGCCGGGCGCAGGATGCCGAGCGACACCTGCCCGTCGGCCGTGCCCGTCCGGAACATGTCCTGCCGTCCGGCCGGGCGGGCCGCGGTCGAGTACCTCGCCTCCAGGGCGCGGCCGGCCTCCGTGGCGATCCCGGCCACGGCGTCCAGCAGCTTCCGGTCCTGGACCGGGGCGATCGGGGTGGCGGAGGCGTCGGTCGCGGTCGTGGTGGCGGCGGTGCGAACGGTCATGATGCAGCCCTTTCTCATGGATGCTCGGGACCGGTCGGCCCCTCACACCAAGAACGCTATGAGCCCGTTCACATGATTACCAGTGCACTCTTGTAAGGCCATCCGTTACCGTGGTGCATGTGGATCTGAACCTGCTGGTCGCCCTTGATGCCCTGCTGGAGGAGAACAGCGTCGCGGCGGCGGCCGAGAGGCTGCACCTGTCCCCGCCCGCCATGAGCCGCACGCTCGCGCGCATCCGCAAGGCCACCGGCGACGACATCCTCGTGCGCACCGGGCGGACGATGACTCCGACCCCGCACGCACTCGCGCTGCGCGAAGAAACCCGGGACCTGGTCACCCGGGCCACCGCGGTGCTCACGCCCGTGACCGCACTCGACCTCGACACGCTCGAGCGCGGCTTCACCCTGCGCTGCCACGACGCCCTCGTGTCGGCGCTCGCCCCGCTCCTGACGGCGGCCGTCGCCGACGCCGCGCCGAACGTCTCGATCAGAATCCTCGCCGAACCCTCCGTCGACGTCGCCGACCTCGCGCGCGGACACACCGACCTGGAGGTCGGTGCCGCGGCGCCCGGGCGGCCCGAGATCGCCGCCACCCGTGTCGGCACCGACCGGATGGTGGCCGTGATGCGCGCGGACCACCCGCTGGCCACCGGCACGCTCACGCCCCAGCGCTTCGCCGAGGCCGAGCACGTCACCGTCTCCCGCCGCGGACGGCTCACCGGCCCCATCGACGACGCCCTCGCCGGACTCGGCCTACGCCGACGCGTCCGCGCCGCCCTGCCCACCACCACGGCAGCACTCGAACTCGTCGCCCGCACCACCATGGTCACGGCGGTCGCCGAACAGGTGTGCCGACCGGCCTGCACCGGGCTGCGACTGCGCGCCCGCACCCTGCCCCTCGACCTGCCCCCCGTGCCGGTCATCGTCGCCTGGCACCGCAGATACGACACCGACCCCGCCCACACCTGGCTCCGCACCGAACTCCTGGCGGCGCTGCGCACCATCCTCACCGCACCGGACCCGGACACGGCCACCGGCGTGGCGATTCCGGAGCCGGTCACCAAGGGGGTGTGACCCGCTGCGCGGCCACTGCGCTGACCGGCACGATACTGCGTGATCGATGACCAGCAAGCGGAAGGAGAGAGCGACTTCCTTCCCTGCGCCGTCGAGGACACCGTGGAGCAGTTCCTGCGACGCTGTCACGGAGGGAGGGAACTTCACATTGCCCTCGCACAGTTGCGCAGGCCGGCCCGACTGAGCGCTCTGGTCTGCCGGGAGACGGAGTGCGGAGCGGATGTCCCCGCGGACGAAGACCTCTTGGAGTTCCACGACACCTGCGCGGTGGGTTCTCTGTCCTCAAGTGAACAGCCCTGGCGAGAAGTCGGGGCCTGAGCGAGCGGATGAGGATCCGCTCCCGCCGTTTCGGCAGACCGCCTGACCGGCTGGCGAACCACGGTCGATGACGCACAGGATCGCCTTGGCCGTTGCCTGACGCACAGCTCGTCCTTGCCGTTGAGGTAGTTCGAGTCGTAGTTGTCCACGGGCGAGGTGATCTTCGCGTCATGGACTTGCCCGCGCTGCGGATGCGGTGCGGCCGTGGACGGCGCACGATGAACAAGGACGGCCCACCACGAGCGTGGAACGAGCTCGACAGGGCAGCCCGGCACAGGCTCGGGCGGGGCAGGGCGGGGCTGGGTGTCCGAAGCGTGCGTGAGGGCCTCCCCCGCAGACCGCGCACGATCGCGGCGCGGGGGGTCTCCGGCGTGCCCCGACGGCCGACCGCACGCGTTCATGTGCGAGGAAAAGGGGAGAATCATGAGGAGATCCCTGGTGGTCGCACTGGCCACTGCCACGTCCGCGACGGCCGTCCTGCTGGCCGGTCCGGTCACGCCGGCGACCGCCGCTTCGCCCTACTGCGGCCGGACGACCCCGAACAGCTCGATCCTGTTCTACAAGGCCGGGACCGGCGAGGCCGGCACCGGAACCCTCTCGGCCGGCCACTGGCAGTACAAGGCGGCGTTCACCCTCCCGGCCAACTACACGCACGCTGCCGCGAGCCGCGACTCACTGCTGCTGTACAACAAGAACACCGGGGCCGGCGAGGTCGGCACCTTCAAGAACGGTACGTACTCCCGCACCCGGACCTTCGACAACTTCTCGACCGGCTGGACCTTCGTCGAGGCGTCCGGCGACTCCGTGCTGTTCTACAACGGGGACACCGGCCACGGCGTCACCGGCACCCTCGAGAACGGCAGGTACCAGGGGGTGCGCACGTACGACAACTTCAGCAAGGGCTGGGGAACCATGGCCAGTTCGTGTGACACCCTGGTCGCCGCGGCCGGGCAGGGGCCGGTCGAGTTCCCCGAGAGCAGAGTGGGCTACGGCACGCTCGAGGACGGCGTCTACACGCAGACGGGCAGCATCCCGCGGGACGCGTACCTGGGTGAACTGACCGCGACCAAGGACTCCCTGCTGTCGTCGGCGAAGAGCGGCGGCGAGCTCACGCACCGGGTGAGCGACGCGACCGACGGCACGGGCATCGACTTCCGTGAGATCGGCACCTCAGGCGTCTGGGAGAAGATCGGCCGGACCTCGGACAGCCTGTTCTTCTACAAGAACGACGGGACCGCCTGGATCTCGACGCTCGCCGGGGGCCACTACGCCAACGTCGGCGCGCTCCCCAACGTCTCCTCGGGCTGGACCCTCATCGAAGGCGGCGTGTGACCACGAAGTCAGGGCCCACCCGCACCCGTACGCTTCCGCACCCCCAGGAGCGATCATGGCCACGGCCCCTGTCGCCAGCCGCCCGGTCCCGGTATACCTCCTTGCCGGCATCAGAATCTTCAACGGAGCCGCCGGTCTGCTGGCACCGGAACTGCTCATCCGGCGGTTCGAACCCGACCGCGATCCGCCCAGCCCGGCGGCCGTCTACGCATTTCGTCTCTTCGGCATCCGCACGATCCTGCTCGGCCTCGATCTGCTGACCCACAGCGGCGAACAGCTGAGGGAGGACCTCCGCGAGGGGATCCTGATCCACGGCAGCGACACCGTGACAGCGGCCACGCTCGGCATCCACGGGCAGGTCTCGCCGCGCACCGCGGTCATGACCACCCTCATCTCGGCCGTCAACACCGCCCTGGCCGTCAGCGCCACGGCCGCGCTCGCCGACGCCGCGAAGGACAAGCCGACGTGATGGCCGGGACCGGGGCCGTTTCCCCCGCCGAGACGGGCTTCGACTACGTCGTCGTCGGCGCCGGCGCGGGTGGCGGACCGCTGGCGGCCAACCTCGCGGCCGCGGGCATGCGCACCCTGCTCCTGGACGCCGGCGGTGCCGAGGACAACGACAGCTACCTGGTGCCCGCGTTCCACGCCGACGCCTCCGAAGACCCCGTGCAGTGCTGGAACTACTTCGTACGGCACTACGCCGACGAGCAGCAGCAACGGCGCGACACCAAGTTCGTACCGGGCAGGGGCATCCTCTATCCGCGCGCCGGGACGATCGGCGGGTGCACCGCACACCATGCGCTGATCACCGTCTATCCCTACGACCGCGACTGGGACGCCATCGCGGCGGAGACCGGCGACACCACGTGGAGCAGCACGGCCATGCGCCGCTACTTCGAGCGGCTGGAGCGCTGCACCTACCGGCCGCGGCCCAAGAAGCTGCCCGGCAACCCGCTGCTGGCCGCGGTGGTGCGGAACCTGCCCGTCGTGTCTGCCCGGTACCGCAACGACGCCCGGCACGGGTTCGACGGCTGGCTCCCCACCGCGCTGGCCGACCCCCGACTCGCGGTGCAGGACGCGGAGTTGCTGAAGGTCATCCTCTCCGCCGCGCAGGACACGCTGGCCGGCTTCCTCGACCGGCCGCTGTCCCCGCTGGAAGGGTTCGGCTCCTTCGTCGACCCCAACGACCGGCGGGTGCAGACCCGGGCGCTGCAAGGGCTGTGGCAGATCCCCATCTCCACGGCCGGCGGCCGCCGCAGCGCCGTTCGCGAACGCGTCCGGGCCGTGCAGCGCGAACGGCCGGATCATCTGGTGGTGCGTACCCACGCGCTGGCCGCCCGGATCGTACTGGACGAGGAGAACGCGGCGACCGGCGTCGACTACCTGGACCAGGCGCACGCCTACCGGGCCGATCCCAGCACCCGGCCCGGCTCCGGGCCGGTGGCGCCGCACCGGGTCCTCGCCTCCCGCGAGGTGATCCTGGCCGCAGGGGCCTTCAACACGCCCCAGCTGCTGATGCTCTCGGGCATCGGACCACCGGAGGAACTGGCGCGCCACGGCATCCCGGTGCGCGTCGGCCTGCACGGGGTGGGCGGGAACCTCCAGGACCGGTACGAAGTCGGCGTGGTCAGCCAGATGCGCCGCGCGTTCCCGGTCGCCGGGGAGTGCGACTTCCACGCTCCGCAGCCCGGGACCGAACCGGATCCCTGTTATCGGGCCTGGCAGGAGGGCGGGGGCCTCTACACCACCAACGGCGCCGTGCTCGGCATCACCCGCAAGTCGCGTCCGGACCTGGACGCCCCCGACCTGTTCATCTTCGGCGGCCCGTTCGACTTCCGGGGCTACCGCCCCGGCTACTCCCACGACCTGACACGGCACAAGGACCGCTTCACCTGGGCCATTCTCAAGAGCCGTACCCACAACACGGGAGGCCGGGTCCGGCTGCGATCCACGGACCCGCGCGACACCCCGCTGGTCGATTTCCACTACTTCGCGGAGGGCACGGACAAGGAGGGCCTGGATCTCGAGGCGATGGCCGACGCCGTGGAGTTCGTACGCGGGATGAACCGCAAGGCCGACTCCGTGGTCCGTCAGGAGCTGTGGCCGGGCGAAGAGGTCGGTGACCGCGACGCCGTCCGCCGGTTCGTCCAGGACGAGGCCTGGGGCCACCACGCGTCGTGCACCTGCCGGATGGGACGCGCCGATGATCCCTCGGCCGTGGTCGACAGCGCGTTCCGGGTCCGCGGGGTGGACCGGCTGCGGATCGTCGACGCCTCGGTCTTCCCCCGGATCCCCGGCTTCTTCGTCGCCGCCCCCATCTACATGATCGGCGAGAAGGCGAGCGACGTGGTCCTCCGCGACGCCGCCCACGCCTGACCCCCACCACCACGCCGTCCCTGAACGACACGATCAGGAGCCATCCAAGGAGTATCGCGATGAGCACGCACCGAAGCGAACCACGGCGGTCCCCGGCCGGATACCGCACGACTTTCCCCTGGCGGATCGTCACCGGCGCCGCCCAGTACATCGACCGCCGCATCGGCTGGGACAGACTGCCCGTGCCGGCAGGCCTGCTGACGCTCTTCGGGCTGCGCGTCAGGCTCCGGCAGAAGAACCTGTACGACACCGGCGGGCTGCCCGCGGTCGACGAGCCCGAGCCCGCGCCCCCGTCCGTGAGCCATCAGGTCAACCGGACCGCCGACGGCAGCCACAACGACCTCGGCGAGCCGCGCATGGGCATGGCCGGCACCCGCTTCGGCCGGAACATTCCGCTGGAGTCCATCGCCCCGACCGCACCCGAGGACGTCCTGTCCGCGCCCAGCCCGCGCGAGGTCAGCCGAACCCTGCTCACCCGCGACGAGCTCATCCCGGCCGAATCCGTCAACTCCCTGGTCGCCGCCTGGCTCCAGTTCATGATCCGCGACTGGTTCAGCCACGGCACCAGCCCCACGGACCGGCCCTGGGAGGTCTCCCTGCTGGACGCCGACCCCTGGCCCGAACACCCCATGACCATCCTGCGGACCCCGGACGACCCCACCCGTGACCCGCAGGCGCCCCCCGGCACGCCCGACACCCGCGTCAACGTGTCCTCCCACTGGTGGGACGCGTCCCAGATCTACGGGAAGAACGAGGCCGAACAGCAGCAGTTGCGCACCGGAGAAGGGGGCCGGCTGCACCTGTGGGACGACGAGCGGGCTCCCGTTCCGGCCGACCCCTCCCAGGACCCCACGCACGTTCCCGGCTTCTGGCTGGGGCTCGCCATGATGCAGGATCTGTTCACCCGGGAGCACAACGCGATCTGCGGCCACCTGCACGCGGCCTACCCGTCCTGGAGCGACGAGGAGCTGTTCCAGCGTGCCCGGCTCGTCAACTCCGCGCTGCTCGCGAAGATCCACACCGTGGAGTGGACACCGGCCGTGATCAGCCATCCCACCACCGTCAAGGCGCTGCGCGCCAACTGGTGGGGCGTCGCGGGCGAACGCGTCCACAACCTGTTCGGGCGTCTCGGCGACAGCGAGGTCATCAGCGGCATCCCCGGCGGGGAGACGGATCACTACGGCGTCCCGTACGCCCTCACCGAGGAGTTCGTGGCGGTGTACCGCATGCACCCGCTGGTCCGCGACGACTGGCACCTGCGTTCCGTCGCCGACGACTCGACCCTGCGCCACTGCACCCTGCGCGACATCTCGGGCCCGCAAGCGCTGAAGTTCCTGGAGACCACGGAGATGGCCGACCTGCTCTACAGCTTCGGCACGCTCCATCCCGGACTGGTCACCCTGCACAACTTCCCCAGGTTCCTCCAGGAGTTCCAGCGGCCTGACGGGCATCTGCAGGACCTCGCCGCCACCGACATCCTGCGCTCCCGGGAACTGGGGGTGCCCCGCTACAACGAGTTCCGGCGGCTGCTGCGACTCAAGCCCGCGGCGAACTTCACGGAGCTGGCGCACGATCCGGCCTGGGCCGAGCGGATCGAGCGGCTCTACGACGGCGACATCGAGAAGGTCGACCTGATGGTCGGGTTGTACGCGGAGAAGCTGCCGGCCGGATTCGCCTTCAGCGACACGGCGTTCCGCATCTTCATTCTCATGGCCTCGCGCCGGCTGAACAGCGACCGGTTCTTCACCACCCACTACACCCCCGAGGTCTACTCCAAGGCCGGCATGGCCTGGATCGACGACAACAGCATGGTCACCGTCCTGCTGCGCCACCACCCCGAGCTGCGTACGGCCCTCTCCGGGCTGGCCAACGCCTTCGTGCCGTGGCACAGCGCCGCACCGAAGGAGACCTGAGATGGGAGCGACGGAGCGGACGGGGCAGGAGCGCGCACGCCAGGTCGCCGCGGCCGCGGACAGGTACCGCGCGACCAGTGACGAGCGCGGCGCCGTACAGCGGCAGATGGATGCCGGCGTGCCCTTCCCGGACTCGCGGCAGGCGCTCGCCGCGCGCGCCACGCGTCTGCTGGACCGGCAGGCGGTACCCGCCGCCATGGCCGTGGAGGCCGTACGCGCGCAGCCGCTGACCGCGCCCGACGCCTTCGAACGCATCCTCGGGGTGTCCAAGGAACTGCAGGCGTGGAGCTTCCTGCCGCGTGGTGCCCGGGCGGCGCGCACCGTCGCCCGGATATCGGTACGGGAGAACGGCCGGGAACTCCCGCTGGGCACCGGCTTCCTGGTGTCGCCGAGGCTGCTGATGACCAACCATCATGTGCTCACCGACGCACCGGCGGCCCGGCAGTGCTTCGTCGAGTTCGACGCCCAGGTCACCGTGGACAACACCCCGCAGCCGCCGACGCGGCTGGAGCTGGACCCGGACGCGTTCTTCGTGGCCGACGAGCGCCTGGACTTCGCCCTGGTCCTGGTCGCCCCGGACCCGGGCGGGCGGCCGCCGGGCGAGACGTTCGGCTGGAACCGCCTCAGCGCCCAACCGGGCAAGCTGGTCATCGGCGAGCCGGTCAACGTGATCGGCCACCCGATGGGGCGCCTGAAGGAGATCGCCGTCCGCGACAACATGCTCCAGGTGCGGCTCGACGACTTCCTCCACTACATGACGGACACCGAGCCCGGCAATTCCGGCTCCCCGGTCTTCAACGACCAGTGGGAGGTCGTCGCGCTCCACCACAGCGGGGTGCCGAAGACCGACGACCAGGGGCGCGTCCTGCGCAGGGACGGACAGGTGTGGCAGCCGGGTGACGGCGACGACGCCGTCGACTGGGTCGCCAACGAAGGCGTACGCGTCAGCTCCATCCTGCGGCACCTCGCGCAACTGCCGCCCGGCGGCCCGCCCGACCCGGCCCCGCTGGCGGAGATGGGCACCGAGTCGGGTCTGGGCCTGACGGAGTCCACCGCGCCCGCTCCGGCGCCCACCGTCACCGCACCGGGACCGGCCGCCGCGACGGCGGTCACGCACACCGGCCTGCGCGCCCGGGACGGGGCCTTCGGCGGCGCGCGCCATCTGGTCTTCCTGCACGGGCGCTCGCAGGAGGGCAAGGTCCCGGACGACCTGCGCCGCGAATGGGTCTCCGGCCTCAACCAGGGACTCGTCCGCGCCGGGCTCCCACCGGTCGATCCGGCCGACGCCTGGTTCCCCTACTACGGCGACCGGCTGGTGCAGGCGCTCCCGGCGCACGAGGCCGTGCCACGTCTCGCCGAGGGCATGAGTCTCTCCCCGGCCGAGGCGGTCGCTCCCGCGTCGCCCACCTCCCGAGCGGTGTACGAGGAGCTGATCGGCGAGGCCGCGGGCAGGTGGAACCTGCCACCGGAGAGGTTGTCGGAGGCCGAGCGGATCGGCCTGGGCGACGTCGTCGGACACCTTCAGCGCCAGTTGAGCTGGCTGGCCGCGAGGAGCGACATCGACGCGTGGACCATCGCCTTGGTCCTCCATGACGTGGCCGCTTATCTCGACGACCGCAGCGTCAGGGACGCGGTCCTGGACTGTGTGCTGGAGACGCTCCCGGAGGAGGGGGAGGTGATACTCGTCAGCCACAGCCTCGGCACGGTGGTGGGGATGGACCTCACCACACGGCTGTCGCCCGCACTGCGCATGATCCACCTCACCACGGTGGGCAGCCCGCTGGGGCTGGACAGCGTCTACAAGAGGCTGCTCATCGGCGGGCCGAAGCGCCCCGACGCGGTGACGGACTGGCTCAACGCGTGGTGCCCGTCCGACGCGGTGGCCATCGGGTGCCCGCTGGCCGACGACTGGGCGGGCACGGTGACCGACGTCGCCGTCATCAACGCCCGCGACCGGGCCCACAACATCGTGGAGTATCTCTCCCACCCCGAGGTCGCAGGGGAGATCGGCGCCCACCTCGAACTCGGCTGATCGCGCGCGCCTGGTGCGTGCCGACGACGGTGTCCGGCAGGGCGGGTCGCCCTGCCGGACACACGTGTCATGGAGGCGGCGGCGAGTCCCGTCGCCCGCCGCCGCCCCGCTCCCGCGCGCTCACTCCGGCGTCGGCCCGATTCCGGCAGGGGGGCTACGTACACCCCTCATCCGGTGGGAAATCCCATGCACACGCGCTTCCGGCTCCTGTTGGCTGGTGGTCGTCACCGACAGCCACACCCAGAAGCAACGGGGATCCGCACATGCAGATGTCGTCGCCGAAGAAGGCCGGGGCCGCCCTGCTGACCGCAGCGCTGCTCCTGCTCGCTTCACCCATGGCCGCGACCGCCGTCACCGCCGGACACCACCCGGCCACGCGCCACTCCTACGGCGCGGACACACTCCGCCAGGACCTGGCGGCCGTCCGGCAGGCAGCCGGAGGCGATGTGAACGTGCTCGCCAGGGTCGACCGGGCGGACGGGGCGCCGCTCATGGCACGCATCGGGACCCGGACCGCCGGCTCCTCGGACCCGGTCCCGTGGAACGCGCACTTCCGCGTGGCGAGCACGACGAAGACGTTCACGGCCGCGGTGGTCCTCCAACTCGCCGCGGAGAAGCGGCTGTCGCTGGACGACACCGTCGAGCACTGGCTGCCGGGAGTCGTCGCCGGCAACGGCAACGACGGCAGCCGCGTCACCGTCCGCGACCTGCTCCGCCAGACCAGCGGCCTGTACGACTACGTCGACGACCCGGAGGTCCAGGACCGGCTGGTCAACCACTTCGACGAGAACCGCTACGACACCACCCCGGCCGTCGACCTGGTCGCGGTGGCGATGAAGCACCGGCCGCTGTTCGTGCCGCGGCCCGGCGGGGCCACCCGATGGGCGTACTCGAACACCAACTACCTCGTCGCCGGGATGATCGCCGAGAAGGCCGGCGGCGCGAGCTGGCAGGACCTGGTCGCCCACCGGGTGATCGCGAAGCTGGGGCTGCGGAACACCTCCGTCCCCGGACTCGACCCGTATCTGCCGGAGCCGTATGTGCGCGCATACCTGACGACCGCGGACGGCACCCGTCTCGACGTCACCGAGCACAGCTTCCAGCACACCGCCGACTCCGGCGTGGTGAGCACCACCGCCGACCTGAACACCTTCTTCCGCGCCCTGGCCGGCGGCCGGCTGCTCCCCGCCGAGCAGTGGCGCGAGATGCGGCAGACCGTCGAACGGACCGACGACCCGGAGGACGTCGCCGAGATGCCCGAGGGCACCTACGGCCTCGGGCTGCGCAGGATCCCGCTCTCCTGCGGCGGTTACTACTACACGCACGAGGGCGACGGGGCGGGCGTCAACACCCGCCCCGCGGTGAGCGCGGACGGACGGCGCGCGGTGACCGTCTCCCTCACCACCACGACCGCGCCGCCGGACCTCGCCGCCCTCAACCGCGCCACGGGCGTGCTCGTCGACCACGCCCTGTGCGACCGGCCGGGCACGGGCGCGCGGCAGGGCTAGTCAGCCCTGGTCCTCCTGCGTGAGGGCGTCCCGGAGCTGGGCTCTGGCCGTGATGCCGAGCTTGGGGAAGATCTTGTGCAGGTGGTAGCCGACGGTACGGGGGGAGAGGTAGAGGCGGGCCGCGATGTCGCGGTTGGTCAGGCCCTGGGCGGCCAGTTCGGCGATCTGGCGTTCCTGCGGGGTGAGTTCGCCGGCGGGAGCAGTAGCCGTCGCCGCGCCCGCCGCCCTGAGCTCCGCCCTCGTGCGCTCGGTCCAGGGGCGGGCGTCCAGGCGCTGGAAGCACTCCAGGGCCGCGTTCAGGTGTGGGCGGGCCTCGGCGCTGCGACGGCGCCGGCGCAGCCACTCGCCGAAGTCGAGATGAGCGAGGGCCTTCTCGAACGGCCAGCAGTCGGTGGCCGGGTCGTCGAGGGCGGCGCGGAAGTGCCGTTCGGCGTCGTCGGTCTCGGTCAGCAGGGCGGTCGCCCGGTGCAGTACGGCGGCCAGGCGGGGCGAGGGGTCGGGCTTCAGGTCCTGCCGCACGGCGTCGACCACCGTGCGCGCCTCGTCCGCCCGCCCGGCGCGCACCGCCGCGGCCGCCAGGTCGCCCAGGTAGTAGAGCGAGGCGTGGTAGTGGACGGGCGCCGGGCGGAAGTCCCGGGTGAAGGTCGCACGCAACTGCTCGTAGGCGTCGGCGTGATCGCCGGTGACGAACGCGGCCATGCCCATGGCGTGCCGGTGGCGGACCTGAAGGCTCAGCGACCTGCGCAGGTCCACGCCCCGTACGGCCTGCGTCGCCTCGGTCCGGGCGCTCGCGGGGTCGCCCTGGAGCGCACGCAGGGTGGCCCGCAGGATGCGGGCGCCCACGGTCACGTTGTCCGCCCCCGCCTCCGTCGCCATCCAGAACGCATCGTGCGCCGCGTCCTGGGCCGCCGTCCACGAGCCGTTCTCGAACAGGGCGAGGGCGAGCGCCTGGGTCACGGTCGCGTTCGTGCCCGCGCTGCCGGCCCGCCGCAGGAGGTCCATGGTCCTCCCGAGGACGCGCACGGCCTGCTCGGTCTCGTCCAGGATCCAGGTCGCGCCGCCCAGCGCGGTGAGGTTGCCGAGCGACTCGTCCTGCGCCAGGGCGGCCAGTCCCTCCGCCAAGTGCCGTGCCAGATGCGGCCGTTCGTGGACGGGGTCGATGACCGACCGGGCCCAGGCACGGCCGGCGGGGTCGCCGTCCCCGTGGATCAGGCCGCCGATCCTGTCGAGTTCGGCGCGGTAGTAGGGGGCGCCGGAGTTGTAGACGGAGGTGGCGGCGGTGCTCAGGGCGCCGAGGGCGAGGCCGGGGGCGGAGGCGGCGGTGGCTTCGGCGACGCCCAACAGGAGTGCCAGCGCCTCCTCGTGACGGAGTGTCACTCCAAGGGCCCAGCCGCCCAGCAGCGAGGCCTCGGCACGCAGCCGGGGATCCTCCGTCATCCCGCCGACGCGGCCGCTCAGCTCGCCGACCCACTGCGGATGACCGGCGAACATCGCCGCCTGCGCGGCCGTCAGCAGGCGCCGGGCCCGCAGGTCCGGCGCAGGGGTCAGCTCGGCGGCGCGTTCCAGCGCGGTCGCGGCCGCCGCGTAGCCGCCCCGGCTCCGGGCCCGCTCGGCGCTCTCCGCCAGGGCGTCGGCGACCTCCGCGTCCTGGCCGGTCGCCGCGGCGGCCAGGTGCCAGGCCCGGCGGTCGGGTTCCCCGGCCAGCGCGGCGGCCAGGGCGAGATGGGCCTGCCGGCGCTCGTGGAAGGAGGCCGCGTGGTAGACGGCCGAGCGCACCAGCGGGTGCCGCAGCAGCACCCCGCCGTCCGCCACCCGCACCAGGCCGGCGCGTTCGGCGGGGTCCAGCGCCGCTACGACGTCCAGCTCGGGGGCGGCCCGCATGAGGTCCGTCAGCCGGGCCGGGCCGGCCGCGGCCACCAGGAGCAGGGCCGCCCGGGTGGGCGCGGGCAGGCCGGGCAGGTCGGCGGCGAACAGGTTCTCCAGCCGCGCGGTCAGCGGCAGGGTGGCGCCCCCGGCTCCGCCGGCTCCCATGTCCCCGCTCCGGCCGCGGGCCAGGGCGCGGGGAAGCTCGATCAGGGCCAGCGGGTTGCCGGCCGCCTGCTGGAGGATCTCGGCCCGTACCTTGCCGCGCGGCGGATCCGGCTGCGCGTCCAGGAGCTGCCCGGCCGCGGTACGGCTCAGCGGGCCCAGGGTGATCTGCGGGAAGGCCCGGTCGAAGCGGGCTGGTACGCCGTCCTCGCGGGCGGCGAGCAGCAGCACCACCGGCCTGCCCTCGAGCCGCCGGGCGAGGAAGGCCAGTACGTCCACCGAGCCGAGGTCCAGCCACTGGGCGTCGTCCACCAGCAGGAGCAGCGGCCGGCGCGCGGCGGCCTCGGTGATGAGCCCGAGCACGCCGACGCACAGCGACAGCTGATCGAGTTTCAGCTCGTACCGGGCCGCGTCCGGCCCGAAGGCGCGGTCCAGCGCCTCCCGTTGCCCCGCGGGCAGGCCCTCGCCGGGCAGCAGCGGATGCAGCAACTGGTGCACGCCCGACAGCCCGAGACCGGCCTCGCCCTCGCTGCCGCGCACCCGCAGAATCCCGAGGCCCCGGTCCCGGCCCCGTTCGGCAGCCCGGTCGACGAGGGTGCTCTTGCCCGCCCCCGGCTCCCCGGTCAGCACCAGCACCTGCGGGCCGCCGCCGTCCACCGCCCCCAGCAGCCGGTCCAGGCGCCCCAGCTCGGCGGCCCGCCCCAGGATGCCCGGATCGGAGGGGTGGTCGGTGGTGCCGGCGTGCATGAACCGTCCTTGTCGTCGAGCCGCTGATACGACAATCCTGCCAGCGGCCGGTGGTGTGACGGGAACCGCGGGCCCGGCGGCGGGACCGGAGCCCCACCTGCACCGACCAGGCGTGAGGCGCAGGTGACTGGTCATGTGACAGAAGCGCACCACTCCGGACTCCGCGATGATGGCTCTGGTCAGGGAAAACGCGCACCGCCCGGGGAGTCAGTGCATGACGGTCCACCCACCCCAGCAGTCCACGATCGGCGAGGAGGCCGGCGGCGTCCTGGGCCGGGACGGCGAGATCGAGCGGATTCTGCGGTGCGTGACCCGCGAGCCCGGCACTCCTCAGACCCTGCTGCTCGTCGGCGAGGAGGGGATCGGGCGTACGACGCTGCTCCGGCACGTCCGGGACCGCGCCACCGCCGAGGGCGTGCTGGTGCTGTCCGCCCAGGGCTGGGCCGAGGACCCGCGGCATGCGCACGCCTGTCTGCACCAGCTGCTGACGCCGCCGGTGCGGGACGAGCTGGCCGCCCTGCCCGCCGACCGGCAACGGGCGCTGACGGCCGTACCGCCGGCGGACGGCCAGGTGGACGAGGCCGGGCTGCACGCGGCGCTGACGGCGCTGCTGGACCGGCTCGCCGGGGCCGGTCCGGTGCTGGTGTGCGTGGACGACGCCGACCTGTGCGGCCGTGCCTTCCCTGAGGCGCTGTTCGCGGCGGTCCGGCAGCTGGCCGGCCGTGCGCTGACGGTGCTGCTCGCCGCCCGCCACGAGGCGGCCCTGCCAGGTCCGCCGCCCGGCACCGAGACCCTGCGGCTGGGCCCGCTGAGCGGCACCGCGGCCGCAGCCCTCCTCGACCGGCAGCCGACGCCGCCCACCGGTCGGCACCGGCTGGAGATCCTGGCCGAGGCCGAGGGCAACCCGCTGGCCCTCGTGGAACTGGGCCGCGGCGCACCGGGCCCCGCAAAAGCGGTGCGGCACGCGCCCGTGGCGCGCGTCTTCGGCGTTCGGGTCGACGCGCTTCCCGCCGAGACCCGCCGGGCGCTGCTGTACGCGGCGACCGCGGGATCCGGCGGGGCCGTGGCCCCGGTCATGGCCGCCCTCGGCACCGGCGACCTGGCGGTGTGGGCACCGGCGGAGGCGGCCGGGCTGATCGCGCTGGCCGAGGACCGGTTCGACTTCCGGCATCCGCTGGCCCGCTCGGCCGCCTACCTCGGGCGCCCGGCCGGCGAGCGCCAGCAGGCCCACCGGGACCTCGCCAGGGCCGCCGGGCAGCCCGAGGTCAGGGCCCGGCACCTGGCCGCCGCCACCGTGGGCGCCAACGCGTTCGTCGCCGCCGCCCTGGAGGCCTCCGCCTGGCGGCGCGGGGACGCGGTGGAGGCCGCACGTGCCCTCGAACATGCGGCCAGGCTCAGCCCGCGGCCTACGGAACGCGCCCGCCGACTGGCCGAGGCCCTGACCGCGGCCCACGCGGCGGGTGACCCCGGCTGGGTCCGCGAGCTGTACGAACGGCTCGTCCAGGAACATGCCGAGCCGGAGTTCGGCTGTGCCGCGGCCGGTGCGCTGGCCTCCGCCCTCTCCCACGAGTCCGCCCAGCGCGAGGCCTTCGAGCTGCTGGCCGACGCCTCGGAGCACTTTCCCGTCGTCGACCGGTCGCTCGCGCTCGCCCTCACCGGCCTGGCGGCGGGCATCGCCGCCCAGTCCGGGCTGCCGGAGCACACGGCGGCCCTGCCCGCGCTGCTCGACCGGGCCCGGCAGGCCGACGCGTCCGGGCGGTGGCGGCCCGCCACGACCGGACCGCTGGCCCGCCTGGACACCCCGCACACCCGGCGGGCCCTGGCCGCACTGGTCACCGCGGTCGCCCGGCCGCGCTCCGCCACCGGCGGTCCGTCCGGCCGCGGTGACCAGCGCGGGCAGGGCCCGATGCACAGTGACTTGCTCGGCCGTGGTGCGATGCACAGTGACCTGCTCGGCCGCGGTGCGATGCACAGTGACCTGCTCGGCCGCGGCGCGATGCACAGTGACCTGCTCGGCCGCGGCGCGATGCACAGCGACCCGCTCGGCCGCGGTGCGATGCACAGTGACCTGCTCGGCCACCGCCCGACGCACAGTGACCCGCCTGGCCGCGGCGCGACGCACAGCGCGCCGCCCGATCCCGATCGGGCAACCGGCACCCCACCCGGCCCCGACCGGCAGCACAACACCCCGCACGATGTCCCACCCTCCCTCGGCCACCACCGCCACGTCCGCCACCCCGCCCAGCCCGGCGACCCGGCCGCCCGCGCGGTTCTCGCCGCCGTGGCCCACCAGGCGGACGAGGCGGACGTGGACCTCGGGCAGTCGCGGACGGCCGACGAGCGGCTGCGCGGCGCCCGCGCCTTCGGACTGCGCGGCTGGTCGGTGCTCCCGCTCGTGGACACCCTGCTGGCCACCGGGCGGTTCGCCGAGGCCGGGAGCGTGATCGAGGACGCCCTGACACAGGCCACGGTGCTGCGCCTGCCGCGCCTGCGGGCCGACCTGGAGACGCAGTCGCTGACCGTACGGGCGCTGCGCGGCACCCTGCCGCCGGAGCCCTGGTTCACCCCCTCCGTGTGGCGGGTCGTCTCCCTGGACGAGAACCGGGCCACCCATGCCCGGCTGCTGCGCGCCCGCGGACTCGCCTCCTTCACGCGCGGGGACATGGAGGACGCCTGGCGGCAGCTGCGCGGCCTGTTCACCGCCGACGGCTCGCCCCTGCACCCCTTCCTGTCCGCGCGGGCCGTCGCCGAACTCGCCGTCACCGCCCAGCGCACCGGCCGGTCGGCCGAGGCACTGCCGATCCTGGAACGGGTCGTGGCGGAGCAGGGAGACCGCCCCAGCACCCGGATGACGCTGCTGCTGCACCACGCCGCCGCCCTGGTCGGCCCGGACTGCGAGGCCGAACAGCACTTCCAGCTCGCGCTCGTCAACCACGGGGCGAACCGCTGGCCGTGGGAGTGCGCCCACGTCCGCCTCAACTACGCCATCTGGCTGCGCCGTTGCCGCCGGACCCTGGAGGCGCGCCAGCAGCTGACCACGGTCCTGGAGACCGCCGAACGCCTCGGCGCCGGCGCCCTCGCGGCCGCCGCCGGCGGCGAGCTGCGCGCCAGCGGTGCGGCCCCGGCCCCGGCGGACGCGGGGCTGCTGGAGCAACTGACCGCGCAGCAGCAACAGATCGTCGAGCTGGTCGCGCGCGGCCTGTCGAACCGGGAGATCGGCGAGCGGCTCTTCCTCTCGCCGCGTACGGTCGGCTCGCACCTGTACAACGTGTATCCCAAGCTCGGCATCAGCAGCCGCCATCAGCTCCGTGACCTGGTGCAGGGCCGGTGAGGGTGCCCGAGGGCAGGTCGGAGGAGCGCCCATGACACCCGGAGCACCGGGGCCGGCTGCCGCCGTCGTCCTCGACCCCGTGGTGCAGCGCCTGGTCAGCGCCGCCGCCGTGCCGCCCGCCCTCGACGACCTCGGACCGGACGCCGCGCGGCAGGCGCTGCAGGAGACCCAGGCCGACCGGTTCGAGGACTTCACCGTGGACGCGGTCTTCCACGTGGCGCAGGTCGGCCCGGCGCGGCTGCTCGGCTTCTGGACCGTACGCCCGGCCGGCGCGCGCGGCCCGCTCCCGGCCCTGCTGTACCTGCACGGCGGCCGGTGGGCGCTCGGCGACGCCCAGACGCACGCCCGGCTCATCAGCGAACTCGTCACCGGCGCCGGCGTGTGCGCCGTCGTCCCCGAGTACAGCCGCGCCCCCGAGGCCCGCTACCCGGTGGCGCTCGAGGAGTGCTACGCCCTGCTGGCCTGGGCGGTCACCCAGGCCGACGCGCTCGCGCTGGACCCCGGCCGGCTGGCGGTCGCCGGCGACTGCGCCGGAGCCACGCTGGCGGCCGCCGTCACCATGCTGGCGAAGACCCGGCACGGACCTCGGATCAGCGCGCAGCTGCTCTACTACCCGCTCACCGACGCCCGGTGCGACAGCCCCTCGCAACACCAGTTCGCCACCGGCTACCTGCTCAATCGCAGGGCGCTGCGCACCTATTGGAAGCGGTACGTCGCCGACCCGGCCCAGCGGAGCGAGCCCACCGCGGTCCCGCTGCGGGCGCGCCCGCAGGAGCTGGCGGGGCTGCCGCCGGCCCTGGTCGTCACCGCCGAGGCCGACGTGGCCCGCGACGAGGGCGAGCAGTACGCGCGGCAGCTGTCCGAGGCCGGCGTCGACGCGCTGTCCATGCGGTTCCTCGGGACCATCCACGACTTCGTGGCCCTGCACGCCCTCGCCGACAGCGCGCCCACCCGGGCGGCGCTGGCGACCGGTTGTGCCTTTCTCCGCGCCCGACTGCGGGTGACGGGTACGGCACCGGCCGAGGACCAGTCGGCCGACTGATGCGTCGGTACCGGTCGCCGGGCGAGGCTGACGGCATGGCAACCGCGATCGACTCCTACGAGGAGGGACGCCGGCCTCCGACGGGCGCGGCGAGCGAACGGACCAGGGTGCTGACCACGCGCTCGGTTCCGCCGGACGAGAGCCTGGAGTACTGGCACGACGCCGTGTTCGACACCCTGGTGGGGATGGACATCGCCGCCGAGGGCCGTACCTACGACGCCACCCTGCGCACCGACCGCCTCGGGGTCCTGCGGATCACCACGGTGGAGGCGGATCCCGGCCGGGTCCACCGGGCGCCTCGGTTCATCGCCCGCGGCGACGGCCGGGAGATCTTCGTGGCCGTCCAGAGCACCGGCCGTGCCCGGGTCGAACAGGACGGCCGCAGCACCGAGTTGCGGACCGGTGACATCGGGTTCTTCGAGACCCTGCGCCCCTTCCGCGCCACCTTCCCGGACCGCTTCCGGCTGAAGATCTTCGCCGTACCGCGCCCGCTGCTGGAGCTCGCCGAGGCCGACGTACGGCAGCTCACCGGCCGCGCGATCCACCCGGGCGACGGGCTCCCCGCCCTGCTCGGGCCGCTGCTGGAACGGCTGGCGGACACCTCCGCGTCGTACGCGACACCCACGGCCGAGCGGCTGGCCGCGAGCGTCATCGACCTGGTGGCGGCCACCGCCGCGGACCAGGTCGGGGCGGACCCCGCCGACCTGCGCGGCGCCGACGGCGTGCTGCTCCTGCGGATCAGGACGTACATCCGCTGGCACCTGTC
This sequence comes from Streptomyces sp. NPDC001714, assembly GCF_042892755.1. NCBI lineage: Bacteria > Bacillati > Actinomycetota > Actinomycetes > Kitasatosporales > Streptomycetaceae > Streptomyces > Streptomyces sp. NPDC001714. The sequence continues at coordinate 265,291 of NZ_JBIAUL010000007.1, forward strand.
GGACCCTGGGCTGACCCCGACCGTCATCGCCCGGGTGCACGGCATCTCGGTGCGCTATCTGCACCGGCTGTTCCAGACCGAGGGCACCACCGTGTGCCAGTGGATCCGCGACCTGCGGCTGCGCGAGTGCCGCCGGGAACTCGCGGCGCGGCCCTCGGGCTCGGTCAACCTGGGCCAGGTCGCCCGGCGCTGGGGGTTCAGCGGCGCGGCCGGGTTCGGCAAGGCCTTCCGCGGCTCCTTCGGGCTGTCCCCGACGGACTGGCTGGACCGGGTGCGGGCGGACGGTCCGCCATGCTGACCGCGGTGTCCTGCGCCACCCGGGACCTGGCACCCGGCGACCGCCTCGACGCCTGGCAGCGCGCCCTCTCCCGGACCTTCGTGGACGTCGAGGTCACCGCGGAGCGAGACCGCGCCTGGACCGGCGAACTGACCGCCGAACGGCTCGGTGCCCTCCAGATCGCCACCGAGGACTTCGGCCCCGGCACGATCCTGCGCCGCGCCCGCACGGCCGCCGCCGATCCCCGCACCCACATCCTGGTCCGCCGGCAGCTGACCGGCACCGCCCTGCTGCTCCAGGACGGCCGCACCGCCGAGCTCCACCCCGGCGCCCTGGCCTTCCACGACGCGCGGCGCCCGTTCCGGATCGTGCTCCCCGAGCGGCAGCGGGCCCGGATCCTCATGGTGCCCCGCGCCCTGCTGCGCCTGGAGGAACGGCAGCTGCACGCCCTCACGGCCACGGCGGTGGACGAGGCCGAGGGGGGTGCGGCGGCCCTGCTGCTGCCGCTGCTCGACGGACTGGTCGACGAGGTCACCCGGGTCACTCCGGCCCGCCGCGAACAGCTCGCCCGCACCGTCGTCGAGATTCTCGCCACCGTGGCCCTGGAGCGGATCGGCGGGCAGCCCGAGTCGGCTCTGTGGGAGCGGATCACCGGGTCCGTCCGGGCCCGGCTCGGCGAACCCGGACTCGCCCCGCAGGACATCGCCGACCAGCACGCCATCTCGCTGCGCTACCTGCACCGGCTCTTCCAGCGTCAGGGCACCACCGTGGGTGCCTGGGTCCGGGCGCGCCGGCTCGAGGCGGCCCACGAAGAGCTGGCCCTGCCCGGCGCCGCCCACCGGTCGATCGCCGCGGTGGCCGCTCGCTGGGGCTTCACCAGCCCCTCCCACTTCAGCCGGGCCTTCCGCGAGACGTACGGGATGTCGCCGGCGCAGTGGCGGCGGACGGCGGGCGCCGCCGGCCAGGGCGGCTGACGCCGTGCGCCGCCGCCTTCCGGCCCCGCCGGACGCCGTGCCCGATCCACCGGCCTGCGAGAGGGACGTACGGCGACAGGCTCTCCCGGGGCCGGCGCCGCGGGCTCGCCCTCGCGCGGGCCGTGCCGCGGGATCCGCGGGCCCCGCTGCCGGACGAGCCCACCGCCGGACCCGGCCGGGCCACCGCCCGCCGGGTCCTGGCCGCCGTCCGCGCACCCTTCCCACCACCGCTTTCGTGATCGCACCGCCCGACCGCGACCACGACCTCCTACTCTTTCCGGTTGACGGCCGGATCGAACTGACGGCCCGAGTGACGATGGAGCGCGTATGACCGACGAGGCGATGGGTGATGAGGTCTACCAGCCGGACGGTTCGGAGGTGCAGGACGACGCCGGTCTGCTGGATGCCTCGGACACGCTGGACTACCGGGCCGGCGAGGAGGCCCTGGACGAGGGCTACTCGCCGCCGGAGCGGCCCTGGGCCGTGGAGCACACGGGAGTGACGGCGGCGGAGGGGCTGCGCGGGGAGACCCTGGACGAGCGGCTCGCCGAGGAGGTGCCGGACATCGGCGTCCCGGAGGGCGACGACCTCGGCGACGTCTGGGACACCGACGGCGAACTCCTCGACGACGAGGTCGGCGACGACCGCGCCGGACGGCTGCTCGCACCGGACGAGGGCGCGCACGAGGTCACCGACTCCGACCTGTTCGCCTCCGACCGGGGCCTGGACGGCGCCGGGGCGTCGGCGGAGGAGGCCGCGATGCACGTGATCCCCGAGTCCGAGAACTACTGAGGCGACGCGGGCGGCACACGCGGGCGCGGGGACGGTTTCCGTCCCCGCGCCCGTGCCGCTCCCGCCAACCGAGGAGGGGTTCTGCGTCGCGTCGGTGTGGCCGAGGGGGAATCCGGTCACGTGATGTGGCGCAGCAGTGCCGCGACGGCGGCCGGGGGCTCTCCCGGCGGCCGTACCACCATCACCTGCCAGCTCGGCGCGTGCCGGGCGAACCGGTAGGTCGTCAGGTCCGGGAAGCGGTGGGCGATGGTCGGCGGCATGACGCAGACGCCGAGGTCGGCCCGGACCAGTTCGGAGGCGGCCACGATGTCGTTGACCTCGAAGGTCGTGGCGCGTTCGACGCCGGCCGCCCGGAACGCGCGGTCGGCCGCGTCGCGGATCGCCCAGCCGGGGGTGAACTCCACCTGTGGCAGCTCGGCGATGTCGGCCAGGTCGATCGTGCCGTCGGCACGGTTCGTGGTGAGGCTCCGGCGGGGCGAGGCCACCAGGACCATCTCCTCGCGGGCCAGCAGCCGGGTCACCAGACCGCGCTGCTGCTGGCGGTCCAGCGCCACCACCGCCAGGTCCACCGTGCCCTCGCGCAGCGCCTGGCGGATGTCGACGACCGCCGCCTGCCGCAACTGGACCACCACCCGCGGATGTTCCGCCCGCAGCGCGGCCAGCGCGCGGTGCAGGTCCGCCCAGACCCCCTGCATGGTGCCGACCGTCACCCGGCCGCGCAGCTCGCCCTTCGCCGCGTCGACCGCCTCGCGGGCCAGCTCGGCGGCGCGCAGGGCCTGCCGGGCCGCCGGGACGAACGCCTCACCGGCCGGGGTGAGCCCGACCCGGTGCGTGGTCCGGGTGAACAGCGCCGTGCCCAGCTCGCGTTCCAGGGCGCGGACCGTGCCGGAGACGGCGGACTGGACCACGTGCAGCCGCCGCGCGGCCGCCGTGAACCCGCCCGCGTCCGCCACGGCGACCACGACTTCCATCTGCCGCAGGTCCATGATCTGCTCCCGGTGGCACGGCGCCCGCCTCGGTGCGGCGGCGGTCTCCGCCGCATCCTAGGCAGGCGTCCGCTTCTCCCGGGTTCTCTCAGGCGCGGACCAGGGGAGTGTCCACCAGGTGCTCCGCCAGGAACCAGGCCTGCAGCTCCCCGGTGCGGATCACCTGCGAGACCAGCAGGTCGTTGGTGCCGTCGTCGCCCATCTCGGCGGCCCGGGCGGCCGCGTCGTGGGCGTCGACCAGGATCGTCTCGTGGGCCTCCAGGAGCCGCGAGAGCATCGCCGGGACCTCCTCGACACCGTCCGGCGGACGCGGGATCGACGTGATCTCGGCGACGTGCCGCGGGTCGCCCACCGCGACCCCGCCCAGGGTCTGGACCCGCTCGGCGACCGTGTCCACGAGGGCCAGCTGGTCGTCCGCGTGCTTGTCCAGCAGCAGGTGCAGCTGGTAGAAGGTCGCGCCGCGCAGCAGCCAGTGGTGCTTCTTGTAGAGGCCGTAGAGGATCTGGGTGTCCGCCAGGACCCGGTTCAGGCGCTGGCAGGAGTACATGCGCGCCTCGTACGAGAGGCCGAGGGGGAACTGCTTGACGGTCCCGAACTCCTGGATGACCTCGCCCTTCTGGTGCAGCCACGGCTGACTGTGCTGCAGGGCTTTCCCGGGCTCGGAGCTGGTGGTCATGGCGCGCCTCCTGGCGGATGTCCGATGCGGCTGGGTACGTGGGTGACGCTAGGCGCGGCGGCGGGGGAGGCGTTGCCCGGGAGCGCCCGGTCCGGCACCCGTGAGCGCACCCGGTTCACTCCACGGGCCGGGAGGCGGGGGCTTCCTCAAGCCGGTCGAGGACGCCGGCCGGGGTGTCCCGGCCGGCGCGACATGATCTACGCCTCCCCGGCCTTCCGTCGATCGGTCGAGGCGGCCCTGGCGGCTCTACGCTGAGCGCTTCGTGTTGTTCCTGTGTTCGGTGAGCCAGTACAGCAGGCCCAGCACCGGCAGGGCGGCCCCGAACAGGCTGACGGCGCTCCAGCCGCCGGACCGGTAGGCGATCGAGCCGAGCTGGGAGCCGAGGGCGCCGCCGATGAAGAAGATCGCGATGAAGGCGCTGTTGAGGCGGGCCCGGGCGAGGGGATCGAGTTGGTAGACGGTGTGCTGGCCGAGGATCAGGCTGGTCTGGACGGCCATGTCGAGGGCGACGGCCGCGAGTCCGATCAGGACGACGCTGTGCTGACCGAAGCCGGCGATCGCGAAGGCCAGTGCGGCGACGGCGAACGCGGCACCGGTCATCCGCCGGGTCAGCCCGCGGTCGGCCCAGTGCCCGGCCAGCGGTGCCACGGCCGCACCGGCGGCGCCGACCAGCGCGAACACCCCGACGCCGATGGCGGAGTAGTGGAAGCGGGGGCCGGTCAGGACGTACGAGACGGTGGTCCAGAAGGCGCTGAAGGCACCGAACATCGCCGCCTGGTAGAGGCCGCGGCGCACCAGCGCGGGGTGCGTGCGCACCAGCGCCGCGGTGGAGCGCAGCACGTGGTGGTACGGCACGGAGGTGGTCGGTGCGTGCTTGGGGAGGGCCAGTCGCAGGGCCAGGCCCAGCAGGGCCATCAGGACGGCCGAGCCGAGGTAGACGATCCGCCAGCCGGCGAGGCTGGAGACCAGGCTGCTGAGTGTGCGGGACAGCAGGATGCCGGTGAGCAGACCGCTCATCACCCGGCCCACCACCCGGCCGCGGGCGTGGTCGGGCGCCAGGCTCGCGGCGAAGGGGACGAGGATCTGTGCGACCACGGAGGTGGCCCCGCTGATCAGCGAGGCGATCAGCAGCATCGGGAACCCGGTGGCCAGGCCGGCCGCGACCAGGGCGAGCGTGGTGATGGTCAGCAGGGCGGTGATCAGGCTCCGTTTCTCCAGCCGGTCGCCGAGCGGGACCAGGAAGACCATGCCGATCACGTAGCCGACCTGGGTGAGCGTGATCAGCAGACCCGCGGTGGCCTCGCTGATGTGGAAGACACCGCGCAGCTCGGACAGCAGGGGCTGGGCGTAGTACAGGTTCGCGACCGTCATGCCTGAGGCGACGGCGAACAGCGCGATCAGCCAGCCCGGCACCCCGGGGGCCGCCTCGGCGGCTGCCTCCCGGCGCGGGGCGCGGACTTCGGACGACGACGACGGGGACACGGACACGGGGACCTTCCTCACAGGAGGCGTTGCTCTCGTCACCCATCAGCGCTTCGCCGCCCGCCATGCTTCCCTCTCCACGGCGATGGTTCGGGATGTCAGTCATCTCGGCAGGAGATGACCGTAGCCATCTCCCACCGACATCGCCGCCGAGCTGGTCGAGACCCGGTGCGCCCGGGCCTCGGGGTGCGCTGCGGGACGGGTGGCCCTGCACTCGGGGGCAACTGCCCGCCACACCGGGCTCCTACGGTGAATCGCGGCGGCGCCGGACGGCCCGGTGTGCCGCACGCAATCCCAGGAGACTCGCAATGTCCGAAGCCGTCACGCCCGTCACGCCGGTGCTCGAGCCCGCCGCCCAGGCCTTCGTCGAGGCCACCGCCGACCCGCCCTACCTCTTCGACCTCGCCCCGGCCGAGGGCCGCAAGGCCGTCGACGAGGTCCAGTCCGGCGAGATCGCCAAGCCGGCGGTCGACGAGGAATGGATCACCGTCGAGGGCGGCCCCACCGGAAGCGTCCGCGCCCGCATCGTCAAGCCGGCCGGTGCCACCGGCACCCTGCCCGTCGTCATCTACATCCACGGCGCCGGCTGGGTCTTCGGCAACGCCCACACCCACGACCGCCTGGTCCGCGAACTCGCCGTCGGCGCGAACGCCGCCGTCGTCTTCCCCGAGTACGACCTCTCGCCCGAGGCCCGCTACCCCGTCGCCATCGAGCAGAACTGGACCGTCGCCCAGTGGGTCGTCGCCCACGGCGCGACCAAGGGCCTGGACGCCACCCGGATCGCGGTCGCCGGCGACTCCGTCGGCGGCAACATGACCGCCGCCCTCACCCTGATGGCCAAGGAACGCGGCGGCCTGCCCCTGCTCCAGCAGGTGCTGTTCTACCCCGTCACCGACGCGAGCTTCGACACCAACTCCTACCACCAGTTCGCCACCGGCTACTTCCTGCGCCGCGACGGCATGTTCTGGTTCTGGGACCAGTACACGACCGACGAGACCGAGCGCGCCCAGATCACCGCCTCCCCGCTGCGCGCCACCACCGAGCAGCTCACCGGCCTGCCCCCGGCCCTGGTCATCGTCGCCGAGGCCGACGTCCTGCGCGACGAGGGCGAGGCCTACGCCAACAAGCTCCGCGAGGCCGGCGTACCCGTCACCGCCGTCCGCTTCCAGGGCATCATCCACGACTTCGTCATGCTCAACGCCCTGCGCGAGACCCACGCCGCCGAGGCCGCCATCTCCCTGGCCGTCCGCACCCTGCACACCGCCCTGCACACCGCCTGATCCGGGAGCCGGTGTGACCACGAACGAGACGTCGGAACCGTCGGAGCCGTCCGCCCACGACGGCCACCCGCGCCTGCGGCACCTCAAGGACCAGCTGACCGAGCACCACCGCCGGGCCAAGGCGGAGCGCGAGGAAGCGGAACTGGAGGAGGCCGTCAAGACGGCGGCCTTCGACCTGGGGACCGACATCGCGCACCCCGCCCCCGGCCACGCGGAAGCCGCCTACGACATCGACACCGACATCGGCGTCGACCCGCGCCGGCCGCCCGCCCACGCCTCGCACAGCCGACAAGGAACTCCCATGACCGACTCCACACCCACCGTCGTCCTCGTGCACGGTGCCTTCGCCGACGCGTCCAGCTTCGCCCGGGTGATCCCCGAACTGCTGGCCGACGGCGTGAAGGTGCTCGCCCCGGCCGTGCCCAACCGCAGCCTCACCGGCGACGCCGCCTACATCGCGTCGGTGGTCCGGGCGATTCCCGGTCCCGTCGTCCTGGTGGGCCACTCCTACGGCGGTGCGGTCATCACCGTCGCGGGCGCCGAGGACAACGTGCGGGCCCTGGTCTACCTGGCCGGCTACGCCCTGGAGGAGGGCGAGAGCCTCGGCGAGCTGCAGGGCCGGTTCCCCGACTCCGAACTCGCCTCGGCCCTGGTGTACACGCCGTTCCCGGTCGAGGGCTCGGACGAGCCCGGCACCGACGTGACCGTCGAGATCGACAGGTTCCCCGCGATCTTCGCCGCCGACGTGGACCCGGACCTCGCCCGGGTGCTCGCCGTCTCCCAGCGCCCGCTGGCCGGCGCGGCCTTCGCCGAGGCGGCCCCGGTCGCGGCCTGGAAGACCAAGCCGTCCTGGGGCCTGGTGTCCTCCTCGGACCACACCATCAACCCCGACGTCGAGCGCTACGGCTACGAGCGCGCCGGCATGACCACGGTCGAGGTCGACTCCTCCCATCTGGTCATGCTCGCGCACCCGAAGAAGGTCGCGGAACTGATCCGCGAGGCCGTCCGGAGCCTCGGTACGGAGTAAACGGCGCACCCCGCACGGGTGATGCCGAGCGGGCCGCGCACCGGTGCCGACCGGGCGCGGCCCGTCCGCATGTAGGTACATGTCATGCGGACTGCGGCGACGAAGGTACGAGCACGGATGCGATCCCCCTGGACCTGGACGGCCCTCGCCGCCGTCACGGGCGTGTGCGCGACCCTGCCGTTCCTCCTCGCCGACGGCGACGGTCCCCGCCCTCTGTCGGCGGCCGAGGCCCGGCGCTTGGCCCTCACCCCGCTCCGCGCGTACCGGGACAGCCCGGCCGAGGTGACGGTACGGGCGCCGCTGCCCGGCGGTACGGCCGTGGTCCGCGCGGTGGTCGACGAGCAGCGGCACCGGGCGGTGGGCTGGTTCGACACCGGCGACGCGGCGGAGCGGGGGCTGCTGGCGTGGGACGGCGCGGGGCTGGAGGTCGCCCGCCCCAAGGTGGACGGCAGCGCGGGCCCGCTGGCGAGACCGGCGTCGACGGCGGAGGCGGTACGGGACGCTGCGCGGCTGAGGCCGACGGCGTGGATCCGCCGCAGCTACGGGCCCGCCTCGCTGGACACGGCCCTGCGGCTGACGCTGTCCCTGGCCGCCGCCCGCCCGGACGACGCACGCCGGATCGCCCGCTCGGGCCGCCGCCACCTGGGAACGGACCGGATCGACGGCCGTCGCTACGACGTCTTCTCCGCAGGGGATGCGCCGGTGCGGTACTGGATCGACGGGGAGGGGCGGTTGCGCCGGGTCAGGGAGGACCTGGACGACGACCGCACGATCGTGGTGGACGTGACGGGGGCGAGGGTGCGGCCGGGGGTGCCGGAGGGACCGTGGGTGAAGGGCTGAGCTGGGCTGGGGCCGGGGGAGGAACTGCGCGACCAGCCCCCACCGGCCCGCAGCCGACATGCGGCCGCTGTGAACCACCCCACACCACCTGTGAGTTGAGCGCACTGCCTGTGGATCTCCGTACCACTCCCTGACGCGGTTGATCCAGATGCAAGGATGATGCGCCATGACGGCAGGGTGGTGTGCACGCACGATACGGTCCGCGGTGTTCGCGGCCGTCTGCGTGCTGCTCGCCGCCCTCGGCCACGTCCTGATGTCCGGGACCCGGGTGCCCGCCTGGGCCCTGGCCGCCGCTCTGGCGCTCACCGCCGCCCTCGGCTGGGCCCTGTCCGGACGCGAACGCGGGCTGCCGCTGGTCGTGTCCGCCGCGGTGGCCGCCCAGACGGCACTGCACTCCGGCTTCTCCGCGGCTCAGGTGTGGACCACCCACACTGCACCCATGGGCTCCATGCACATGGACATGGCCGGGGACATGGGCGCCATGAACATGGGGTCGATGCACATGGGCCCCGCCCACACCGACCCCGTCGAATACCTGGGCTTCGGCACCGGCGGCACCGCCTCCACCGGAATGTTCGCCGCCCACCTCCTCGCCGCGCTGCTGTGCGGACTCTGGCTCGGCCACGGCGAACGCGCAGCGTTCCGTATCGTCCGGGCCGTCGCCGGCCGCCTCGTGGCGCCGCTCCGGCTGCTGCTGGCCCTGCCGGCCACCCCCGAGCGACCGCGTCCCCGGCTGCGCCGCCGCCGTTCGGACCGGGCGCCACGGCTGCTTCTCCTCGTCCACGCGATCACTTCCCGGGGTCCGCCCGTGCGGACGGCTGTCGCCTGACGACAGCTGGTGCTCCGGGGCGCCCACCCGCGCCCCGGACGAACACGGCGGCCGCACGCCCGATCGAGCCCCGCGCCGCGGCGGGCATCACAGGGCCGTCTCCCCCTTCTCCCTTTCTCACAAGGACACCGAGTGATCACTTCCGTCCTGCCCGCACGCCCTGCGCCGGACGAGAAACGCGACGCGTCGATCACGGCCTGGGCGCTCGCCGCCCGGTCCGGCGACACGGCCGCCGTGGACGCGTTCGTACGGGCTCTGCACCGCGACGTCCTCCGCTACGTCGCCCATCTCTGCGCCGACCCGCAGGCGGTCGACGACCTCGCCCAGGACACGTTCCTGCGTGCGCTGGGCAGCCTGCACCGCTTCGAGGGCCGTTCGTCGGCCCGCTCCTGGCTGCTGTCGATCGCCCGCCGGGCCGTCGTGGACAGCCATCGGTACGCCGCCGCCAGGCCCCGCCCGGCGGACGTCCCCGACTGGCAACAGGCGGTCGAACGGGCCCAGCCGAACGGGCTCCCCGGCTTCGACGACGGCGTCGCGCTCCTCGACCTCCTGGCGGCGCTGCCCGACGAGCGGCGCGAGGCGTTCGTCCTCACCCAGCTCGTCGGGCTGCCGTACGCGGAGGCCGCCGAGGTCAGTGACTGTCCCGTCGGCACGGTCCGCTCCCGCGTGGCCCGGGCCCGCGAGGCGCTCCAGGATCAGCTGGCCTGAGGGCCGTCCGGGGATTCGCCGAACGCCTTCAGGATGCGCTCGGCGGCCAGGGTCGCCGTCAACGTGCCGTCCCTGACCTGTTGTTCGAGGCCGGGGGCGGCCGCGCGCACCGCCGGGTGGGCGGCGAGCCGCCCGAGCAGGTCGTCCCGGACCATCGACCAGGTCCAGCCCACCTGCTGCTCCCGCCGCTTGTCCGCGAGCCGCCCGGTGGAGTCGAGCAGCGACCGGTGCTGCTCGAGGCGTTCCCAGACGACGTCCAGACCCGTCGATTCACGGGCGCTGCAGCTCAGCACCGGGGGAGTCCAGAAGGCGTCCTTGCCGTGCATCAGGCGCAGCGCGCCCGCCAGCTCCCGGGCCGCGGAACGGGCGTCACGCTCGTGCGGGCCGTCCGCCTTGTTGATCGCGATCACGTCGGCCAGTTCCAGGACGCCCTTCTTGATGCCCTGGAGCTGGTCGCCGGTGCGGGCCAGGCTGAGCAGCAGGAAGGAGTCGACCATGTCGGCGACCGCGGTCTCCGACTGGCCGACGCCGACCGTCTCGACCAGGATCACGTCGTATCCGGCCGCCTCCATGACCACCATCGATTCGCGGGTCGCCTTCGCGACACCGCCCAGGGTGCCCGCGCTGGGGGAGGGGCGGACGAAGGCGTCCGGGTCGACCGCCAGCCGCTCCATGCGCGTCTTGTCACCGAGGATCGAGCCCCCGGTCCGCGTCGACGACGGGTCCACGGCCAGGACGGCGACCCGGTACCCCAGCCCCGTCAGCAGCGTGCCGAACGCGTCGATGAACGTCGACTTGCCCACGCCCGGCACCCCGCTGATGCCGATCCGCCGGGCCCGGCCGCTGTGCGGGAGCAGCTCGGTGAGCAACTCCTGTGCCAGCACCCGGTGCTGTGGCCGGGTGGACTCGACGAGGGTGATGGCGCGGGCGACGACCGCGCGCTTCCCGTCGAGCACACCCTTCACATAGGCGTCGACATCGATCACAGGTCGTGCCCGAGTTCCGCCGACAGCCGCTTCACCAGGTCGTAGGCCGCGTCCGGAATCACCGTCCCGGGCGGGAACACGGCCGTGGCGCCCATCTCCAGGAGGGTCGGCACGTCCTGCGGCGGGATGACACCGCCGACCACGATCATGATGTCCGCCCGGCCCTCCTCGGCCAGCTGCTCGCGCAGCGCCGGGACGAGGGTGAGGTGGCCTGCCGCCAGCGAGGACACGCCGACCACGTGGACGTCCGCCTCCACCGCCTGACGGGCGACCTCCTGAGGGGTCTGGAAGAGCGGGCCGACGTCGACGTCGAAGCCGAGGTCGGCGAAGGCGGTCGCGATCACCTTCTGGCCGCGGTCGTGACCGTCCTGGCCCATCTTGGCGACCAGGATGCGCGGGCGGCGCCCCTCGGCCTCGTCGAAGGCGTCGACCAGGGCCCGGGTGCGGTCCACGTTCGGGGACTCGCCGGCTTCGTTGCGGTACACACCGGAGATCGTACGGATCTGGCTCGCGTGCCGGCCGTACACCTTCTCCAGAGCGTCCGAGATCTCGCCGACGGTCGCCTTGGCGCGGGCCGCGTTCACCGCCAGCTCCAGCAGGTTTCCGTCGCCGTCCGCCGCCCGGGTCAGCGCGTCGAGTGCGTCCCGGCACGCCGTCTCGTCCCGCTCCGCGCGCAGCCTTCGCAGCTTCTCGATCTGCTGCGCACGCACCGAGGAGTTGTCGACCTTGAGCACCTCGATCTGCTCGTCGCTGTCCACCCGGTACTTGTTGACGCCGATCACCGGCTGCCGTCCGGAGTCGATCCGGGCCTGGGTGCGGGCCGCGGCCTCCTCCACCCGGAGCTTCGGGATCCCCGCGTCGATGGCCTGGGCCATGCCGCCGGCCTGCTCGACCTCCTGGATGTGCGCCCAGGCCTTGCGCGCGAGGTCGTACGTGAGCCGCTCCACGTACGCGCTGCCGCCCCACGGGTCGATGACCCGGGTCGTGCCCGACTCCTGCTGGATCAGCAGCTGGGTGTTGCGGGCGATGCGCGCCGAGAAGTCCGTCGGGAGCGCGAGGGCCTCGTCGAGGGCGTTGGTGTGCAGCGACTGGGTGTGGCCCTGGGTGGCGGCCATGGCCTCCACGCAGGTCCGCGTGACGTTGTTGAAGACGTCCTGCGCGGTCAGCGACCAGCCCGAGGTCTGCGAATGGGTGCGCAGGGAGAGGGACTTGGTGTTCTTCGGCTCGAACTGCGAGACCAGCTTGGCCCACAGCAGCCGCGCCGCCCGCAACTTGGCGATCTCCATGAAGAAGTTCATGCCGATCGCCCAGAAGAAGGAGAGCCGGGGCGCGAACGCGTCCACGTCCAGGCCGGCTTCGCGTCCCGCCCGGAGGTACTCGACGCCGTCCGCGAGCGTGTACGCCAGCTCCAGGTCGGCCGTCGCGCCCGCCTCCTGGATGTGGTAGCCGGAGATGGAGATCGAGTTGTAGCGGGGCATCCGCTGCGAGGTGTAGGCGAAGATGTCGGAGATGATCCGCATCGACGGCTTCGGCGGATAGATGTAGGTGTTGCGGACCATGAACTCCTTGAGGATGTCGTTCTGGATGGTCCCGGCCAGCTTCTCGGGCGGTACGCCCTGTTCCTCCGCCGCCACGATGTAGAGCGCGAGCACGGGGAGCACCGCGCCGTTCATCGTCATCGACACGGTCATCCTGTCCAGCGGGATGCCGTCGAACAGCTGACGCATGTCGTAGATCGAGTCGATCGCCACGCCCGCCATGCCGACGTCACCGGTCACGCGCGGGTGGTCGCTGTCGTAACCCCGGTGCGTGGGCAGGTCGAAGGCGACCGACAGGCCCTTCTGGCCGGCCGTCAGGTTGCGCCGGTAGAACGCGTTGGACTCCTCGGCGGTGGAGAAGCCGGCGTACTGGCGGATGGTCCAGGGCTGGTTGACGTACATCGTGGGGTAGGGGCCGCGCAGGTACGGCGCGATGCCCGGGTAGGTCCCGAGGAAGTCGAGGCCCTCCAGGTCACGGCCGGTGTAGAGCGGCTTGACCCCGATGCCCTCGGGGGTCTCCCACAACGGGGCCTCGCTGCCCGTGGCGTGCTTGACGGCCGTACGCCACTCGGTGTCACCGCCCTCGGTGACGGGGGTCCCCAGCTCGATGCCGGAGAAGTCGGGGATTCCCATCAGGACACTCCCATGCGGTCGAGGGTCTCGGACAGCACGGCCACGGCGTCGCAGCCCGCGAAGACGTAGGAGTCGACACCGGCGAACTCGCCCCGGCCCGCGAGGACCACGTGCCGGGCGCCGGCCGCCTTCAGCGACTCGGCGGTCTGCGCGGCCTGCTCGGCGTAGAGCGCGTCGCTGGAGCAGAGCACCGCCTCGGTGGCGCCGCTCTCCTCGAAACTGCCCTCGGCGACGGGTTCGATGCCACCGGCCTGGAAGAGGTTGGCGGCGAAGCCGGCCCGGGCGGTGTACGCGGCGGCCGGGCCGAGCGTGGCCAGGTAGATCCGGGGGCGGCTGCCGGTCGCCGCGAGGTGGGCGTCCGAGCGGGCGCGCAGCTCCTCGTACGCCTCGTCGCGGCGGACCCGGGGCAGGCCTCCGGACGGCGGCTCGGGCGCGGGCTCGCGCTCCACCGGCCTCTCCGCCAGCAGCGGGAACTCGCTGACGCCGGTGACGGGTTCGCGGCGCTTGGCGAGCTTCTTGGACCGCTCGGCCCAGGTGGTCGCGAGGTCCGTGCGCAGGCGGCCGGAGCGGAGCACGGCCGCCTGGCCGCCGTCCCGCTCGACGGTCCGGAAGAACTCCCAGGCCGCGTGGGCGAGTTCGTCGGTGAGCCGCTCCACGTACCAGGAACCGCCCGCCGGGTCGATGACCCGGGCCAGGTGGGACTCCTCGACCAGGATCGTCGAGGTGTTGCGGGCGATCCGGCGGGCGAACGCGTCCGGCAGGCCGATCGCGTGGTCGAACGGCAGCACCGTGACGGAGTCGGCGCCGCCCACCCCGGCGGCCAGCGTCGCGACCGTCGTGCGGAGCATGTTCACCCACGGGTCGCGGCGGCTCATCATCACCGGCGAGGTGACCGCGTGCTGCACCTGCGCACCCGCGTCGGCGGCCCCGCTGACCTCGGCGACCCGCGCCCACAGCCGGCGGGCCGCGCGCAGCTTGGCGATCGTCAGGAACTGGTCGGCACTCGCCGCGTACCGGAACTCCAGCTGCCCGAGGGCCTGCTCGACGCCGAGACCGGCCTCGGTCAGCTCCCGCAGGTAGGCCACCCCGGTGGCCAGCGAGGCACCCAGCTCCTGCGCGGCCGAGCCGCCCGCCTCGTGATACGGCAGCGCGTCCACGGTCAGCGCGCGCAGGCCCGGGAACTCCTCGACGCAGCGCCGCGCCAGGGCGGCGACGGGCGCGAAGGCCGGCGCCTCGCCCGTGCGGGCCTCGTACCCCAGCGGGTCGGCGCCCAGGTTGCCGCGCACCGTCTTGGGGTCGACGCCCCTCTCGTCGTACAAGCGGAACAGCTCGGCCGCCGCTGCCTCGGTGTCCCGGCCGGCGTCCAGGACCACCGGGGCCAGGTCCAGGTAGACGCCGTCGAGGGCACGGGCGAGGCCGGGCACGGGGATGCCGCCCCGGCCCACGAGCAGCCAGAGCGAGGTGACGCCGTTCTCCAGGTCGGTCACGAGCGCACCGTCGGGGGCCGCCGCGTGCCGCTGCCGTACGTCCCAGCCGCCGGCGATGCCGCCCTCCGGACGGCCGCCGCGCACGTACGGCGCGAAGCCGGGCAGACCGGGGTCGGGTGCGGAGTCGTGCGCGGTGTACAGGGGACGGGTGCGCAGCCCGTCCTCCAGCGTCGTGGACAGGGCGTCCTCGGCGGCCTCGCCCGAGACTTCCCTGCCGGACTTGCGCAGCACACCTTCGACCAGGCGTTGCCACTGCTCTTGCGTCGCGTCAGGGAACTCGGCGGCCAGTGAGAGCCCGTCGTCAGGCAGGACCGTCATGCTCGGATGCTAGGGCAGACCGCTTGAGTCGACCTGGTGACAGGGCTGTGACCTTGCCCTCCCCGTGGTTGTGACCTGTGCCTCCCGGGGGTGAAGTGGCCGGATTCGTACGGTCAGGGCGTCTCGTCGGCGAGCTCCGGGATCAGCGCGCACAGCGCCTCGCGCTGCTCCGGACCGATGACGTGGCCGACCGCCTGCCCGACCGTCTCGGCGAGGGCGGCGGAGGCGTCCTGGATCTGGCGGCGGGCCTTGTCGGTGAGGGCGACCTCGATGCCGCGCTTGTCGCCGCAGGCGGCCTTGCGGGTGACGAGACCGGCGTGCTGGAGGCAGGCGATCTGGTAGGTGAGGCGGGTCTTGGGGCGGCCCAGGAGCTCGGCGATCCGGGTCATGCGCAGACCCTCGCGCGGCAGTTCGGCCAGCAGGCACAGGATCAGGAACTCGTCGTGCGAGACGTCCAGCGTCTCCTTCACCACCGAGCGCAGCCGCTGCTCCACCGCGCCGGTCGCGGCCAGCAGCAGCATCCACGCGCGCAGTTCGGCCGGGAGCAGCCCGCCGCCCGTGTGGGACGGGCATGGGGGCAGCTCTGCGGGGTGTTCCTGGGCGGCGGCCATGGCATCGAGTCTACCTGTTGTCCAAATTTGGATATTGGGCTAGCGTGCAGTCGTCCCTGTAGTCATCCAAATTTGAATCATCAATGGATCGGAGTACGGCCATGACCGTCACCGTGGAAACCGGCCTCTGGCAGCTCGACCCGACCGCCTCCACCGTCGCCGTCCGGCACAAGAGCTTCTGGGGCCTGGTCACCGTCAAGGGCACCTTCACGGGCGTCACCGGCCGGGGCGAGGTCACCGCCGACGGCGCCGCCACCGGAAGCCTGACGATCGACGCGGCCTCCCTGGACACCAAGAACAAGAAGCGGGACGACCACCTGCGCTCGGCCGACTTCTTCGACGCCGGGAACCACCCGGAGATGACCTTCGCGGTGCGCGGTGCCGAGCGGGGTGCGGGCGACGCGGTGCACGTCGACGGTCAGCTCACCGTCCGGGGCATCAGCAGGCCGCAGCAGGTCACCGCGAAGCTGGTCTCGGCGGACGCCGACGGGCTCACGCTGGAGGCGGAGTTCACGGTCGTGCGCGAGGAGTTCGGCATCACGTTCAACCAGATGCGCATGATGGGCGGCCCGACCACGGTGACCGCCACCCTGCGCTTCACCCGCGCGACGGCCTGACGGGGCGTCCGGCGGACCTAGCGGGCCGTCCTGCGGAGTTTGACGTCCTGGCTGGACAGCGTCTGCGGATCCGCCGTGAAGGCACGCAGCCGGATCCGGGTGCTCGGCTTGGCCGGGATGCCGAACCGGCCGTTGTCCGGCTTGAGTTCGACACTCGCCGTGCCGTGCCCGGGGATCGTCGCCGGCCCCCGCACCAGCAGCCAGTACCTGCTCATGCCCTGGCCGGTGGTGAGCGTGTAGTGCGGGGTGAGCGGCACGCTCCCCGTGTTGACCACCTTCAGCGTCATCGTCCTGACCACCGAGGCCTGCTGCCCGGTGCGCCGCAGCGCGGTGATCTCCATCCGCAGCGGCGGTCTGCCGGACACCGCGAGCGCCGCGCTCACCAGCGCCGGCGTGAGCAGCAGGACGACCGTCACGATCAGGGCGGGGCGCCGGCGGGAGCCGGTCAGCAGGGCCGGGCGCGGCTGCCAGGCACGCTCGAACTCCGAGAGCGGGGCCGTGACGGCCGCCGCCAGCCACAGCGGGGTCATCAGCAGGTAGTAGCCGTCCTGGGAGCGGGTCGCCAGGAAGAAGGCGAGCCACGGCAGCACGGTCGCCGCCGGGCCGAGACGCCGTACGAACAGCACGAACAGGGCGAGCAGGGCCGCCGCGAGGAGCATGCTCGCGTGCGAGTACCAGTCGATGCGGTCGCTGCCGTTCGTGTAGTAGAGCGTGATGTCCACCAGGCCCTGGCCGTGCACCACGGCGCCCTGGGTCAGCGGCAGCGCGATCCCGCCCAGCCAGCGGCCGGGCTCGGACGCGATGAAGTACGTGTTGATCAGCAGCCACACCGTGACGGCCAGCCCGGCGATCCGCAGGACCACCAGGGCGGCGGCCCGGCCGCCGAGCTCCCCGCGCCGCACGGCGTAGATGCCGGCCAGCAGGAACGGCGTGACGAACCACGGCAGTTGCTGCGCCGCGCACGCGGCCCCGAGGCATGCCGCCCGCGCGATCCCGGCCGCGCCCAGCCGGCCGCCCTGCCCGATCCGCGGCCAGCGCACCACCACCGGGATCAGCAGCGCCAGGGCGATGACCGCCGGGTAGCCGACCCGGGCGTACGTCGAGAGGAAGCCGAAGCCCAGGCAGGACAGCGTCGCCGCCGACCGCCACGGCACCGGGAGCATCCGCCACAGCGCGACCGTGCCGGCGATCAGCGCGCCCGCGCACGCCGCCGTCGCCGGAGCGCCGTGGTGGCCGAGCCACAACAGCGGGACGGTCAGCAGCGGCGCCAGCGGGGGATAGCCGTACGTGTAGTCGTAGCCGCCGCCTATCGTCGGCGTGAGGGCGATGCCCGTGTCGTGGAACAGCCACGGCCAGGCCTGGCCGTAGATGGGGTGGCCGGCGAGCAGTTCCCTGGCGGCCTGGGTGGTGAGGGCGCCCTCGTCGCCGCCGTTGTGGTTCAGGATCCAGGCGCACAGCGCGAGCGTCACCGCCGTGACCAGGACGACCAGGTCGAGGCGGGCCAGCGACCGGGTGCTGCGGACCGTCAGCGTCAGCACGCCGGTCACCAGGATCGAGACGTAGCAGAGGGAGATCAGGACTGCCAGGACCAGGTGGTGCGTCACCGCCTGCGTCCACACCGACCGGGTGCCGATGAACAGACCGATGTCGGCGAGGAGGGTCAGGACCCGGTGCCAGGGAGCGGGGGCTCCGGCATCGCCCGGACCGGCGGACACCGCCGACTGTGTCCGCCGGTCGGGTGTCACCTGTTGTGTTTCTGCCAAGTGCACGGACCGGACGGTAATCGCGGGCGGTGAGCAGGGCGGCACAGGAGGAGAAGAGTCCGGTGTGAGGGCGGTAAGAAGCCCCCAATGCGCGGCAATCGCCTGAATAGTGACAAGATCACTTCTTTCGTGCACGGGCGCCCGGAAACGCTCGCCCTTCGTGTCGCTGTTGGGCCGAACGGGTGACTTGGCGTAAGAATTGGCTGGTGCAGGCATCGAGTGTGAGTCAGGTCAGGGGGAGCCGGTGAGCCGTTACGACGTCACCGATGAACAGTGGGAGGGGCTCGCCCAGGTGGTGCCGCTGCGGGGCCGCGACGCCTGGCCGTCGGCGGTGGACCACCGGGCGCTGCCGGACGCGGAGACCGAGACGCGCCGCCGTTTCGTCGTCCTGCGGGTCAACGTCTTCGCCGACGCCCGCGACGTCGCCGAGACGCTGATGGCCGGGATACCGGTCCTGCTCGACCTCACCGGCGCCGAGACGGAGGTCGCCAAGCGCGTCCTCGACTTCAGCACGGGCGTGGTCTTCGGCCTGGCCAGCGGAATGCACCGGGTCGACCGCAATGTCTTCCTCCTCACCCCGCCCGGCACGGAGGTCAGCGGGCTGATGGAGGGGGCGGGGGTCTCCGGGGGCTGAGTGCCCGTCCCCCGATCGTAGGAAGGTCCCGACGAGGGAACGGTTCGCCGGGCGGCCGGAGCCCTACGGTCCGCATATGGCCGTGCCCTCCGCCTCGTCCGCGTCCCACCCCTCTCCTTCCGCCCGCTGCGCCCGTTCCGCTCCGGGCGATACGCCGGTCCCGTCGCCGTCGCCGTCGCCTTTGCTGCCGCTGTCGCCCGAAGGCAGGGTGCCGTCGGTGGCGCCGAACGTCCCGGCGGGGCCCGGCGGCCCGGCGCCCGAGCGGACCCGTCCGGCAGGCTCCGGCGCGTCCGCCGAGCCGTCGGAAACCGTCCCGCGCGCCTGCTCGGGCGGCCGGGGATCGCCACCGGCCGCCGCCCCGGCTCCCCGCCCGGCGCCTGCCGCCCCGCCCCGTCGCGACCCCCGCCCCCGGGTCACCGAGCTCCGGCTCTCCGCCTTCGCCCGGCATCGTGGTGCGACCTTCCCCGTCGGGCAGGTCACGCTGTTCGCCGGGCCCAGCGGGAGCGGGAAGAGCGCGGCGCTCGCGGCCTACGAGGCGCTCGCCCGGCTCGGCGGCGGGGCCGCGCTCGCGGAGGTGTTCCCGGACCCGGGCGCGCTGGTGCCGGAGCGGGCCCGGCCCGACGCGCAGCGGCGCCGGGGGTTCCGTATCGGGTGTACGGCCGACGGCGCCGAGGGGCCGGTGCGGCTCGACCTCGCCGTGCAGGCCGAGCCCGAACTGCGCATCGTCGGCGAACGGTTGACCGCGGGCGGCCTCGTGCTCCTGGAGACCGCGCTGCGCGACCCGAGCCGCCCGTCCGTGCAGGCCGCCTGGCACACCGCGGGCTCCGCGCCGGTGACCCGGGCCCCGCTCCCCGACGACCGCCTCGGCACCGCCCTGCTGCCGCTGCGCGTCGCCGGGAAGACCGACGGGCAGCGGCAGGTCCTCGCCGCAGCCGAGCAGATGGTCGTCGCCCTGCGGTCGGTGTTCCCCTGCGATCCGCGGCCCGACGGCATGCGTACCCCCGTCCTGACCGGCTCCGGCCGGCTGCTGCGCGGCTGCGACAACCTCGCCGACGTGGTGTGGCGCACCCGCTCCGAGTGCGGGCGCCGGCACGGTCTGCTCGTCGACGCGGTGCGCACCGGCTGCGCCGGCCCCGTCGTCGACCTGCTCGCCGAGCCGCTCGGCGACGGCACGGTACGGGCGCTCCTCGACCGCGGCGACGGCCACCGCACGGAGCTGGAGCGGCTCGGCGACGGTGAACTGCGCTACGTCGCCCTCGCCCTGGTCCTCTTCACCGGCCCCGGCGTCCTGGCGGTCGACGCACCCGGCGAGGTTCCCGACGCCATGCGCGGTCTCACCGTCCTCGCCGACGGCTTCGACCGCAGCCTCGACCCGGGCCAGCGCGCCGAACTCCTGCGCACGGCCGTCCTGATGGGCGAGCGCGGCCACATCCGGCTGGTCGGCGCGGTGAGCGACGCCTCGTGGGCCGACGGAGCGGGGGCGATCACAGTGGTACACCTGGACGTGTGACCGACGAACCCCTGGACGTGGCGGGACTCCAGCGCCGGCTGGCCGAGTTCGCCGCCGCCCGCGACTGGCGGCAGTACCACACCCCCAAGAACCTCGTCTCCGCCCTCAGCGTGGAGGCCTCCGAACTGGTCGAGATCTTCCAGTGGCTGACCCCGGAGGAGTCGTCCCGCGTGATGGCCGACCCCGGCACCGCCCACCGGGTCACGGACGAGGTCGCCGACGTCCTGTCGTACCTCCTCCAGCTCTGCGACGTCCTGGACATCGACCCGCTGGCCGCACTGGCCGCGAAGATCGACCGCAACGAGGAGCGTTTCCCGCCCGCCTGAGGGGCCGTCGGTACGGCCTGGGCGAGGAGTACGGCACTCCGGTTTAACGCTCAGTAGCCATCATCCCGCCCGAATCCGAATTGTTGTCCACAGATTTCCGTCTTCCCCTGGCTCCGTGTCTCAGGAACCCTCACTCTGGGTAGTGAACTACTGAGTGCGGCAAGGCAGTTCGGACCGACGGGGACGGGGCGACGGATGGACGCGATGCGGCTCATCGTGGCGAGCAGACAGGCGCTGGCGCACGGCGCGGGCGTTCCGGAGATGATGACCGAGGTGTGGCAGGCTCAGGCCCTGGCCCAGGCGATCGGCAGCCGGCTGGCCGTCTCCGGCCCGCCGGAGCTGCGCGGCGAGGCCCTCGGCCTGACCGAGCTCGCGGGCCGGGGCTGCGGCGTGCTGGGCACCCCCGATCTGGACCCCGGCACCCTGCGCGCCGCCCAGCTCACCGAACTGGACGACGCCCGTGCCACGCTTCTCTCCCTCGGCGGCCTCCTTGCCGAGGTCGGCATCGCGCTGGTCGGCATGGCCAGTGCCGCGGCCGACGAAGCGACGTACTGGCAGTGCATGGAGGCCATCGACGCGGCCGACGAGTCCCGGGACAGGGTCCTGGAGATGCTCCGCAAGCTGGCGGCCCGGGAGGAGGTCCGCGAGGGGTAGTTAGGGGCTGGGAGGAGGTCCGCGAGGGCTGGCTAGGACTGGGAGGAGGTCCTAGCCGAGGTGGTCGGCCTCTATCCGCGGGGGCCGCTGCAGGTCCGCGTCCAGGGCGGAAAGGTCCGCGTTCAACGCCGCCATGAGTTCCTCCATCTGCTGGAGCAGCCCCTTCGGCTGACCGGACGAGGGGCCACCCTGCGGTGGAACGGGCTCTTCGGACAAGACGGCCTCCTCGACCCCCCGGCCCGCCGTCGGCGGCGGGCCACGAACGACGCGCGGCGACGGCGACCGTCCGGCGCGGGTGCCGGACGGCCCGGCTCCCCCCACCCAACGATCACTGCACTGGCCGGTCACTGGCCCGCGCCGCCCGGTGGCCCCGCCGTTGACGATATTCACCCGAGGGTGGACGCCCGTGACGGGTGGCGCCGATGCGGTTGACGGGGCGGGAGCCGTGCAGGATAGGTATATGGACCTTCGTATCTTCACCGAGCCCCAGCAGGGCGCGAGCTACGACACCCTCCTCACCGTCGCCAAGGCCACCGAGGACCTCGGGTTCGAGGCCTTCTTCCGGTCCGACCACTACATGAAGATGGGCGACGTGGACGGCCTGCCCGGCCCCACCGACGCCTGGATCACCCTCGCCGGACTCGCCCGCGAGACCAAGCGGATCCGCCTCGGCACCCTGATGACCGCAGGAACCTTCCGCCTGCCCGGCGTGCTCGCCATCCAGGTCGCCCAGGTCGACCAGATGTCCGGCGGCCGGATCGAACTCGGCCTCGGCGCAGGCTGGTTCGAGGAGGAGCACAAGGCGTACGGCATCCCCTTCCCGAAGGAGAAGTTCGGCCGCCTGGAGGAGCAGCTGGCGATCGTCACCGGGCTCTGGGAGACCAAGCTCGGCGACACCTTCGACTTCCACGGCACCTACTACGACCTCACCGACTCGCCCGCGCTGCCCAAGCCCGCCCAGGCGCGGATCCCGGTGCTGATCGGCGGCCACGGCGCCACCCGCACCCCGAAGCTGGCCGCGCGGTACGCCGACGAGTTCAACATGCCGTTCGCCTCGGTCGAGGACAGTGAGCGGCAGTTCGGCCGGGTGCGGGCCGCCGCCGAGGCGGCCGGCCGCGGGGCGGACGAGCTGACATACTCCAACGCCCTCGTCGTCTGCGTCGGCAAGGACGACCAGGAGGTCGCCCGTCGCGCCGCCGCGATCGGCCGCGAGGTCGCCGAACTGAAGGAGAACGGCCTGGCCGGCACCCCCGCCGAGGTCGTCGAGAAGATCGGCCGCTACGCCGAGATCGGCTCCCGCCGCTTCTACCTCCAGGTCCTCGACCTCTCCGACCTGGACCACCTGGAGCTGATCTCCGCCCAGGTCCAGCCGCAGCTGTCGTAACCGGCCGGGTCCTCGCGCATCCGGTCAGCGGCCGGGTATCCGGTCCGCTGTGACAGGGCTGTGACCGGAGTTATGGCTTCCGTCACAGTCGCCCGGCGTTCGCCCTGATGGGGTGACCGGATGCGCAGACCCCGCCCTCGTCTCCTCGCCCCTGCCGCCGTCCTCCTCCTGGCCACGGCCTGCGGCACGGAGCACCCGGACACCGGCGGCGGAGCCCGCGCGGCCGTCCCGGCGCCCTCCGCCGCCGTCACCGACCCCCCGGTGGACGGCGTCCGGATCACCTCGGTCACCATCCCCTCCGCCTCCCCGGCCCCGTCCGCCTCCCCGGGCTCGGTGCACGCGGACCGGCTGCCCGGCGACTCCGGCATCTCCGCCGCCTACCAGGTCGGCAACGACGGCGACGAGGCCATGACCTACACCGTGCTCTTCGCCTTCACGACGGACACCGGCGCGGTCATGGACACCACGGAGGTGACCGTGCCCGAGGTGGCGCCGGGCCGCACCACGACCGGAACCGTCGACCTGGGCACGCTCGCCCCGGGAGCCTCCCCGGTGACCAGGGTGAAGGTCGAGAAGGTCACCAAGGTCCCCGCCGCCGAGGCACCCGCCAGGACCGGCGCCTGCCCCGCCTCCGGTGTGCGGCTGTGGGCCGACGACGGCGACGCCGCGATGGGCCTGCGGGTCGTCGGACTCCACCTGGAGAACTGCGGGAAACGGGACTACGCGCTCGACGGCTATCCCGAGCTGAGCCTCCTGGACGAGAACCGCCGGCCCGTCGACGGCATCCGCATCCTGCACGGCGGCGCCGCCGTCGCCACGGGAACCGGCTTCGACGACCCGCCGAGCCGGCTGGTCCTGAAGCCCGGTGAGACCGCCCTCTCCGGCCTGACCTGGCGCAACACGACCCTTGCGGGCACGGCCGTGAACGTGCCCTACGTCCGGGTCCTGGCGAAGCCGGGCGCCGACCCCGTCATGGTCACCCCGCACCTGGATCTCGGCACCACGGGCAAGCTCGGCGTCGGCGCCTGGAAACGGGCCGACGGCTGAGCGTTCCGCTTGTCTGGCCGCGCTGCGCCGTCGTTCGTCTGCCCCGCTCTGCCGGGAGAAATTCCGCGCACCCGCCCCGCGTCCCTAGGTACGTTGGAACCGCGAACATCCGCGCGACCAGCGCTTTCGCGCCCTTCCCTGACCCTTTTCGAGGCGACCCACCGTGTTCCTGACGATCACCACCACCGGCACTCCCGAACGTCCCGCGACCGACCTCGGGTTCCTGCTGCACAAGCACCCCGACAACGCGCAGACCTTCACCACCTCGCACGGCGTCGCGCACGTCTTCTACCCCGAGGCGGACGCCGAGCGCTGCACGGCGGCGCTGCTCCTGGAGGTGGACGCGGTGGCGCTGGTGCGGCGCGGCAAGGGCAGGGGACGCGGCGGAGCACCCGACGCGGCGCTCGCGCAGTACGTCAACGACCGCCCGTACGCGGCCTCCTCACTCCTCGCGGTGGCGATCGGCAACGTCTTCTCCAGCGCGATGCGTGGCGTCTGCAAGGCCCGCCCCGAAGCCCCGGCGCGGACAAGGCCGTTGCGTGTCGAGGTGCCCGCGCTGCCCGCCCGTGGCGGCCCCGACCTCGTACGGAAGCTCTTCGAGCCGCTCGGCTGGACGGTGACCGCCGAACCGGTCGCCCTGGACACTGCGTTCCCGGAGTGGGGAGAGTCGCGGTACGTCGGACTGGTCCTGGAGTCCGAGGCGCTGACCCTCTCCGAGGCGCTGCGCCACCTCTACGTCCTGCTCCCCGTCCTCGACGACGCCAAGCACTACTGGGTCTCCTCCGAAGAGGTCGACAAGCTGCTGCGCGCGGGCGAGGGCTGGCTGCCCGGCCACCCCGAGCAGAAGCTCATCACCAGCCGCTACCTCTCCCGCCGCTGGTCGCTGACCCGGCAGGCGATGGAACGGCTGGAGCTGGTACGGCTCGCCGAGGCCGACGACAGCGAGGTCGAGGAGATCGACAACGCGGTCGAGGAGGAGACGGAGACCGAGGAGAAGCCGACCCCGCTCGCCGTGCAGCGCCGCGAGGCGATCATCGAGGGGCTGCGGCGCGCCGGTGCCGCCCGGGTCCTCGACCTCGGCTGTGGGCAGGGCCAGTTGGTGCAGGCGCTGCTGAAGGACCCGTCCTTCACCGAGATCGTCGGCGTCGACGTGTCGATGCGGGCGCTCACCATCGCCTCCCGGCGGCTCAAGCTGGACCGGATGGGGGAGCGGCAGGCGTCCCGCGTCACGCTCTTCCAGGGCTCGCTCGCCTACACCGACAAGCGACTCAAGGGATACGACGCCGCCGTGCTCAGCGAGGTGATCGAACACCTCGACCTGCCGCGGCTGCCCGCCCTGGAGTACGCCGTGTTCGGCGCCGCCCGCCCCCGCACGGTCCTCGTCACCACGCCGAACGTCGAGTACAACGTCCGCTGGGAGACCCTCCCCGCCGGCCACACCCGGCACGGCGACCACCGCTTCGAGTGGACCCGCGAGGAGTTCCGCGCCTGGGCCCGCCGGGTCGCCGAACTCCACGGCTACGACGTCGAGTTCACCCCCGTCGGCCCGGAGGACCCCGAGGTCGGCCCGCCCACCCAGATGGCCACATTCACCGTTTACATCGCGAAGGAGGCGAAGGCGGCATGACCGAGACACAGCGCACCGGGCGGGTCCTCCCCGTCACCGACCTCTCCCTGGTCGTCCTCGTCGGCGCCTCCGGCTCCGGCAAGTCCACCTTCGCCCGGCGCCACTTCAAGCCGACCGAGGTCATCTCCTCCGACTTCTGCCGGGGTCTGGTCTCCGACGACGAGAACGACCAGAGCGTCACGAAGGACGCCTTCGACGTCCTCCACTACATCGCCGGCAAGCGGCTCGCCGCCGGCCGCCGTACGGTCGTCGACGCGACCAGTGTGCAGCAGGAGTCCCGGCGGCAGCTGATCGACCTGGCCAGGCGGTACGACGTGCTGCCCATCGCCGTCGTCCTCGACGTGCCCGAGGAGGTGTGCGCCGAACGCAACGCGGCCCGCACCGACCGCGCCGACATGCCCCGCCGGGTCATCCAGCGCCACATCCGCGAACTCCGCCGCTCCCTGCGCCACCTGGAGCGCGAGGGCTTCCGCAAGGTGCACGTCCTGCGCGGTGTCGAGGAGATCGAGTCGGCGACCGTCGTCACCGAGAAGCGGTTCAACGACCTGACCCACCTCACCGGCCCCTTCGACATCGTCGGCGACATCCACGGCTGCGCGAGCGAACTGGAGTCCCTGCTCGCCAAGCTGGGCTACCAGGACGGCGTCCACCCCGAGGGCCGTACGGCCGTCTTCGTCGGCGACCTCGTAGACCGCGGCCCGGACAGCCCCGGCGTGCTGCGCCGCGTCATGTCGATGGTCGGGTCGGGCAACGCCCTGTGCGTGCCCGGCAACCACGAGAACAAGTACGGCCGCTACCTCAAGGGCCGCAAGGTCCAGCACACCCACGGACTCGCCGAGACCATCGAGCAGATGGACCGCGAGAGCGAGGAGTTCAGGGCACAGGTAAGGGAGTTCATCGACGGACTGGTCAGCCACTACGTCCTCGACGGCGGGAAGCTGGTCGTCTGCCACGCCGGGCTGCCCGAGAAGTACCACGGCCGCACCTCCGGCCGGGTCCGCTCGCACGCGCTGTACGGCGACACCACCGGCGAGACCGACGAGTTCGGCCTGCCCGTGCGCTACCCGTGGGCCGAGGACTACCGGGGCCGCGCGGCCGTCGTCTACGGCCACACCCCGGTCCCGGAGGCGAGCTGGCTGAACAACACCATCTGCCTGGACACCGGCGCCGTCTTCGGCGGCAAGCTCACCGCGCTGCGCTGGCCGGAGCGGGAGCTGGTCGACGTACCGGCCGAGCGGGTCTGGTACGAGCCGGCCCGCCCGCTGCACACCGAGGCGCCGGGCGGGCAGGACGGACGCCCGCTGGACCTGGCGGACGTCCACGGGCGACGGGTCGTCGAGACACGTCACCAGGGCCGGATCGCGGTCCGCGAGGAGAACGCGGCAGCCGCCCTGGAGGTGATGAGCCGCTTCGCGATCGACCCGCGCCTGCTGCCGTACCTCCCGCCGACCATGGCCCCGACCGCCACCTCGCACGTCGAGGGCTACCTGGAACACCCGGCGGAGGCCTTCGCCCAGTACGCCACGGACGGGGTCGCCCGGGTGGTGTGCGAGGAGAAGCACATGGGCTCGCGGGCGGTGGCGCTGGTGTGCCGGGACGCGGAGGTCGCGCACAAGCGCTTCGGCGTCGCCCCCGGCCCGACCGGCTCCCTCTACACCCGCACCGGACGCCCGTTCTTCGCCGACGAGTCGGTGACCGAGGAGATCCTCGGCCGGATCCGCGCCTCGGTCGACGCAGCCGGCCTCTGGGACGAACTCGCCACGGACTGGCTTGTGTTGGACGCCGAACTGCTGCCCTGGTCGCTCAAGGCCTCCGGCCTGCTGCGCACGCAGTACGCGGCCGTGGGCGCCGCCTCCGGCGCGGTCTTCCCGGGCGCACTGGCCGCCCTGGAGCGCGCGGCGGGTCGCGGTGTCGACATCGGTGAGCTGCGCGACCGGCAGCGTGAACGCGCCGCCGACGCGGCCGCGTTCACCGACGCCTACCGCCGCTACTGCTGGCCCACCGAGGGCCTGGACGGGGTGCGCCTCGCCCCCTTCCAGATCCTCGCGGTCCAGGGCCGCAGCCTCGCCGCGCTCCCGCACGACGAGCAACTCGCCCTCCTGGACCGACTGGTGGAGCACGACCCCACGGGCCTGCTGCAGACCACCCGCCGCCTGCACGTCGACACCGGCGACCCGGAGTCGGTACAGGCGGGCGTCGACTGGTGGCTGGAGATGACCGGCCGGGGCGGCGAGGGCATGGTCGTCAAGCCGGCCGGCGCGGTGGTCCGCGACCCGCAGGGCCGGCTGGTCCAGCCCGGCATCAAGTGCCGGGGCCGGGAGTACCTGCGGATCATCTACGGCCCCGAGTACACCCGCCCCGACAACCTCACCCGCCTGCGGGGCCGCTTCCTCAACCACAAGCGGTCCCTGGCGATCCGCGAGTACGCCCTCGGCCTGGAGGCCCTGGACCGCCTGGCGGACGGTGAGCCGCTGTGGCGCGTGCACGAGGCGGTCTTCGGGGTGCTGGCACTGGAGTCGGAGCCGGTCGACCCGCGGCTGTGAACCGCGGCGGTGTCCCGCGGCGGCTGCGGCCGGTCGGTCAGCC
The DNA here is from genome assembly GCF_042892755.1 of Streptomyces sp. NPDC001714. Classification (NCBI taxonomy): domain Bacteria; kingdom Bacillati; phylum Actinomycetota; class Actinomycetes; order Kitasatosporales; family Streptomycetaceae; genus Streptomyces; species Streptomyces sp. NPDC001714. Next base: position 292,883 of record NZ_JBIAUL010000007.1, read on the forward strand.
GACCAGCCGCAGCCGCCGCGCGCACGCCCCCACCCGGACCGTCTGCCCCCACGTCAGCTCCAGGGCGTCGGTCTCGATGCCGTCGCCGAAGGCGATCAGGCGGTCCGACTCGACCGTGAGGGTCAGGGCCGCCGAGGCCGTCAGCTCGCCGGCGACCAGGGAGGTCCCGGTCGCCGGTGACGGCCAGGCCTCCCGGACGAACCAGAGGAGGCGGTCCTCCGTGGGGGCGGGCAGCGGGAGCCGGGCGCCGCGCTCCTGCCACACCGAGCGCAGCCAGCCGGTGGCGCCGGTGCCGGTGCCCACCAGCACCCCGGAGGAGGCCTGGGCCTCGACGACACCCCCGTCGTTCTCGAGGCCCAGGCGGTATCGGGCGGTCTGATGACCGGCGGTACCGAGGTAGATCTCGTTGAGCGCCACGAGCCGCTGGGTGTCGTCGGCGACCGCCTCGACCATCGTCAGCTCGTCGGCACCGGTGGCCGTGGCGCCCACCGAGGCCAGCAGGACGGGCGCCTGCTCCGGGCGGTGCCGTACCAGGACCCCCGGGTTGCGGCCGGGGTCGGTGTCGACGCCGATCACCGGCTGGCCGTCCAGGTACTTGGCCACGTTCGCCACCAGTCCGTCCTGGCCGACCACCACGACCACGTCCTCGGGCGCGAACAGGAAGCGGTCCAGGTCGGCCCGCTCCACCCGGGCCTGGCGCCAGGCCAGCGGCACCGCCGAGGTCACCTCGGCGAGCGCCCGCCGGGTGCGCCGGTGCCGTTCGGCGACCTCGGCCATGTCCCGGCCCCGGGAGGCGAGGAAGAAGGCGGCCTGGCCGTGCGTGCCGTGCCGGGCCACCAGCTCCTCGTACTCCGTGGTCCGGTGGACCAGCACGGCCCGCGGCGCGAGGCTCACTCCCGCTCCCCGCCCAGCCTCGCGAGCAGCCCGGTCAGCACGTCGGGCGACACGGTCACACTGTCGATGCGCGGCAGGTTCTCGGCGAGCCGCGCGCCGGTGAGGGCGTGCAGCGTGGCCACGTCCGCCTCGCCGTGCACCCGCAGCCAGGCCGCCTGCGCCGCGGCCCGTGCCTCGCCGACCTCCCGCGCCCCCGCGGCCTCGGCCCGCGCGAGGGTGACCGCCCGGGCCGCCTCCGCCTCGCCCAGCTTCACGGACCGGGACGCCTCCGCCTCCGCCAGCTTCACCGTCCGGGTCGCCTCCGCCTGCGCGCGCACCGCGTCGGCAGCCGCGTGCTCCTCCGCCTCGCGCCGCGCGTTGGTGCCCCGCTGCTCGACCAGCTGTTCCTCGCGGCGGGCCAGCTCGATCTGGCTCGCCAGCTCGTTCTCGGCGATCGCCCGCTCCCGCTCGACGGCCACCGCGCGCCGCTCGTAGGTCGCCCGGTCGGCCTCCTGCTGGATCTGCTCACGGGCCGGGGTGCGCAGCGCCCGCTCCACCTCCGGCTCCGGCCGCAGCGCCATGACCCGGACGGCCACCACCTCGATGCCGGTGGCGGGCAGCCGCGGTTCCGCCGTCAGGCCGGCCGCGACCCGCTCCCGGACCACCGCCACCCCGTCGACCAGCGCCTCCGCCAGCGGGGTGCGGGCCAGCGCGTCCAGCGCGTGCTGCTGGGCCGTCTCCGTCAGGAGGGTGCCGAGCTGTTCGAGGGGGGTGCCGCGCCAGACCCCGGTGTCCGGGTCGATGGAGAAGTCGAGGCGCGCGGCCGCGAGGGCCGGGTCGCCGACGCGGTAGGTGACGGTCGCCTGGACCGCCACGTCCTGGAAGTCGGCCGTGCGGGCATGGAAGGTCATCGCCAGTTCACGGTCGTCCACCGGTACTTCGGAGATCGCCGCGGTCAGCGCGCGGAACCAGAAGCTGAGCCCCGGTCCGTCGTGCAGCAGCTTCTCGCCGCGGTGGTGTCTGACGTGCGCCGTCGGCGCGCCGCGCAGATGGCGCCAGCCCAGGCGCCGTGTGATGTCGGCCATCGGATCCGCCCCCTCGCTTTTAGAGTCAAGTTGACCATAATCCTGGACCGTGTTTGTCGTCAAGAGGACGAGAACAAGAACAAGAGGGCGGGAACAAGAAACGGTCGAGCAGGGGGTGAACACGGTCGCCGATGGTCAGGATGGAGGCATGGGATTCCATGTCGACTCCGAGGCCGGGCGGCTGCGCCGCGTCATACTGCACCGGCCGGATCTGGAGCTCAAAAGGCTCACCCCCAGCAACAAGGACGCCCTCCTCTTCGACGACGTCCTCTGGGTGCGCAGGGCCCGGGCCGAGCACGACGGCTTCGCCGACGTGCTGCGCGACCGCGGGGTCGCCGTCCATCTCTTCGGCGACCTGCTCGAAGAGGCGCTGGACATCCAGGCCGCCCGCACCCTCGTCCTGGACCGGGTCTTCGACGAGAAGGAGTACGGTCCTCTCGCCACCGACCACCTGCGCACCGCCTTCGAGAAACTGCCGGCGCGCGAACTGGCCGAGGCGCTGGTCGGCGGCATGACCAAGCGCGAGTTCCTGGCCGCCCACGAGGAGCCCACCTCGGTCCGCTTCCACGTCATGGACCTCGACGACTTCCTCCTCGAACCGCTCCCCAACCACCTCTTCACCCGCGACACCTCCGCCTGGGTCTACGACGGCGTCTCCATCAACGCCATGCGCTGGCCCGCCCGGCAGCGCGAGACCGTGCACTTCGAGGCGATCTACCGGCACCACCCGCTCTTCCGTGGCGAAACGTTCCACGTCTGGTCGGAGGGGCAGGCCGCCTACCCCTCCACCATCGAGGGCGGCGACGTCCTGGTGATCGGCAACGGCGCGGTCCTGATCGGCATGAGCGAGCGCACCACCCCGCAGGCCGTCGAGATGCTCGCGCACAAGCTGTTCGCGGCCGGCTCGGCACAGACCATCGTCGCCCTGGACATGCCGAAGCGGCGAGCGTTCATGCACCTCGACACCGTGATGACGATGGTCGACGGCGACACCTTCACCCAGTACGCGGGCCTCGGCATGCTCCGCTCGTACACCATCGAACCGGGCGTGGGGGAGAAGGAACTCAAGGTCACCGACCATCCGCCGGAGCACATGCACCGGGCGATCGCGGCCGCCCTCGGCCTCAGCGAGATCCGGGTCCTGACCGCCACCCAGGACGTGCACGCGGCCGAGCGCGAACAGTGGGACGACGGCTGCAACGTCCTCGCCGTGGAACCGGGTGTGGTCGTCGCCTACGAGCGCAACTCCACGACCAACACCCACCTGCGCAAGCAGGGCATCGAGGTGATCGAGATCCCGGGAAGCGAACTGGGGCGGGGGAGGGGTGGGCCGCGGTGCATGAGCTGCCCGGTGGCGCGGGATGCCGTGTGACGCGTGACGCGTGACGCGTGACGCGTGACATGTGACATACCACTGAGGCTCGACCCAGGAGGCCTGTATAGAAATGTGGAGCATCGTATAGACTTCCAAGGTCCCCGAAGTCGACCCCAACCGCTGGAGCGCCCCCATGGCGACTGTCCCGACCGCCCTCGCCGGCCGCCACTTCCTCAAGGAGCTGGACTTCACCCAGGAGGAGTTCCGCGGGCTGGTCGAGCTGGCCGCCGAGCTGAAGGCGGCCAAGAAGGCCGGGACCGAGACGCAGTACCTGCGCGGGAAGAACATCGCGCTGGTCTTCGAGAAAACCTCCACCCGCACCCGCTGCGCGTTCGAGGTCGCCGCCGCCGACCAGGGCGCCGCCACCACCTACCTCGACCCGGCCGGCTCGCAGCTCGGGCACAAGGAGTCGGTGAAGGACACCGCCCGGGTCCTCGGCCGCATGTACGACGCGATCGAGTACCGCGGGCACGGCCAGGGCGTCGTCGAGGAGCTGGCCGCCTTCGCCGGAGTGCCCGTCTACAACGGCCTCACCGACGAGTGGCACCCCACCCAGATGCTCGCCGACGTGCTCACCATGACCGAGCACAGCGACAAGCCGCTCACCGACATCGCCTTCGCCTACCTCGGTGACGCCCGCTACAACATGGGCAACTCCTACCTCGTCACCGGCGCCCTGCTCGGCATGGACGTCCGGATCGTCGCGCCCCGGCTGCTGTGGCCGGACGACACCATCGTCGAGCTGGCCCAGCAGCTGGCCGGCGCGTCCGGCGCCCGGATCACGCTCACCGAGAACGTGAAGGACGGCGTGCGCGACACCGACTTCGTCGCCACCGACGTCTGGGTGTCCATGGGCGAGCCCAAGGAGGTCTGGGACGAGCGCATCGCGCTGCTCGGGCCCTACGCCGTCACCATGGACGTGCTGCGCGCCACCGGCAACGCCGACGTCAAGTTCCTGCACTGCCTGCCGGCCTTCCACGACCTCGGTACCGTCGTCGGCCGCGAGATCTACGAGCGGCACGGGCTGACCGAACTGGAGGTCACCGACGAGGTGTTCGAGTCCGAGCACTCGGTCGTCTTCGACGAGGCCGAGAACCGGATGCACACCATCAAGGCCGTCCTGGTGGCCACGCTCGCCTGACCAGCCCTGTTCATTGCCCCTATGCTGTGCGGCGGCCCGGCACCACCCCTTGCCGGAGCCGCCGCCGCGACCGACCCCGGATCGCACCCGCACCACCAGAAACGAGCACCACCCGCATGCCCCGCATCAAGTCCCCGCACCTCCTGGTGGCCGAATCCGGCGCCGACCGGGAGGGCCACGGCCTCCGCCGCACCATGGGCCTCTTCCAGCTGATCTGCTTCGGCATCGGCGCGATCGTCGGCACCGGCATCTTCGTCGGCCTCTCCGACTCGGTCGCCCAGGCCGGCCCGGCCGTCGTCGTCTCCTTCGTCCTCGCCGCGGTCACCTGCGTCTTCACCGCCCTCTCCTTCGCCGAGCTGGGCGGGGCGATCCCGGTCTCCGGATCGTCGTACTCCTTCGCCTACGCCGGACTCGGCGAGTCCACCGCGTTCCTGGTCGGGTGGTGCCTGCTCCTGGAGTACGGCATCTCGATCTCGGCCGTCGCGGTCGGCTGGAGCCAGTACGTCAACGAACTGCTGCGCAGCCTCACCGGCCTCCAGCTCCCGCACGCCCTGTCCGCGGGCCCCGGCGACGGCGGGATCGTGAACCTCCCCGCCGTGATCGTCATCGCGATGGCCGCCGTGCTGCTGGTGCGCGGGGTCCGGGAGAGCGCCCGGGCCACCGCAGCGATGGCGGCCGTGAAGCTGGTCATCCTGCTCGCGTTCTGCGCGATCGGCTTCAGCGCCTTCAAGGACGGCAACCTCGTGCCGTTCTCCCCGGCGGGCCTCGGCGGCATCGGCGCGGGCACCACCGCCGCGTTCTTCTCCTACATCGGCTTCGACGCGATCACCACGGCCGGCGAGGAGGCGAAGAACCCGCGTCGGGACATCCCGGTCGCGATCCTCGTCTGCATGGGCGTGGTCACCCTGCTGTACTGCGCGGTCGCGCTGGCCGCGATCGGCGCCATCGGCGGCGACCAGGTCGCGGGCCGCCCCGCCGCCCTCTCCTACGTCGTCAACCAGGTCACCGGGTCCGCGATCGGCGGCGGTGTGATCGCCTTCGGCGCGGTCGTCGCCATCGCCTCGGTCGTCCTCGCGGTGATGTACGGCCAGACCCGCATCCTCATGTCCATGTCCCGGGACGGCCTGATCCCGCGCGTCTTCGAGAAGGTCTCCCCGAGGACCGCCACCCCGGTGGCCGGCACCCTGATCGTCGCGGCCGTCTTCGCGCTCCCGGCGGCCTTCGCCTCCCTGGACGCGGTGATGAACCTGTGTACCATCGGCACCCTCGCGATCATGGCCGTGGTGAACATCGCGGTGATCGCCCTGCGCCGCCGCGAACCGGCCCTCGCCCGCACCTTCCGGGTGCCGCTCTACCCGGTCGCCCCACTGCTGGGCGTCGGCTTCTGCCTCAATCTGATGTACGAGACCGGGTGGACGACCTGGATCCAGTTCGCCGTCTTCCTGGCCGTGGGCCTGCTGGTCTACCTCGGCTACGGGCGCCGGAACTCGACGCTGGCCGCCGCCGGGACGCTCACGCCGGACGCCACTGACGCGGTACTGCAGGAAGCCTGAACCACACCGCCTTGCCCGACTCGGTGGGGCGGTGCCCGCAGGACGAGCTGAGGGCGCGGATCAGCAGCAGGCCGCGCCCGCCCTCCTGCATGGGGTCGGGCTCCTCGATCACCGGACGGGTGAGATGCCCGGGCGGCGCCGGGTCCGGGTCGTGCACCTCGACCTTGCAGCCCCCCGGCACCAGCTCGACGACCAGCTCTATCGGTCCCCTGCCGGCGGTGTGCTCCACGGCGTTGGCGACCAGTTCCGCCGTGAGCAGTTCGGCGGTGTCGGGGTCGGCCGCGTGGTCCGCCTCCTCCATCGCCGAGCGCACCAGGGCACGGGCGACCGGCACGGCCGCGACGGTGTGCGGCAGCGCGATACGCCAGGAGGCGGCGGAAGGTGGTTCGTACACGGCGATTCCGTTCATGGCGCAGGCGATCACTGCTTGTCCTGCTTTCAACTGTAGGAATGGTACGGGTCCCGTCCCGGACACCGGCGGCGCCCCCCTGACGAGACGTTCGTCCCGGTAACGGGTGGCTTACCCCGCCGGTGGGCCCGTCTCGCACATCCGGCTCCGCTGTTACCGCGTTATTGACGCGCCGTGACCTTGTGACGCGGCACATACGGAAGAGCCCCCGGTTCCCGGGGGCTCTTCCGCAGGGGGAGGGATCAGCCGAACTCCACCATTCCCGCGGTCAGCGTCGCGCCGTCCGCCGGGTCGATCAGGATGAACGCGCCGGTACGGCGGGAGACCGCGTAGGCGTCCAGCGGCAGCGGCTCGGCGCTGCGCAGGGTGATCCGGCCCAGGTCGTTGGCGACCAGCTCGGCCGCGCCCCCCAGGTCCCGGACGATCGCCTTGACGGTCCGGGTGGCGTGCTTGAGCAGCACCCGGTCGCCGACCCGGAGCGGCCGGTCGGCCAGGTGGCACACGGCCGCCGTCACGTCCTGCGTGAGCACCGGCGCCTCCGGGCCCGTGGTGATCATGTCGCCGCGCGAGACGTCCCGCTGGTCGGCCAGGCGTACCCCGATGGACTGCGGGGCATGGGCCGATCCGGCCCCGGCGCCGAGCACGTCGATCGCCGCGATCGTGGAGGTGACCCCGGACGGAAGGACGGTGACCCGGTCGCCGACCCGCAGCGAGCCGGAGACCAGCTGGCCCGCGTAGTGGCGGACGTCACCGTGCCGGATGACGTACTGGACCGGGAAGCGGGCCGGGGCGTCGGCGGCGTCCGCGGCCACCGGGACGTTCTCCAGGAACTCCAGGAGCGCCGGGCCGTCGTACCAGCCCATGTGCGCGGAACGGTCGACGACGTTGTCGCCCACCAGCGCCGAGACCGGGATCGCGGTGACCTCGGGGAGCTCCAGCTCCGCGGTCTGGGCGGTGAAGTCGGCGACGATCCGCTCGAACTCGGCCCGCTCGTAGCCGACCAGGTCCATCTTGTTGACGGCGAGGACGACGTGCGGGACGCGCAGCAGGGCGGCGATCGCGGCGTGCCGCCGGGTCTGCTCGACGACCCCGTTGCGGGCGTCGACGAGGATGATCGCCAGTTCGGCGGTGGAGGCGCCGGTGACCATGTTGCGGGTGTACTGCACGTGGCCGGGTGTGTCGGCGAGGATGAACCGGCGCTTCGGGGTGGCGAAGTAGCGGTAGGCCACGTCGATGGTGATGCCCTGCTCGCGTTCGGCGCGCAGTCCGTCGGTGAGGAGGGCGAGGTCGGGTGCGTCCTGGCCGCGTGAGGCGGAGGCGCGCTCGACGGCCTCCAGCTGGTCGGTGAGGACCGACTTGGAGTCGTGCAGGAGCCGTCCGACCAGGGTGGACTTGCCGTCGTCGACCGAGCCGGCGGTCGCGAACCGCAGGGTGTCGATGGTCGCGCTGGTGCTCATGGCTAGAAGTACCCCTCGCGCTTGCGGTCTTCCATCGCGGCCTCGGAGAGCTTGTCGTCGGCACGCGTGGCGCCGCGCTCGGTGAGCCGGGAGGCGGCGATCTCGGCGATCACCTTCTCGATGCTGTCGGCGTCGGAGTCCACCGCGCCCGTGCAGGACATGTCACCGACGGTCCGGTAGCGGACCTGGCGCTTCTCCACGGTCTCGTTCTCCCGCGGCCCGCCCCACTCGCCGGCGGTCAGCCACATCCCGCCCCGCTGGAACACCTCGCGTTCGTGCGCGTAGTAGATCCGGGGCAGTTCGATCCCCTCGCGGGCGATGTACTGCCAGACGTCCAGCTCGGTCCAGTTGGACAGCGGGAAGACGCGGACGTGCTCGCCGGGGGCGTGCCGCCCGTTGTAGAGGTTCCACAGCTCGGGGCGCTGGCGGCGCGGGTCCCACTGGGAGAACTCGTCCCGCAGCGAGAACACCCGCTCCTTCGCGCGCGCCTTCTCCTCGTCCCGTCGGCCGCCGCCGAAGACCGCGTCGAAACGCTCGCTCTGGATCCTCTCCGTCAGGGGCACGGTCTGGAGCGGGTTGCGGGTGCCGTCGGGCCGCTCGCGCAGTACACCTCGGTCGATGTAGTCCTGTACGGAGGCCACATGGAGGCGCAGCCCATGTGCGGCCACCACACGGTCCCGGTACTCAAGGACCTCGGGGAAGTTGTGTCCCGTGTCCACGTGCAGCAGTGAGAAGGGGATCGCGGCGGGCGCGAACGCCTTCAGGGCCAGGTGCAGCATGACGATGGAGTCCTTGCCGCCGGAGAACAGGATCACCGGCCGCTCGAACTCGCCCGCCACCTCGCGGAAGATGTGGACCGCCTCGGACTCCAGCGCGTCCAGGTGCGACAGCGTGAAGGTGCTCATGCCAGCAGCCCCCGCTCCGCCAGCAGCGCGTGCACCGCGTCCGCCGACTGCTGCGGGGTCTGGTCCTGGGTGTGGAGTACCAGCGCCGGATCGGTGGATGGCTCGTACGGGTCGTCGACGCCGGTCAGCCCGGTCAGCCGACCCGCGGCCTGCCTGGCGTACAGGCCCTTCACGTCCCGCTCGCTGCACACCTCGACGGGGGTCGCCACATGCACCTCCAGGTACGGCGTCCCGCTCTTCTCGTGCCGGCCCCGGACCGCCTCGCGGCTGTCGGCGTAGGGGGCGATGACCGGGACGACGGAGAGCACGCCGTTGCGGGCCAGCACCTCGGAGACCAGGCCGATGCGCTGCACGTTGGTGTTGCGGTCCTCCCGGGAGAAGCCGAGGCCGGCCGAGAGGAAGCGGCGTATCTCGTCGCCGTCGAGGACCTCCACGCGATGTCCCTCGGCCCTGAGCCGGTCGCCGAGGAGGCGGGCGATCGTCGTCTTGCCCGCGCTCGGCAGCCCCGTCAGCCAGACCGTGGCTCCCTGAGCCTTTGGCGTGGTGGTCATGCGCAACAGACCTCTTCCTTACCTACTCGTCAAACTCGCGTACGACCCGTCGAAGGGTAGGTAAGAAGTCTGAGAGGAGTGGTGAAGGAGCCTGAGGTTTAGCTGAGTGACTCCTGGTACGCAAGAGGTCACACGTCGTGCAATGAACATTTCACAAAGAGGCGCCTGTTCACAGAGCCGGTCACAGGCCGCGCGGATTCGGTCACAGGCCGACGAACGTGCCCCCGGCCGCCCGCAGCCGCTCGTGCAGGGCGCGGAAGACGGCCGCCGAGCGGGTGCCGGGCCAGTCGGCGGGCAGCAGGTCCGTCGGCAGCCCGGGGTCGGTGTACGGCAGGTGGCGCCAGGTGTCGAGGGCACGGAGATAGTCGCGGTAGGCGTCCTCGGGCGGGGTGTCACTCCGGTGCTCCCAGCCGCGCAGCACCGGCTCGTGGGCGTCGAGGAACTGCTCGTGCGCCTTGGCGATCGCCGTCAGGTCCCACCAGCGGGCGACCGCCTCGACGGTGGGCTGGAAGCCGAGGTGGTCACCGCGGAAGAAGTCCACGTACGGGTCGAGGCCGAGCCGGCTCAGGGTGTGCCTGGTCTCCTCGAACAACCGGGCCGGGGCGATCCACACGCCCGGCGCGGCCGTGCCGAAGCCGAGTCCGGCCAGCCGGGAGCGCAGCACGTGCCGCTTCTGCCGTTCCGACTCGGGCACCGAGAACACCGCGAGCACCCAGCCCTGGTCCTGCGGCGGGGCGGAGGCGTAGACCCGGCGGTCGCCGTCGTCGAGCAGCTGGCGTGCATCCGCGGAGAGCTCGTACCCGGCGGCGCCCTGCGCGGTACGGGCCGGCGCCAGCAGCCCGCGCCGTTTCAGCCGGGACACCGACGAACGTACGGAGGGGGCGTCCACGCCCACGGCGGCCAGCAGCCGGATCAGCTCGGCGACGGGCACCGGGCCGGGCAGGAAGCGGCCGTACGCGCCGTAGAGCGTGACGATGAGGGACCTCGGGGCGTGTTGCTCGGGCACGTTGATCATTTTAGGTCCCCGGCATCACTGCTGGTCACCTTCGGTGCACGGCTGAATGAGAGTCAGGGTTCCGGGGCCCGTCCCGGAGGCCCCGTGCCGGCTGCCGGGGGCCGGGTCAGGCGGCGACGGCGAGGCGCTCGGCCGGGCCGCGGTGCGGCGGGACCACGCTGCCGTCGGCGTGCAGCTCGCCCGTGTCGTCGAAGACGATCGCCCCGTCGCACAGCAGGGTCCAGCCCTGCTCGGGGTGGGCGACGACGATGTGCGCCAGGCCGCAGTCGGCCGTCGCGCTCGGGGACTGGTGGGAACACATGGCGCACCTCCACGGGTCTGCCTCCGGCACGGTCGCCGACCGGCATGACCAGACCATGCTCCTGCCGTGAACGCCGGGGAACCTCCCGCGGCGACCTGTGACAACACGCGGACAACTCCCGGACGCCGCCAGGACGGCCGCCGCGGCTCCGGGACACGCCCGGGGGCCGAGGCGCGGCGGGACGCGCCACCGAAGGAGTGACGGTCACGCTCGCGGGCCCGGCCGCCCGGTATCCAGGGCGTGCCCCCCCTCACGTTCCGGGAAGGAAGCCATGCCCCTACGCCCCGCCCTCGCCGCGGCCCTCGGTTCCGCCGCCCTGCTGTGCGCCGCCGTCGCCCCCGCGACCGCCGCCCCGACCGCCGCCCCCGCCGAGTCCGTCAAGGTCGACGCCACCGGCCGTCTCGCCGCCGACGGCACCGTCACCCTCTCCGGCACCTACACCTGCACCGATGCAACCGGACCGGTGTTCATCAGCTCCTCCCTCAGCCAGGGCTCCCCGAACTACCGGCACGGCATCGGCGGCACCCAGGCCGTGTGCGACGGCGCCGAGCACCACTGGAAGAACACCGGCACGGTCGTCTCGGAGAAGCTGAAGCCCGGCGCGGCCCACGTCGAGGCCACGATCATGGAACTGCGCAACACGGGCGGCCTGCCGCTGCCGTCCTTCCACGCCACCGGTGAGCAGGACATCACCCTCACCAAGGCCTGAGCCGCCACTCCTGGTGGTCCGGCACCTCAGGGGAGCCGGGCCTCCGGCCGCCCCGCATCCGTCAGCGACTCAGCAGCTTCCGCAGCGCCGAGCTCACCTCGTCCGGCGCCTCCTCCGCCATGAAGTGCCCGCAGTCCACCGTGCGGTGATCCAGATCCGGTGCCCAGGCCCGCCACAGCGCGGCCGCGTCGTAGCCGAGGGCGGCGCCCCAGTCCTGCTGGAGGACGGTGACCGGCATGCGCAGCAGGTTCCCGGCGGCCCGGTCGGCCCGGTCGTGCTCGGTGTCGACGCCGGCCGAGGCCCGGTAGTCGGCCACGATCGAGGGCACCGCCGCCCGGCAGGCCGCGAGATAGGCCGCGCGGACGTCGCCGGGGATCGCCCCGGGGGCGCGGGTCCACAGGTCGAGGAAGTGGCCGAAGAACAGATCCGGGGCCGCGCCGATCAGCTCTTCCGGCAGACCGGGCGGTTGCGCCATCAGGTACAGATGGAACGCGACGGCGGCCGTGGCGCCGTGCAGCACCTCCCACATGTCCAGGGTGGGCAGCACGTCCAGCAGCGCCAGGTGCGTGACCGCGTCCGGGTGGTCGAGCCCGGCCCGGAAGGCGACCAGCGCGCCCCGGTCGTGCCCGGCCAGTGCGAAGCGCTCGTGGCCGAGGGCCCGGGCGAGCGCCACGACGTCGGCGGCCATGGTCCGCTTCGCGTACGACGTCCCGCCGTCGTCGGCCGGCTTGTCGCTGGCGCCGTAGCCGCGCAGGTCGGGACAGATCACCGTGTGCCCGTCCGCGAGGGCGGCGGCCACGTGCCGCCACATCAGGTGGGTCTGGGGGAAACCGTGCAGCAGGACGACCGGGCTGCCGGCGCCGCCGACGGCCGCGTGCAGGGCGACACCGTCCGCGACCGGGACGCGGTGCTGCCGAAAACCGGGGATGTTCATGTTCATGCGCCGAGGCTCCCGCGCCCGGATCAGCAGCCGATCAGCAGCACGTACGGTGGGCGGGTGAGGAACGACCAGGTCGCCTTCGGGGTGCTCGGACCCGTGACGGCCGAGCGCGCCGGCCTCCCGCTCGCCCTGAAGGGCCCCCGGCACCGCGCCGTACTGGCCCGGCTGCTCGTCGCCCGCAGGCGCGTGGTGCCCGTCGCCCGGCTGGTCGCCGACCTCTGGGAGGAGCCGCCGCCCAGCGCCGTCGGCACCGTCCGCACCTTCGTGGGCGATCTGCGGCGGGCCCTCGAACCCGGCCGGCCGCCCCGCACCCCGGCCCGGTTGCTGGTCACCGACGGCCCCGGCTACGCGCTGCGCGCGGAGACGGTCGACGCCTGGCGGTTCGAGCAGGCCGTGGAGACCGCCGCGCAGCAGGAGCCCGCGCGGGCCGCGCAGCTGCTGCGGGAGGCGCTGGAGCTGTGGCGGGGGCCCGCCTACGCCGAGTTCGCGGACGAGCAGTGGTGCGGGGGCGAGCGCGGCCGGCTCGCCGAGCTGCGGCTACGGGCCGTGGAGCAGCGGGCCGAGGCGCTGCTGGCGGCGGACCGGGCGGCCGAGGCGGTGCCCGATCTGGACGCGCACCTCACCGGGCACCCGTGGCGCGAGGAGGCCTGGCGGCTGCTGGCGCTCGCCCTCTACCGGACCGGCCGCCAGGGCGACGCCCTCGCGGTGCTGCGCCGGGCCCGCGCCACCCTCGCCGGCCGGCTGGGTCTCGACCCGGGCCGGGCGCTGCGCCGACTGGAGGCCGACGTGCTCGCCCAGGACCCCGGGCTGGACGCCCCCGCCGCCCGGGAGGCCGCCGCGGCCCGGGTCTGGTCCCGGGCGGCCGAGGCCTACGACCGTACCGTCGCCGCCGGTGCCCGGGTCCGGCTCGAATCGACCGTCGGACTGCTGCGCACCCTCGCGGTGACCGGCTCCGGCGGGCTGGCCGCCGCCCGCGAACACCGGCTCGCGGCGATCACCGCGGCCGAGGAGTCCGGCGACCCGGAACTCACCGCCCGGGTCATCGGCGCCTACGACGTCCCGGCGATCTGGACCCGGTCCGACGACGAGACGGGCGCCGCCCGCATCGTCCGGGCCGCCGAACGGGCGCTCGCCCGCCTCGCCGCCACCCCGGCCCAGGACGCGGCCCGCTGCAGGCTGCTCGCCACCGTCGCCCTGGAGTCACGCGGCACCGGGTCCGGCCGCGCCGTGGCGGCCGCCGCCGAGGCCGAGCGCCTCGCCCGCCGCCTGGACGACCCGGCGCTGCTCGCCTTCGCCCTCAACGGCGTCTTCATGCAGTCCTGCACCCGGGCCGGCCTCGCCCCGCGCCGTGACGCCGTCGGCACCGAACTGGTCGCCCTCGCCGTCCGGCACGGCCTGGTCACCTACGAGGTGCTGGGCCACCTGATCAGGGTCCAGGCGCGGGCCGCCCTCGCCGACTTCACCACGGCCGACGACCACGCGGCGGAGGCCGACCGGCTGGCCGACCGTCATGAACTGCCGCTGGTCCGGGTGTTCACGGAGGGGTACCGGGCGCTGCGCCTGGCGGCGACGGGTGAGAACGGGCGCGGCGGGGGAGGGGCCGGTGCCGTCGAGGCCGCCTATCGCGAGGTCGATCGGCTGCTGGAGGGACCCGGCATGCCCGGGGTGCGCGACGGGCTGCTGCCCCTCGCGCTGCTCTGCGCCCGGCTGGCAGGACGGCCGTACGGCATCAGGGACGCCGTAGACCCGGGCGCCGACTGGGGGCCGTACCTCCTTTGGATCCGCCCCGCGCTCGCCCTCGCCGCCGACGACGAAGGGGCGGCCCGCGATGCGCTTCGCGAGCTGCCCGAGCCTCCTGCCGACCTCGTGCAGGAGGCACTGTGGTGCGTCGCGGCGGCCGCTGCCCTGGAACTCGGCGACCGCCCGACCCTGCGCCGCTGCCTGACGGCACTCCGCCCGGCCGCCGGCCAACTCGCCGGCGCGGGCAGCGGCTTGCTGACGGCCGGCCCGGTCGACGACTGGCTGACGTTGATCGGAGACGCCCTCGGCTGAGCAGCGCCCCGAAGGGGCGCTGGGGGTACCCCCGGCCGAAGGCTGGGGGAGGAACTGCGCGACCAGCCACGACGACGCCGCAGTCGACTGACGGCATGTCCCGGCCCTCCCAGCGCAGTGCTATGCCGCCAGCTCCTTCTTGATGCGGTCCAGCATGAACGCCGAGGACTCGCGGGCCCGTTCCTCCCAGGCGAAGACGCAGGCGGTGGCGACACCGTCGAAGTCCAGCTCGCGCAGGGTGCCGAAGAACGCCTCCCAGTCGACCTCGCCCTGGCCGACGTCCAGGTGCTGGTGGATGCGGGCCGCGGTGCCGGGCGGGTTGAGGATGTAGCGCAGTCCGCTGGAGCCCTTGTGGTTGAAGGAGTCCGCGATGTGCACGTGCTGGAGCTTGTCGCCGGCGTAGCGCATCATCGCCGCGATGTCGGCCGTGGGGTCGGCGCCGGAGAGGTGGAAGGAGTGCGGGGCGCAGTACAGGTAGTTCACCCACGGCTTGTTGATCGCGCGGACCAGGTCGACCGCGGGGGTGTTCTCCTCGCAGAAGTCGTCCGGGTGGGCCTCCAGGTTCAGGGCGATGCCCTCGCGCTCGAAGAGGGGGAGGAGCTCCTCCAGCGAGCGCCAGAAGGCCGCCTCGCTCTCCGCCGCCCGCTCCGGACGGCCGTTGAACTCGCTGTTCATCAGGGTGCATCCGAGATCCGCCGTGATCTCGATCATCCGCTTCCAGTAGCGGACGGCCGCCTGCCGCTCCGTCTCGTCCGGGGACGACCACTTGTACAGCGGGAGGACGGAGGAGAGCTGGACGCCGTGCGTGCGCAGCGAGTTCTTCAGCTCCGCGATGCGGCCGTCGTCCGCGCGCGGGTGCCGGAAGAACGGCATGAAGTCGTCGCGCGGCGACAACTCGATGTACTCGTAGCCGAGTTCGGCCACCGTGCGCACCATGTCGTCGATCGGCAGGGCGCGGAACATGTAGGGGTCGAGGGCGATCTTCACGCGGTGCCTCCGTAGAACGCCGGGCGGGGCTTGAGGTCGGTGGCGACGACGGTGCCCGACTCCAGGGCCTCGACGGTCGCGGCGGTGATGACGGTGGCGGCGTAGCCGTCCCACGCGGACGGACCGGTGGGCGCCTCGCCCGCCGCCAGGTTGGCGATCCACTCGCGGAACTCGGTGTCGAAGGCGTCCCGGAAGCGGCCCACCCAGTCCGTGAGGACCTCGGTGCTGTGCTGTCCTGCGGTGCGGACGCCGACCGCGGCCGGGTCGGGCAGCCGGACCAGGCCCTCCTCGCCCACCGCCTCGCACTGGATGTCGTAGCCGTACTGGCAGTTGACGAAGACCTCCAGGTCGATGCGGACGCCCTTGGCGGTCTCGAAGAGCATGAGCTGCGGGTCCTTGAGGTGCTCGAACCGCTTGCTCGTGGCGCGCGGGGTGATCACCTGGGTGGAGACGATCTCGTCGTCGAGGAGCCAGCGCAGTACGTCGACCTCGTGCACCGCCGTGTCCAGCGCGGCCATCGCGGACGTGTACGACTCCGGGACGGTCGGGTTGCGGTGGGCGCAGTGCACGATCAGCGGCGCGCCGATCTTCCCCGAGTCGATGACCGACTTCAGCTGCCGGTAGCCGGCGTCGTAGCGGCGCATGAAGCCGACCTGGACCAGGCGGCGGCCGTGCGCCTGCTCGGCCTCGACGATGCGCAGGCAGTCCTCGGCGGTGGTGGCCAGCGGCTTCTCGCAGAACACCGGCTTCCCGGCGGCGATCGCGTTCAGCACGTGCTCGGCGTGGGTGGGGCCCCAGGAGGTGACGAGTACCGCGTCCACGTCGTCCGCCGCGACCACGGCGGCCCCGTCGGGCAGTACCCGGGCGCCGACCGGCTCCGCGGCCTCGGCGGCGCGGGCCGGGTCGATGTCGGTGACCGCGGTGACACGGGCTCCGGTGACGGTGTGGGTGAGGCGCTGGATGTGCTCGTTGCCGATCCAGCCGGCGCCGATGACGCCTACACGTACGGTCATGGTCGTCCCTTCAGGGGGTCAGGAGAAGCGCGCCCGGAGTTCGGCTTCGAGGGTTTCGAGGGTGCGGCCCTTGGTCTCGGGGACGTAGAGCTTCACGAAGGTGAGCGAGACGATCCCCGCCACGACGAAGAGGAAGAAGGTGCTGGAGATCCCGATGGCGGAGACCAGGGACGGGAAGACCAGGCCGATCACGAAGTTGGTCAGCCACAGCACCACGGCCGCCACACCCATCCCGAAGCCGCGCATCCGCATCGGGAAGATCTCCGACAGCATCAGCCAGGTCACCGGGGAGATCGCGCCCTGCTGGAAGGCGAGGAAGGTGACGGTCATGGCGAGCACGGCGTAGGCCCGGCCGTCCCCGGCGGGCAGCACCAGGGAGAAGACGCCGATGAACAGCAGGGCGAGGGTGGTGCCGATCTGGCCGGTCATCAGCATGGGGCGGCGGTTGACGCGCCCGAGGAGCCAGATGCCGACGAAGGTGGCCAGGACCGAGATCACGCCGTTGGCGATGTTCGCGGTCAGCGCGGTGTCCGAGGCGAAGCCGGCGTCCGAGAGGATCTGGGTGCCGTAGTACATGATCGTGTTGACGCCGGTGATCTGCTGCACGATCGCGATGCCGAAGCCCACGAACATCAGCCTGCGCAGCCACGGCGTGGCCTTCATGTCCTGCCAGCCGCCGAGCTTCTCCTGCTCCTCCTTCACGGCGAGCGCGGACACCTCGGCGAGCTCGGCCTCGGCGCGCTGCGCGGACCGCACCTGCTTCAGCACCTCCAGCGCCTCGCTGAACCGCGTCCTGGACGCCAGCCAGCGGGGGCTCTCCGGCATGACCAGCATGCCGAACCACAGCACCACGGCCGGGACGGTGGCGATCACCAGCATCCAGCGCCAGATGCCACCGCTCTCGCTCCCGACGTTCGCGATGACGGCGTTGGAGGTGAAGGCCAGCAGCTGCCCGCTGACGATCATCAGCTCGTTGCGGGTGACCAGCGCACCGCGCCGCTCGGCGGGCGAGATCTCCGCGAGGTAGACCGGCACGGTCACCGACGCGCCACCGACCGCGAGGCCCAGCACGAAGCGGGCCACGATCATGAACGCGGTGGTCGGGGCGAGGGTGGCACCCAGCGCGCCGACGAAGAACAGCACCGCGAGGGTGAGGATCGTACGGCGGCGGCCCCGCGCGTCCGACACCCGGCCGCCGGCCACCGCGCCGAGTGCGGCACCCAGCAGCAGCGAGCTGGTGACCATGCCCTCGGTGACCGAGTTCAGCCCGAGGTCCTTGCTCATGTAGGGCAGGGCACCGTTGATGACGCCGGTGTCGTAGCCGAAGAGCAGTCCGCCGAAGGTGGCGATGACCGTGATGATCCGCAGCCGACGGGAGGCCGCAGGGGAGGGCCGGTCGGTGACGGGGGCGGTGGCCTGGAGCGTGTCGTCCCTGACGTTCATGCGGCCGCCTCCTCAGCGGTTCGGGGCCGGACGCCGGGTACCGGTCAGGCCGCAGCCGTTCAGGTAGGTGCGGGTGCTGGCGGCGATGGGCAGCGGCACCTCGGGGGCGCACGGGTACAGGTCCTGCTCGACGATCACGAACAGCTCGGCGTCCAGCCCGGCCAGCTCGGCGATCACGTCGGCGGGGTCGGGTACCCCGGCCGGCGGCGAGACGCACACGCCCCGCTTGACGGCCTCGCCGAAGCCGAGGTCCTCGGCCGCGACCTGGGCGAGGACCTCCGGGTCCATCTGCTTGATGTGGACGTAGCCGACGCGCCCGCCGAAGCGGCGGATCAGGTCGACGTTGTCACCGCCGCCGTAGGCCACGTGCCCGGTGTCCAGGCACAGGTTCGTGTACCGGCCGTCGGACTCGTTCAGCAGCCGCTCGATCTCCGGCTGGGTCTGGATGTGGCTGTCGGCGTGCGGGTGGATGACGAGGCGGATGTCGTACTCGTCGAGGAGCAGCCTGCCCAGCCGGTCGGCGGCCCTGCCGAAGCCCGCCCACTGCTCGGCGGTCAGCTCGGGCGACTCGGTGAACGCGCCGGTCTTCTCGTCCCGGTACATGGGCGGGATGAGGACCAGGTGGTGGGCGCCCGCGGCCTGGGTCAGCGTGGCGACCTGCCGGACGTGGGCGAGCATCTCGTCCCAGGCCTCGGGGCGGTGCAGCGCGCCGAACGCGGTGCCGCCGGAGACCTTGAGCCCGCGAGCGTCGAGCTCTTCCCGCAGCCGCTCGGGGTCGGTGGGGAGGTAGCCGTAGGGGCCGAGTTCGAACCACTCGTAGCCGGCCTGCTTCAGCTCGTCGAGGAAGCGGGTGTACGGCACCTGGTGCTCGTCCTCGGGGAACCAGATGCCCCAGGAGTCGGGGGCCGAGCCGAGGCACAGGTTGCCGGCGGTGGTGCGGATGGCGGATGGCGCCGTTGCCATGGCGTGTCCTTCGGGGGAGGGGACTCTGCCGCGTGGGGCGGGTTGTCGCGCTCTACTAGCGCGCTCTAGTGCGAGTACGATGACCTCTGTCCGAATGTCATGTCAATACCTTGTTGCCGGGGGATTTCCGGGAGCTTCCGGGGACAGGCCCTAGGGTGGGCTTCGTCGAAGGGTGGGTGCACAGGTGGATGCAGCGCGCAGACAGCGGCCGACGATGGCCGACGTCGCCGACCGGGCGGGGGTCTCCCGGGCGCTGGTCTCGATCGTGTTCCGCAACCAGCCGGGTGCGAGCCAGGAGACCCGCGAGCGGGTGCTGCGGGTCGCCGACGAGATCGGCTACCGCCCCGACAGCGCGGCCCGGTTGCTGGCCCGGGGCCGCAGCCGCACCCTCGGTGTGATGTTCACCGTCCACCAGACCTTCCACACCGATCTCATCGAGAGCATCTACCCGGAGGCCGAACGGCTCGGCTACGACGTGCTGCTCTCCGCCGCCGCCCAGGGCCGCAGCGAGGAGAAGGCGGTCGAGGCGCTGCTCGGCCACCGCTGCGAGGCGCTGATCCTGCTCGGCCCGGACGCGGACCCCGCCTACCTGGACGAACTCGGCCGGCGCGCCGTGACCGTGTCGGTCAGCCGCCGGGTGCCGCGGGCCCGGGTGGACTTCGTGCACAGCGCGGAGAGCAAGGGTGTCCGGCAGGCCATGGACTACCTGGTCGAGCTCGGCCACCGCAGGATCGTGCACATCGACGGCGGCCGGGGTCCGGGATCCGCCGAGCGGCGGCGCTCCTACCGGGCAGCGATGCGCCGGCACGGACTGGAGCCGGAGATCAGGGTGATACCCGGTGCGCACACCGAGCAGTCCGGCATCGAGACCGGGCGGCTGCTGCTCGCCGAACGCGACCGCGGCCTGCCGCTGCCGACGGCGGTGCTGGCGGGCAACGACCGTTGCGCGATGGGCGTGCTGATGGCGATGACCCGAGGCGGTGTCGAGGTGCCGGGGGACCTCTCCGTGGTCGGCTTCGACGACAGCCATCTCTCCCACCTCATGCCGGTCGGCCTCACCACCGTCCGCCAGGACGCGCGGCTGATGGCCGAGTACGCGGTGCGGTTCGCCGTGGAGCGGCTGGAGGAGCCCGAACTGGAGCCCCGGGAAGCGGTGCTGGACCCGAAGCTGGTGGTGCGGGGCACGAGCGGGCCGCCCCCCGCAGGGGACGGCCCGCTCGCCCGCTGATCGCCGACCGAACGTCAGCGGGTCCCGTTGGCGGCGAACTTGGCGATGGAGTCGGCGTTGTCCTTGGTGACGAACGCGGGGCCGGTCAGGACGGGGGCGGTGCCGCCGCCGCTGTAGTTGCCGTTGTTCTTGTAGAGCCACAGGGAGTCGACGGCGAGGTAGCCCTGGAGGTAGGGCTGCTGGTCGACCGCGAACTCGACGGAGCCGTTCTGGACGGCGGACACCAGGTCCTTGTTGAGGTCGAAGGTGGCGACCTTGGCCTTGCTGCCGGCGTCCTTGACGGACTGGATGGCGGTCAGGGCGATCGGGGCGCCCAGCGTGACGACCTGGTCGATCGAGGAGTCCTGCTGGAGCTTGGCCGTGATGGTGGACTTGACCGAGGGCATGTCGGTGCCGTTGACGTAGATCTTGTCGGTCTTGCCCTTGAAGCCCTTGGCCAGGCCCGCGCAGCGGGCTTCGAGGGCGACCTGGCCCTGGGCCTGCACGACGCACAGGGCGTGCTTGGCGCCCAGCTGGTTGAGGCGCTGGCCGAAGGCCTCGCCCGCGATGTTCTCGTCCTGGCCGAAGTACTCGAGCATGCCGAGCTTCTTCCAGGCGTCCAGCCCGGAGTTGAAGCCGACGACCGGGATGTTCGCGGCCTTGGCCTTGGTCACCACCGCCTTCAGGGCGTCGGGCGTGGCCGCGGTCAGGGCGATGCCGTCGACCTTCTGGTCGATCGCGTTCTGCACCAGGTTGGCCTGGTTGGCGGCGCTCGGGTCGGCGGAGTAGACCAGCTTGATGTTGTCCTTGGCGGCGGCCGCGGCGGCGCCCTTGCGGATCAGGTCCCAGAAGGTGTCGCCGGGCTGGGCGTGGGTGATCATGGCCACCGTCATGCGGGGCGTGGACGCCTTGCCGGCGGACGCGGCGCCGCCGCTGTCCTGGGACTTCTTGCCGCCGGAGCTGCTGGAGCAGCCCGTGGCGAGCAGGACGCCCGCGAGAACGGTCGCGGCCATGGCGGCGGCTCGGTGGTTTCTGTGCATGTCCCTTGCACCTCGCTGTGCGGTCTGGGTCGGCTCTGGAGAGCGGGAAGAGCCGGCGATGAAACGGGGAAGGCGGGGGCTCCGGCGCCGGACTGACGGTCGATGAGTCAGGGATCACCACCGCCGTCGCGACGGCGACAGCGGTGGCCCGCCGACGGTGGGGGCTCGGCACCGGTGGCCGACCGGGTGCCTCGCACAGGCGGGGGTGGAGCTCCGTGCCGACGGCCAGAGGGTGCGGCCGACGACGGCTGGTTCTGTGCTAGAGCGCTTTATTAGCGCGCTCTAGTGACACGTACTATGGGGCGGCCTCCAGGGGATGTCAATCACTTTGTCATGACGTTCCAACAAATCCCGAAGGCCGTCCGTGTGGATCGCCGGCGGCCTGGCAGCGGGGCGCCCGGAGGGCGGACGGCGATGTGCCGGACGGTGCGCGCGACCACTGGTGTGCCGTGCCGCTCCGGGGCGGCGGGGCTCCGTAGTGTGGAGCCATGGGCGACGGCACGGTGACGCTGTTCCTGTGCGGGGACGTGATGCTCGGGCGCGGTGTCGACCAGATCCTCGCGCGGCCCGGTGATCCGGCGCTGCGGGAGGACTACGGCGGGGACGCCCGGTCCTACGTTCGCCTGGCGGAGTCGGCGGGCGGCCCGATCCCCGCTCCCGTCGCCCCGTGCTGGCCGTGGGGCGAGGCGCTGCGGCTGCTGGAGGAGGCCGCGCCGGACGCGAGGGTGCTGAATCTGGAGACGTCGGTGACGCGCAGCGACGCGTTCGCACCGGGGAAAGCGGTCCACTACCGCATGCACCCGGACAACCTGCCCGCACTCACCGTCGCCCGGCCCGATGTCTGTGTCCTGGCCAACAACCACGTGCTCGACTTCGGCCGCACCGGCCTGACGGAGACGCTCGACTCGCTGGACCGTGCCGGGCTGCGGACGGCGGGCGCCGGCCGCGACGCCCCGGAGGCGTACGCGCCGGCCGCGGTTCCCCTCCGCGACGGCCGCCGCCTCCTGGTCTTCGCCCTGGGGGCGGGGTCCAGCGGCATCCCGGCCGACTGGGCGGCGACCGGGCACCGGCCCGGTGTCGCATACGTTCCCGACTTGTCGGCCTCCTCGGCCGCGGAGGTGGTCACGGCCGTGCGCCGGGCGCGGGGCGCCGGCGACCTCGTGGTGGTGTCCGTGCACTGGGGCTCCAACTGGGGCTACCTCGTCCCCCGGAACCAGGTCCGCTTCGCACACGCCCTCGTGGACGGCGGCGTGGACGTCGTCCACGGACACTCCTCTCACCATCCCCGCCCCGTCGAGCTGTACCGGGGGAGGCTGATCCTGTACGGCTGCGGCGACTTCATCGACGACTACGAGGGGATCACCGGCTACGAGGAGTATCGCGACGACCTCCGTCTCGCCCACCTCGTCACGCTGGCCTCGGACACCGGCCGGCTCGTCGGCCTGCGGATGGTGCCGTTCCAGGTCCGGCGGCTGCGACTGGAGCCCGCCACGGCCGAGGACCGAGGCTGGCTGTGCCACACTCTCGACCGGATCAGCCGGGGTGTGCACATCACCCTGGCGCCCGACGGCGCCCTGACCCTGGGCGGCGGGGAGTCGAGCGTGTGACGGCTCAGCTCGGCGGCGGGTGGAGGATCGACATCAGCGCGTCGCCCAAGAAGGTCACGCCGGGGCCGGAGCGTCCTGTTCCCCCGTGGACGAGGTCGTGGCTTCGGCCGGCGTCCACGAGTGCGCCGGCGAGGATCCCGTGTGCGGTGGTCGTGGAGTGGCTGGAACTCGTGTAGACGCGGGACAACTGCGCGATGACCCCGGCCACGGCGGGGTCCGGGACGTCGTCCTCGTACTCGATGTGCCGTGCCAGCTGCCCGCACGCCCGTCGGACGCCCTCGGGAGGGCCCTGCACTTCCAGATCGAGGGCCCTCCCGGCCCGCCAGACCTCGTGGATGACCTGGCCGATCAGGCCCCGTAAGCGATACCGATCGTTCCGGTCGCAGAGCACGCGGGCCCACTCGGCCGCTGTCCAAGCGGCCAGGCTGACCTTTCCGGCATGGATCTGCTGGAGCGGCTCGCTGAGGTACTGGTCTCTTCCGCAGCGCTGCGCGGCAACGAGCACCTGGTCGAACATGACGTATCTGTCGTCGAGTTCGACGCGGTCGTCGACGGCACAGGTGTGGACCGTGGTGGCGAGGACCCGGGCGGCGTCCTGGAACGCGCCGGACGCGGCCCGTGCCCGGCGTGGCCAGTTCGCGATCTCGGAAGCCGTCGGCACCTGACGCAGCAGGGCTGCGGCGCGACCGTCCGAGCCGTATACGGAGCTCATGGTGCCTCCTTGGTCAACGCCGGGTGATGCCGGGCAGGATCGCGTCACCCAGCAGGCCGGGGAGTTCGCGCATGTCCTGGAAGAGGCGGGTTCCGGGCCCTTCGAGTCGCTCGGCCGTGTTCACCCCGCCGGTGTAGCCGAAGGTGCGCATTCCGGCCGTGCGGGCACCTTCGAGGCCGAAGGGGCTGTCCTCGATGACCACGCAGTGCTGCGGAGGGACGCCCATCCGTGCCGCGGCGTGCAGGTGGAGGTCGGGGGCGGGCTTGGGACGGGCCACGTCGTCCGCGCTGAACATCCGCCCGGTGAACAGGGCCAGCAGGCCGGCCCGGCCCAGGGAGCGGGTCATCTTGTAGTGGCTGCCGTTGGAGGCGACGCAGTAGGGGACGGCGAGGTGCTTGATGACGTCCCTGACGCCGTCCACGGCGGTGAGTTCCTTGTCGATCAGGTCCCAGTAGGCCTGTTCGAAGGGGTCCTGCCAGTCGTCGGGCAGGGGGCGGCCGAGATGGTGCTCGATCTGCTCGCGCATGTACTGCCTGGAGTGGCCGACGAAGCGCTGGGCGATGTCCTGGGGGGTCAGGGGCCAGCCGAGCTCGGTGATCAGCGCGGAGTCGACGCGTACGGCCAGGCGTTCGCTGTCGACCAGGACCCCGTCACAGTCGAAGATGACCAGTTCGGTCGGGGAGTTCATGAAATGCCGGTCCAAGAAGGTGAGTTGGCCAATATGGTTGCGGTCGGCGACACCGGAGGGGTCGCGGTGCGGAGGGCGGAGGCACGATGGGCACCTGGTCGGTGGAGATAGCGGTCGCCTCGCCGGTCGTATCCGACGATTCGGTTCAGGCCGTCCGCGGGGCGCTGAAGGACATCCGGGGCGACCTGGCGGGTCTTCCGGCCGTCTCCGGCGGGGTGGACCGGGTGGCGGACGCCTCCGTGCCCGGCCGCCAGGGCGGCGAGTTGCTCCGGTTCGCCCTGGAGATGGCTCCCGGGACGCTGGACGTGGTGCTCATGGTCGTCCGTGCGCGGCGGGAGGCCCGCTCGCGCGACGCGTCGGTTCCCCTGGAGACCTCCGTGCGGGTCACCGATCCGGACGGTGTGGTGCGCGAGACGGTGCTGCGGGGCGAGAGCGAGGACGTGGTGCGCGCCCTGCGTGAGCTGCGGGGCGCGCCGGACGGCGATGACGCGGAGGCCGACCGGGAGGAGTGAGGGGGCGGGCGGGCTCACGCGCCTGCCTGCTGCTCCAGGGCGGCGATCTCCTCGGCGGTGCGCAGGGTGTTCGGGTGCTCGTGCCCGATGGCGGCCCGCTGGTCGCGCAGCAGGTCGCGCAGGTTGGCCAGGGCGCCCGCGGAATCTCCCTGTGCGGCCTGCCATTTGGCCTGGTTGAAGCGGGTGCGCAGGGTGTCCTGGTGGTGCGGGCCCAGGACGGATTGCTGCAGCGGCAGGAGTTGTTCGGCGAGTTGGCGGGCGCGTGCCGGATCGCCGGCCGCGCCGGTGAAGTCGATGATGTTGTTGACGGTGCGCATCGTGTCGGGGTGGGAGGCCCCGAGGGTGCGGGTACGGCGTTCGCGTGTTTCCTCGAGGACGCGGATGGCGTCGTCGTAGCGGCCCATGACGCCGGTCCACCGGCCGAGGTTGTTCAGGGTGCGCAGGGTGTCGGGGTGGTCGGGGCCCAGGACGCGGATGCGCGCGGGCATGAGGTCGGTGAGGATCCGGATGGCTTCGGCCGGATCGCCGTTGACGCCGCTCCACAGGCCGATGCCGTGCCGGGTGCGCAGGGTGTCGGGGTGGTCCTCGCCGAGGCCCTCGACCTGCTGCTGCAACAGGTCGCGCAGGAGCGCGAGGGTCCGCTCGGGACGTCCGGCCTCCCCGTTCCAGTAGGCGATGCTGTAGCGGGTGCGCAGGGTTTCGCGGTGCAGCGGGCCGAGACGGCGGATCTGCAGCGGGAGCAGCGCCTCGAACTCCTCGACCGCCTGGGCGGGGTAGCCGGATTCGCCGGTCCAGCGGGCCAGGCTGTTGCGGCACGACAGCGTCTCGGCGTGCTCTTCGCCCAGGTGCTCGCGGCAGTCCCGCAGGACCTCGCGGATCTGGTCCATCGCCGCTCTGGGGGCGCCGGCCAGCCCGGTCCAGCTTCCCAGGGCGTGCCGGGCCTCCAGGGTGAGTTCGCTGTGCGGGCCCTGGGCCGCGCCGAGGCGCGGCACCAGGTCCTGGAGGAGGTCGCGGGCCTCCGAGGCGTGACCGGAGACGCCCCGGGTGAGTGCCGCGTCCAGTTCCACGCGCATGGAGAGGGTGTCGTCGGTGCCCAGGGCGTGGGTGACGTCGGGCAGGAGCTGGGTGTAGAGCCGGGTGGCGGACGCGAACAGGCCGCAGCGGCTGGTCCAGGACGCGAGTTCGCGCCTGGCCCGCAGGCTGCGCAGGTCGGCGGGGCCCAAGGTGTCGGTGATGGTGCGGGTCCAGCGCTCCCAGCGGAGCCGGTTCTCTCCGGCCAGCGCCGCCGGACGGCCGATCAGCACGTCGATGGCGCCGTCGGGGTCTCCCGCCTCCCACCGGTGGGTGGCTTCGCTGCGCTCCGCGTAGGCGCGCACCGGATCATCGCCGCTGTTCCTGCCCTCGGCCATGGGAGCGAGCTTAGCCAGGGCGTCGGCGATTGCCGAGTGGGCACGGACGGCGCTCGGAAGCACCGGGGTCCCCGAGCGTTGCAGGTGCTGGATGAAGGTCGGGTGGATGGCGGTGAGCTGCTCGCTCTCGGTGCCCGGCTCGACGCGCTCCACCAGGTGGTGCAGCGCGACCAGGGCCGTGCGCACGCCGGCGACGGTCGCCGGACCGTCCAGGTTCCGGGACGCGGCGCACAGCACCGCCAGCGGGACCAGGACGCTCTCGCCGCCGTAGGCCAGCACGGCCAGGACCGCGGCCAGGTGCCGGTCGGCGTCCTCGCGCCGCTCGCGGCGGTACTCGCCGAGGGCGCGGGCCAGAAGCCGGTCGTAGAGCTCCTCGCGGGTGGTGGGCAGCCCCGTGTCACGGTCGGTCTCGCGTTCGGGGCGGCCGCTGAGCTCGTTGCACAGCAGGGTGACGATCAGCCAGTTGCCCTCCGCGATCCGCACGATGTCGGTGACCCGGTCGGTGGGAATGTTCCTGCGCTCCGCGTACCGGCGCACCTGGCGCTCCGTGGACGGTGGCACCGTGACACAGGCGAAGCCGGCCGGGACGATGGCGGGGTAGCCGTACTCGGGCCGGTGACGGACCGACACCACCGTGCGCACGTGGCCGTAGCGGTCCGCGTCGCCGAGTTCGGTGATGCATGCCGTCACCGCCGTCTCGGCCTCGGCGGGCAGCTGGTCCAGCGCGTCGACGACCAGGAGGACCTCCACCTCGCCGGGAAGGTGCCGCAACGGCCCGGTGAGCCAGCGCTCGGTGGCCGGCAGCGCTTCCACCTCGTCCTGCGGCATGGTCTGCAGGAAGGATTCCTCCGCTTCGAGGAAGGCCTCGCGGGCCGACATGTACAGCTGCTCGTTGATCTCCCTTGCGAACTCCTCCGGCGTCGTGTCGGCCGCGATCGGGAAGAACGCCACCGCCTGACGGGGCAACGACCGGTCCGGGTTCGGGCCCGCCCGGCCCGGATCGATGCGGTCGATCGCCGTCATCTGCAGCGTGGCGCTCTTCCCGGAGCCGCTCGCCCCCAGTACGGCCACCCTGCGGTGCTCCCGCACGGACCGCGCCACCGGATCGTGGCCCTCGGGGCGCTGGTAGCGGCGGTGGATCTCGTGCAGACCGCCCTGCCGGCGGGTGACCCGGGCGACCAGGTCCGCCACCAGGCCCTTGCGGCTCGCACGATTCGCGCTGATCCACAGACCCGCGTCGTCGCTCTCGTCGTGGACGAAGTGGTGCGGGAACTGGTCCTCCCACTGCGGGATGTGGCGCTGGAAGTCCGACGCCCTCAGGTACCGGCCCGCGTCGTCGATACCGGACTCCAGGTACCCGCCCACCACCCGGCTGAAGCGCGCCTTCCAACCCGCCTCGTAGCTGGTGGCGGTGGACACCGAGATCCGCTTCATCGGCATCGACCACCTGCGCTCACCGGCCAGCCGTCCCGACTCGCAGGTGTCGATGACCAGGATCACGCCGTCCGAGCCGGGGAACTCGTCGTGGAGGGCGCGCAGTCGGGCGCCCAGCGGGTATCCCCGGGCCGGCAGTTCCGTCAGGCTCACAGGGTGATCGGCCGGGATGAAGTGGTACAGGTCGTCGTCGAAGTCCGAGGACCCGTGCCCGATCAGGTACAGCACCAGCGTGGCACCGGCGAGCGAGGCGGCCGCGAAGGCCTCCCGGATCCGCTCCTCCAGGACCTCCTTGGTCGGGTCCAGCAGTATCCGCAGCCCCGCGACCGCGGGCTCGCAGGCCCCCAGGACCGGGTCGTACAGGGCGTCCGCGATGACCTCGGCGGCCTCGTGCAGGTACGCCTGATCATCTTCGTACGCGAGCCATCGCGCACTGACCACCAGCCCCACACGCCCTGACCGGCCCACGGCACCCCCCAGGCGGCAACGACCCGAACCGCAGCGACAGCAAGCGACTGTAACGGACGGTGCAGGCGCGTGTACTCCCTTTCGAACCGGTCTGCCGCACACCACGAAGCCCGGTCGTGCAGCCCGTCACCGTGTGCTGCACACCATCCGCGGAGCCGCTCTGCCGTCGGTGCCCTGCGCGGACCCGGCGTCCTGCACCCGCTGCCCATCCTGGAGAAGGCGCGGGATGCCCGGGTCCTGGCCCGCGGCGACCCCGGCGATGGTCTGCAGGACGGCCTCGTAGAAGGCGTCCCGTACGGCGGGCGCCATGACGTCCGAGGCGTCCAGGCAGCGCGGGCCCGTCCGGAGCCGCTCGGAGATCTCGTGTTCGACCGCGCCGTGCTCCGGTCTCACCTGACGTTTCGCCGAGAAGACGTCCAGGTCGGCCCACTTCTGCCGGCCCTCCTTGGAGGCCAGCTTCTGGATCAGCGCCTTGGCCTGGGAGCGGCTGCTGAACAGCGCCGCGAAGTCGCCGGACCGGCCACCGGCCACCGCACCCGCTCGATGCCGGGTGCGGCGGCGTCCGTGGTACGGACGGACGGGACAGGTGAGAGTTCCGCGTCACCCGGATGGCGCAGTCGCCCGGCGGACCCGGACGGGCGGGCGGCACCGTAGAGGTACCGGGGGCGCGAGGGCACACGGACGGCGACTGAGGTGGTTCGCGTGGCGGACGAGACGGCCGGGACGACGACGAACGTGAACGGAACCGCTGCCACCGGTCCGAGGACCTGCCTGGTGACAGGGGCCAGCGGTTACATCGGCGGGCGGCTGGTGCCGGAGCTGCTGGACGCCGGGTACCGGGTGCGCTGCCTGGCGCGCACGCCCGGGAAGCTGCGTGACCAGCCGTGGGCCGGGCGGGTGGAGGTCGTACCGGGCGATGTCACCGACCCGGACTCGGTGGCTGCGGCGCTGGCGGGCGTCGATGTCGCCTACTACCTGGTGCACGCGCTCGGCGCCGGACGCGACTTCGAGCGCACCGACCGGCAGGCGGCCCGGGTCTTCGGCGAGCAGGCCCGCAGGGCCGGCGTCGGCCGCCTGATCTACCTGGGCGGGCTGACCCCGGCCGACGTGCCCGAGCGGGAACTGTCGCCGCACCTGCGCTCCCGCGCCGAAGTGGGGCGTATCCTCCTCGGCTCGGGCGTGCCGACGGCCGTACTCCGGGCCGCTGTCATCATCGGTTCCGGCTCGGCCAGCTTCGAGATGCTGCGCTACCTGACCGAGCGGTTGCCGGTGATGGTCACACCGCGCTGGGTGCACACCCGCATCCAGCCGATCGCCGTACGGGACGTGCTGCGCGTCCTGGTGGGGTGCGCCGGCCTGCCGTCCGACGTCAGCCGCACCTTCGACATCGGCGGCCCCGAGGTGCTCACCTACCTCGAGATGATGCAGCGGTACGCCGCCGTCGCCGGGCTGCCCCGGCGGCTCATCGTGCCCGTCCCGGTGCTCACGCCCGGCCTGTCCAGTCAGTGGGTCGGCCTGGTGACCCCCGTGCCGGCCGCCATCGCCCGCCCGCTGACGGAGTCGCTGCGGTACGAGGTGGTGTGCCGGGAACAGGACATCGGGCGGTACGTGACCAGCCCGCCGGGTCACCCGGTCGGTTTCGACCGCGCCGTCGCCCTCGCGCTGCAGCGCGTGCGGGACGCCCAGGTCGTCACCCGCTGGTCCTCCGCCGCCGTGCCGGGCGCTCCCAGCGACCCGCTGCCCACCGACCCGGAGTGGGCCGGCGGCAGTCTCTACACCGACGTGCGCGAACGCCACGCCGAGGTGGCTCCCGGCGCACTCTGGGAGGTGGTCGAGGGCATCGGCGGCGAGAACGGCTGGTACTCCTTCCCGCTGGCCTGGGCGGTACGCGGCTGGCTCGACCGCCTCGCCGGCGGGGTGGGCCTGCGCCGGGGGCGACGTGACGCGCGGCGGCTGCGGGTCGGCGATTCGCTGGACTTCTGGCGGGTGGAGGAGATCGAGCGCGGGCGGCTGCTGCGGCTGCGCGCCGAGATGCGGCTGCCCGGCCTGGCCTGGCTGGAGATGTACGTCGACGAGGAGGGCGCCGGTGGCGCGCGCTACCGGCAGCGAGCGCTGTTCCACCCGCGGGGACTGCTCGGCCAGCTCTACTGGTGGAGCGTGTCGCCCTTTCACGCGGTCGTCTTCGGCGGCATGGCCCGCAACATCGTCCGCGCCGCCGAACGCGGGCAGAAGCCGCGCACCGCCCTCTGACCTCGCCCCGCACCGCAGGCCCGAAGGTGGTCGACTGCAACGCGTCGAAGGCGCCGCCGGTCAATTTCTCGAAGGCGCGTACCGGAGGCGCCGCCGCCTCCCCTCCCGTCCCACATGAATGCGGGTCAGCAGGGCGGCGGCCTCTCGTGGGGCACTCAGATGTCGCGGAAAGGACCGGCGAGCCCTGAGAACGGCCCCCAGCACCGGGTTCAGGAAGCCCGCCACGAACCCACTGACGGCGAACACGGCCAGTACCGCCCCCATCGGTGCGTCGGAGGCGAGAATCAGCCGCGACTCCTGCGCGTCGTCACCGACGGGTGGGCACTTACCGCCTTTGCGGGTCCCCCGAGCGAGCCACCCGGCTGTCCTCTCCCGGGGGACGCAGCCCCCGCCCCAGGACGCTAGGCTCACAGTGCAAGACTGTCCGGCCCGCGGCGCCGTGTGGTGTTCGATACCGAACAGGTCGTAGCGAACGGGCGGGCGGGTAGCGGACCACGGCCCGGTCCTCATGCCGCTCAGCGCCGGACCTACGGGATCGTGGATGATGATGACGGAAGACCAAGCGGCGCGTGAACCGTCGGGCTCGGCATCCCCCGCGCCAACGGCGCGTGCGCAGGACAGGGGCCCCTCCGCACGCGTGAACCCGGTGGCCGTCGCAGCCGCACGGCTCCGCGTGCTGTCGCGGTGGTGGGGATCACGCTCTGCCGCCACCAGGGACCGCGGAGTCGCGCTTGTCTTCACGGTGCTGTCGTTCGCGGCGCCGCTGTCGCGGCTCGGGGCGCAGTTCGGCGGCCTTCCCACCCACGGCACCTCGGTCGCGAGTGTGCTGCTGACCCTGGGGCAGACCCTGCCGCTTGCGGTGCGCACCCGGTGGCCGGCCGCCTGCCTCGCGGTGGTGGGGCCCTCGTTCGCGGTGCACGAGTGCCTGGGCTACCCGCCGACCTTCGGCAGCCTGGGGGTGTACATCGCGCTGTACTCCGTGGGTGCCCACCAGGACCGCCTCCGGCGGGTCGTACCGCTGGCGGCGACGGGCGGCTACGTGGTCTTCGGCGTCGTGCTGCATGTGCTGGGCTCGCCCGACGGACTGACCGACTACCTGCTCTATTACATGGTCCTGGCGGTGGTGTGGGGCCTGGGTGTCCAGGTCCGCGGGCGGCGGGCGCAGGAGGCCGAGCATCGGCGCCTGTCGGTGCAGGTGGCCATCGCGACGGAACGCAGCCGCCTGGCCCGGGAACTGCACGACGTGGTGACCCACCATGTGACCGCGATGGTGGTGCAGGCAGGTGCAGCACAGTACCTGACCGAGTCGCCGGACCGCCTCCACGAGTCCCTCGACGCCATCAACGGCACCGGCCGTCGCGCGCTGGCCGAACTCCGGTTCCTGCTCGGCGTGCTGGAGGCGACCGGTGATTCGGTGCCCCGGGAGCGGACGCCGCTGCCGGGCCGGGTGCCTGATCTGGTGGAGCAGACACGAGCGGGCGGCCAGCCGATCGAACTGGTCGAGGACGGAGAGCAGCCGGGCATGGCCGTAGGTGCCCAACTCACGGCGTATCGCGTCGTGCAGGAATCCCTGACGAACGCCGTGAAGTACGCCGCGGGTCGGCGGACGCTGGTACGGCTCGCGCACACCTCCGACTGGACGGACGTCGAGGTCACCACCGCGGGGACGGCCGACGGCGCTCCCGCGTCCGCCGCCCCGCCGGGCGGCGGCCCGCAGGTCTCGGGCGGCCGGGGCCTGACCGGGCTGCGGGAACGGGTGGAGATGCTGGGGGGCGAGTTCGCGGCGGGGCCCTGCCCGGATGGCGGGTTCCGCGTGCACGCACGCATCCCCGCGGGAGGTGCCGTGTGAGTGTTCCGCCCGCTGCGATCAGGGTGCTGGTGTGCGAGGACCAGGCCCTCGTGCGTGCCGGCTTCGTCACTATCTTCTCCGCCCAGCCCGACATGGAGGTCGTGGGCGAGGCCGTCGACGGCCGAGCGGCGATCCACAGCGCGCAGGAGCTGAAGCCGGACGTCGTCGTCATGGACATCCGCATGCCCGTGCTCGACGGAATCGAGGCCACCCGGCGCCTGGCCGGGCCGGACTCCGCCAGCCCCGCCAGGATCCTCGTCGTGACGACCTTCAACGTCGACGAGTACGTGTACGAGGCCCTGCGCGCCGGCGCCAGCGGCTTCATTCTCAAGGACGCCCCACCGCCCGAACTGATCAATGCGGTACGCGTCGTCGCCCGCGGCGAGTCCCTCCTGGCCCCCGCCGTGACCCGCACCCTGATCGGCCGCTTCGCCGAACGCGTACGCCCCTCCGCCGCCCACGCGTCCCCCGAGCGCGAGCGCCTCAAGGTCCTCACCCCCCGCGAGCACGAGGTCCTCCTCCTCATCAGCGAGGGCCTGTCAAACGCCGAAATCGCCACCGAGTTGGTCATCAGCCACGAGACCGTGAAGACCTACGTCTCGCGCATCCTCACCAAACTGGACCTCCGCGACCGCGTCCAGGCGGTGGTCCTGGCCTACCGGGCGGGGTTGGCAGGGGGCGGCAACCGAGCCTGACGGCCCTGAGATGCCGGCCGGGGCGGGCAAGCGCGGCCACGGCCGCGCTCCTCCCCGACCGACCGCCCCGCCGAGGCGGTGTTCCGGACTCATGGACTGGCTGCCCGATCAGCGTGCTCCCCGCCCTGCGCAATGGCTCTCGCAGATGTTCCAAGGGTCCCCGCATCCCCCGAGCGAGCTACCGGATTTGTCCTCTCTGCGGTGACGCGTGCCACCGGTGGTCTCTTGTTGACTCGAACCGTCAACACAACGGCCGGACCAGGCAGGCCGACCAGCCGAGTAGCTAAGGACAACGCCATGACCACGACACGCAGTTCCGCGAAGCACGGTTTTCCCAGAGGCCGCCGGCTTGCCGCGGCTCTGCTGGTTTCCACGCTCGCAGGAACCGCACTGGCCGCGTGTGGCGCCGAGGCCCAGGGCGCGCAAACGGCCAAGGCCTTCGGCAGCCCCCGAGAGACCGCGGGCGACGCCAAGATCACCTGGGGCACATGCCCGGCACTGGCCGAGGGACAGACCCGTAACCCCCACCTGGCCTGCGGGACGTTGGAGGTCCCACTGGACTACCAGAACCCGGGCGGCGCGAAGATCGACGTGGCGGTCTCCCGGCTGTCCACCGCCAAACCCGGGAAGCGACGTGGCGTCGTGCTGCTGAACCCCGGCGGGCCGGCCCTGGGCGGTCTCGACATGCCCGGAACCATGGCGTCCACCCTGCCGAAGTCCGTGCTGGACCGTTACGACCTGATCGGCTTCGACCCGCGCGGCGTCGAACACAGCACCCCGCAAAGCTGCGGTCTGAAGGACCCGAGCGTGACCGGGCTGTTCCCCTATCCCGCCGCGGACGGCTCGATCACCAAGAACGTGGCCCTCGCCAAGGCCGACGCCAAGCAGTGCGCCGACACCGTGGGCAAGAACCTGCGGTACTACAACACCGCCAACACCGCCCGCGACATGGACCGCATCCGCCAGGCACTCGGTGAGAAGAAGATCTCCTACTGGGGCCAGTCCTACGGCACCTACCTCGGCGCCGTCTACCGCTCGCTCTTCCAGAACCACACCGACCGGATGATCCTGGAAGGCAACGTCGACCCCACCAAGGTATGGGCCGACCAGGTCGCGGACACCTGGGGCAAGGGCATGTCGGACCGGTTCCCCGACGCCGCCCGCGTCGCCGCGGCGCAGAACAGCACCCTCCAGCTGGGCACGAACGTCGCGCAGGTGACCCACACCTACCTCACCCTCGCCGACCGGCTGGACCGCATGCCCGCAGCGATTCCCGGCGCATCGGTGTCACTGGACGGGGCGCTGCTGCGGAACATGACCTACGCCCTGCTCCTGCACAACAGCACCCTTCCCGTACTCGCCAAGTTCTGGAAGGCCGCCGACGACCTGTCCCACGGCAGCACCACGGCCGCCGACGCCGCGGTTCTCAAGGAGGTGTTCGCCGACTCACCGTCGTCCCCGGGCGTCCCCGCGGACAACCAGGCCACCATGTTCATGGCTCTGACCTGCAGCGACGCCGAATGGCCGCACGATGTCGACGGCTACGCCACCCGCACCGCCGCCGACCGCGAGAAGTGGCCGCTCACCGCGGGCATGCCCGCCAACATCTGGGCATGCGCCTTCTGGAACAAGCCGGCTGAGGCGACTGTCAAGGTCGTGGCCGGCGGCCCGCGCAACACTCTGATCCTGCAGAACCGCCGGGACAACGCCACCCCGTGGGAAGGCGGCGTCGGGCTGCACAGGGCCCTCGGCGACGGCTCCGCCTTCGTCGGTGTCGACAACGGCGGGCACTACGTCTACAACGAGGGCTCCGCCTGCATCGACAAGGCCACCGTCGGCTTCCTGACCACCGGCCACCTGCCGAAGAATGACGTCTACTGCACCGACGTCACCCAGAAGTAACCCGCCGGAACCCGGTGGTCCCATCCTCCAGACAGCCCGTGCCCTCCACCACGCAGTATCCGCGGATCGGGCCCTCGCCCGTCCTGTCGAGCTCGCCGGAAGGAGCCGGGGCGCAAACGGTGCTGGGCCAGGCCATGTTGGCTCGTTCCGGCACCGTATCCGATCTCAGTGCGCCCGAGGCATCCGCGTGTTCTTCGCGGTCGGGCACCCCGTCACCGAACCGTGCGCCGAGCGATCCGCGCGGGGTAGCCGCCGGGCCGGGCATGTTCCGGCTCAAAAGCTGTTACGGAGGGCTGCGAGCGCCTGGTCGCAGTACTGTTCGAGTTCCTCGATCCCGCCCTGGCCGCCGCGTTCGAGCCAGCTGGTCGTGGCGGTGTCGAGGCAGGCCAGCGCGGTGGCCACGATCACCTGCCCGCGCAGGCCGGGCGGAGCGTCGCTGTCACCGAGGCGGCGTTCGACCTCGGGGGCGAGCTGCTCCTGCCAGCGCAGGTGCTTCTCCAGGTGAGCGGCCCGCAGGCTGGGGCTCGTGGCGATCAGCCGGGCGATGGCCATACCTCGCTGCGGCTCGGCTCGGGCGCTCAGTACAAGGAACGCATGCCGCAGCGCGTTCCAGATCGGCTCCTCGTCCGGGCGGGCGCGCAGGGCATCCAGGATCGCTGGCCCCTGTTCGGCGAGATCGCCGAAGACGATGTCCTCCTTGGTGCCGAAGTAGCGGAAGAAGGACCGCTTGGAGATTCCCGCCGCGTCAACCACCTGATCGACTGTCGTTTCCTCGAAGCCCTGTTCCAGGAACAGCTCCAGTGCGACGTCCAGGACCTCCTCACGAACCCGGCGTCGCGTCCGTTCCCACATCGACTCCCCGGCCGACCTCCTCAGTCGCTCCTGGTGCGCTGTCATGCCGGTCACCCTAACACCTTGGTGCCCAGCTGAACTTCGATGCCCTGTTGGCACCTGATGATAACCTGGCACTAAATGCCAACCAGGAGGTTTCCCCATGCCCCTTGACCACCGTGGCTGCCTGACACTGGTCACTGGCGCCAGCTCGGGAATCGGCGCGGAGTTCGCCCGCCAGCTCGCCGGCCGGGGCTCGGACCTGGTGCTGGTCGCCCGGCGAGAGGAGCGACTCAAGGCGCTGGCCGCCGAACTGCTGGCGGCCCACGGCGTGGCCGTCACCGTGCTTGTCCGCGACCTCACCGAGCCCGGCGCCGCCGCCCGTATCGCCTCAGAGCTTCACGACCGCGGCCTGAAGCCGACCGGGCTGGTGAACAACGCCGGCTTCGGCACCCACACGCCGTTCGACCAGGAAGACCCCGACCGGCTCCGCACGGAGATCGCCCTCGACGTGCAAGCCGTCGTCGAGCTGACCAGGGCATTCATCGAGGACCTGCGAGGAGCCGACCGCGGCATTCTGATCAACGTAGCGAGCATGGCCGCCTACGCGCCCGTGCCACGGATGGCCGTGTACGGCGCCGCGAAGGCGTTCGTGCTCAGCTTCACCGAAGCGCTCTGGTACGAACACCGCCACGCACGCCTACGAGTCCTTGCGCTGTCCCCCAGCGCCACCGAGACCGAGTTCTTCGACACCGCCGGCTCCGAAGCGGCCGGCAGTCAGCGCCTCCAGACGCCGCAGCAGGTCGTCGAGACCGCCCTGCGCGCGCTCGATCGACGCAACCCACCGCCGAGCATCGCCGTAGGCAGAATGAACCGGCTGATGCTCGCGGTGGGGCGGCTGGCCAGCCGTAAACAATCGGTCATGCTGATGGGCAAGTTGACCGCCCAGGCTCGCCGAAAGCAGCCGGCGGCGCAATAGGAGACAGAATTGGCCATGGTGGCTCGACTCCGTCCCGTTCGAGGCGCTGCTGACCGGCGACCTGTGGCTACGGAACGCGTCCCACGCCAACGCGGTGACGCAGGCGCACGATGCCCTGCACTACGCCGTGGTGGTCCCACAGATGCCGCCACACCCCTCCCGCCTTGCATTTATGCAGGTCAGGAAGGGTGTAGCGGTGCTTTTCCGAGAACCTTCAGATGTCCCGGAAGATCTCGATCTGCGCCCCGATCGAGTTGAGGCGTTCGGCGAGGTCCTCGTAACCGCGGTTGATGACGTACACGTTGCGCAGGACGGACGTGCCCTCGGCCGCCATCATGGCCAGCAGGACGACCACCGCGGGGCGCAGGGCCGGCGGGCACATCATCTCGGCGGCGCGCCAGCGGGTCGGGCCCTCCACCAGGACCCGGTGCGGGTCGAGGAGTTGGAGGCGGCCGCCGAGGCGGTTCAGGTCGGTCAGGTAGATCGCGCGGTTGTCGTAGACCCAGTCGTGGATCAGGGTCTTGCCCTGCGCGACCGCCGCGATGGCGGCGAAGAACGGCACGTTGTCGATGTTCAGGCCGGGGAAGGGCATCGGGTGGATCTTGTCGATCGGCGCCTCCAGCTTGGAGGGGCGGACCGTGAGGTCGATCAGGCGGGTACGGCCGTTGTCCGCGCAGTACTCGGGGCTGCGGTCGTGATCGAGGCCCATCTCCTCCAGGACCGCGAGCTCGATCTCCAGGAACTCGATCGGCACCCGCCGGACCGTCAGCTCCGACTCCGTGACGACCGCGGCGGCCAGCAGGCTCATCGCCTCGACCGGGTCCTCGGAGGGGGAGTAGTCCACGTCCACGTCGATGTTCGGGACGCCGTGCACGGTCAGCGTCGTGGTGCCGATGCCCTCGACCTTGACGCCGAGCGCCTCCAGGAAGAAGCAGAGGTCCTGGACCATGTAGTTGGAGGAGGCGTTGCGGATGACGGTGACGCCGTCGTGCCGGGCGGCGGCCAGCAGCGCGTTCTCGGTCACCGTGTCGCCGCGCTCGGTCAGGACGATCGGGCGGTCGGGACGGATCGCACGGTCGACCTGCGCGTGGTACTGCCCCTCGGTCGCCGCGATGTCCAGGCCGAACCGGCGCAGCGCGATCATGTGCGGCTCGATGGTCCGCGTGCCGAGGTCGCAGCCGCCCGCGTACGGCAGCTTGAAGTGGTCCATGCGGTGCAGCAGCGGCCCGAAGAACATGATGATCGAGCGGGTGCGTACGGCGGCCTCGGCGTCGATCGACGCCATGTCGAGGTCGGCGGGCGGCACCAGCTCCAGGTCGACGCCGTCGTTGATCCAGCGGGTGCGCACGCCGATGGAGTTGAGCACCTCCAGCAGGCGGTACACCTCCTCGATCCGGGCCACCCGGCGCAGCACCGTGCGCCCCTTGTTGAGCAGCGAGGCGCACAGCAGCGCCACGCACGCGTTCTTGCTGGTCTTCACGTCGATGGCGCCGGACAGCCGACGGCCGCCCACCACCCGCAGATGCATCGGGCCCGCGTAGCCCAGTGAGACGATCTCGCTGTCCAGGGCCTCACCGATTCGAGCGATCATCTCAAGGCTGATGTTTTGGTTGCCGCGCTCGATGCGGTTGACAGCGCTCTGACTGGTGCCGAGCGCCTCCGCGAGCTGTGTCTGTGTCCAGCCGCGGTGTTGCCGGGCGTCACGGATGAGCTTGCCGATGCGTACGAGGTAGTCGTCTGCCATGAGGCCGAGGTTATCTCAGATATGAGATGGCGCCCGCTGGGGGGTCCGTTCGGGTGATGCTCTGTCAACGAGCCCAGTTGTTCGGCCCGTCGACCGTCGTTCCGAATCGTCCAAGGGTGGAGTGAGAGCGCATCAAGGCGGCTCCCGACGTTCGGTCAGGAATTCCACCGGCTGTGGCTCACGTCGGAGGTACGACAAATGCCCCAGGTGGCCATGGAGACCACCCTGTCCGTCGGAACTCCGGAAGCCCCGGAGATCACCCCGCCCGGCTCCCCCGACGCCGATCGGGGAGTGATAGCCGTGACGCCCGAGGGGGAGAACCCCAAGCCGTTCCTCGCGATCATCTGCAACGGAATCTGATACACGGTCCATTGTCCCCGAGGCTGCCTCCGGTGCCCTGTTCCAAGGTGTGCCGGAGGCGGCCGCAGGGAATTCCTGCACTCTCACCCGACGTATTGGCGATCGCATATGTCTCGAAGGATCTGGGTGGCGAAAGGGATTGCGACCGGCGGTGACATGTACGGCCGCGCCCTGAGGATTCCGGACGGGATTCCGGGACCCGGCGCGGATGCCGGAGGGGGCGTGCGGTGGGCGGGCGCCCGCGGTCCTCAGGAGCCATCTGGGCGACATCCCGACCTGCCCCGGGCCCGGTGTGCTGTGGATTCCACCGGCCTCCTTCTCCGCCGATCCGCGGGTCGCCGGACACGGTCTGGAAAGGTTCTCCGAGATCGGCATCCCGGGCTGTATCGCGGCGAACCGCCGGATCATCTCCGAACTCCTCCTGATCCGCGAACGAGTACGCATGACCGGCCCCGGAACCGATCTCGCCGCCCGCCTTCCGGAACGACTCCAGCTCTCCGGTCGTACCCGTCCGGAACTTCTCCCGGACGAACACTCCACCATCGGAAACCACTTCGAGGTGGCCGTGTCGCCGACCGATCCGGCCGGCCGGGTCGACACCGACCTCACCGTTTCCGGAACGTTGCGGACGGAATCCGTACTCGTCGCCGAGCACCGTGTATCGACGGGTGCCCGCGCGGGCCAATTCAGGGCCGCCCTGAAAATAGCGAAGGAGATGCGGAAATCCTGTCCGCTGTCCGTGGGGATCCAGGACGACCGGTTCGCCGACGGCATCCTCGCGACGAGCGGCCCCGAGTACGGGGGTGCGGCCACCGAGGTCGCCGTCGGTACCGGTGTGCTGTCCGCCGACCGGGTGGACTGGAGCGGGAGACCCGGAAGGCGGATCGTCGGCGTGTCGTAAACCTGGTCAGAGAGTGTCGAACCGGGCCTTCCGTGACCCTGCATCTCCGTCCGGTTCCTGAACCCCACGGCCGTCACCGGCGCCGGGTCCTGCTGGTGCGCCGCCACCCGAAAGGACCCGGCAGATCGATCGACGTCGTACGGCGTCCCGTACTGCTGTGTGTGTGGCGCGGCCCGTGCCGGCCGCCGGTGGTGAGGGACCAGGAGTGCCGGTTGATGTTCAGGCGCACGCCCGGCAGGATCCGGAAACTCTTGCGGAACGTGAGGGGCACGGTGTCTCCTTCCACCTCGCTGTGAGGCTTGCCGATCCACCGTCGGTTACCCCGACGCAGCGCCCTCAGGCCGCCCGGAGGCTTGCTTCCCGGCACGGCGCAGCGTGTCTCGTCTCGATCGACCTGAGGCAGCCTGGGTGTTTGCGGGGGCGCCGTCTGTGGCGCCCCCGCCCGGTGCTCGATCAGTTCCAGGTCATATTGATCTCACGCCCGAAATTGACGTATCCAGCGCGTTGGAAGGCGTTCGCCATCGGGACGTTGCCCAGGTCGGTGGACGCGCTGATGCGGGGGACGTCTTGCTCGGCAAGGATGCGGGTGCCCTCGGCGAGGAGGTCGTCGATGTAGCCATTGCCGCGGTGTGTGGGCAGGACCGCGATGTAGGCGATGATCGCGTTGTAGCCGTTGTGGGCCGGGAGGACAAACCCCACTGGCTCTCCGTCGGGCAGTGTTGCTATCCGCCACCAGTCTCGCGGGCTTGTGTAGCGTGCCAGCTCGTCCTCGTAGTGCTTGGCGGCCGCCTCCTGGGCGGACATCCGGGTCAGGTCGTCACGGCCATGTGCGTCCAGCGTGCCGTCCAGAACCGAGGTCATCAAGGCCACGAGCTCTCTGGCATCGCGGATCGGCCGGAACGCAAGGCGCTCGGTGGGCTTGGGGACTGGCGATTCCGGGCGCCATTCCAGGCGCAGTCGTTCGACGAAGAGCCGGGCACCGGTCCTCTCCAGTGCCGTCATGCGGTCCTCGACGGCTTGTCTGGTCACCGTGTTCTCGCGCCAGTCCGGCGGGACGAAACGGCTGTACTCAGGGGGACGCGATCCGTTCGGAAGGATGGCGGCCATCGCGGTGTGCAGGAGTCGCACCCCGATGTCCCTGTGATCGGAATTCGCGGCGTTGTCGTCGATGTCGAGGACATCCAGGATGAGGGGTGTGTCGCTGCCGGCTCGACTCCACCAGGCAGCTCTGGCCAGTAGGCGGTCACCGCGCAGGGCGACCCACATCCATTCCGGGCGTCGGCGGCCGACGGCAAGGTCGTCTGCCAGCTCCTCGTTGAGGACGTAGGGCAGTTGGGAGAAGAGGTCGAGTTCTTCGGGTCCGTTGATGGGACGCATGGTCAGGTCGTTCTGTTTCACGGTTCAGGCACGCTCCGGTGAAGGCGCCCGTCCGCGCCGGGGTCAGACGCGGTCCGCGCCCCGGGAGGACGCAAGCGCGGTGATCATGGGGATCATCGGCTTATCCCTCCTTTCGCTGTCGTGCCCTCACCCTTGTGGCAGGGGCCCGGTCGCAACGTCTATCCAGCCGCGGCCCCTGTGCGCAAACCGTTTTCGATCACCTCGCATGTGGCCGGCCGTGTCAGTAACGGGGGAATGTCAGGGGACAGGTCCGGAAGTCCTTTGTGGGCTGGTTGGCGGCTCTGGCGGGTTGTCCCGTTGCGCAGGATCAGCGAGAGCGTGTCCCATCCGGTGTGGTGGAGGGCGAATCGAACCGCACCGGCCACATCACGGACAGCGGCCCCTCACGCTGGACACCATCCGGCCCGACCAGCCGCACCCAGAAGTCCGCTGCATCCATCCGGCCCCCATGGCCAAGCACCGACGCGGTACAGCGACCGCAGGCAAGGCGCGTCAGTAGCACCTCGGAAAGACGGAGACATCGCCCTACTTGCCCGAGAAAGACTGAGACGCGGTCGCCGATGCCACGGAAAGACCGAGACTGCCCCAGGTCCGCTGAGACAGGACACAGCGGGTCCGGGCATGACCAACCGGCGACCGTGTACTAGAGTTATCTCGACATCGAGATATCTGCCTAGGCGCACCGTAGCCGCCATTCCGGTAAGGCATGCCTAACTTAGCCTGACCTTACTGGATGGGCCAAGTCGGCGTGGCGGCACGATTGACGGTGGTACGCGCACATCAATGAAGGAGACTGTCGTGTCGGCGAACAGCTTCGACGCCCGCAGCACGCTGCAGGTGGGCGACGAGTCGTACGAGATCTTCCGGCTGGACAAGGTGGAAGGCTCGGCTCGCCTTCCGTACAGCCTGAAGGTGCTGCTGGAGAACCTGCTCCGCACGGAGGACGGCGCGAACATCACCGCCGACCACATCCGCGCCCTCGGCGGCTGGGACTCGCAGGCCCAGCCCAGCCAGGAGATCCAGTTCACGCCGGCTCGCGTGATCATGCAGGACTTCACCGGTGTTCCGTGTGTCGTGGACCTCGCCACGATGCGTGAGGCCGTGAAGGAGCTGGGCGGCGACCCGGCGAAGATCAACCCGCTCGCCCCGGCCGAGCTGGTCATCGACCACTCCGTCATCGCCGACAAGTTCGGCACCCACGAGGCCTTCGCGCAGAACGTCGAGCTGGAGTACGGCCGCAACAAGGAGCGCTACCAGTTCCTGCGCTGGGGCCAGACCGCGTTCGACGAGTTCAAGGTCGTACCCCCGGGCACCGGCATCGTCCACCAGGTGAACATCGAGCACCTGGCCCGCACGGTCATGGTCCGGGGCGGCCAGGCCTACCCGGACACCCTGGTCGGCACCGACTCGCACACCACCATGGTCAACGGCCTCGGCGTCCTCGGCTGGGGCGTCGGCGGCATCGAGGCCGAGGCCGCGATGCTCGGCCAGCCGGTCTCGATGCTCATCCCGCGCGTCGTCGGCTTCAAGCTGACCGGTGAGCTGAAGCCGGGCACCACCGCCACGGACCTCGTCCTCACCATCACCGAGATGCTCCGCAAGCACGGCGTCGTCGGCAAGTTCGTCGAGTTCTACGGCGAGGGCGTGGCCGCCACCTCCCTGGCCAACCGCGCCACCATCGGCAACATGTCGCCGGAGTTCGGCTCCACCGCTGCGATCTTCCCGATCGACGGCGAGACCCTGAACTACCTGCGTCTGACCGGCCGTGACGCCCAGCAGGTCGCGCTCGTCGAGGCGTACGCCAAGGAGCAGGGCCTCTGGCTGGACCCGAAGGCCGAGCCCGACTTCTCCGAGAAGCTGGAGCTGGACCTCGCCACGGTCGTCCCCTCCATCGCCGGCCCGAAGCGCCCGCAGGACCGTATCGTCCTCGCCAACGCCGCCGAGCAGTTCAAGAGCGACGTCCGCAACTACGTCGCCGACGACGACGAGGCGGGCAAGGAGTCCTTCCCGGCCTCCGACTCCCCGGCCACCGCCAACGGCGTGCCGACCAACCCGGTCCCCGTCACCGCCCCCGACGGCACCACGTACGAGATCGACCACGGCGCGGTCACCGTCGCGGCCATCACCTCCTGCACCAACACCTCGAACCCGTACGTCATGGTCGCCGCCGCCCTGGTGGCCAAGAAGGCGGTCGAGAAGGGCCTGACCCGCAAGCCCTGGGTCAAGACCACCCTCGCCCCGGGTTCCAAGGTCGTCACCGACTACTTCGAGAAGGCGGGCCTGACCCCGTACCTCGACAAGGTCGGCTTCAACCTGGTCGGTTACGGCTGCACCACCTGCATCGGCAACTCCGGCCCGCTGCCGGAGGAGGTCTCCAAGGCCGTCAACGACCACGACCTCGCGGTCACCTCGGTCCTCTCCGGCAACCGGAACTTCGAGGGCCGGATCAACCCCGACGTCAAGATGAACTACCTGGCCTCCCCGCCGCTGGTCGTCGCCTACGCGCTCGCGGGCTCCATGAAGGTGGACATCACCAAGGACGCCCTCGGCACCGACCAGGACGGCAAGCCGGTCTACCTGGCCGACATCTGGCCGACCGAGGCCGAGGTCAACGAGGTCGTCGCCAACGCGATCGGCGAGGACATGTTCAACAAGTCCTACGCCGACGTCTTCGCCGGCGACGCCCAGTGGCAGTCGCTGCCGATCCCGACCGGCAACACCTTCGACTGGGACCCGCAGTCCACCTACGTCCGCAAGCCCCCGTACTTCGAGGGCATGCAGCACGAGCCGTCGCCGGTCACCGACATCGCCGGCGCCCGCGTCCTCGCCAAGCTCGGCGACTCGGTCACCACCGACCACATCTCGCCCGCCGGTGCCATCAAGGCCGACACCCCGGCCGGCAAGTACCTCACCGAGCACGGTGTGGAGCGTCGTGACTTCAACTCCTACGGCTCCCGCCGAGGCAACCACGAGGTCATGATCCGCGGCACGTTCGCCAACATCCGCCTGCGCAACCAGATCGCGCCGGGGACGGAAGGCGGCTACACCCGCGACTTCACCCAGGCCGACGCTCCGGTGGCGTTCATCTACGACGCCTCCCGCAACTACATCGAGCAGGGCATCCCGCTGGTCGTCCTGGCCGGCAAGGAGTACGGCTCCGGTTCGTCCCGCGACTGGGCCGCCAAGGGCACCGCGCTGCTCGGCGTGAAGGCCGTCATCGCCGAGTCCTACGAGCGGATCCATCGCTCGAACCTGATCGGCATGGGCGTGCTGCCGCTCCAGTTCCCGGAGGGCGCCACCGCCGAGTCCCTCGGCCTGACCGGCGAGGAGACCTTCTCCTTCACCGGCGTCGAGGAGCTCAACAACGGCACCACCCCGCGCACGGTCAAGGTCACCACCGACACGGGCGTCGAGTTCGACGCGGTC
Organism: Streptomyces sp. NPDC001714; assembly: GCF_042892755.1. Lineage (NCBI taxonomy): Bacteria > Bacillati > Actinomycetota > Actinomycetes > Kitasatosporales > Streptomycetaceae > Streptomyces > Streptomyces sp. NPDC001714. Next base: position 337,067 of record NZ_JBIAUL010000007.1, read on the forward strand.
GTCCGGATCGACACCCCCGGTGAGGCCGACTACTACCGCAACGGCGGCATCATGCAGTACGTGCTGCGCAGCCTGATCCGCAAGTAGCGGACCCGGTACGGCAGTCGGGGCCGGGCTCCTGGTGGAGGGAGCGCGGCCCCGCACCGTTCCGCTACAGCCAGCCGCGCTGAGCGGCCCGCAGCCCGAGCTGGAACCGGCTCGCCGCCCCGAGCCGATCCTGCAGGTCGCTCACCCGCCGCCGCACTGTTCGCAGACTCACTCCCAGATGACGGGCCACCGCCTCGTCCTTCATCCCGGCCGCCAGCAGCCGTGTCAACGTCTGCTCGTCCTCGGAGAGTTCGCCGTTGCCTTCGGGCCGGCCGAGCGGAGTCGCCTGCTGCCAGGCCAGCTCGAAGAGCTTCTGCAGCGCCTCGGTGACCGCCGAGTGCCATACGACGACGGCGCAGTAGCCGCCCGCCGCGGACGAGGTCAGCGGGAGCATCGCGCGGCGTCCGTCGACCACCAGCAGCTTGAGCGGCACGGACGGCAACACCCGTGCCTGCTCGCCGAGTTCGACCATCTTCCAGGCGCGGGACAGCGTGTTCGGATCCTCCAGGCCGCTCGCCGCGTAGACGCCGCGTGAGACGATGCCGCGCTTGAGCAGATCGGCCTGGAGGTCCACCTGCGGTGCGGGCGGGGCGAGGTACGGCGGAGTGTCGAAAAGGCACACCTCGTGCTCGGCACGGGCGTACATCTCCTCCAGACGGGCCGCGATGGCGCCCTCGCCGGAGGCGACCTCGATCAGCCGGGTCGGCTCCTCGCGCAGCAGCCCGGCCTCGTACGCCGTGGCCATCTCCTCGGCGGTGGCGGCCAGCAGTTCGGACTCCGTCTCGCGCCGCCGGATCAGCGCACGGATCGCCACCCGCGGGTCGACCGCTCGTAACCCGCCCATGGAGTCCGGCGGTTGGAGCAGACCAAGGGTGAGCAGCCGGTTGCAGGCCTCGCGCAGCTGGGCCGGGGTCGCCCTGGTCAGCAGCGCCCAGCCGGCCGCGCCGGCGTCGGGCTGATGCAGAATCGACCGGTACACCATCTCGTCGAAGGCGGAGACCCCCACCGCGGACCAAGGGCTCGCGGCAGGGGTCTGTCTTGCAGGATCATGTGCCGTGTTCACCATGGCTCGCCACGGTAGAGGTGCTTTGTTAAGAATCCTTACAGTGGCTCGGGCCGTCGCTCACTTCAGGCCGAACGCCCGCAGCACGGTCTGGTCGATCCGGTTTCCGTCACGGTCGGCGGCCCGCACCCGGAGCGACACCGTCTCGGCGCCCTTCGCGGGCTTGAACCGCACCTTGCCGCCCTTGACTTCCACTTCCTTCCATGAGGTGCCGTCGTCGTAGGAGACCCAGGCCTTCAGACTGCTCGCCTTCACACTCCCCAGCTGGTTCGCGACCGGCAGCTTGACCTTCGCCTCACGCCCGCCGTCGGCCCGGTTGAGGAGGTCGAGACGCTTCGGGGCGATACCGACCGTGAGCAGCGGCAGCGCCGTCTCCGTGTCGGTGTGCGCCGAGGAGAAGGTCCACTCGGTGTGCGTGCTCGTGGAGTACCTGGCCCAGGCCGCCCGGCGCTGCACGTCCAGATCGAAGCGGTACGAGGATTTCGCCGCGGGGACGTCGTAGACGCCGTATCCGCCGAGCGTGGAGTCGCCCACCAGCTGTCCGTCCGCGTAGAGCTTGCCCTTCGCGGTGTTGTCGGTGCCGTCGACGTATCCGTAGTGGCCCGGCGTGGAGTCGGTCAGCTCCGGGATCGACAGGGTGAGTTTGTCTCCGTCGCGGACGGAGAGGCCGTACTCCTCGCTGCTTCCCGGCCGGACGACCTGGCGCAGCCAGTCCTCGGTGGGCTCCCTACCCGGTTTGCCGAAGGTCCGCAGCGGGCTCCACTCGCCCTTGTACGCCGCCCAGTTCGGATAGACGACGTGCCAGGTACGGGTGTCGGGGTCGACGTAGTAGTACTCGTCGCGTTCCGTGCCCAACTGCGTGGGCACGCTGCTGTCGACGCCGAAGCGCTGCCAGGGGCGGAAGGTGTACAGGGTGTCCGCGCCCATCTCGCCGGCCGTGCCACCGTAGTAACGGGCGTGCCGTTTCACGGTGTTGGACTTGTCGAGGCGGTAGGTCTGGTTCGCGGTGATGGCGCCGCTCTGCGCGGCCAGCAGGTTGTAGACGTACGGGCTGACCGGCGTGCCGCTCAGCTTCAGCGTGACCTTCTTGCCGGTCGTCAGCAGGGCGGCCAGGCCGGCGCCCTGCTCGCCGGTGGCGATCATCAGCGGGACGGTGGTCGCCCGGTCCACGGCCTCGATCCAGAAGCCCGGTGTCTTGCGGTAGACGATGAGGTAACCCGCCCCGGCCTTGGTCGCGTTGTCCAGCGCGCTCTGTGCCCGCTCGGTGGCGCCGATCCCGACCACCGCCACCTTGCCCTTGACGTCGAGCCCCGCGAACTCGGCCGCGGTACCGCCGCCCGCGTCCACCGCCTGTACCTTGTGGTCACCGCTGATCTTCAACGGGAAGTCGTTGTACGTCTGGGAGTAGTAGAGCGAGGACAGCGAGGTCTTCTCCGGACTGGTGACGCTCGCCGTCAACTCCTTGGCGTACAGCCGGAACTTGGCGTAGAAGTTCAGGGTGCCCACGGTGACCGGCTGGGTCGGCGCCACATAGATGTGGTCGGTCCAGAAGCCCTGGCTGTAGGTGATTCCCCAGGCAGTGCCCGGCCCCTCCCGGTGCCAACTGGTGGTGAATCCCTGGAACTCGGAGTCCTCCTTCGTCCTCGGTTTGATCTCCACCGCCTTGCGGGCGTCGAGGACGACCGCCGTGTTGCCGTCGACCTTGATCTCGGGATTGCCGACGACCGACGTGCCCACGGCCAGGCCGGCCGCGTCCCGGTCCGGGATCCAGGTCGCGATGGAGTAGGTGCCGGCCGGCACCTGCCAGGTCGCGCCGGTGCCGAGGAAGCCGTACTGGTCGTCGTAGGCGCCGTTCAGTTCCTGGAGTGCATAGAGCGACGCCCCGGTGGACGGTCTGCCCTCGCGGTCCACGAGCGAGACCTTGAGGTTGTACGTCTTCGGCGCCTTCTCGAAGCCGACACTGGTGGTGACCTGGATTCCGCCGTCGGCGGTCGCCGTGACACGGCCCGTGTGCCGGCCCCCGGCCTCCTGCGCCGGGTCGACGCCGACGGAGACGGTCGCGGTACCCCGCGCGGGCACGGTCAGGGTGTCCGCACCCAGAGCGAGGTCGGCCAGCGACGACGAGAGCTTCAACTCCACCGTACTGTCAGTGGTGTTGGTGTACGTGATGTCCTTGCTGACGACACCGGTGTCACCGTCCTCGAACTTGCCGAAGCTCAGAGTCGAGGTCGCGAAGACGTCCTGCTCGACCGCCCGTACGGCGTCGACCCGGCCGTCGCCCTGCTCGAACACGGAGTTGACGGCGTTCGTCTTCGCCGTACTGGCCAGCGCCTCCTTGAGCTGCTCGCCGGTCCAGTCCGGATGCGCCTGCGCGACCAGAGCCGCCGCGCCCGCGACATGCGGGGTGGCCATCGACGTACCGCTCGCCGTCGTGTAGTAGTCGTCGACCGGCGTACCACCAGGCATGGTGGTGCCGGCGGCGCGGGCCGCGGTGATGCTCACGCCCGGCGCGGTGATCTCCGGCTTGACCGCGGAGTCGCCGAGGCGCGGACCCCGGCTGGAGAACGAGGCCAGCTGGTCCGACTTGTCGACCGCGCCCACCGTCAGCGCGGAGTCGGCGATGCCCGGGGTGCCCACGGTCTGCTCGCTCGGACCCGCGTTGCCGGCCGCGATCACGAAGAGGGTGCCGGTGGACGCGGACAGGTCGTCGACGGTCTGGCTGAGCACGTCGGAGGGGCCGTACGCCGTACCGCCCAAGGACATCGAAACGATCTTCGCGCCGGAGTGCGCCGCCCACTCCATGCCCGCGATGATCCAGGACGACTGGCCGCTGCCCGTGTTGTCCAGCACCTTGCCGACCAGCAACTGGGCGCCCGGCGCGACCCCCTTGTACCGGCCGCCCGAGGCCGCGCCCGAGCCGACGATCGTGGACGCCACATGGGTGCCGTGGCCGAAGCCGTCCTGCACGGTCTCGTCCGGTACGAAGCTCTCCGAGCCGGCGATCTTCCCGGCCAGGTCCGGGTGCCCGAGGTCAACGCCGGTGTCCAGGACCGCGACCTTGACGCCCGTGCCGTCGTAGCCCGCCTTCCACACCTCGGGCGCGCCGATCTGCGGCACGCTCACGTCGAGGGACGCCTTCACCCTGGCGTCCAGCCAGATCTTGTCGATGCCGTCACCGAGCTGCTTCGCGGCCTTCGCGGTCGGCTCGGTGCCCAGCGGCGGGGCGATGTCCGACCAGAACGCGGTCGACTTCTTCGCGCTGAGCGCCGCGCCGTCGATCCCGGGCAGCGCCAGCGTCCGGCGCGTGCCCTCGGGGGTCTCGGCGCCCGTGCCGTACGTCGCGATGACCGGGGTGCTGCCGGTCTTCGCGTCCGTGTACCCCTGCTCGATCAGCTGGGAGACGTTGAACAGAGCCGGGTCGAGACGGCCCGCCTTGATCAGCGGGATGGCGTCCGCCGGCAGGACGCTGATCTCGCCGTCCTTCTCGCTCGACAGGAAGGTGGCGGCCTCACGGCCCTTGCCGCGCCGGACGTCGACGGCCTTCTTGCCGTCCGGTCCGACGGTGAGGGTCACGGTGTCGCCGGTGATGAGGGTGACGGTCTGCGGCGGGGCGATGGTGCTCGGACCCGTGAGGGGTGTGACGGGTGTGGTGACCGGGGAGCCCGGAGCGGCTGTCGCGGGCATGACAGCCCCGGCGAGCAGTCCGGCCGCTCCTGCCACGGCCCACAGGGCGTGGAGTCTTCGCATGGGTGGACGTCCTCCGCTGAACGTGGAAACGCTTCCGCCCGGTAAAGCGGAAGCCAGAGATCAGAGTGGGCGCCGGGGCGGCGGCGGCTCAAGGGAACACGGTGGCCGGAGCGTGCCAATGCCCGCTTCGGTCAGCAGAGTTGGCGCGAGCACCCCACCCGGCGGACCCGGCCGCGGCCGGTCGCCCCCGGTCCTCACGTCCGCATTCCGGCCCCCGCGCCCGTCCTGTCCCACGGCTTCGGCTCAGCGGGAACACAGCATTCCCCCAGGAGACCGGCACAGACTTGCTACATGTCTGCCACCGCAGGGGGCCGAACCGCCCGAGTCCGCGTCCTGATCGTCGACGACGAGCCCGGTCTCACCGAGCTGCTCTCCGCCGCCGTCGCCGACGCGGGCTGGCGCCCCTACCCGGCGCTCGACGGACAGACCGCCCTGCGGCTGGCCCGCGGCTGCGCCCCGCACGCGGTGGTGCTCGACGGGATGCTGCCCGACCTCGACGGTCTCCAGGTGCTGCGCAGACTCCGCTACGAGATGCCGAGGCTGCCCGTCCTGATGCTCACCGCCCGCGACGCCATCGAGCACCGGATCGACGGCCTGGAGGCCGGGGCCGACGACTACGTCACCAAGCCCTTCTCCCTCGAGGAGGTCGTGCTGCGGCTGCGCGGACTGCTGCGCCGGGCCGGCAGCGAACAGCCCCCCGCCGACGACTCGGTACGCGTCCTCGGTGACCTGGTGCTGAGCGGCGAGTCCCGCGAGGTGCAGCGGGCCGGCACCCCGATCAGGCTCACCGCCAAGGAGTTCGACCTGCTCAGCCTGCTCCTGGACCATCCGCGCCAGGTGCTCAGCAAGGCCCAGATCCTCGACCACGTCTGGAGCACCTCCTTCGACGGCGGCGGCAACCTCGTCGAGGTCTACATCTCCAGCCTGCGCCGCAAGATCGACCGGGGCCGGGCGCCGATGATCCACACGGTGCGCGGGATGGGCTACGTCGTACGGCCCGTGGAGGACGGCAGATGACCGCCCGGCTGCGGAGCCGGTCGCTGCGCACGCGACTGCTCGTCTTCATCACCGCCGTCCTGGTCTGCGTGTGCGCCGCGATGGCCCTGACCACGGTCTTCGCCCAACGCGCCTATCTGATGGGCAACCTGGACAACCAGGTGAGCGACGCGGCCGAGCGCGGCGTCGGCGGCGCCGCCCTGCACCCGGAACTCACCCGCGACCTGACCTTCCTCAACGAGAGCGGCCACCCGGCCGGCATGCTCGCCGCCCGCCTGGACGCCAAGGGCAACATCATCAACGCGGCCGTCGTCAGCCAGGACGCGCCCCCGCGTTCCCTCTCCACCGCCCAGACCGGCGCCCTCAAGGGCCTCGCGCAGGACGGCTCCACCCACACCCGCCAGGTCCCCGGCCTCGGCACCTACCGGGTCACCGCCCTGAACGCCAGCGGCGTCCGGGTCCTGGCCGGCCTCCCCATGGACGACGTACTGGACACCATCAGCGGCCTGGTCGCGGTCGAGATCGCGGTCGCCGCGGTCGGCCTCACGACCGCCGGCTGCGTCTGCGCGGTGGTGATACGACGGCAGCTGCGCCCCCTCGGCCGGGTCGCCGCCACCGCCGTCGAGGTCTCCCACGCCCCGCTCGGCCGGGGCCAGGTGACCGGCCTGACCCGGGTGCCCGAACGCGACACCGACCCCGGCAGCGAGGCCGGCCAGGTCGGCGCCGCCCTCAACCGGATGATCGACCACGTCGAGGCGTCCCTGGCGGAACGCCAGCACAGCGAGGAACAGGTGCGCCGGAGCGAGGAGCGCATGCGCCGCTTCCTGGCCGACGCCAGCCACGAACTGCGCACCCCGCTCGCCTCGATCGCCGGGTACGCCGAGCTGATGAACCGCGGCACGGACCGCATCGAGCCCGGCCTCGCGTGGCGCCGGGTCAACGCCGAGTCGGCCCGGATGCGCAGCCTGGTGGAGGACCTGCTGCTCCTGGCCCGCCTCGACGAGGGCCGCCCGCTGCAGTCCGCCGAGGTGGACATGGCCGCGCTGGTCGCGGAGGCGGTGTGGGACGCGCGGGCGGCCGGGGCCGGTCATGTCTGGCAGCTGGAACTCGATCTCGACGACGGCCCGGCGCTGGTGCTGGGCGACGAGGCCCGCCTGCACCAGGTGGTGGCCAACCTGATGGCCAACGCACGGGTGCACACCCCCGCCGGTACGACCGTGACCGCGACCGTCGAATCCACTGCCACCACCTGCGTGATCCGGGTCAGGGACGACGGCCCCGGCATCCCGCCCGCCCTCCTGCCGACCGTCTTCGAACGCTTCACCCGGGCCGACACCTCCCGCACCCGCGCCGGCGTCCTGGAAGGCGGCTCGGGCCTGGGCCTCGCGATCGCCTCGGCCATCACCACGGCCCACGGCGGCCGCATCGACGTACAGAGCACCCCGGGCCGTACGGAGTTCACCCTCGAACTCCCCGTCACCGAACTCCCGCCGGCCGGAACGGCGACCGTCGCCCGCACGGCACCCGTCTGACGGGCCCGTCGAAGTCCGCCGCGGTCAGAACCCGACGAGGGCGTCGAGGTCGATCTCGACCGGGAACGGCAGTTCGGTGATGAGCTTGCCGTGGTGCACCGGGTGCATGGGGGCCGGGATGTACGACAAGGTGTCCGCGTTGAGCCAGTACTCGTGCACCGTCAGCCTGTGGTCCCGGTCGAGCTCGACGCGCCAGTAGCACGGGACCCTGGCGGCGGCGAACTGCGCGGGCTTGCTCACGCGGTCGTCGCGGCGGGAGCCGGGCGACACGACCTCGACCACGAGGGTGAGGTGAGCCGTGGGAATGCACTCCGCCTCGAAGAAGTTCAGTGCTCGAGGGTCGAAGACGATCACGTCGGGTTTGACGACGTTCTGGTCGTCCAGCAGGACGCATTGTTCGTTCAGGACCCGGTAGGGCTGCACAAGGGCCGCCTTGAGGGCATCGGCGATGCCGTCCCGCACAGCGTTGTGCCAGACGTTGGTCTGCCCACGGGCCACGATCACTCCGTCCACGAGTTCCCAGTCGAAGGGCAGGTCCAGATTTTTGACCTGGTCGAATGTCCAGCCGTCAGCAGGCGGGAACATCCAGTTGTCCTCGTTGGCCGGTCCCTGCTGGCGTGTCGTCATCACTGCTCCCATGGGCGAGAGTGTGGACGCGGTTACGCGTCGTGATCCTCTGTACGACGGTATCGCCACTCGAAGCAGTGAAGCCATGCCGCGCCGTTTACACCCGCCCCCGTCCGCGCTAGCTTCACAGGGGAGTGGGGTGGGAGCGCTCCCATATTCGCCCCTGCGGACCGGAACCCGCCGGGGCGGTGGGCCCGCTTCCTCCCCACGTTCGTCTCCACGACCCGCGTACGGCCGGTCACCCCACACAGAGGTAAATCTGTCATGCATATGTCAATCAGGCGATGCCATTCCCGCCTGCCCCGATTACCCCTCCCCACCCGAGGCCGAGCCCTCTTCCTCACCCTGCTCGCCCTCCTGACCACCGTCCCCGCCCTCGCCCTGATCCTGGCCACCGGCACCCCGGCCCAGGCGCACGGCACCCCCGTGAAGCCCGGCAGCCGTACCTTCCTGTGCTGGCAGGACGCGCTCACCGACACCGGTGAGATCAAGCCCGTGAACCCGGCCTGCAAGGCGGCCCAACAGGTCGGCGGGACCACGCCGTTCTACAACTGGTTCTCGGTGCTGCGCTCGGACGGCGCCGGCCGCACCCGCGGCTTCGTGCCGGACGGCTCGCTGTGCAGCGGCGGCAACCCCAACTTCACCGGCTTCGACCTGCCGCGCGACGACTGGCCGGTCACCCACCTCACCGCCGGCGCGACCGTCGACTTCTCCTACAACGCGTGGGCGGCGCACCCGGGTTGGTTCTACGTCTACATCACCAAGGACGGCTACGACCCGACCAAGCCCCTTGCCTGGGACGACATGGAGGACACGCCCTTCCTCACCGTCGACCACCCGCCGCTCAACGGCACCCCCGGCACCGTCGAGGCCAACTACTCCTGGACCGGGCAGCTTCCGGCGAACAAGACCGGGCGGCACATCATCTACATGGTGTGGCAGCGCTCGGACAGCACGGAGACCTTCTACTCCTGCTCGGACGTCGTCTTCGACGGCGGCAACGGCGAGGTCACCGGCATCCACGACCCGGGCAACCCCACAGAGCCCCCGCCCGGGACCTGTACGGCCACCCGGACCACCACCAACAGCTGGCCCGGCGGCCACCAGTCCGAGGTCACCGTCACCAACAGCGGTGATGTGGCGATGCTCGGCTGGATGGTCGGCTGGACGCTCCCCGGCGGCCAGTCGGTGGCCAGCCTCTGGAACGGCAACGCCACCTACAGCGGCCAGGACGTGATGGTCCACAACGCCGACTGGAACGGCTCGCTCAGTCCCGGACAGAGCGCGACGTTCGGGTACGTCGTCCAGGGCGACGGCGGGGACAGCGCAACCGACCTGCCGTGTCAGGTCGGTTGACGTACGCGATCAGCTCTGGGCGGACCCGGTGTCGATGCGCACCGGGTCCGCGAGCCGGGCAGGCGAGGGGGGTGGGTGGCCTGTCCGGGTGGGAGTTGCTCGAAGTGTCTCTTGCAGGTCTGTTGCGCGGCTTGTGTCGACGCCGTGACGGGCGACAACGTTGTCTCATGGTCTGTACATGACTCTACCGCCCCAACCGACAACGATGTCAACCCACTTAGGGTCACCCGACCGGGTGAACCGCGGCCGCGCCGACCCAGGCATTCGCGGTCTTCCGTGGTACGGGTGGCGCACGTTACTGTCCCTGCGGCTTGTGCGACCCGTGGTGCGCGACCCGTCCGGAGGAGGAAGGGCCGCGTCATGCGTTTCCGACCCATGTCCCTGCTGCTGGCCGCGGTACTCGCGGCCGGCGGCTCCACCCCCGCCCTCGCGGCGACCGCCGGCGCACCACCCGAACTGGTCAAGGACCCCACGGCGTACGTCGATCCGCTGATCGGCAGCAGGAACGGCGGCAACACCTTCCCGGGTGCCGTCGTGCCGTTCGGGATGCTCTCCTGGAGCCCCGAGAACACCAGGGGCGACGCGACGAGAACGGCCGCACCGGGCGGCTACCAGTACGACGCCACCCGGATCCGCGGCTTCAGCCTGACCCACATGTCAGGCACCGGCTGCGCGGGCGGCAGCGGCGACATCCCGTTCTTCCCGTACGCGGGCGAGGTCACCTCGTCCCCCGCGAGCGACACCAAGGACGCCGTCTACGCCTCGGACTTCAGCCACACCGACGAGACCGCCGAGCCCGGACACTACAAGGTCGGCCTCGCCTCCGGCGTCACCGCCGACCTCACCGCGACCACCCGCACCGGCTCGGCCCGCTTCACCTACCCGGCGGGCAAGCCCGCCTCCCTGCTGATCCGCACCGCCAACTCCGAAGTCGGCTCCGCCGATTCGACGGTCACCATCGACCCGGACACCCGCACCGTCTCCGGCTCGGTCACCTCCGGAGACTTCTGCGGCTACCTCGACCCCGAGGGCCAACGCTCCTACTACACGCTCTACTTCACCGCCCACTTCGACCGCGCCTTCACCGCCACCGGCACCTGGCGGGACGACAGGCTCAGCCCGGGCTCGACGAGCGCGTCCGGCGGCACCGGCGGCTTCTCGGCGAACGGCGGGCGGCCCGTCGCCGGCAAGGGGGCCGGCGGGTACCTCCAGTTCGCGCCCGGCTCCGGCCCGGTGAACGTCAAGGTCGGTATCTCGTACGTCAGCCGGGCCGCCGCCGAGGCGAACCTGCGAACGGAGAACCCGCCGCGGCGCTCCTTCGGCGCCGTCCGCGACGCCGCCCACCGCGCCTGGCGCGACCGCCTCGACGCCATCCGCGTCGGCGGCGGTACGGACGCCGACCGGACCACCTTCTACACGGCTCTGTACCACTCCCTCTTCCACCCGAACGTCATCAGCGACGCGGACGGCCGCTACCGGGGCGGCGACGGCAAGGTGCACCGGGTCGCCCGCGGCCACCGGGCGCAGTACGGCACCTTCTCCGGCTGGGACGTCTACCGTGACCAGGTCCAGCTGCTCACCCTGCTGGATCCCGGGACCGGCTCGGACGTCGCCCAGTCGCTCTACGAACTCGCCCGGCAGAACGGCGGGGTCTGGGACCGCTGGCTGCACGGCGCGAGCGGCACCCACGTCATGAACGGCGACCCGTCACCGACCGCCCTCGCCGGCATCCGCGCCTTCGGCGGCACCGACTTCGACCTGAAGGGCGCGCTGGACTCGCTGGTGACGGCGGCGACCGTCCCGACCGCCCAGGATCTGTCCCCGGCCGGCAAACCGGTGCTGTCGGCCGGCCAGCGCCCCTCCCTCGACAAGTACCTGGCCCACCACTACATGCCGTCCGTGTCCAACGCCTGGGGCGGCGCCGCCGAGACCCTGGAGATGTCCACGGCCGACTTCTCCCTCTCCCAGCTGGCCGCGGCGGCGGGGGAGGAGGATACGGCGGCCGCCTTCGCCGACCGCTCCCAGTGGTGGCAGAACAACTTCGACATCGCCGCCGACGCCACCGGCGGCTACATCGCCAACCGCAAGGCCGACGGCAGCTGGGTCACCGGCTTCACCCCGGGCACCGGCAACGGGTTCGTGGAGGGCACCGCCGCCCAGTACACCTGGATGGTCCAGCACAACCCGGCCGGGCTCTTCGCCGCGATGGGCGGCACCGACAAGGCCCTCGCCCGCCTCGACGCCTTCTTCCACGACAGCGACGGCAGCTGGGCCTTCACCGGCAGCGGTGGCGACAAGTCCGAGCTGGACAACGAGCCCTCGCTCAACGTGCCCTATCTGTACGACTATGCCGGCGCCCCCTACAAGACGCAGGAGACCGTCCGCGCGGCGATGACACAGCTCTGGTCGACGCAGCCCGGCGGCATCCCCGGCAACGACGACCTCGGCGCGATGTCCTCCTGGTACGTCTTCTCGGCGCTCGGCATGTACCCGCAGGTCCCCTCCCGCGCCGAACTCGTCCTCACCTCGCCCCTGTTCCAGCGTGTGGAGATCGACCGCCCGGGCGGCAACGACATCTCGATCCACGCGACGGGCGCGGCGAGCGACGCTCCGTACATCCAGTCCCTGAAGGTCAACGGGCGTACCAGCGAACGCTCCTGGCTCCCCGCGAGCTTCGTGCGCGACGGCGGCCGCCTCGACTACACCCTCGCCGCGACCCCGAACCGCACCTGGGGCACGAGCACCCCGCCCCCGTCCTTCCGCCGTGGCGAGCAGCCGTACCAGATCGGGGTCGGTCCGACGACCGCGACGATCGCACCCGGCGACAGCACGACGCTCACCGTCCGCGCCCTGTCCCTGTCCGGCGGCAGCGACCCCGAGGTGCGCTTCCGCGTCGAGACACCGGACGGCGTCACGGCCACCCCCGCGGAGGGAACGGTCACCGGCGGATCCCGGCAGATCACTCTCGCCACCCCCGCGGGCACCCCGCAGGGCTACTACGACGCGAAGGTCACCGTCACCTCGGCCGACTCCTCCTACGTCCAGCCGGTAGCCCTCACCGTCGCCGCACCCGGGACCCTCCTCGCGGCCTACTCCGACACCGGCATCTCGAACGACTCCGGCGACCACGACGAGGCCGACTTCGACGGCGGCGGCTGGAGCTACTCCCGCCAGGCCCTCGTGGCGGCCGGCCTCACCCCGGGCGGCCGGGGCACGGTCGACGGCCTCACCTACACCTGGCCGGACGCCCCCGCAGGCCGTCCGGACAACGCGACGGCCTCCGCCCAGACCATCGAACTCCCGACCCCCGCGGCCAGGTTGTCCTTCATCGGCAGCGCCACCAACGGCAACCAGTCCGCCCGGGCGACCGTCACCTACACCGACGGCACCACCGGCACCGTCGACCTCTCCTTCACCGACTGGACCATCGGCGGCGGAGGCGGCACCGTCCAGTACGGCAACGAGATCGTCGCCAGGACCGCATACCGGAACGTGGCCGGTGCGGACAAGGATCCGGTGGCGACCTACGTCTTCGCGACCGAGCCCTTCACGGCCCCGGACGGCAGGACTGTGAAGAGCGTGCGACTCCCGGAGAACAGCGACCTGCACGTGTTCACCCTCGCCACCGGCTGAGCGCCGAACGACAGAGGGGGCGGACCCGAACGGGCCCGCCCCCTCTCCGTGCCGCTGTCTCAGGCCAGCAACTCCACCTCCGCCAGCGTCGATGGGCCGTCCAGGACGAGCCGGTAGTGCGCGTACGTCCCCGGCTTCTGGACGGTGAACGCCCGTGTCTGCAGGTCCCAGCCGAAGGATTCGCCGGAACGGCGGTCGATCGTCTTCCAGTTCGCGCCGTCCGCCGACGCCTGGAGGGTCCAGCCCGTCGGGGTCTTCGTGCGGTCCGACGGTGAGGTGAGGGTGTACTGGATGCCCTTCGCCGACCTGGTCACCGGCAGGTCCACCGACGTCACCGTCTGCTCGGTCGCCGAGGTGTTGTCGAACAGGGAGCCGTCGGCCTTCAGCACGTCCGCGCGCGGGGTCGGGACCTTGTCGTCCCGGGTGATCGAGACCGGCGCGGCGTCCTTGCCGGTGCCCCAGTTCGACGGCTTCGGGCCCATCGTGAAGTCGATGACGCCACCCTTGGAGACGAGGGAGTGGGGGAGCGAGGTCGACTTCCAGGCTTGGCCGTTGACGCGGACACTCTGCACGTAGACGTTCTTCGCGCTGTTCTGCGGGGCCTTGATCACCAGGTCGTGGCCGTTCTCCAGGTGGACCGTGGCCTTCTTGAACAGCGGGGAGCCGATCGTGTAGTCGCCGCTGCCCATCACCAGCGGGTAGAAGCCGAGGGCCGAGAAGAGGTACCAGGCCGACTGCTCGCCGTTGTCCTCGTCGCCGTGGTAGCCCTGGCCGATCTCGCTGCCGAGGTAGAGCCGGGAGAGCGCCTCACGGACGTCCGCCTGCGCCTTCCAGGGCTCGCCGGCCGCGTCGTACATGTAGATGACGTGGTGGGCGACCTGGTTGGAGTGGCCGTACATGCCCATCCGGACGTCCCGGGCCTCGGTCATCTCGTGGATGACCCCGCCGTAGGAGCCGACGAAGTCGGGGGATGCCGTCTCGGGCGTCGCGAAGAACTCGTCGAGCTTGTCGGCGAGGCCGGACCGGCCGCCGTACAGGTTGGCCAGGCCCCGGCTGTCCTGCGGGGCGGTGAAGGCGTAACCCCAGCCGTTGGTCTCGGTGTAGTCGTAGCCCCACACGCGCGGGTCGTACGACGACGAGTTCACCCGCCAGTCGCCCTGCGCGTCCTTGCCCTGGAAGAAACCGGCCTTGGAGTCGAAGAGGTTCACGTAGTCCTGGGCGCGGTTGAGGAAGTAGTCCGACTCCTCCTTGTACCGTTTCTCGCCCGTCTTCCTGTACAGCGCCTTGCCCATCTCGGCGATGCCGTAGTCGTTGACGTACCCCTCCATCGCCCAGGACAGGCCCTCGCGGGTGTCGTCGCTGGTGTAGCCGAGGAAGGGGGAGGTCGACATGCCCTTGCGGCCGACGCCCGAGGAGGGCGGTACGACGGTGGCGTTCTTCAGGGCCGCCTCGTACGCCGCCTTCGCGTCGAACCTCACGCCCTTCACGTAGGCGTCCGCGAACGCCACGTCCGAGGAGGTGCCGGTCATCAGGTCGGCGTAGCCGGGGGAGGACCAACGGGAGGTCCAGCCGCCGTCCTTGTACTGCTGCACGAACCCGTCGACCATCTCACCGGCCTGACCGGGTGTCAGGAGGGAGTACGCCGGCCAGGTCGTGCGATACGTGTCCCAGAAGCCGTTGTTGACGTACACCTTGCCGTCCACGATCTTCGCGCCGGTGTGCGTCGGGGTGTCCTGGCTCGTCATCGGGGAGAAGGGGGAGGCGTACTGGTACGTCGAACCGACCTTTTCGAAGCCGGAGTTGGGGTACAGGTACAGCCGGTACATGCTGGAGTAGAGGGTGGTCAGCTGGTCGGCCGTGGCGCCCTCCACCTCCACCTTGCCGAGCAGCTTGTCCCAGACCTTCTGGGCCCGCGCCTGCACCGTGTCGAAGGAGGTGCCGTCCGGGATCTCCTGGCGCAGGTTGTCCTTGGCCTGGTCGACGCTGATGAGGGAGGTGGCCAGGCGGAGCGTGACGGTGTGGTCGGAGCCCGCGTCGAAGCGCAGGTAGCCCTTGACCCCGCCGGCGTCCCCACCCGTCACCGGCCTGTCGAAGACGCCGTAGACGAAGAGCCGGGTCGCGCCCGTCGACAGGCCCGACTTGACGTCGGAGTAGCCGGTGACGATCCCGTGCTCCTTGTCGAGGGTCAGGCCCGCCTGCTCGGTCACGTTGTCGAAGATCACGCTCGCGTCGTCGCCCGGATAGGTGAAGCGCAGCGCGGCCGCGTGGTCGGTCGGTGTCATCTCGGCCTTGAGGCCGTTCTCGAACCTGACCCCGTAGTAGTACGGCCGCGCGGTCTCGTTCTCGTGCCGGAAGGCCAGCTCCCGCGCCTCCCGGCCGGTGTCCGGGGTGCCGGAGGCGGCGGACGGCATCATCTGGAAGGTCTGCCGGTCACCCATCCACGGACTCGGCTCATGGCTCGCGCTGAACGCCTGGATCGTCGGCAGGTTGTCGTCGTTGTTCGCGTGCGCGTACTCGTACAGCCAGCTTTCCGAGGACGCGTTGGTCACCGGCGTCCAGAAGTTGAAGCCGTGCGGCAGCGCGGCCGCCGGGAAGTTGTTGCCGCGCGAGAAGCTGCCGCTGGAGTTGGTGCCGCGGGTGGTCAGCGCGTAGTCGGACAGGTGCGCCTTGGGCTTCTCCGGGGCCACCGGCTTCAGGGACACGTCGTCGATCCAGCCGCGGAACTTCGCCGGCCCGGCGGCGGAGTCGTAGCCCACCAGGATCCGGTCGACCGTCTTGCCGGCCGCGACCGAACCGATCACCGACGAGATGTCGTTCCACTGGTTGACGTACAGCGCCTTCGACGCGCCCTGGGCGCGCGGTGACAGCCCGAACCCGTGCTGGTCGACGGCCCCGAGGTCGCTCAGATAAGTGCCGTCGGTGAAGGCCAGGTCCACCGATACGTTGGTGGCGTCGTAGTCGAGGTCGCCGTCGGCCATCGAGGGGAAGATCCGGTACGCCAGCTGCGTGTCCCGGCCGACCTCGACGTTCACGTCGAAGATCTTGTTGTACGAGTACGCCCGGCCGGTCGCCGTGTGCCGTCCGGCGTAGCGCAGGGCGTGCGTCCCGGTGAACCCGGCCCGCGCCTTCGCGGTCGGCGAGCCGCTCGGGCCCTTGTCGACCAGCGACAGCATGTCCTGGGGCACCGGACCGCCGCTGCCGCCCGTGGAGAACTGGACGTCGGCGAGCTGGAGGATGTCCGGGGCGCCGTTGTTCTTCGTGACGTCGAGCCGGAAGTGCTGGTACTCGGCCGGTGCGGAGAGGTCGTACGACTTGGTCTGGAACCGCTCGGTGAAGGCCTCACCGCTCCGGGTGTCGACGGTCTTCCAGTCCTTGCCGTCCGCCGAGCCCTGGAGGGTCCAGTCCGCGGGGTCGCGCTCGTCGTAGTCGTTCGCCGAGGTGAGGGCGTAGGTCACCAGCTTGATGGGCTTGTCGAAGTCGAACTCGACCCAGCCGGTGGGCTCGAAGGTGAGCCACTTGGTGCCGGACTCCCCGTCGACGAGGTTCTCCTTGACCTCGCCCGCGCCGGTGTTCTCGCCGCTCGCCCGTACGTCGGTCACGTGGTCGGTGACGTTGCCGGGGATGCCGGTGCTGTAACCGCCGTCCACGCCCGAGGCGCGCGGGGTGCCGGCCGGGTCGGTGTCGACGGTGTCGGTCCAGTCCGGTGACGGATCGCCAGACTCGAACGAGGATGCGAACTGGGTCGCGGCGGCCGGTGCCTTGGCCGGCAGGGCGACCGCGGCCCCCTGGGAGCCCAGGGTCATGACTACGGCGGCCGCGATCACGACCGCCGTACCGGATCCGTGCCCTGTTCTTCGCTGCGTTCTCCGCTGCATCACAACGGGTACCCTCCCTGCCACATGAGACAACGTTGTCAGCTGCGTGGCGCAGGAACCAGTAGGTGGCCAAGTGGCCCGTGATGTCAAGGGTGTTGAGTGCGGCATTCAGGGGTGTATGCGGCTCTTTTTCCGGCAAGGCGTACAGAGATCGCTCATATTTCCGACAGGTCTCAACTAGGAAAAGACCCGTGGCCAACCTTGCATTCGATCTTGCCCCGCTGACGGGAAGTGGACTATACCTGTCGGCGTTTCCCGCATGACTTCCTGCACGACCCAGCACTACCCGACCGCGGTGCCGGGGAGGATCCGGTTCACCGCCTGAGTCCTGGAGAAGGCGTGGACTTGAGCATGGGATCCCCTTCCGCAGCGAACCCCGGTTCCGGGGACGTCGGCCGTCGCGATCTGATCAAGCGTTCGGCCGCACTCGGCCTGATTTCGGTCCCCACCGTCGGATTCCTCTCCGCCTGCGCCAGCAGTGGCGGCGGTGGCCAGTCCAAGGACAAGGCCGGCAAGAAGACGGCCAAGAACCCGCTGGGTGTCAACGACACCGCGCAGATGGAATTCGTCCTCTTCGACGGCGGTTTCGGCAAGGAGTACGCCGAGGACGCGGTGAAGATCTACGAGAAGGACTTCCCGAAGGCCAAGGTCAAGTTCTCCGCCACCCAGAAGATCCAGTCCACCCTCCAGCCGCGCTTCAACCAGGGCACCCCGCCCGACCTCATCGACAACTCCGGCGCCGAGCAGATGGACATGGGTGTGCTCGTCGGCAAGAAGCAGCTCGCCGACCTCACCCCGCTCCTCGACGCCCCGTCGTACGACGACCCGAACAAGAAGGTCCGCGACACGCTGCGCCCCGGCATCGTCGAGATGGGCCAGTTCGACGGCGACCCGGTCTGGATCATGTACTACGCCTACACGGTCTACGGCGTCTGGTACTCGCAGAAGGCCCTGGACTCGCTCGACGCGGAGTACCCGCAGACCTGGGACCAGATGATCGCCGTCTGCGAGAAGGCCAAGAAGAAGGGCATGGCCGGCTGGACCTACGCGGGCAAGTACCCGTACTACATCCCCTTCTCGCTCTACCCGATGATCGGCAAGGTCGGCGGGGTCGAGGTCCTGAACGCGATCGACAACCTGGAGCCGAACGCCTGGAAGCACCCGGCCGTCAAGGCGTGCTTCGAGGCCTACTACGAGCTCTACAAGAAGGGCTACATCCTCAAGGGCACCCCCGGCCTCGACCACATCCAGTCGCAGACCGCCTGGGCGCAGGGCAAGGCCCTGTTCATCCCGAACGGCTCCTGGGTGGAGAACGAGTCGGCGAACGTCATCCCCTCCGACTTCAACCTCGCCGTCTCCGCGCCCACCGGGATCGACAAGAACGACAAGATGCCGTTCGGCACCATCTGGGCCTCGGGCGGCGAGCCGTTCATCGTCCCGGCCAAGGCGGCGAACGCCGAGGGCGGTATGGAGCAGCTGCGCATCATGCTCAGCGAGGCGTCCTCGAAGAACTTCACGACGAAGGTGAAGTCGCTGACCGCGTACAACGGCGGCACCGACGGCATCACCCTGACCCCGGGCCTCACCTCCGGCGTGGCGGCGCTGAAGCTGGCCGGGTCGAACGTGGTCAACCCGCGGCTCCAGGACTGGTACGTGCAGCTCCAGAAGGAGAAGATCGGGGTCGCCGGTCTCGGCGAGATGATGGCCGGCCGGCTCACCCCGGCGGAGGCCGTCAAGAAGATCCAGGGCTTCGCCGACGAGGCCGCCAAGGACACCTCGATCAAGCACTACAAGCACCAGTAACCAGAAACCGTCTCGGCACCGGAGTGGCGATGCAGCACGGCAAGTACCGGTTCATCGTGGGGTTTCTGGCGTTGCCCCTCGGACTGTACGCGCTCTTCGTGGTGTGGCCGTTCATCCAGTCCATCTACTACTCGTTCACGGACTGGACCGGCCTGAGCCCCGAATTCAAGATGGTCGGCCTGGACAATTACCGGAGGATGCTGCACGACGACGTCTTCTGGAAGTCCTTGCAGCACAGCTTGATGTTCGCGGTCGTGCTGCCGCTGGTGACGATCGGTCTGGCGCTGTTCTTCGCCTTCATGATCAATGTGGGCGGCCGGAGAAGGAAGGGCGGCCCGGTCATCTCCGGGGTCCGGGGCTCCTCCTTCTACAAGATCGTCTATTTCTTCCCGCAGGTGCTGTCGATCGCGATCGTCTCGCTGCTGTTCGCCTTCGCCTACAACCCCGACAGCGGCGCCATCAATTCACTGCTCCGCGGAATTGGTCTGGACAATATCCAGCCGCTCTGGCTGGGCGACCCGAGCCTCGCCCTGTGGTGCGTGATGGCCGTACTGGTGTGGTCCACGGTCGGTTTCTTCGTGGTCCTCTTCTCGGCGGGCATGGCGTCCATCCCCATGGATCTCTACGAGGCCGCCCTGCTCGACGGCGCCGGCCGCGCCACCACCTTCTTCCGCATCACCCTGCCGCTGCTGTGGGACACCGTGCAGTCGGGCTGGGTCTACATGGGCATCCTCGCGCTCGGCGCCGAGTCGTTCGCAGTCGTACAGATCATGACGACAGGACCGGGCGGCCCCGACTACTCGACGACCGTGATGGTCCTGTACGTGTACCAGAAGGCGTTCCGGGACGGTCAGGCCGCCTACGCCACCACCATCGGCGTCGCCCTGCTGGTCGTCACGCTCGCCTTCGCGGCGGTCGTGATGCGGCTGGGCCGTCGCGAGCGGCTGGAGTACTGAAGCGATGACGACGACCGAGACCGACGACGTCACTGTCACCGAGACCGAGCCCGCCGCGCCGAAGCCGCCCCGGCAGAAGCGGGAGGGCGGGGTCCTCAACGTCTTCTCCCACGGCATCCTGGTCATCTGGGCGGTCATGGTGGTCACGCCGCTGCTGTGGGCGGTGATGACGTCCTTCAAGGACGACCGGTCCATCTTCACCTCGCCCTGGGCGCTCCCGGACAAGCTGCACTTCGAGAACTGGGCGCGGGCCTGGACCGACGCCAACATGAGCGACTACTTCGTGAACAC
The DNA here is from genome assembly GCF_042892755.1 of Streptomyces sp. NPDC001714. Lineage (NCBI taxonomy): Bacteria > Bacillati > Actinomycetota > Actinomycetes > Kitasatosporales > Streptomycetaceae > Streptomyces > Streptomyces sp. NPDC001714. The sequence goes on from NZ_JBIAUL010000007.1 coordinate 357,033, forward strand.
CGTCCTGGTGGTCGGCGGCTCGCTCATCGGCACCCTGGTCCTCGGCTCGATGGCCGCCTACGTCCTGGCCCGCTTCGACTTCCCGGGCAACCGCTTCATCTACTACCTCTTCATCGGCGGCATGAGCTTCCCGATCATGCTCGCGCTGGTCCCGCTGTTCTACGTCGTGAACAACCTGGGCCTGCTGAACACGATCCACGGCCTGATCCTGGTCTACATCGCGTACTCGCTGCCGTTCACGGTCTTCTTCCTCACGGCGTTCTTCCGCACGCTGCCCACGTCCGTGGCCGAGGCGGCCTTCGTCGACGGCGCCTCGCACACCCGCACGTTCTTCCAGATCATGCTGCCGATGGCGAAGCCCGGCCTGATCAGCGTGGGGATCTTCAACTTCCTCGGGCAGTGGAACCAGTACATGCTCCCGACGGTCCTCAACACGGACCCCGACAAGCACGTCCTCACCCAGGGCCTGGTCCAGCTGGCGGTCAGCCAGGGCTACAAGGGCGACTGGTCCGGCCTCTTCGCCGGCCTGGTGATGGCGATGCTCCCGGTCCTGGCGGCGTACATCGTCTTCCAGCGCCAGGTGGTGGCGGGCCTGACGGCGGGTGCTCTGAAGTAGCCCGAACGTTCGCAACCCGAAAGAGACGCGCCTTTGAAACGTCCGGTCCCAGCCGCGCCCTGAAGGGGCGCGGGGAACTGCGCGACCAGCCACAACGGCGCCGCACCCGCTCCACCACGGTCACCCACCACCCCCTCTCCCACCTGCTGACCAGTGGCCTAGACATGTCGAAAGCATGACCGTCAGGCAACCCCCGAACCGCCAACGATTTCTGTCAAGGACTTGACGGCGGTAACCCGTTCAGCAGAGCTTGGAGTTCATAACTTGTAAGTGACCCGGTCTCAGTGAGGTGATCTGGGTCACGTTGGCGGCACCGTGGCCGCCTCCGATGGCAGGAGTGGATGGGTCGATGGAGACTCCGGGGTCGCAGTCGTCGCTGCACCGAGCCAATCTGGAACGTGTCGTACGGGCCGTACGCCTGGCCGGATCGCTCACGCAGGCGGAGATCGCGCGCACGACCGGCCTGTCCGCTGCGACGGTCTCCAACATCGTGCGCGAGCTCAAGGACGGCGGAACCGTCGAGGTCACGCCCACGTCGGCGGGTGGCCGCAGGGCCCGCAGCGTGAGTCTGAGCGGTGACGCCGGCATCGTCATAGGCGTCGACTTCGGCCACACCCACCTGCGCGTCGCGATCGGGAACCTCGCCCACCAGGTGCTGGCCGAGGAGTCCGAGCCACTCGACGTGGACGCGTCGTCCAGCCAGGGCTTCGACAGGGCGGAAGAGCTGGTCAACCGCCTGATCGCGGCGACCGGCGTGGACCGCTCGAAGATCGCAGGCGTGGGCGTCGGCGTCCCCGGCCCGATCGACGTCGAGTCCGGCACCCTCGGCTCCAGCGCCATCCTGCCCGGCTGGATCGGCGCGAGACCCGCGGAGGAGCTCCGGCTCCGCCTCGGCGTCCCCGTGCACGTCGACAACGACGCCAACCTCGGCGCCCTCGGCGAGCTGGTCTGGGGCAGTGGCAAGGGCGTCCGTGACCTCGCGTACATCAAGGTCGCGAGCGGTGTCGGCGCCGGTCTGGTGATCAACGGGAAGATCTACCGGGGGCCCGGCGGAACGGCCGGCGAAATAGGACATATTACACTCGACGAGTCCGGCCCGGTCTGCCGTTGCGGCAACCGTGGCTGCCTGGAGACCTTCGCGGCGGCCCGCTACGTCCTGCCGCTCCTCCAGCCCGGTCACGGCCCCGACCTGACCATGGAAGGCGTCGTGCGGCTGGCCCGGGACGGCGACCCGGGCTGCCGCCGGGTGATCGGCGACGTCGGCCGTCACATCGGCAGCGGCGTGGCCAATCTCTGCAACCTGCTGAATCCCAGCCGGGTGGTCCTCGGCGGCGACCTCGCCGAGGCCGGTGAGCTGGTCCTGGGGCCCATCAGGGAGTCCGTGGGGCGCTATGCGATCCCCAGTGCCGCACGCCAGCTCTCGGTGCTTCCGGGGGCCCTCGGCGGCCGTGCGGAGGTGCTCGGAGCGCTTGCTCTCGCGCTCAGCGAGATGGGCGATTCGACCCTTTTGGACGGCTCTGTGCCCGCTGTTGCACCTGTCTTCACTTAGAGAACGCATGGCGCCGTTGCCATCTCGTTAAGTATTTACTTCTTGACGTCGAACTTGCGGCCGAGTTGACTTCGAGCCACCTCGGCCGCAGCGTTGCGGCCCTGTCAGGGAGGCACCCCCAAATGAACGCAACGATGCGTAGAGTCGTGATCGGCACCGCCGCGGTTTCCATGGCGCTGTCCGTCGCCGCCTGTGGCAAGGCCGGCGACGACAAGAAGAGCGACTCGAGCAGCAGCAGCTCCTCCGGTGGCAAGACCATCGGCCTGCTGCTCCCCGACAGCGTGACCGCGCGCTACGAGAAGTTCGACCACCCGTACTTCGAGGCCCAGGTCAAGAAGCTGTGTGCCGACTGCACGGTCGACTACGCGAACGCCGCCGGTGACGCCGCCAAGCAGGCCCAGCAGGTCAGCACCATGGTGACCAAGGGCGTCAAGGTCATCGTGATCTCCGCCCAGGACTCTGCGGCCATCAAGTCCTCCATCGACGCCGCCGTGGCCAAGGGCGTCAAGGTCGTCGCGTACGACCGCCTCGCGCAGGGCAAGGTCTCGGCCTACGTCTCCTTCGACAACGTCAAGGTCGGCGAGCTCCAGGGCCAGGCCCTGCTCGACGCCCTCGGCTCCAAGGCGACCACCAAGTCGAAGATCGTCATGATCAACGGTGACGACGCCGACCCGAACGCCGGCCAGTTCAAGCAGGGCGCGCACAAGGCCCTCGACGGCAAGGTGAACATCGCCTACGAGCAGTCCGGCCTGTGGAAGGACACCGTCGCCGCGCAGAAGGTGAAGGCGGCCATCACCCAGCTCGGTGCCAAGAACATCGCGGGCGTCTACTCCGCCAACGACGGCATGGCCGGTGGTATCGCCACCACCCTCAAGGGCGCCGGCATCAGCGGCATCCCGCTGACCGGTCAGGACGCGGAGCTCGCGGGCATCCAGCGCATCGTCGCCGGCACCCAGTCCTCCACCGTCTACAAGGCGTTCAAGCCGGAGGCCGACGCCGCCGCCACCATCGCCGTGGACCTGCTGCAGGGCAAGAGCATCGACTCGCTCGCCACCAGCACGCAGACCAGCGGCTCCGGCGACAAGGTGCCCTCGCAGCTGCTGACCCCGGTGTCGGTCACCAAGGCCAACATCAAGGACACGGTGATCAAGGACGGTCTGTACACCGTCTCGGACATCTGCACCAGCGAGTTCGCCAAGGCCTGCAAGGCCGCCGGTCTCCAGTAGTCCCGCCCTGGAGCCGTGAGGCTCCGGCCGCCAGCGCCCGGGTGGTCGCAGTACGACACCCGGGCCCCGGCCGCCCGACGCCGGCCCTTCCGCAAGGTGCCCCGGCCGTCCGGCGGTCTCGCGAAACCCCTCCGACGCCCGCTCCGGCCTTCAGACCCCGCTGCCGGAGCGGGCGTCGGACGGACCCGTTGCCAAGCGCAGCGGATTCGCGCATGTTCATCTTGTAAACCGCGTGCGTACCCGGCGCCAGTCCGAGGTACCGCACGACCCTCCGCGCCTGATCACCAAGCGCGGCATCCCCGCCGGTCAGGCGGCGAAGGAGATGGTTCACGTGTCCGCTACGCCCGTGCTGGCGTTGCGCGGAGTCTCCAAGCGATTCGGTGCGGTCCAGGCACTCACCGACGTCGATCTGGAGGTCCACGCCGGAGAAGTGGTCGCCCTGGTGGGCGACAACGGCGCAGGAAAGTCGACCCTGGTCAAGACGATCGCGGGTGTGCATCCCATCGATGAGGGCGTCATCGAGTGGGAGGGCAACTCCGTCAGCATCAACAAGCCGCACGACGCCCAGGGACTGGGTGTCGCGACGGTCTACCAGGACCTCGCGCTCTGCGACAACCTCGACGTGGTGGGGAACCTCTTCCTCGGCCGTGAGCTGCTGCACCGCGGCGTCATCGACGAGGTGACGATGGAGAAGCAGGCCCGCGAGCTGCTGAGCACGCTCTCCATCCGCATCCCGAGCGTGCGCATCCCGATCGCCAGCCTCTCCGGCGGTCAGCGTCAGGTCGTGGCCATCGCCCGCGCCTTGATCGGCGACCCCAAGGTCGTCATCCTCGACGAGCCCACCGCCGCCCTCGGTGTCGAGCAGACCGCGCAGGTCCTCGACCTGGTCGAGCGGCTGCGCGAGCGCAACCTCGCCGTCATCCTCATCAGCCACAACATGGCCGACGTGAAGGCGGTCGCGGACACCGTCGCCGTGCTGCGTCTGGGCAAGAACAACGGTTTCTTCCCCGTGAAGAGCACCAGCCAGGAAGAGATCATCGCCGCGATCACGGGTGCCACGGACAACGCCGTGACCCGTCGTTCCGGGCGACGCACCACGGAGGCGGCAAAGTGAGCGAGACGTCGAACAAGACCGTGAAGGGCGACGAGTCGCCCGAGCTCGGCAAGACCGAGGCGGCGGCCGCGGCCCCGACCACGGTCGCCCCCGCCGACGACCCGACGGCCGCGCCGGTCACGGTCGTCGACCCGCGGCTGCTGGTCCGTGAAGAGGGCTTCAAGGGCTACCTCACCGAGTTCACCCGCCGGGTGAAGGGCGGCGAGCTGGGCTCGCTGCCGGTGGTCCTCGGCCTGATCATCATCTGGACCATCTTCCAGGTGAAGAACAGCCTGTTCCTCAGCGCGGACAACCTGTCCAACATCAGCTACTTCCTCTCGGCCACCGGCATGCTCGCCATCGGCCTGGTGTTCGTGCTGCTGCTCGGCGAGATCGACCTGTCCGTCGGTTCGGTGAGCGGTCTGGCCTCGACGGTGTTCGCCGTCTTCGTGGTCAACCACGGAATGAACCAATGGCTGGCCCTGGTCCTCACGATCATCACGGGCATCGGCATCGGCGCGTTGCACGGCTGGTTCTTCGCCAAGATCGGTGTACCCGCGTTCGTCGTCACCCTGGCCGGCTTCCTCGGCTGGAACGGCCTGATGCTGTGGCTGCTGGGCGACAGCGGCACGATCAACATCCCGGCCGACAAGGGCCCCGTGCACATCCTCGGCCAGTCCTCGTTCTTCATGGACCAGGCCATCATCGGCGCCTACCTGCTGGCCGGCCTCGGTGTCGTGCTCTCGGCCCTGGGCCAGTTCAACGAGCAGCGCCGGCGCCGTGCGGCCGGTGTGCCGTTCCGGCCCACCAGCGAGATCCTCATCCGCATCGCCCTGCTCGCGATCGCGTCCTTCGCGGCGGCGGCCGTGCTGAACAACGCGGCCGGTGTCTCCAACGCGCTGGTGATCTTCCTCGCGTCGCTGGTCATCGTCGACTTCGTGCTGCGCCGCACGACGTACGGCCGCAAGGTCTTCGCGGTCGGCGGCGGCATCGAGGCGGCCCGCCGTGCGGGTATCAGCGTGCCGATGGTCCGGATCACCGTGTTCGCGATCTCCGGTGGCTTCGCGGCGATCGGCGGTATGTTCTTCGCCGGCCAGACGGCGAGCGCGACGCTCAACGCCGGTGGCGGCAACACGCTGATGCTCGCCATCGCGGCGGCCGTCATCGGTGGTACGTCGCTGTTCGGTGGCCGCGGTACCGTCTGGTCCGCCCTCCTGGGCATGCTGGTCATCCAGTCCATCCAGACCGGCCTCGACCTGCTGAACATGAACACGTCGATCCAGTACATGATCACCGGTGGTGTTCTGCTGGGTGCGGTTGTCATCGACTCCGTCTCCCGCAAGAGCCAGAAGGCCGCGGGTCGCGGCTAGCGCCGTAGGGCGCGGGGTGCGCTGCCGGGTGCCGGTCCGCTGTGGCTGGTCGCGCAGTTCCTCCCCCAGCCTTCGGCCGGGGGTACCCCCAGCGCCCCTGGGTTTCCGACTGTGCCCGGCACTGGAGAGTGCCGGGCACAGTCGTGTCATAGGTGGGGCTCATGATGGGTACAGCCGATCGCGTGACCCATGACCCAAGGGCCGGAGTCGTTCCGCCCGGGCGGAACATTAGACTCGACGAGCCCGGCAACAGCTCGATCAGCTCTACTGCAAGGAGGCACGGGTGCCGCTGCTGACCCGTATCAGGGGACCGCGCGATCTGGACCGGCTCAGCCCCGAGGAGCTGGTCCAGCTGGCTGAGGAGATCCGGAGCTTCCTCGTGGAAGCGGTCTCCAAGACCGGCGGACACCTCGGTCCCAACCTGGGCGTGGTCGAGCTCACCATCGCCCTGCACCGTGTCTTCGACTCCCCGAAGGACAAGGTGCTGTGGGACACCGGCCACCAGGCCTACGTGCACAAGCTGCTCACGGGCCGGCAGGACTTCTCGAAGCTGAAGCAGAAGGGCGGCCTGTCCGGCTACCCCTCGCAGGCCGAGTCCGAGCACGACGTCATCGAGAACAGCCACGCCTCCACCGTGCTGGGCTGGGCCGACGGCATCGCCAAGGGCAACCAGCTCCTCGCACGCGACAGCCACGTCGTCGCCGTGATCGGTGACGGCGCCCTCACCGGCGGCATGGCCTGGGAGGCGCTGAACAACATCGCCGACGCCAAGGACCGCCCGCTCGTCATCGTCGTCAACGACAACGAGCGCTCGTACGCCCCGACCATCGGCGGCCTCGCCAACCACCTGGCGACCCTGCGTACGACGGACGGGTACGAGCGGTTCCTGGCCCGCGGCAAGGACCTGCTGGAGCGCACGCCGGTCGTCGGCAGGCCGCTCTACGACACCCTGCACGGCGCCAAGAAGGGCCTCAAGGACTTCATCGCCCCGCAGGGCATGTTCGAGGACCTCGGCCTCAAGTACGTCGGCCCGATCGACGGCCACGACATGGAGGCCCTGGAGTCGGCCCTCGCCCGGGCCAAACGGTTCGGCGGCCCGGTGATCGTGCACTGCCTCACCGAGAAGGGCCGCGGCTACCAGCCCGCCCTCCAGGACGAGGCCGACCGCTTCCACGGCATCGGCCCCATCCACCCCGACACCGGCCTGCCGGTCAAGGCCTCCGGCGCCGACTGGACCTCCGTCTTCGGCGACGAGATGGTCGAACTCGGCAAGGAGCGCGAGGACATCGTCGCCATCACGGCGGCCATGCTCCAGCCGGTCGGCCTGAAGAAGTTCGCGGACACCTTCCCGGACCGCATCTACGACGTCGGCATCGCCGAGCAGCACGGCGCCGTCTCCGCGGCGGGCCTCGCCACCGCCGGCCTGCACCCCGTCTTCGCCGTGTACGCCACCTTCCTCAACCGCGCCTTCGACCAGGTGCTGATGGACGTGGCCCTGCACAAGTGCGGGGTGACCTTCGTGCTGGACCGGGCCGGCGTCACCGGCACCGACGGCGCCTCCCACAACGGCATGTGGGACATGTCGATCCTCCAGGTCGTCCCCGGCCTCAGGCTCGCCGCCCCGCGCGACGCCGACCAGGTCCGCGCGCAGCTCCGCGAGGCCGTCGAGGTCGACGACGCCCCGACGGTGGTCCGCTTCTCGAAGGGCGCGGTCGGCCCAGCCGTGGCCGCCGTCGGCAGGGTCGGCGGCATGGACGTGCTGCGCGAGCCCGGCACCGACACCCCGGACGTGCTCCTGGTCTCGGTGGGCGCCCTCGCCCCCATGTGCCTGGAGATCGCCGGCCTCCTCGACAAGCAGGGCATCTCCACGACCGTGGTCGACCCGCGCTGGGTCAAGCCGGTGGACGAGGCCATGGCCCCGCTGGCCGAGCGCCACCGGGTGGTCGTCACGGTCGAGGACAACATCCGCGTCGGCGGCGTGGGCTCGGCGGTGGCCCAGTCGCTGAGGGACGCGGGCGTCGACGTACCGCTGCGCGACTTCGGCATCCCGCCCCGCTTCCTCGACCACGCGTCGAGGGCCGAGGTGATGGCGGAGATCGGCCTGACCGCCCCGGACATCGCCCGCCAGGTCACGGGCCTGGTGGCGAAGCTGGACGGTCAGCCGGCGGATGTCAGCTCGGTGGAACCGGCGAGGGACTGATCAAAGCCGCCCCAGCCGGAGCGCCCCTTTAGGGGCGCGGGGCTGTATTCGATATGCGGCTCCGCCGCGTGGGCGCGACCAGCCCCCACGCACCCGCACCCCCCGACGCACCCCGCACCACCCCAATGGGTCGGTCTCTCCACTCCTCCAAGTGGCGAGACCGACCCATCTGCGTGAACCTGCCCTTGCCGGGGCATACGCACCCCCGGCCCTCTCGATCATGTCGAGGACGACAAACGTGGGAGGTAGGCACGTGAGCAGTACGCTCTTCAGGACCAAGAACGTCGAACAGTCCATCAAGGACACCGAGGAACCGGAGCACGCGCTCAAGAAGTCGCTGTCGGCCCTGGACCTCACGGTCTTCGGCGTGGGTGTCATCATCGGCACCGGCATCTTCGTCCTGACCGGCACGGCCGCCAAGAACAACGCAGGGCCCGCGGTCGCCCTGTCCTTCGTCGCGGCCGGCGTCGTCTGCGGCCTCGCCGCACTCTGCTATGCCGAGTTCGCCTCCACCGTCCCGGTGGCCGGCTCCGCGTACACCTTCTCGTACGCCTCCCTGGGCGAGTTCCCCGCGTGGATCATCGGCTGGGACCTGGTCCTGGAGCTGGCGCTGGGCACGGCGGTGGTCGCCGTCGGCTGGTCGGGGTACATCCACTCGCTGCTCGACAACGCCGGCTGGCACCTGCCCGAGTACCTCAGCGGCCGCGACGGCGCCCACGGCTTCGGCTTCGACATCCTCGCCGCCGCCCTGGTCCTCGTCCTCACCGCGATCCTCGTCGTCGGCATGAAGCTCTCCGCCCGGGTCACCTCGGTCGTCGTCGCCATCAAGGTGGCCGTCGTCCTGGTCGTCATCATCGCGGGTGCCTTCTTCATCCACAGTGGCAACTACGACCCGTTCATCCCGAAGGAGCAGCCGGTCCCGGCGGGCGGCAACCTCAAGGCACCGCTGATCCAGCTGATGTTCGGCTGGGCGCCCTCCAACTTCGGCGTGATGGGCATCTTCACCGCCGCGTCGGTCGTCTTCTTCGCCTTCATCGGCTTCGACGTCGTCGCCACCGCCGCCGAGGAGACCCGCAACCCCCAGCGGGACGTGCCGCGCGGCATCATCGGCTCCCTGGTCATCTGCACCGCGCTGTACGTCGCCGTGGCCATCGTGGTGACCGGCATGCAGAAGTACAGCGAGCTGTCCGTGGACGCCCCGCTGGCCGACGCCTTCAAGGCCACCGGACACCCCTGGTTCGCCGGCCTGATCAGCTTCGGCGCCGCCGTCGGCCTGACCACCGTGTGCATGATCCTGCTGCTCGGCCAGTCGCGGGTGTTCTTCGCGATGAGCCGGGACGGGCTGCTGCCGAGGTTCTTCTCGCACACCCACCCGCGGTTCCGCACCCCGTACCGGCCGACCATCCTGCTCGGCGTCGTCATCGCGATCGTCGCCGGCTTCACCAGTCTCAGCGAACTCGCCGAACTGGTGAACATCGGCACGCTCTTCGCCTTCATCGTCGTCGCGATCAGCGTGATCATCCTGCGCAACACCCGGCCGGACCTGGAGCGGTCCTTCCGAACCCCGTGGGTGCCGGTGCTGCCGATCGTGTCCGTGCTGGCCTCGCTGTGGCTGATGCTCAACCTGCCCGCCGAGACCTGGCTGCGGTTCGCCGTCTGGATGGTCATCGGCTTCGTCGTCTACTTCCTCTACGGCCGCTCGCACAGCCGCCTCGCCCAGGCCGAGCGGACCCCCGCCGACACTCCGTGACCGGCACTCTCGCCACTCCGGCCCCGTATGTCCCGTCCGGGTGGGACTGCGGGGCCGGATAGCGTGCTCCCCATGCTTCTCGCGCCCCTCGTCCCACCACGGTCCGCAGTCGCAGGGAAGGGGTACTGGACGCGGCTGCTGCCGCTGCTCGCCGTGCTGGCCTGCGTGACCCGGGCGCCGTCCTTCCTCCGGCCGCTGTGGAACCCGGACGAGGGCTATCTCGCCGTACAGGCACGCATGCTGGCACGCGGCGGGCAGCTGTACGAGACGGTCGTGGACCGCAAGCCGCCGCTGCTGCCGTGGCTGTACGAGGGGACGTTCGCGGTCTTCGGGTCCGGGTCGCTCACCCCGGTCCGGATCCTCGCCGTACTGGCCCAGCTGGCCACCGCCGCACTGCTCGCGTCCATCGCCCGGCGGCGCTGGGGCGACCGCGCGGGCCGCACCGCCGGGGCGCTGTACCTGCTGGTCTCGGTCGGGCTCAACCCCGAGGACGCGCAGGCGGCCACCTTCGAGGTGTTCATGCTGCCCTGCACGGCCGCCGCGATGTGGTGCGCCGACCGCCGCCGCTGGGGAGCGGCCGGGGCCGCCGTCGCCTGCGCCTTCCTCACCAAGCAGACCGGCGGCGCGGTCCTGCTGCCGGTGCTCTACCTCCTCAACCGGTACGGCGGTGCGCGCGCGGGCCTGCTCAGGCTGGCGGCCGGCGCGGCCCTGCCCGTGCTGGGCGCGGCCCTGGCCACCGACCCGGCCGGTTTCGCCTTCTGGACGGTCACCGGCTCCGGCGCCTACGCCTCCTTCACCGGCTCGGAACTCCATGTTCTGGCACGGGCCTTGACCAACAGCGCGATCCTGGGTGCGGCCTCGGCCGGTCTGCTCCCGCCCATCGCGCGCGCTCTGCGCATGGCCCGCACCGGCGCCGCCGACCTGTGGCTGTGGCTGGCCGCGTCGGTGGTCGCCGTCACCCTGGGCTTCCACTTCTTCGGCCACTACTTCCTGCAACTCACCCCACCCCTGGCCCTGCTGGCCACGGCCGCGTTGCAGGTCCTGTCGTGGGAGCGCACCTCGGCCGCCGTCCTCGCCTCGGCCTGTGCCTGCACCCTCTTCCTGACCTGGGGCGTCCTGGCCCCCCGCCCCGAACTCGCGCACGCGCAGCGGCTCGCGCTCACCCTCGACCGCCGTACCGCGCCCGGCGACCGGGTCCTGGTCTGGGGCATACACCCGGAGACGTACTGGCTCGCCGACCGGACCCCCGCCACCCGCTATCTCACCGCCGGCCTCCTCACCAACTTCAGCGGCGGCCGGGACGGCCCGCAGGTCGGCGAGAAGTACGCCGTCGCCGGCACCTGGCCCGTCTTCCGCGCGGAACTGGCCGACCAGGCACCGGCCCTGGTGATCGACGACTCCCGCGGCAAGCCCTACGGCCCCGACCGCGTCCCGAGCCTGCGCAGGCTGCTGGCGGCGGGGTACGAGCAGGCGGGCGAGGTGGACGGGGCGGTGCTGTACGTGAGGGCGGCGGGGGAGTAGGGGCCTGCCCCAGCTCAGTGGAGCAGGGCGCTCGGGCCGATCACCTCGGCGCCCAACTCCGTAACCCTGCGGCGCAGCTCGCGGTCGGCGGTGACGACGAGCCGGGGCCGGCCGGGGTCCTCGGCGGCCAGTTCCACGATCCGGTCGTCGCCGCTGCCGGGTGCCGAGTCCACCCGTACCCCGGGCACCGACTCCACGCCACGGGCCGCGCCCTCGACGACGAGCACCAGCTCCACCGGGATCGGGTGGCCGGGCAGCCCCCGCTCGGCCAGCCGGTCGCGCAACCGCTCGGCGGCCCCCTTGCGGTCCCGCCACCAGCCGTCCGGCCGTGACCCGACGACGTTCGCGCTGTCGACGATCACCAGCAGCGGAGCTTCGTCTTCCATGCCCCCAGCCTCGCACGCCGGGGGCCGCACCACTGCTCCGAACGGCCCCGCTTAGATTGAATCCTCACCTCATTGAACGGAGATGATTCCTGGCTCACGCTGCCTCTCAGGCCGACGGCCTGTCAGGTCTTCCGCGATCGACACCAGCCGGGTTGAAACCGGCCCGGGCAGCTCACCTGCTGCAAGGTCACACAACTTCAAGGAGACTCCGCGTGCTTGGCTCTCGCGACGCATCGTCCGCGGCTAACGCTACCAGCGCGCCGTTCCGCCCTGGGGGCGAACCGGATTTGCCTGCCCTGCTGCACATGTGTCCGATTCTCCCCCGCAAGCGGGACGTGCCTCCACCCCGGACTGAAGGTCAGGGCGTCCTCGGAAGGATCCGGTGAAGCGGTGAACGGCGACTGGCTCCTCCGCGGCCGTGACGGTCGGCTCAGCGTCTATCTGCCGTCGGGCGACGCTGTGCTGTGCCGGGCGGAACGCGGTCCCGGCGGGCCCTGGGGCACCCCGCGGAAGATGGGCGGCGACCAGCGGCTGCATCCCGGCTTCTCGGTCGGCCAGGGTGCCGACGGATACGCCCACCTGGTCGCCTGGCGGCCCACCGTGAACGGCGAGTCGGGCCTCGTCCACTCCACCCACTACCGCCCCCATCTGGCCGCCCTGGACTGGCAGTCGATCGGTCACCCGAGCAAGAAGGGCGACGTCACCGGCGTCCCGGCCGTCGCCGTGGACGCGCAGGGTCGCGCCCATGTCTTCGTCCGCAACCGGGGGCGCGGGGTGAGCATGGTCGCCCAGAAGGAAAAGGGCGGCTGGGATCCGTGGCGTGACCTGAAGGGGCGGCTGGTCGAGGACGGACTGGCCGCGGTGACGGGTGAGTCCGGCCGGGTCGCGGTCTACGCGGCCGTCCCAGGCGGCATCCTGCACTGGTACCAGGAGCAGGCGGGTAAGCCGCCGGTCCTCCAGGAGGCCCTTGAGGCCCCGGTCCGCCCGGGCACCCTGTCCGCCCTCGCCACCTCGCCGGAGAGCACGACCCTCTTCTACACCGACGAGTCCGGTGACCTCTGCGCCTGGCGTCCGGGCGGCAAGCCGCACGCCCTGCTGCCCTCCGCCGGGCCCGGACCGGTGGCCGCGGTCCGCTGCGAACTCGACGGGTACGACTGCACGCTGCTCGCCCAGCGCTCGGCGAGCGGCCGGGTGGCCTTCGCCGCGTATCCGACCCAGGACGAGCGGGCCGGCGCCTGGTGGACCGAGTCGGGGCCGCAGCTCCCGGCCGACGCCCAGGTCGCCCTGGCCACGGACGCGGAGGGCCGGGTGGCCGCGGCGAGTCTGTCCCCCTCCACCGGCCGGCTTCTCCTGACCCGCCGCAAGGACGAGCCCGGGCTGGCCCTCGAGGCCTGGCGTGAGGTGTGACGCCCGTACCGTCAGCTGCCGCCGGTGGCAGGGGACTTCTTGGCCGACTCGGGGATCGTGGCGTCGGCGCGGATCGCCTTCCACAGCGTGGACGCCTGCGGTTCGGCGGCCACCACCCGGTTCGGGTCGGCCTTGTCGTACGCCACCGGGAGCATGATCGTCTCCATGGTGGACGGGTTGACGCCGTTCAGGCTGCGGCCGAACTCGGCGAGCTTGGTGAGCGAGGCCAGGGCCGAGTCGGTGGTGAGCGCGGCGGTCAGCTTGTCGGCGATCCGGTACGCCTTGACCTGTTTCTTGCGAGGAGGCCCCGGCGTTCACGCCGGGGAGGAATGGCATCCGGGTGTCGTGACGCGGAGCGTCGCCGTATCCGGTTCAGGGCGCGGAGCGCCCGTACCGCCGTAGGTGTCGCCAGGGTGATGCGAACGCTTGTGCCCGTGATCACTGGTCGAGGTGGTGGCTGGGGAATCGGGGGGCGTTTGTGCGGCTGTCGGCGAACGCGTCTTCGACGCCATCGACGCGCTCGGTACGGCCTCTGCCGCGGAGCTGGCTCCGGGCGGGCCGATCGGCGCCCTGCCGGCCGCCCGGTCCGTCACCGACCGGTGGATCGACGCGGCCTGACCTTCCCGGCGGCACACGAAAGGGGCCCTCCGCACGGTGCGGAGGGCCCCTTCACTCTGCTGCTGTGGCCGTTACGCGGGGACCGAAGCCACGCCCGGGGCCAGGAACTTCTTGCCGTTCACGCGCTCCGAGACACCCTCGCGGTCCAGGTACGGCGTGATGCCGCCCAGGTGGAAGGGCCAGCCGGCGCCCGTGATCAGGCAGAGGTCGATGTCCTGCGCCTCGGCGACGACACCCTCGTCGAGCATCAGCCCGATCTCCTGGGCGACGGCGTCCAGCACGCGGTCGCGGACCTGCTCCTCGCTCAGCACGACGTCACCCTGCTTGAGCAGCGCGGCGACCTCGGGGTCCAGCTCGGGCTTGCCGCTGTCGTACACGTAGAAGCCGCGCTTGCCCGCCTTGACGACGGCCGCGAGGTTCGGGGAGACCGTGAAGCGGTCCGGGAAGGCCCGGTTGAGGGTCTCCGAGACGTGCAGACCGATGGCGGGACCGACCAGCTCAAGGAGCACCAGCGGGGACATCGGCAGGCCCAGCGGCTCGACCGCCTTCTCCGCGACCTCGACCGGGGTGCCCTCGTCGATGACGTTCTGGATCTCGCCCATGAAGCGGGTGAGGATGCGGTTCACGACGAACGCCGGGGCGTCCTTGACCAGCACCGCGGTCTTCTTCAGCTTCTTGGCGACGGCGAACGCGGTGGCCAGCGAGGCGTCGTCGGTCTGCTCGCCGCGCACGATCTCCAGGAGCGGGAGGATCGCCACCGGGTTGAAGAAGTGGAAGCCCACGACCCGCTCGGGGTGCTGGAGCTTGGACGCCATCTCGGTCACCGACAGCGAGGAGGTGTTGGTGGCGAGGATCGCGTGCGCCGGGGCGACCGCCTCGACCTCCGCGAACACCTGCTGCTTGACGCCGATCTCCTCGAACACGGCCTCGATGACGAAGTCCGCGTCGGAGAAGCCCTCGGCCTTGTCCAGCACACCGGTGACCAGGGCCTTGAGGCGGTTGGCCTTGTCCTGGTTGATCCGGCCCTTGCCGAGCAGCTTCTCGATCTCGGCGTGGACGTAGCCCACACCCTTGTCGACGCGCTCCTGGTCGATGTCGGTCAGCACGACCGGCACCTCCAGGCGGCGCAGGAAGAGCAGCGCGAGCTGCGAGGCCATGAGGCCCGCGCCCACGACGCCCACCTTGGTGACCGGGCGCGCCAGGTTCTTGTCGGGCGCACCCGCCGGGCGCTTGCCGCGCTTCTGTACCAGGTTGAACGCGTAGATGCCGGCGCGCAGTTCACCGCCCATGATCAGGTCGGCGAGGGCCAGGTCCTCGGCGTCGTAGCCCTGCTGGAGGTCGCCGTTCTTGGCGGCGGCGATGATGTCCAGGGCGCGGTAGGCGGCCGGGGCGGCGCCGTGCACCTTGGAGTCCGCGATGAACCGGCCGCGCGCGACGGCCTGGTCCCAGGCCTCGCCGCGGTCGATCACGGGACGCTCGACCTCGATGTCGCCCTTGAGCACCTGGGCGGTCCAGATCAGCGACTGCTCCAGGAAGTCGGCACCCTCGAAGAGGGCGTCGGCGATGCCCAGGTCGAAGACCTGCTGCCCCTTGAGCTGCTTGTTCTGGTTGAGGCTGTTCTCGATGATGACCGAGACGGCCTTGTCGGCGCCGATCAGGTTCGGCAGCAGCGCGCAGCCGCCCCAGCCCGGGACCAGACCGAGGAAGACCTCGGGCAGCGAGAACGCCGGGATGGCCTTCGAGACGGTCCGGTACGTGCAGTGCAGACCGACCTCGACGCCACCGCCCATGGCGGCACCGTTGTAGTACGCGAAGGTCGGCACCGCGAGGCCCGAGAGCCGCTTGAAGACCTCGTGGCCGCCCTTGCCGATGGCCAGCGCGTGCTCGTGCTCCTTGAGGAGCTCGACGCCCTTGAGGTCGGCGCCGACGGCGAAGATGAACGGCTTGCCGGTGATGCCGACGCCGACGATCGCGCCCTCGGCGGCCTCCTTCTCCACCTGGTCGATCGCGGTGTTGAGGTTCGCCAGCGAGGCCGGCCCGAAGGTGGTCGGCTTGGTGTGGTCGAGCCCGTTGTCCAGGGTGATCAGCGCGAAGCGGCCCGCACCGGACGGCAGGTCGAAGTGGCGCACGTGCGCCGACGTCACGACCTCGTCGGGGAACAGGTCCGAGGCCTGCTTCAGAAGCTCGGCGGTGGTGCTCACTTGTCCCCCTCGAAGTGCGGGTTCTCCCAGATGACCGTTGCGCCCATGCCGAAGCCGACGCACATGGTGGTCAGGCCGTAGCGGACGTTCGGCTGCTCCTCGAACTGGCGGGCCAGCTGCGTCATCAGACGCACGCCGGAGGAGGCCAGCGGGTGACCGAAGGCGATGGCGCCGCCGTACTGGTTGACGCGCTCGTCGTCGTCCGCGATGCCGTAGTGGTCCAGGAAGGCGAGCACCTGGACGGCGAAGGCCTCGTTGATCTCGAAGAGACCGATGTCGGAGATGGACAGCCCCGCCTGGGCGAGGGCCTTCTCCGTGGCCGGGATCGGGCCGTAGCCCATGACCTCGGGCTCGACGCCCGCGAAGGCGTAGGACACGAGCCGCATCTTCACCGGCAGGTTGTTCTCGCGGGCGAAGTCCTCGGAGGCGATGATCGAGGCGGTCGCACCGTCGTTCAGACCGGCCGCGTTACCGGCGGTGACCCGGCCGTGGACGCGGAACGGCGTCTTCAGACCCGACAGGTTCTCCAGGGTGGTCCCCGGCCGCATCGGCTCGTCGGCGGTGACCAGACCCCAGCCGGTCTCGCCGCCCTCGGGGTTGGTCCGACGCACGGAGATCGGGACCAGGTCGGCCTGGATCTTGCCGTTGGCGTACGCCTTGGCGGCCTTCTCCTGCGAGCGCACCGCGTACTCGTCCGCGCGCAGCTTGGTGATCTGCGGGTAGCGGTCGTGCAGGTTCTCGGCGGTCATGCCCATGAACAGCGCCGACTCGTCGACCAGCTTCTCGCTGACGAACCGCGGGTTCGGGTCCACGCCCTCGCCCATCGGGTGGCGGCCCATGTGCTCGACGCCGCCGGCGATGGCGACGTCGTACGCGCCGAAGGCGACGGAACCGGCGACCGTGGTGACGGCGGTCAGGGCGCCGGCGCACATGCGGTCGATGGAGTAGCCGGGCACGGAGGTCGGCAGGCCCGCGAGAATGCCCGCGGTACGGCCGATGGTCAGGCCCTGGTCACCGATCTGCGTGGTCGCGGCGACGGCGACCTCGTCGATCTTCTTGGTGTCCAGCCCGGGGTTGCGGCGCAGCAGCTCCCGGATCGCCTTCACGACGAGGTCGTCGGCACGGGTCTCGTGGTAGATGCCCTTCGGGCCCGCCTTGCCGAACGGGGTACGGACGCCGTCGACGAAGACGACATCCCTGACGGTACGAGGCACGATTGGCTCTCCTCCAGGGTGCGGGATGGCACTGCTGCGATGCGCTGAGCGCGCGCTCAGGACCCATGCTACTTATGAGTAACGTGACTGCCCAGTCCTGGCGTGGGGAGCGGCGAAGGTCACATGTGAAGCACCGGCCGGGAAGCGCACCTTCAGGGGCGCGGGGCTGTGTGTGATACGCGGCCCCGCCGCGTGGGCGCGAGCGCCCACCACGACCCGCAGCCCGTACGGACCTTACCGAGGCGGCGCGGTGGACCCTCTCGGCGTCAGTACCGGAGTGGCCACCGCATGCGACCGCCCCTCCCCGAACAACGTCCGCGCCACATCCGCCGCTCCGTGCCCAGCTCGAAGATGCGGGTGTTCCCCGTCAGCACCCGCCGGGAGCCGGCGGGGCGGGACCGGGGTGCGGGTGACGTGAGCACAGGGGCTCCTCTCGGGCGGTGGCGCGCGCGTGCGGACGGCCGGCGGGTCATGAACGGTCCTGGAAGAGCGGGATGGTGGGAGTGGGCCAGGCGGGCCAGGGGGCCGGGACGCCGACGGCCCGGTGGCCGGCGGTCGCCGGGCGCGGTGTCTCGTCGGCCTCGTCGGCCGTGGTCATGACGGGCGCCGCGAGAGCGCAGATCAGCAGTGGCCCGCGGCCTGCCGTGTCACCGTCGGCGTCGCCGTACGCGAGACGGACGGTGGTGGGGCCGCACACCACGCCGAGCGCGTCGAGCACCCGGATCGTGTAGCGCACGAGGGCCTGCGCCGGCGGACTGCCCGGCGCGCGTGGTCCGGCACGGCCGTCCGCCCGCAGGCCGGTGACGACGTGCTCGGGCCGTCCGTCCGGGCCGGGGCGGGTGACGGTGTCGACCGTGTACCGGCGGCGACCGGGCAGCTCGGTCAGTACCAGGTGCGGGCTGCCGGAGTGCCGGGCGGCCGCGTGCCACAGGGCCGGCCAGGCCGCGCCGATCTGGCGCTCGTTCGCGCATTCCACGGCGTCGACCGGGGTTCCGGCGGCCGCCGGGGCGAGCAGGTAGCCGGCCGCGGGGTAGGACCGCGCCCAGGCCACGGCGTCGGCCGGACGCGCGGTGCGGATGCCCCGCGGCGCCGGAATTCCCAGCCGGGTCAGCCGGGCCGCCTGGGCGCCGCGGTCGTATCTCAGCGGCGACGCCGCCGGATCGGCTCCGGGAAGACCGAGCTGCCAGGCGATCCGCTCGGCCAGCTCGATGCCCCCGGCCCCGCCCGCGACGACGGCCGACACCCCCAGCGCCCGCAGAGCCTTGACCGTCTGCCGCAGGCCACCCCGGTGCACGACCGTGTCGCCGTACCCGGCGGGCAGCGTCGCGTTCCGGTACGCCGGCGGGCGCAGCCGGTGCTCCGGAAGGACGGCCACCGTCCGCCAGCCGTACCGGGCGAAGGCCCGCGGATACGGGTCCCCGCCGTCGTACGGAGCGACCACCGCCGCGGCGCCGACGGTGGGATCGGTCCGTGACACGGCCGCGGCGGCGGAGGAGGGGACGGTGGTCATGACGGCGGACTCCCGAGCGGGTGTGGGCGGGGGCGGGGCCACGGTTCGGCTCGCCGCGCGGCCGGTGAAACTGTCTGAAAGGGCACTGCCGTGCCGTGTCCGGCCGACGGCATCCAGCCCTGCGTATCAGGCCTGTTGGGACCAAGTGGTCTCTTCTGCTCTGCTTCCCCCTGTTCGGACAGAACGGCGCGCCGGTTCCTCGAACTACCGGGCAACTTACCGGATGTGGGGCGCGACTCTCCGGACCGGATAGCCGGCCGTGCACTCACGGCAATCTGAAAGCATCACCCAAAGGGGAGCAATGTCCATATTGCTACTGGGGCCTCCCGGCTAGAAGGGACCACTCGGTCTGTTCTGTCGTTTCCAGTCTGGAAGCCGGGCACGGTGACGTCAAGCGAGCGACGGTCGCAGGCCGTGTCCACCCGGTGGGCGACGGGGGCGCGGAGTGGTCTCTTCTCGGCCCCACAAGGCCCTCACCCGGTCCGATCTCCGCGGTAGTATCGGGAGGCTGATTAGCGCGTACGCGCAGGGGTTTTTCGAAATGCGTGCGCAGCTGCCCCGGACAAAGCCCGTTCGGTCATCAACCCGTCAATGGGCCTCGAAGGCGAGATCGAATGAGCAACCCGCGCAGGCCGCGACGTCAGCAACAGCGTGCCATCGACACCAGGCAGCGAATCCTCGACACCGCCGGGGCGCTTTTCGTGATGGACAGCTACGAAGGGACGTCGGTCGGTGACCTCATCACCGCCGCACGGACCAGCAAGGGGGCCTTCTACAGGCATTTCCCGGGCGGAAAGATCGAGGTGGCGACTGCCATCATGCGCAACACACTGACCATGGACGGTCTGCGGGAACAGCGGATCATGCTCCAGGAAGTGGTAGACATCGGAATGATCCTGGCTTACCGGATCTCCCACGAGAACGCCCTTCAGGCCGCTTTGAAATTGTCGTTCCACAGCAATGCGTCGGAGACCTACGGAACGCCTTGGCCGGACTGGATCGCTTTCAATGCGGGGCAGCTCGCCGAAGCACGGCGACGCGGAGAGCTGAAAGCCTTCGTCGATGTCGAGCAGCAGGCCTACCAAATCGCGGGGAACTGGGCCGGAGTGGTGCTCATCTCGAACACCCTCGACCGGAACATGGGGAATGTCGAGGCGCGGATTTCGCGCATGTACCGCAATCTCGTGACCGCGATCGCGGTTCCGGACCTCCTGCCCGAGATCGACTTCTCCGTGGACCGGGGCAGGCATCTCTACACCGCGTTCCTCGAAGGCCCGGCCGGCCGGACCGAACCGGCCGCACCGGAACCGCCGCGGGGCGAACCGTCCGAGGAGACCCGGAGCGAGTGAGCGAGGCGGACCGGCCGCCGACGCCGTACGCCCGCTGTCCGCCTAAGCGGACAGCGCCGCCACCAGCACCGGTGTCACCTGCTCCACCTGCCACGGCCGGGCGCCGTACCCCGCCAGCGCGGCCCCCACGGTCTCCGCGTCGACCACCTGCGGCGGCTCCCAGCAGAGCCTGCGTACGGTGTCCGGCGCGATCAGGTTCTCCTGCGGCATGGTGAGCTGCTCGGCCAGCGCCGACACCGCGGCCCGGGCCGCCGACAGGCGGGCCGCAGCGGCCGGGTCCTTGTCGGCCCACGCCCGGGGCGGCGGCGGTCCCGTCACCGGCTGCCCCGGCTGCGGCAGCGCGGCGTCCGGCAGCGCCTTGGCGCGGTCCACCGCCGCCTGCCACTGCTCCAGCTGCCGGCGCCCCATCCGGTGGCCGTAGCCGTTCAGTCCCGCGAGGGCGTGCACATTGGCCGGCAGGGCCAGCGCGGCCTCCACGATCGCCGCGTCACTGAGCACCTTGCCCGGTGACACGTCCCGCTTCTGTGCGATCCGGTCCCGGCTCTGCCACAGCTCCCGCACCACCGCCAGCTGCCGGCGCCGGCGCACCTTGTGCATTCCCGACGTGCGGCGCCAGGGGTCCTTGCGCGGCTCGGCCGGCGGCGCTGCCGCGATCGCGTCGAACTCCTGCCGGGCCCACTCCAGCTTCCCCTGCCGGTCCAGCTCCTTCTCCAGGGCGTCCCGCAGGTCGACGAGCAGCTCGACGTCCAGTGCCGCGTACCGCAGCCAGGGCTCGGGCAGCGGCCGGGTCGACCAGTCGACGGCGGAGTGGCCCTTTTCGAGCACGAACCCGAGGACGCCCTCGACCATCGCGCCCAGTCCGACCCGGGGGAACCCGGCGAGCCGCCCGGCCAGCTCGGTGTCGAAGAGGCTGCTGGGCGTCATGCCTATCTCGCGCAGGCAGGGCAGGTCCTGGGTGGCGGCGTGCAGCACCCACTCGACGCCGGCCAGCGCCTCGCCGAGGCCGGACAGGTCGGGGCAGGCGACGGGATCGATCAGCGCGGTCCCGGCGCCCTCGCGGCGCAGCTGGACGAGGTAGGCGCGCTGGCCGTAGCGGTAGCCGGAGGCGCGCTCGGCGTCGACGGCGACGGGCCCGGAGCCGGCGGCGAACGCGGCGATCACGCGGGCCAGCGCGGCCTCGTCCACGACCACCAGCGGAATGCCCTCGCGGGGCTCCAGCAAAGGGATCGGCGCCCCCGTCACAGAAGATCCGGCGTCGTCCGGAGGGGTGCCCCCGGTGGTGCGCAGTGAACTGTCTGCTGCGGTGTCTTGGGCGTCGGTCACATGTCAAGGGTATCTGTGTGTGGACGGCGCCCGTCGACGGAACGTTCCGTCGACGGGCGCCGGAGGGTCGTAAACCAGTCAGGCCGGTGAAAGATCAGGTCTACGAACGGGGGACAGCGGATGACGACATGGCGCCGGACCAGCGGCCGGTCCGGTCACGTCGGTGAACGTATGACCGGTCGGTGACCGGCGACCGGTGGGACCCGTGACCGACTACCGGGGTGGCCGACGGTCGGCGGCCGGCCGTCGGTGGTCGGCCGTCAGGGGTGGGTCGGTCAGTGGATGATGCCGGTGCGCAGGGCCACGGCGACCATCCCGGCGCGGTCGCCCGTGCCGAGCTTGCGGGCGATGCGGGCGAGGTGGCTCTTGACGGTGAGGGCGGACAGTCCCATCGAGACACCGATCGCCTTGTTCGACTGGCCCTCCGCGACCAGCCGGAGCACCTCGACCTCGCGGCCGGAGAGCTCGCGGTAGCCGCCCGGGTGGCTCGGGGCACCCGGGGGGCGGCGGTGCATGCGGGAGGCGGCGCCGATGGGGGCGGCACCGGGTCGGGTGGGGAGCCCGATGTTGGTGCGGGTGCCGGTGACGACGTAGCCCTTGACGCCGCCGGCCAGGGCGTTGCGCACGGCGCCGATGTCGTCGGCGGCGGACAGGGCCAGGCCGTTGGGCCAGCCCGCCGCGCGGGTCTCGGACAGGAGGGTCAGGCCGGAGCCGTCGGGGAGATGGACGTCGGCGACGCAGATGTCGCGGGGGTTGCCGATGCGGGGACGAGCCTCCGCGATGGACGAGGCCTCGATGACATCGCGCACGCCGAGCGCCCACAGGTGGCGGGTGACGGTGGAGCGGACGCGCGGATCGGCCACGACCACCATGGCGGTGGGCTTGTTCGGGCGGTAGGCGACCAGGCTTGCGGGCTGCTCTAGGAGAACGGACACCAGGCCTCCTGGGGTGGGGGACGGGGCCGGCTTGTGGGGATGAAGCCGGGACGAACCGTGCTTTCAAGGTCACAGTCGTCTTCGGCACCAAACCCGTCCGCCTTTAGAGAATGATCACGATCTGGTGAGTAACAATACGTGCAATTCGGACACGCGATCGATCATCCGAAGATCGAATCGGATCGAGCCGTTGTCGTACGGGACAGAAAGTGGCCGTATCGACAAAGAGATGGTCAATGAAGGGTGAGTCGACGGGACTCGGGTGGACGGGGTGAGTGGACGGGACCCGGGTGGACGGGTCCCTGATCTGCGACGGTGCGGGTTCAGCGCGCCTGCGGGTCGCGGCGCTGCGGAAGGGTGACCACCGAGGCGTCGCCGGGGGCGGCCGGCGGCAGCCCCGCCACCTGCGCCAGCAGGTCGCACCAGGAGGCGAGGTGGGCGGCGGTGTCCGGGACGCCGCTACGGCCCTCCCGGGGCGTCCAGGAGGCCCGGATCTCGATCTGCGAGGCGGCGGGGCGCGCGGACAGCCCACCGAAGTAGTGCGAACTGGCGCGCGTCACGGTCCCGCTCGGCTCGCCGTACGACAGGCCGCGCGCCTGGAGGGCACCGGTCAGCCATGCCCAGCAGACGTCCGGCAGCAGCGGATCGGCCGCCATCTCCGGCTCCAGCTCCGCGCGTACCAGCGTGACCAGCCGGAACGTGCCCTGCCAGGCGTCGTGCCCGGCCGGGTCGTGCAGCAGCACGAGACGCCCGTCGGCGAGATCCTGCTCGCCGTCGACCACCGCGGCCTCCAGGGCGTACGCGAACGGGGCGAGGCGCTGCGGGGCGGGCGTCGGCTCCACCTCGACCTGCGGCCGCAGCCGGGCACCGCGGAGCGCGTCGACCGCGGCCCGGAAGGCCGGCGGTACCGGTGGCGCCGCACTCCCGGTATGTCCTTCGTCCTCCTCGGTGTCCTTCCCCTCGCCCATCCCGCCAGCGCCGTCCGACAGTCGTCCCTGAGCCGCAGCCATGCGGGGAAGAGTAAGGGGAACGACGCCTTCGCGCAGGGAGAGACACCACCTAAGGACCATGTAAGGGCGCTGCGATGCCGGGTTCCGGGGCGTGCGAGACTTGCCGTCGTGAGTGCGAACGGAAGCCCCGCGGGCCAGCAGCCGACAGCGACGTACGACAGCGCCTTCCTGAAGGCGTGCAGGCGCGAACCCGTGCCGCACACCCCGGTGTGGTTCATGCGGCAGGCCGGGCGCTCGCTGCCGGAGTACCACAAGGTCCGCGAGGGCATCTCCATCCTGGAGTCGTGCACGCGGCCCGAACTGGTCACCGAGATCACACTCCAGCCGGTGCGCCGGCACAACGTGGACGCGGCGATCTACTTCAGTGACATCGTCGTCCCGCTCAAGGCCATCGGCGTCGACCTGGACATCAAGCCCGGCGTCGGCCCGGTCGTCGCCAACCCGATCCGCACCCGCGCCGACCTCGCTCAGCTCCGCGACCTCACCCCCGAGGACGTCTGGTACGTCACCGAGGCGGTCGGCCTGCTCACCGCCGAGCTCGGCCCGACCCCGCTGATCGGCTTCGCCGGCGCCCCCTTCACCCTCGCGAGCTACCTCGTCGAGGGCGGCCCCTCACGCACGTTCGAGAACGCCAAGGCGATGATGTATGGCGACCCGGAGCTCTGGGCCGACCTGCTCGACCGCCTCGCCGACATCACGACCGCGTTCCTCAAGGTGCAGATCGAGGCCGGCGCCTCCGCCGTCCAGCTCTTCGACTCCTGGGCCGGGGCGCTGGCCCCCGCCGACTACCGCCGTTCGGCGCTGCCCGCCTCCGCGAAGATCTTCGAGGCCGTTGCCGGGTACGGCGTCCCGCGCATCCACTTCGGCGTCGGCACCGGCGAACTGCTGAAGCTCATGGGCGAGGCCGGCGCGGACGTCGTCGGCGTCGACTGGCGCGTCCCGCTCGACGAGGCCGCCCGCCGCGTCGGCCCCGGCAAGGCGCTCCAGGGCAACCTCGACCCGACCGTCCTGTTCGCCGGCAAGGAGGCGGTGGAGACCAAGGCGCGCGAGGTGCTCGACGCGGCCGCCGGTCTCGAGGGCCACGTCTTCAACCTGGGCCACGGCGTGATGCCGTCCACCGACCCCGACGCGCTGACCCGCCTCGTCGAGTTCGTCCACGCCGAGAGCGCGCGCTGACCCGGTCCGCTACCAGCCGTGCCGGGGCCGGGCCCGCCTGCCGAACAGCAGGCCGCGCGGCTCCGGCGGCGGGGGCGTGCCCGGCTTGAGCGGCCAGGCGAGCACCATGCCCACCAGGAAGCCCACGATGTGCGCCGCGTACGCCACCGTCCCGGCGTCGGAGACGCCCTCGCCGGACGAGTAGACGGCCTGGAGCACGAACCAGAAGCCCAGCACCAGCCAGGCCGGCAGCCGCAGCGGCAGGAAGACCAGGAACGGCACCAGTACCCAGACCCTGGCCCTCGGGTAGAGGACCAGATACGCGCCGAGGACGCCGGCGATCGCGCCGGACGCGCCGATCAGCGGGTCTCCCGACGAGGCGTTGAGGAGCGCGAAGCCGTAGCCGGCCGCGTAGCCGCAGAAGACGTAGAAGAGGAAGAAGCGGATGTGCCCCATCCGGTCCTCGACGTTGTTGCCGAAGATCAGCAGGAACAGCATGTTGCCCAGCAGGTGCAGCCAGCTGCCGTGCAGGAACATCGCCGTGAAGACCGACAGCGCGGGCGACTTGTCGTAGCCGGGCGGCCCGACCACACAGCCGGCGCCGTTCCGGCCGACGCCCACCTGGCCGGTCGGGACCACCTGCGGCATCTGATGGTGGATCAGCTCCCGGGGGACCGCCGCGTAGTGGTCCATGAAAGCCTGCAGATGACACAGCTGCGCCAGGTCGCTGCCGCCGGCCACGGAGCCGGCTATGCCGGGCGTGAACAGGAAGACGAGCACGTTCGCGGCGATCAGCGCGTACGTCACGTACGGCGTGCGACGCACCGGGTTCACGTCATGAACGGGGATGACCACAGCTGACTAGTGCCCAGAGCGGGGGCGCTCGATGCGCGGGGAACCTCGGTGAACATCGTCACGCGCGCGTGCGTATGTCCTTGCGACCGACGTGAGGTACAGGCGACGTGAGGAACAGGCGATGAACGAGCGGGTTACTCCTCAGGCATTCCCTCCCATGCAGGCCCTGCCCGACGGTGAGGCCGAGATCTCCCTTGTCGTACGGCTGCCCTGGGAGGACGTGGCACGGCTCGGCCAGGAGGCGGGGCGGCTGGCCGCGCAGATGCAGCGGCCGGTGACGCTGGACGAGGCGGTGAGCAACCGGCTGCGGTCGACGCGGCCCGCGGCCGCGCATGCGCGGCAGGGGGCCGAGCAGCCTGCTGCCGTGGCTGCGCCGGGAGGGGCCGGAGTCACTTCGTTGCCGCGGATCAGCGGGACGGCTTGATCGTCGTTGCGGGGCGCGGGTGGGCTGTGGCTGGCCGCGCCCCGCGGCGGAGCCGCACATCGACTACGCCCCGCGCCCCTGGGTAGGTGACCCTGGGGCCTCTCAGGAAGCTCGCACCTTTGTCGTGGCCTTGCGTGCGGCTACCAGTACGGGGTCCCACACGGGGGAGAACGGTGGCGCATAGCCCAGGT
Organism: Streptomyces sp. NPDC001714; assembly: GCF_042892755.1. Lineage (NCBI taxonomy): Bacteria > Bacillati > Actinomycetota > Actinomycetes > Kitasatosporales > Streptomycetaceae > Streptomyces > Streptomyces sp. NPDC001714. The sequence goes on from NZ_JBIAUL010000007.1 coordinate 382,936, forward strand.
CCAGGGCCGTCATCTGTTCCACCGTCATGTTCGCCGTGAGGGCGACCGCCGCGATGTCGACGCGCTTGCCCGCGCCCTCCCGGCCGACGATCTGGACGCCGAGCAGGCGGCCCGTGCGGCGTTCCGCGAGCATCTTGACCGTCATGGGGTTGGCGCCGGGGTAGTAGCCGGCGCGGCTCGTGGACTCGATGGTGACCGTCTCGAACTGCAGGCCCGCCCGGAGGGCGTCCTTCTCGCGCAGGCCGGTGCGCGCGATCTCCAGGTCGCAGACCTTGCTCACCGCCGTACCGACGACCCCCGGGAACGTGGCGTAACCTCCCCCCACGTTGGTGCCGATGACCTGGCCGTGCTTGTTGGCGTGGGTGCCCAGCGGGATGTACTGCTCCTGGCCCGAGACCAGGTTCAGGACCTCCACGCAGTCCCCGCCCGCCCAGATGTCCTCGTGCCCGCGCACCCGCATCGCGAGGTCGGTGAGCAGGCCGCCGTGCCCGCCGACGGGCAGGCCCGCGGCCTCGGCCAGGCCGGTCTCCGGGCGGACGCCGATGCCCAGGATCACCACGTCCGCCGGGTACTCGGCGTTCTCCGTGACCACCGCGCGCACCCTGCCGTCCTGGCCGGTGAGCACCTTGGTGACCTCGGCGTCGTTGACCATGGTGATGCCGAGGCCCTCCATGGCCTCGTGCACCAGGCGGCCCATGTCCGGGTCGAGCGTGGACATCGGCTCGCTGCCACGGTTGACGACCGTCACCTCGTAGCCCCGGTTGATCAGCGCCTCGGCCATCTCGACGCCGATGTAGCCGGCGCCGACCACCACGGCCCGGCGGCCACGCGTGCGTGCCAGCGTGTCGAGGAGGGCCTGGCCGTCGTCCAGGGTCTGCACGCCGTGCACCCCCGGCGCGTCCGCGCCCGGCATGTCGGGGCGGATCGGGCGGGCGCCGGTGCCGATGACGAGTTTGTCGTACGGCGTCCAGGACTCGGCGCCGGAATCGACGTCACGCGCGCGTACCCGCTTCCCGGCCACGTCGATCTCCGTGACCTCGGTGCGCATCCGCAGGTCGATCGCGCGGGCACGGTGCTCCTCGGGGGAGCGGGCGATCAGATGCTCCCGCTCCTCGACGTCCCCGCCCACCCAGTACGGGATCCCGCACGCCGAGTAGGAGGTGAAGTGGCCGCGCTCGAAGGCCACGATCTCCAACTCGTCCGGTCCCCGCAGCCGACGTGCCTGGGACGCCGCGGACATGCCCGCGGCGTCACCGCCGATCACGACCAGTCGTTCCCGCCCACCGTTCATGCTCATGCGAACACGCTACGGGGCGCGGGCATTTCGGGCTCGCTCAGGTCTCACTACCGGGCCGCGCGGTGGTGCGGCGCCGGCGGGCGAGCCGCCACCACAGCAGTGCCAGTACGGCCGCCAGGGCGGCGAACGGCAGGGCCGCGCCCAGGGCCAGGGCGATCCAGCGCAGCATGGTGACGAAGACGTGCCAGCCGCCGGACACGGCGTCCACGAACCCCGGGGAGTCGTCCTTCGCGGCCTTGTGCACCGGCGTCTGGGTGAGCGACAGCGTGATCGTGGCCATGCTCGTCCGGTCCTTCAGGGACGCCTGCTGGGCGAGCAGCGCCTCCAGGTCGGCCTCCCGGCTGCTCAACTCCCCCTCCAGGGTGACCACGTCACTGAGCTTGGCCGCCCGGTCCATCAGCTCGCGGACCCGGGCCACGCTGGCCCGCTGCGACCTGACCCGGCTGTCCACGTCGACCACCTGGTCGGTGACGTCCTGCGCCTTCGCGGTGCGGTCGATCAGCTTGCCCGCGCCCTGGAGGTCGCCGAGCACCTCGTCGTACTTCCCGGTGGGCACCCGGAGGACCACGCGGGTGCGCTCGCGGCCCCCGGAATCCCGGGTGGTGGTCTCGTTGCCGACGTAGCCGCCGGCGTCCTCGGCCGTGGTGCGGGCCGCGTCGAGGGCCTTGGGGACGTCCTTGACCTGCACGGTCAGGGAGGCGGTGCGGATGATCCGGTTCGCCGTGAGGTCGGGCGTGGTCCTGCCGGTCCCGCTGCCGCTGTCCTTGGCGCCCGCCGAGCCCGCCGCCTCCTGGGCCGCGGCGTTCGCGCCGGCCTTGGCATCGCTGGCGGAGCCGCCGTCGGCGGTGTCGTTCGCACTGCATCCGGTGAGGGCGAGCGCGGCGGCGAGCAGGAGGCCGGCGAGGGCGGGTCGTACGGGATGGCGCATGGTTCCCCCCGAGGGTGGTGATGACTGACGCGACTTCGACGCCGGGGCGGGGCGGGACGTTCGGCGGCGACGGTCCCGGTGCGGTCACGGTCCGGACGCGTACGGGTCACCGGGCCGGGGCGGGGCTGTCAGCGGGGTCTGAGAGAGTGGGCCTCATGAGCGCAACGGGTACGGGCACGGGCCAGGTCGTCGTCATCGGAGCCGGGATCGCGGGGCTGGCCGCGGCGCACCGGCTGCTGGAGCGCGGTGCGCGCGTGACCGTCCTGGAGGCCTCGGAGCGAGTCGGCGGCAAGCTGCTGCCCGGCGAGATCGCGGGCGTGCGGGTCGACGTGGGTGCCGAGTCGATGCTGGCCCGCCGGCCCGAGGCGGTCGCCCTCGCCCGCGAGGCCGGGCTCGGCGAGCGGTTGCAGGCCCCCGCCACCGCCACGGCCGCCATCTGGACCCGGGGCGCCCTGCGCCCCATGCCCAAGGGCCATGTCATGGGCGTCCCCGGCACCGCCGCCGCGCTGTCCGGTGTGCTGTCCGACGAGGGCCTCGCCCGCATCGAGGGCGACGCCGACCTGCCCCGCACCGAGGTCGGCGACGACGTGGCGGTGGGGGAGTACGTGGCCGCGCGGCTCGGCCGGGAGGTCGTCGACCGGCTGGTCGAGCCCCTGCTCGGCGGGGTCTACGCGGGCGACGCGTACCGCATCTCGATGCGCTCCGCGGTCCCCCAGCTCTACCAGGCCGCCAAGAACCACGACTCGCTGACGGAGGCCGTCCGCGAGATCCAGGCCAAGGCAGCCGCGGCCCAGCAGACCGGGCCGGTCTTCATGGGCATCGAGGGCGGCGTCGGCACCCTGCCGCTCGCGGTGGCCGAGTCGGTGCGGGCCCGCGGCGGGGAGATCCTGACCGGCACGCCCGTGACCGAGCTGCGCAGGGAACCCCAGGGCTGGCGGATCGCCACGACCGGCCGGGTGCTGCACGCCGACGCCGTGATCGTCGCCGTTCCGGCGCCCGTCGCCGCCGGTCTGCTGCGCGCCGAGGCACCCGCCGCCGCGGCCGAACTGGCCGCCGTCGAGTACGCCTCGATGGCCCTGATCACCCTCGCCTACCGCCGCGCCGGGCTCGACCTCCCCGCCGGCAGCGGCTTCCTCGTCCCGCCCGTCGACGGTCGCACCATCAAGGCCTCCACCTTCGCCTCCCAGAAATGGGGCTGGATCGCCGACGAGGACCCGGACACCGTCGTCCTGCGCACCTCGGTCGGGCGGTACGGCGAGACCGCGATCCTCGGTCGCGACGACGCCGACCTCGTCGACCTCTCCCGGCACGACCTGCGCGCGGCCACCGGCCTGGACGCGGCCCCCGTCGCCACCCGCGTCACCCGCTGGACCGACGGCCTGCCCCAGTACCCGGTCGGCCACCACGCGCGCGTGGCCCGCGTCCGCGAGCACGTCGCCAAGCTCCCGGGCCTCGCGGTGTGCGGCGCGCAGTACGACGGTGTCGGCATCCCCGCCTGCATCGCGAGCGCGTACGCGGCGGTGGACCAGCTGGCGGGCGACCTCGGCGGGGTCGAGGAGCTCACGGCCAACCCGGTGCAGAGCCTGCACGGCGGCGCGGGAGAATAGGGACCATGAGTGACGACGCCCCCACCACCGAGTCCGGCAGGATCCCGAACAAGGGCAAGCTGGCCAAGGACCTCAACGAGGTCATCCGCTACACCCTGTGGTCGGTCTTCAAGCTGAAGGACGTGCTGCCCGAGGACCGCGCGGGCTACGCCGACGAGGTCCAGGAGCTGTTCGACCAGCTCGCCGCCAAGGACGTGACCGTCCGCGGCACCTACGACGTCTCCGGCCTGCGCGCCGACGCCGACCTGATGATCTGGTGGCACGCGGAGAACAGCGACCAGCTCCAGGAGGCGTACAACCTCTTCCGCCGCACGAAGCTGGGCCGCGCGCTCACGCCGGTGTGGTCGAACATGGCGCTGCACCGCCCCGCCGAGTTCAACCGCTCGCACATCCCGGCGTTCCTCGCCGACGAGACCCCGCGCAACTACGTCAGCGTGTACCCGTTCGTGCGGTCGTACGAGTGGTACCTGCTGCCGGACGAGGACCGCCGCCGGATGCTCGCCGACCACGGCAAGATGGCCCGCGGCTACCCGGACGTGCGCGCCAACACGGTCGCCTCGTTCTCGCTCGGCGACTACGAGTGGGTGCTGGCCTTCGAGGCCGACGACCTGCACCGCATCGTCGACCTCATGCGCCACCTGCGCGGTTCCGAGGCCCGCCGGCACGTCCGCGAGGAGGTCCCGTTCTACACGGGCCGCCGCAAGGACATCGCGGAGCTGGTCGCGGGCCTCGCCTGACGGTCGTCAGCGCTGGCCGGTCTTGCCCTTCAGGGAGTCCCGCAGGTTCTTCCGCCGGGCGTGGTCGGCCGGCGCCGCCGCCTTCGGCTCCGCGTGCCCCGCACACGAGGCGTGCCGCTTCGGGAGCCGGCCCTCCAGCAGGTAGGCCTCCAGGTAGCCGTTCACGCACTTGTTGGGGCCGCCGCCGATGCCGTGCGTGCCCGCGTCCCGTTCGGTCACCAGTACCGAGTCGGACAGGCGCCGGTTCATCTCCAGTGCGCCCGCGTACGGCGTGGCCGCGTCGCGCTCGGCCTGCAGGATGAGCGTCGGCGGCAGTTCGCCCGGGCCCGTCCGCACGTCGAGGGCCTTCTGCCGGGGCACCGGCCAGTAGGCGCACGGCAGGTTCATGAAGGCGTTGTCCCAGGTCTCGAAGGGCGCCACGCGCGCGAGCCGGGTGTTGTCCCGGTTCCACGTCTCCCACTTCGTCGGCCAGGACGCGTCGTTGCACTCGACGGCCGTGTAGACCGCGTTGCCGTTCTCCGCCTCGGCGGCCGTCTCCGCGGTCGGTGCCGCCAGCCGGACCAGGGGCTTGGCGTCCCCCTTCAGGAACTTCGACAGCGCCTCCGCCCGGCTCGGCCAGAAGTCGTCGTAGTACCCGGCCGACAGGAACGCGGCCTGCAACTGCCCCGGTCCGACCTTCCCGCCGGCCGCCTTCTTCGCCAGCCGCCTGCCGGCCTTGTCGTAACTCGCCTGCACCTTGGCGGCCGTGTTGCCGAGCTTGTACACGGCGTCGTTCCTGGCGATCCACTCCCGGAAGTCCGTCCAGCGGCTCTCGAACGCGGCCGACTGCTCGAGGTTGTCCCGGTACCAGATCTGCGCCGGGTCCGGGTTCACCGCCGAGTCCAGCACCATCCGCCGTACGTGCGAGGGGAAGAGGGTCGCGTACAGCGCGCCGAAGTAGGTGCCGTACGAGGCGCCCATGAAGGTCAGCCGGTTCTCGCCGAGCGCCGCGCGCAGCACGTCCAGGTCACGGGCGTTGTTGAGCGAGGTGTAGTGGCGGAGTCTGCTCCCGGAGCGCTTGAGGCAGCCCTTCGCGTACGCCTTCGCCTCCTTGATCCGGGCCTTCTTGTACTCCTCGGAGGGATGCGTCGGCGACTGCGACGGCGCCTTGTAGAAGCGCTTGGGGTCGACGCAGGACAGCGGGGCGGAGCGGTCGACGCCGCGCGGGGCGTAGCCGACCAGGTCGTAGGCCGCGGCGATGCGCTTCCACTCGGGCAGTACGCCGATCATCGGGAACAGCATGCCGGAGGCACCGGGGCCGCCCGGGTTGTAGACCAGGACGCCCTGCCGGGGCACCCTGCGCTTGCTGTTGTGCGGATCCCTGTGGGTGGCGGCCACCCGGCTGACGGTCAGTCTGATCTGCTTGCCGTCCGGGTGCGCGTAGTCCAGCGGGACGCTCACCGTGCCGCACCGGAGGGTGTCCGGTGCCTCCAGGTCGGCGGCGCACCTGCCGAAGTCGATGCCCTTCGCGTGTGCCCGCGCGGCGGCCACGGCGGTGCCGTTCAGTTCGGCCGCCACCGTGTCCGGGACGCGCGGGGCGCTCCCGGCCGGGGCGGCGGCCAGGGTGGTCAGGATCAGGGACCCGGCTGCCGAGTACAGGGCGGGGGCTCTCATGGCGTATCCCTTCGGTGCTACGGCTGCGGTGGCGTGGCGGCAAGGGCACCGCAGCGACTGCACGGCAGCAATAAAAGGGATATTTCGACCGGTTGGCGGTGAAGGCAAGCACCATCGGGCCGGTGTCGGCGCAATGCCCCCTATGCGCCCCCGCTCACTCCCGTGGCAGCTGGTCCCGGTGTGCGAAGGCCGCACGCAGCTCCGGCTCGCCGATCGCGCGGATGCCGCGGACCGCGACGGACGCCAGCAGCGAGTGGTCGTCGGCCGTGCGGTTCGCCCGCCGGTGCAGCGTGCCGAGGAGTCGCAGACCGGCCGGGGAGGCCCAGCGCGAGTACGGGTGCACCTCGACCCGGGCGATGGCCAGACAGCTCAGCGTCAGGGTGAGGGGCAGTGCGAACCAGACGGCGACCAGGTCGCGCGGCATCTCCGTCGGGGCGGGCAGCGTGAGCGCGACGACGCCGAGCCCGAAGACCGCCAGCGCGGCGGCCCTGACCTGCCGGACACCCGACGCGACCGTCGTCCGGGCCGCCGCGTCCGGCACCGCGAGCCCGGCCCGCACCAGCCCCTCGCCGAGACTCCGCACGGCGTCCGTGTCGGCCGTCGCCGAGCGCACCGGCGCTATCCGCGACTGCCCCTCGGGCCCGATGGCCCCTATCACCGACCGCTCCATCTCGTCCCGCCCCCGCGGGTCCACGACGGTCGCCCAGCCGGTGTGGGCGAGCAGCAGCCGCCGTTGCCGGGCCATGGACACCAGCGTCAGATCGGCGACCCGCGCGGGCCCGCCGGACAGGAAGGCGGCCTCGTACAGCGTCAGATCGTGTCCTCGGCCCGCGTCCGCGTCGACGGCCGCCGTCCGTACGGCGGCCAGGCACAACCGGGTACAGGCGGTGCCGGCGACGGCCCAGGCCAGGAGCAGGAGAAGGACCCAGAACATGACACGTTTCTATGCCAGGGTCCTGGCCACCGCCATGCCCTGTTCACATTCCGGACCGAGTGTTGTCGGTATGTGACGTTCCGTTTGCCGCGCAGGTCAGGGATTGCCGGAGGTCGGCTCCGGGCTGGCGGTGGCGGGCGGCAGCGTGTACGTCGAGGACGGCGACGGGGTCGGTGCCGGCCCCGGGGCGACCGGGGTCGCGTCCGCCGGGGCGACGACGGGCGGTGCGGCGACGGGGGAGGGGGTGACGGCCAACTGCTGCGCCAGTGTGCCGAAGTCGACGTAGCCGGTCGCCTCCAGGACCTTGATGTGGTCCAGGACGGTGGTGTTGGCGTCGTCGGCGAGATCGCGGACCAGGGTGTTCTGGGTGGCGGCGCGGACCTGGGCGACCACCGAGAAGACCCGGCCGTGCGCCAGCCGCACGATGTTCGCGAACTCCCGGTCGAAGTCCTGCCCCTGCGCGGCGTTCAACGTGGCGAGCCACTGCTGCTGCTGGGCGTTCGGGGCGTTCGGGATCGGCACGCCGAGCTGGGTGGCGACGGTGCGGACGTGGGCGTCGAGGGAGGTGTGCCCGTCGACGAGGTGCTGCCCGGCCGTCCGTACGGCCGCCGTGGTGCCCTTCTGCTCCGCCATCTCCCCGGCCGGCAGCTCCCAGAGCCCGGCGAGCCGGACCTTCACGATGAAGTCCCGGTCCTGCGCGGACAGCGGACCGTACGCCGTCGACACGGTCTGCGCGCTGAGCACGTTCACCGAGCCGGTCGGGTCGGAACGGTCGGCGTACGACCAGATCGGGAACACCAGGGCGGCGAGGGTCGCCGCGAGACAGACGATGATCAGCCCGGTACCGCTGAATATGCCTCGTCCCTGGACGGGGGGTCGGGGTCGCATAGTGCCTCCAGCACCGCACGCCGGTTGGGTGCGGGGTTGGCATATTACCGACGAGTGAGGAGCGCGGTCGGATGGTGTGACGGACGTAGCAGCGCGGTGGGGGCCCTGTGTCGGCCGCGGGCCGGTGGGGGCTGGTCGCGCAGTTCCTCCCCCAGCCTTCGGCTGGGGGTACCCCCAGCGCCCCTTACGGGGCGCTGCAGTCGCGTCGGCCACATAGCTGCGGGCAGGCGTGCCGCAGGGCGGCACGGGTGGGCGGTGGGGGTCCCCCGCGCGAGCGAAGCCGAGCGTGGGGGAGGCACCCTGCCGGCGCCGGTAAGCGTCCCACCCCCGACCGCTAACCTCGCCGCAGCAGCACCCTCCGCTTCAGCGGCCGTCGCGGGGCCGACCCCGCCCGCTCCTGCCACCACTGCTCCAGCCGCCGATGAGAGGCCCCGCCCCCCGGCCGCCCCGCCCGCAGCAGTTCCCCCGCGAACTCCAGCGCGTCCCGCCGGTAGCCCCCTGCCATCGGCCGCTCCTGCGCATACGCCAGGAACGCCGCCCGATACCCCGCCCCCAGAATCTCCGGCAGCTCCGGTGCGATCTTGGCCACCACGTCCGCCCGCTTCGCCGCCAGCGCCCGCGCCTGCACCCCCATCCGCACCCGGTCGAACCCTTCCGGCACCGGTGTCCCCGCGACCAGCGACGACAGCACCGCGGTCTGGGCGAGTCCGACCCGCTGCCGGGTGGCGTCGGAGACCTCGGGAGCCGGAGCCGCCGGCGAGGGCTGCCACGGGCCGCCGGCCACCGCACCGCCGGCCACGACGGCCGCCCGGATCGCCGCCACCTCCCGCTCCAGCTCGGCCGGTTCCGGGAAGTTCTCGTCGCGCTCCAGCAGCACACCCGGTGGCGCGACCCGGGACGCGAGGCCGGTCAGGATGTCCAGGACCGCCGGAGGCACCGGGTGGGCGTGGCTGTCGTGCCAGACGCCGTCCCGCTCGAAGCCGCCCGCGACATGGACGTAGGCGATCGCCTCGACGGGCAGCTCGGCGAGCGCCTTGGCCGGGTCCTCACCCCGGTTGACGTGGTTGGTGTGCAGGTTCGCCACGTCGATCAGCAGCCGTACCCCCGTACGGTCCACGAGGTCGTACAGGAACTGTCCCTCGGTCATCTCCTCCCCCGGCCACGAGATGAGCGCGGCGATGTTCTCGACGGCGAGCGGCACCGGCAGCGCGGCCTGCGCGATGCGGACGTTCTCGCAGAGCACGTCGAGGGCGTCCCGGGTGCGCGGGACGGGCAGCAGGTGGCCCGCTTCCAGGGCGGGCGACGCCGTGCGCGGGCCGCCCGCGCGGACGAACGCGATGTGCTCGGTGACCAGCGGCGAGCCCAGCGCCGTCACCCGCTCGGCGAGCCCGGCGAGCCGCTCCTCGTCCGGGCGGTCCGCGCCGCCGAGGCCCAGCGAGACGCCGTGCGGTACGACGGTCACCCCGCGCTCGCGCAGCCGTCGCAGCGACTCGGGCAGGTGGCCCGGACAGGTGTTCTCGGCCACGACCTCGACCCAGTCGATGCCCGGCATACGTTCCACGGCGTCCGCGATCTCCGGCCGCCAGCCGATGCCCGTGCCCAGCCGCTCCAAGGCCATGGTCGTCCCCCCTCTGCTCCGAATGACGGGGGTATGACCCCGGAGCGCGTCCGCGAACCGCGTTGCCTGCCGCTTCAGAGCAACATTTGAGGTTCGCGGACGCGCTCCGGGGAGCTGTTCGGCCGGCTATCCGCCGAGCACGCCCAGGGAGTCCACCGGGTCCGGGCGCGCGGTGTTCACCGTGCCCGGCGCGCCGGGGGAGGGCCGGGACGTGGTGCGCACGTTGCCGCTGGCCTGCGCGGCGGGCGCGGAGGGCACCACCACCCCGGGCGCCGGCACCGGCGGACCGGTCGGGCTGGCGGTGCTCGCGCCCGCGATCTCGTTGGCGATGGCCTCGAAGTCGACCTTGCCGGTCTTCTCCAGGATCGTGATGTGGTCCAGCACGGTCTGGTTGGCGTCCGAGGCCAGTTGCCGCACCAGACTGTTGCGGGTGGTGTTCCGTACCGTCCCGATCGCCGGGAAGATCTTGCCGTGCGCGGCGCGCAGCAGGTTCACGAACTTGTACTCGTACTCCGCGCCGGTCGCCGCCGACATCTCCTGGAGCCAGCCCTGCTGCTGCTCGTTCGGCACGTTGGGCAGCTCGACGCCCAGCTGCCCCGCGACGATCCGGACCCGGCGGTCCAGGTCGGTGTGGCCGACGATCAGATGGTCGCCGGCCTCCTTGATCGCCGTGCTCGGCGCCCGCTCGATGGCCTGCTGCCCGGCCGGCAGCTCCCACAGCCCGGCCAGCCGGACCCGCACGATCAGATCGCGGTCGGCGGCGGACAGCGGACCCCACTGGGTGGCCACGGTCCCCGCCGCCAGGTTGGCCTGCCCGGTGCCGGACCGGTCGGCGTACGACCACACGGGGTAGGCAAGCGCCCCGAGCGTGGTGGCGAGGGCCGCCATGATCATGGCCGTACCGTTGAAACGCCGCAAGGGATGCCTCCCCGTGTCGCTGGTTCAGTGCCAGGACGTACGGGTGGGACGGCGACGGTGTTCAAACAACAGGCAAAGTTTGTCAGGGGAGTTAAAAAAGACCAGGTCAGCGAAGTGCCGGATGGTCCGCGACCACCGTGCAGCTGCCCGGCGCGATCTCGGTGAACCCGGCGTCCCGCACCAACGGCAGCCCGCTGTCGGTCAGTTGACGCCACTCGGCCGGGTCGGCGGTCCGCACGGCGAGCGGGAACCCGGCGTCGCGCCATGCCGCCCGCTCCTCCTCCGGCAGCGCCCACCAGGCCAGTTGGGCCCCGTGCCCGGCCTGCGCCATCGCCTTGCCGGCCGACATCTCCAGCTCCGGGTTCAGCCACAGCACGGGCGCGGACCGGTCGGCGCCCACGGGCGGTTCGGGGTTGTCCAACTCGGTCCCGGACACCTGCAACTTGGCCAGCTCCTTGGGCCACCCGTCCAGGGGAACCGGCGGAAACACCCGTACCTCGGCGGACTTCCCCGTGAGGGTGATCCCGGGCAACTCCCCGGCCCGCCGCCACTCGGCCCCCCGGGCCCGCCGCACGACCTTCCGGATCCGCGCGTCCTCCCAGTCCCGAACGGCCTGGGCCCACTCGCCGTCGCCGAGGGCCCGCGGATCACTGAGCAGGGTCAGCACGGCCCGAGCGGCGGTCTCGAGTGCGTCGGTGCGGGCAGGCGGATCCGACTTCTCTATCCGCACGACGAGAGGCAGCACGAACTGGGGTGCTTCGTCCCGACTGTTCGCCGAGACCTGGAAAGGAGCGCTCACTGCACCAACCTATAAGGGGCGCGGGGAACTGTGCGAACAGCCCCCCCTGTCCCGCAGTCCGCACACCACCGCAACCCACCACCTCGATCCCGCTCCACAATGTCCCCATGCACCGTGATCTTGAACTGGCCCGCGTAGGCCGCCGCTACGGCATACGCGGCCCCTGGGTGTTAAGAGGCGTCGACCTCACCATCACCCCCGGCTCCCTCACCCGTGTGGAAGGAGCGAACGGCACCGGCAAGTCCACCCTGCTCCGCATCGTCGCCGGCATAGACACCCCCAGCGAGGGCCGTGTCACCGGCCGCCCCCGCACCGCGTACGTGCCCGAGCGCTTCCCCTCCGCGCTTCCCTTCACCCCCTCCGGCTACCTCACCCATCTCGGCACCGTCCACGGCCTCTCCCGCAGGTCGGCCGCCGCCCGCGCAGCGGACTGGCTGGAGCGGTTCGGCGCCGCGGCCCACGCGGCCACGCCCATGGCCCAGCTCTCCAAGGGCACCAGCCAGAAGGTCGCGGTCGCCCAGGCACTGCTCGCCGACCCCGAACTCCTCGTCCTCGACGAGGCCTGGACCGGCCTCGACGCCGAGGCCCGCGCCGAGCTGGAGCGGGCCGTCGCCGAGCGCACCGCCGCAGGGGGCGCCGTCGTGTTCGTCGACCACGATCCCCGGCGCCTCGCGGGCGCACCCGACGCGATCCACCAGGTCGTCGACGGCACCCTCAAACCCCGTACCGCACAGGCGGCTCCCCCCGTCGGCCCGCTCACCGTGGTCACCGTCCGGGGCCCGGCCGACGGCCGGCTGCCCGCCGACGCGACCCGTACGGCGGCCTCGGCGCAGGAACCGACCCCCGGCACCTACCGTCTTACGGTTCCCGCGTCCCACTCGGACGTGGTCCTGCGCGCCCTGCTCACGGCCCACCCGCCCTGGCACGTGGTCTCCGTCAGCCCTCCGGACAGCCCCTCGGACGTCCCACCGGACGAGAAAGACCGCCCATGACCGCACTCCTGCGCTACCAGACCGCTCTCCTCCTGCGCTCCCAGCGCTGGCTGCCCCCGGTGATCCTGTACGCCGTGTTCCTGGGCGTTGGCGTGCAGAGCGGTCAGCCGGTGCTGGACTCGCTCGGCTACACGGCCGCCGCGCTGCTGCCGGTGGCCGCCTGGCTGGTGCGGATCTGTGTCACGGGCGAACCGCCGGCCGCCCGCGCCTGTGTCACCGCGGCGCGCGGCCCGGCCAGGGCGCATCTGTCCGCCCTGCTCACCGCCCTGGCCGCCGCGGCCCTGCTCGGCACGGTCGCCACCCTGGTCGTGACGGTGATCAGCCACCACGCCACCAACGACCACCGGCTCCCCGTACCGCCGGTGCGGGCGGGCGCCGCCGGTCTCCTCGCCAGCCTCGCCTGCGCTCTCCTCGGCACCGCGGTCGGCGCGCTCACCAACCGGCCGCTGCTGCTCTCGCCCGGCCGGGCGGTGCCCGCGATGCTGCTGGCCGCGCTGCTCGCCGTGGTGGCCGGGGGCTCCCCGGCGCACGCGGCGGTCAGCGGCCTGGTCTCCGGTTCGGAGTCCGGCCGGATCCCCGTCTCCCCCCTGCCGGTGGCCGCGGCGGCCCTGCTCACCGCCGCGGCCTTCACCATGGCCTGCGCCCTGGGCGGCCGCCGCTCACCCTGAACAGGCGGTCCGCTGAGCCTCCCGCCTCCCCCACGCTCGGCTTCGCTCGCGCGGGGGGACCCCCATGCACCGGGGACCCATCGTGATGCCCTTGTACGACTCCGGGTACTCCGTCGGCTCCCGGCACAGCACGCACTCGGCGAACGGCGGCCCCTCCGCCGCCGGCGGCTCCCGATGCCTCGTCGACCGTGCAGTAGCCTTCGTCGCTCATACCTCCAGCGTAGACACCTCGCGTACCCGTGTAGCGTGATCGCCTGTCCGAAGGAGGGCGGGAGCGTTGGCCGACGTGGTGCGTGTCATGGAAGCGCTCGCCGAGCAGGGCGTCACCGTGCTGTTCAAGGCGGATGCGGAACGCATGCGTGACGGAGTGCGGCCGTGGACGTTCGTCGCGAACGGCCTTCCCTTCCACGACGACCTGCTCGTGCGCACCGACGCCTCCTCGGTGGAAGCCTGTCTGGAGATCTGCCTGCCGCAGCTGCGCGAGCGCGGGCTGGTCGTTCCCGAGTGAGCCGCTGTGCGCACCGTGCGGGCCAGGCCGCCACGATCGAGCTTCCGGCCGCGGCGCTGGAGGCTCTGGAGGATGTCCCGACCCCCGGCCACGGCGGCGCGGGCTGATGGAGACACGCACCGCCGCTCGTCCTGATCGCCCGGCCGGTCACCGGTGCCCCGGTGTCTCCCCGATCAGCTCGGAGACCTTCACGAACCGGAAGCCCCGCTTGCGCAGTTCCGGTACGGCGGTCCGGACCACCTGTTCGGTGGTCGGGGCGGCGCTGCGGGTGCAGTGCATGACGACCACGGAACCGGGCTTCACCCCGTCCAGCACCTGCTTGGTCACCGCGTCGGCGTCCGTCGCGAACGCGTCCCCGCTCACCACGTCCCACTGCACCGCGGTGACCCCGAGCGCGCCGACCGCGCGCAGTGCCTGCCGGTCGTAACAGCCGCCGGGGAAGCGGAAGTACGGCATCGGGTGCGGTACCCCGGCGCGGAGCAGGGCGGCGTAGGCGCGCTCCACGTCCGACTTCATGTTCGCGGCGGCGACGGTCGGCAGGCCGTAGCAGTCGCCGGTGAACGCGTAGTGGCTGTAGGAGTGGTTGGCGACCTCGAACTGCGGGTCGCGCCCGAGGGAGCGGGCCTGGGCCGGGTACTCGTCGGCCCAGCGGCCGGTCATGAAGATCGTGGCCGGCACCTTCAGCCTGCGCAGGGTCGCGATCAGTGCGGGGTTGTCGAAGTGCTCACCCTTGGCCGCGCGCGGCCCCTGGTCGGCGGTCATGTCGGCGTCGAAGGTGAAGGCGACGGTCTTGCCCAGATTGCGCGGACCGTTCGTGAAGACGGGTGCCGTACCGCCGGGCCCGAGGGCGAGCGTGGGTGGCGGGGTGGCCGAGGAGGAGGCCTTGGCGGGGGCCGGGGGGCCGGCGTGGGGAGCCTCGTTGGTGCCACAGGCGGCGAGCGCGGCGCCCAGGGCGACGCAGACGGCGGTCGTACCGGAAAGACGGCGTGCTAGTCGGATCACCGTACGAACGTAGGTCGGTATGTCCTATTTTCTCGGGTGGCGCGGCGGGCGGCACGGTGCCGGGTCACCCGGGCGGCGGCCCCGTCCGCGCCGTGCTCTCGCCGATCTCGGCCGGGGTGTCGCCGTTCGGCCCCGGCTGCTGCCTGCCGGCCCGCTCCAGGAACCGCAGCAGCTCCACCGGGAACGGCAGGACCAGCGTGGAGTTCTTCTCGGCGGCCACCGCCACGATCGTCTGCAGCAGCCGCAGTTGCAGGGCCGACGGGGTGTCCGCCATCTGCTGGGCCGCCTCGGCCAGCTTCTTGGACGCTTGGAACTCGGCGTCGGCGTTGATGATCCGGGCCCGGCGCTCCCGGTCGGCCTCGGCCTGGCGGGCCATCGAGCGCTTCATCGTGTCCGGCAGGGACACGTCCTTGATCTCGACCCGGTCCACCTGCACACCCCAGCCCACGGCCGGGCTGTCGATCATCAGCTCCAGGCCCTGGTTGAGCTTCTCGCGGTTGGAGAGCAGGTCGTCCAGGTCGCTCTTGCCGATGATGGACCGCAGCGAGGTCTGGGCCATCTGCGAGACGGCGAACTTGTAGTCCTCGACCTTGATGAGCGCGCTCACCGCGTCGACCACCCGGAAGTAGACGACCGCGTCCACGCGCACGGTGACGTTGTCGCGGGTGATGCCCTCCTGGGCGGGGATCGGCAGCGTGACGATCTGCAGGTTGACCTTGTGCAGCCGGTCCACGAACGGGATCACCAGATTGAAGCCGGGCGCCCGGACGTCACCGGAGACGCGGCCGAGCCGGAACAGCACGCCCTGCTCGTACTGCTTGACGATCCGCGCACCGGCGGCCAGGTACAGCGCGCCGAAGCACAGCGCCGCCACCACCGCGACCAGGAGCTCCTGAACCATCACGACCTCCAGGTAAAGAGGTCCGATATGTCTGTTACTGCAACGATATGCCCGGCAGGAGGTTCGGGGCCACGGCCCCAGGTGGCAGGTCCGGGCCGGGATGCCGAGGGGCGTCGGCACCCCGGCCCGGTGCGGCCGCCGGTTCAGGCGGCCGTGACCTTCACCGGCTCGGTGTCCGCGTCGCTGTGCCGCTGGGCCCAGCTCTCCAGTGCGGTCCGGCAGGCGTGATCGAGGTGGTGCAGCCTGGAGAGGTCCACCCGGATCGGGCGGTCCTGCGGCAGCGCCTCCAGGCTGTCGAGGATCTTCGGCAGCCGCAGGAAGGTCGCGTTGCCCGACAGGTGGGCGTCGATCGGCCCCGAGCCCTTGTCGACGACCTCCAGCTTGAGGTGCGAGGCCTCCCAGGCCGTCTTGACGATCGACAGGGCGAGCCCGATCAGCACGCCCTCGAACATGCTCACCGCGACGATCGACACCGCCGTGACGACGAGGACGATCGCCTCGCCCCGGTGCTCGCGCCACAGCGCGGCCAGCGCGCGCACCGGAATCAGCTTGGCGCCCGAGTGGACCAGGATTCCGGCGAGCGCTGGGATCGGTATGTATCCCAGCACTCCCGGCAGCAGGGCCGCGAACAGCAGCAGCCAGACGCCGTGCAGCACCCGGGACGCCTTGGTGCGGGCGCCCGCCTGGACGTTGGCCGCGCTGCGCACGATCACCGCGGTCATCGGCAGCGCGCCGAGCACCCCGCAGAGCGCGTTGCCCGCGCCCTGGGCGATCAGCTCCTGGTTGTACCGGGTGCGCGGACCGTCGTGCAGCCGGTCCACGGCGGCGGCGCTGAACAGCGACTCGGCGGACGCGATCAGGGTGAACGCGACGATCGTGCCGATCAGCCCGACGCTCGCCAGCTCGCCGAAGGCGCTCAGCGGCGGCGGCTGGACGGAACCCAGCAGCCCCTGCACCTCGACGGTGGCGATCGGGAGATCCAGGAGGAAGGCGGCCAGGGTGGCGAGGCCGACGGCGGCCAGCGGTCCGGGGACCGTCCGCACCTTCGCCGGGGCGTACTTCCACAGCACCAGGACCGCGACCGTGCCCGCGCCGAGGGCGAGCGAGGCCAGCGCCCCGCCGTCCCCGAGGGCGTCCAGGAACGCCCCGGGCAGCCCGGCGATCTTGCCGGGGCCGGATTCGGGGGCCTTGGCGGCGAGCGCCGGATACAGCTGGCCGGCGATCAGCACCAGGCCGATTCCGGCCAGCATGCCCTCGACGACCGAGACCGAGATGGCCCGGAACCAGCGCCCCAGCCGCAGGACGCCCATGGTGATCTGGAGGACGCCGGTGGCCAGCACGATCACCCCGAGCAGCGGCAGTCCGAACTCCCGCACCGCCTCGAAGACGAGCACGGTGAGGCCCGCGGCCGGCCCCGACACCTGAAGGCTGCTGCCCCGCAGCATCCCGGTGACGAGACCGCCCACGATGCCGGTGACCAGGCCGAGTTCGGCCGGGACACCGGAGGCCACGGCCACGCCCACGCAGAGCGGGAGCGCGACCAGGAACACGACGAGAGAGGCGGCGAAGTCCTGACGTATGTGAGGGAACTTGGTCATCGCGGCGCTCACAGGGCCTCGAAGGTGTCGGTGTCGGCGCGGTGTTCGCGCACGGCACCGGTGTGGACCTCGTAGTACCAGCCGCGCAGGGTCAGTTCGCCCTCCGTCAGCTTCCTGTCGATGAAGGGGTACGAGCGCAGCCGCAGCAGCTGGGCGAGCACGTGGTTCTGCACGCCCTCGGCGACGGCCGGGTCCTCGGCCGCCCCGCTCGGGCGCGGCTCGGCGCTGGCCAGCCAGTCCCGCACGGCGGGTACGGCGGTCAGGTCGTCGCCGCGCACCAGCGCGCCGACGGCACCGCAGTGCGAGTGCCCGCAGACGACGATGTCGCGGACGCCGAGCACCTCCACGGCGTACTCGATGGTGGCCGCCTCGCTGGTGGGGTGGACCGAGGCGTACGGCGGGACGATGTTGCCCGCGGTGCGCAGCTCGAAGAGCTCGCCCGGGCGGGCGCCGGTGATCAGGGCCGGGACGACCCGGGAGTCGGAGCAGGTGATGAAGAGCACCTGCGGGGACTGGCCTTCGGCGAGCCTGGCGAACTCCTCAGGGCGCTGTCCGAACGTACGGGCGTTGTCGATGAGGGGCTGCATGGTGTGTGGACTCCTCCTGGCGCGCTACAGCGGCGCGTCGGGCTTGCACGACGTTTGTGGGGGGATGAAGGGCATGGAGAGCCCGGGGCAGAGCCCGTCCCGTCAGCAGCGGAAGACCTGAAGCGTGGCCGGTGAGTGGGCTCTCGACGCTCTCGACGTGCGGTGGTGCCTGGCCGTGGGAGGCACCGAGGTGCGTATGGCCTCGGTGTGCCGCGCGGTGGGCGGACGGTCGTCCGCCCAGCCTGCGGTGGCGCTGCGATGGCGGTCGGCGTTCTGCGGCGGGCTGGGCGGCTCGCCGCAGTGGCCGTGGAGGTCGCGGAGGATGGGCGAGCCGGCGCGCACGGCCTGCGCCGAGGACTTCGGCCCCGGCTGGGCTTTGGCCTCGACATGACTGAGGGTGTGCGCAGCTGCGAAGGTTGCCGCAGGCGCGAAGAACTGGACGGCGAGCAGGGCGGCGGCCAGGAGCGAGAGCACGGTCCGGGCTGTCGTACCTCGGAACATGAGCCTCCCTCGCGGCAGTTCACGCCTCTTGTGTGCACCAAGCACAGGTCAATGGTTGGTCAAGAAACACGTTAACCCTGCAAAGTTGTTTGCAGGGTTAACTCGGTGTTGCGAGCCGAAGAGAGCGTGAAAAGTGCCGGTGGCGTGGCCTGATCAGGCTCTTGACCTGGGGAGCTTGATCAATTAATAGCGCCTAGTCGGCGGCCACGAGCCCCTTGGCGTCCCTGGCCAGGGCGGTGAGCCGGGATATGGCGCGGAAGTACTTCTTCCGGTAGCCGCCGTTCAGCATCTCCTCGCTGAACAGCTTGTCGAAGGGCAGCCCGGAGGCCAGGACCGGGACCTCGCGGTCGTAGAGCCGGTCCGCGAGGACCACGAGCCGCAGCGCGGTCGACTGGTCGGGCACCGGCCGCACGTCCGTCAGGCAGACGGCGCTCAGGCCGTCGGTGAGCGCGCCGTACCGGCTCGGGTGCACCTTGGCCAGGTGGTCCAGGAGGTGCGGGAAGTCGTCGAGCGAGGCGCCCGGGGTGGCGTACGCCGCCTTCGTCACCTGCTCGTCGGAGTACGGCGCCGGCGCCTCGGGCAGGCCGCGGTGGCGGTAGTCCTCGCCGTCGATGCGCAGGGCGCGGAAGTGGGCCGACAGGCCCTGGATCTCACGCAGGAAGTCGGCGGCGGCGAACCGGCCCTCGCCGAGCTTGCCCGGCAGGGTGTTGGAGGTGGCGGCGAGCGCGACACCGGCGTCCACCAGCCGGCCCAGCAGCGTCGACACCAGGACCGTGTCGCCGGGGTCGTCCAGCTCGAACTCGTCGATGCACAGCAGACGGTGGCCGGAGAGGGTCTGCACGGTCTGCTGGAAGCCGAGGGCGCCGACCAGGTTGGTCAGCTCCACGAAGGTGCCGAACGCCTTCAGCGCGGGCTCGGCCGGGGTGGCGTGCCAGAGCGAGGCGAGCAGGTGGGTCTTGCCGACGCCGTACCCGCCGTCGAGGTAGACCCCGCGGGGCCCGGCCGGGGCCTTGGGGGCCTTCGCCTTCCCGAAGCCGAAGAGGCCGCGCCTGCCGCCGGCCACCGCGTGCGCCCCGCCCAGACCGCCGGCGAACCCTTCCAGGACCCGTACCGCCTCGGTCTGGCTCGGCTGGTTCGGGTCCGGGATGTAGGTGGCGAAGCGGACGGAGTCGAAGCGGGGCGGCGGCACCATCTCGGCGACCAGCCGGTCCGCGGGGACGTGCGGCGAACGGGCGCACAGGGACAGCGGGGCCGCGTCGGCTATGGGGCTGACCTCGGATGCGGCGGGAGAAGACGACACGGTCACCCATGCTAGTTGCCGTGCCACACTGCACGACATGCGACGCCTGTTCCCTGTGACCGAACGAACAACAGCCCAGGCCTCCGGCGGTGCGGCCGAGGGGGCGCGGCCCGCGGGCGGGGCCGGGGGCTCCGGTTTCGTCGACCGGGAGTGGAGCCTCGCCGAGCTGGCCCTCGCCTATGCCTACCCGGAGTCCGTCGGGCGGGAGGTCTGGCTGCGGGCCAACATGGTGTCCACGCTGGACGGGGCCGGGCAGCACGAGGGCCGGTCGCAGCCCATCTCCGGCGCCGCCGACATGCGGATCTTCGGCACCCTGCGCGGACTCGCGGACGTCGTCGTCGTGGGCGCGGAAACGGTACGGCAGGAGGGGTACCGGCCGGTACGCGAGCGGGCGGAGTTCGCGGGCGCCCGGACCGCGGCCGGCCAGGCCGCGGTCGCCGCGGTCGCCGTCGTCACCGCGAGCCTCGACCTCGACTTCTCGCTGCCGCTGTTCGCCTCGCCCCTCGTGCCCACGCTGGTCCTGACCGGCGCGGCCGCCGCCCCCGACCGCGTCGCCGCCGCCGAGAAGGCCGGCGCCCGCGTGGTGATCGCCGGTGACGGCGTCGGCGTCGACCCCGCCCGTGCGGTCCGCGCTCTCGCCGATCTCGGCCACACCCGGCTGCTCACCGAGGGCGGACCCCGGCTGCTCGGGCAGTTCGTCGCCGCCGGTGTCCTCGACGAACTGTGCCTGACGGTCTCCCCGATGCTCACGGCGGGGAACGCGCAACGGATCGCCGGGGGGCCCGGTGTCGCCGTACCCCGACGCTTCGAACTAGTGTCCCTTCTGGAAGAGGCCGGATTCCTGTTCGGCCGCTACCGCCGGTCCTGAAATCAGCGGAATATACCGTTCCGCTTAGCTTTCCGGCGGGCAAACTGAATCCGGCAGTACCCGTGCGATCACGGGGCAGGATGGTTTCCGCAGGGGGGCCGGCCCCACGGAGGACAGAGGGTCGAGCGACCCTCTAGGGAGAAGAGGCGCCTGGTGTTCACAAGCGTTCTGATGATCGAGAAGGCCCTGACGTCCGCCGACGTGGAGTTCGTCACCACCTTGCACGGGGACGAGCAGGTCGCCTTCCATGTGCTGCTCCAGCCGCGCGGCGACCAGGCGGACCGCCTGCTGCGGGCCATCGACGACATCGCACTCGGCGAACTCGACGAGGCCGCGCGCGAGCGGGAGACGCCGGAGGGAGATGCCGCGAAGGGCCCGGCCGAGCAGGCACTGGACGTGTCCCTGACGGCCCTGCGGGCGGCCGGCAGCACGGCGGACGGGCGGATGGTCGAGGACCACCCGCTGGACGCGCTGCGGAAGCTGGTGGAAGAGGTGGGCGCGGACGAGGTGATCGTGTTGACCGATCCGCACTATGTGGAGGAGTTCTTCCACCGGGACTGGGCCTCGCGGGCGCGGCACAAGGTGGGGGTGCCGGTGCTGAAGCTGTTCTCGCACAGTAAGGCGTAGGTGCGGAGGGGGCGGTGCGGTGCGTTTTGCGGCTGCGGGTGCGTGGTGGCTGGTCGCGCAGTTCCCCGCGCCCCTGCAGGCCGGCTGCGCCTGCGTCGGCGGTGATGTGCCGCTGGTCGCGTCCACGCGGCGGTAGCCGCACATCGATACGGCCCCGCGCCCCCAGGTGGGTGTGCCGGGCGTCCCTTGCGAAGTGACCCGTGGTGCAGCACATAGGCTAGGGCTGCTTTCGCATGTCACCGTCTCTGGGAGAAATACATGGCACCCGGGCTTCCTTCCGCCATGGAGCGTCCGCACTTCATCGGGATCGGCGGCGCCGGGATGTCGGGGATCGCCAAGATCCTCGCCCAGCGCGGGGCCGAGGTGGCCGGGAGCGACGCGAAGGAGTCGGAGACCGCCGGGGCGCTGCGGGCGCTCGGCGTGACCGTGCACATCGGGCACGCGGCCGGGCACCTCGCCGACGACGCCAGCTGCGTCGTCGTGTCCTCGGCGATCCGCAAGGACAACCCCGAGCTGGCCCGCGCGGCCGAGCTGGGCGTCCCGGTGGTGCACCGCTCGGACGCGCTCGCCGCCCTGATGGACGGTCTGCGCCCGATCGCGGTCGCGGGTACCCACGGCAAGACCACCACCACGTCGATGCTCGCGGTGTCCCTGACCGCGCTGGGCCGCAGCCCCTCCTACGCCATCGGCGGCGACCTCGACGCGCCCGGCTCCAACGCCCTCCACGGCGAGGGCGAGATCTTCGTCGCCGAGGCGGACGAATCCGACCGCAGCTTCCACAAGTACGCGCCCGAGGTCGCCATCGTCCTCAACGTGGAGCTCGACCACCACGCCAACTACGCCTCGATGGACGAGATCTACGAGTCCTTCGAGACCTTCGCGGGCCGGATCGTGCCCGGCGGCACGCTGGTGGTCAACGCCGACCACGAGGGGGCGCGCGAGCTCACCCGGCGGGTGGCGGGGAAGGTCCGGACGGTGACGTACGGCGAGGCCGCCGACGCCGACGTCCGGGTGCTGTCCGTCGTACCGCAGGGCCTGAAGAGCGAGGTCACCGTTCTGCTGGACGGGACCGAGCTGACGTTCACGGTGTCCGTGCCCGGCCGGCACTACGCGCACAACGCGGTCGCCGCGCTGGCCGCGGGCGTGGCCCTGGGGGTGCCCGCCGCCGAACTCGCCCCCGCCCTGGCCGCGTACACCGGCGTGAAGCGGCGCCTCCAGCTCAAGGGCGAGGCGGCGGGCGTCCAGGTGATCGACTCCTACGCCCACCACCCGACCGAGATGACCGCCGACCTGGAGGCCATGCGCGCCGCCGCCGCCGGGGACGCCCGGATCCTGGTGGTCTTCCAGCCGCACCTCTTCTCCCGCACCCAGGAGCTGGGCAAGGAGATGGGCGACGCACTGGCCCTCGCGGACGCCTCGGTCGTCCTCGACATCTACCCGGCCCGTGAGGACCCGATCCCCGGGGTCACCAGTGAGCTGATCATCGAGGCCGCGCGGGCCGCGGGCGCCGACGTCACCGCCGTGCACGACAAGGACGAGGTCCCCGCAGTGGTCGCGGGAATGGCGAAGCCCGGTGATCTGGTTCTCACCATGGGCGCGGGCGATGTGACCGACCTGGGCCCGAAGATCCTGGAACGCCTGGCGAAGTAAGGGGCTGAGAGTCATGTCGTACGACGTCGAGAAGCCGGACGAGCAGTGGCGGGCGGAGCTGTCGCCGGCGGAGTACGCCGTGCTGCGTCAGGCGGCGACCGAGCCGGCCTTCAGGGGTGAGTACACCGACACCAAGACCAAGGGTGTGTACTCCTGTCGCGCCTGTGGTGCAGAGCTGTTCACCTCCGGCACGAAGTTCGAGTCCCACTGCGGGTGGCCGAGCTTCTACGACCCGAAGGACACCGACGCGGTCGAGCTGGTCGAGGACCGCACGCACGGGATGGTGCGCACCGAGGTGCGCTGCGCGCGGTGCGGCTCGCACCTCGGACACGTGTTCGAGGGTGAGGGGTATGCGACCCCGACCGACCAGCGGTACTGCATCAACTCGATCTCGCTGCGGCTGACGGCCGACGAGAGCTGAGTCCGGGGGCGGTCAGGAGAGCCGCACCGGGCTGGGCAGAAGGGCCCGGGACGGCACCGGCCGCCATTGGACGTCTCCGGCCGCGTCGCGTACGACGCGGCCGAAGGCCTGGTCCCCGAAGTGGAACGCGAAGGCGTAGGTGCGCGGGGCGAGAAGCTGGTCCAGGAGCGTCCTGCGGGCCTTCAGCACACCTTCGACGTCCACGTCCGGCCCGGAGGGCCACTCGGGATGGGTCAGTTGAGCGGGTGTGTGGAAGGCGTCCCCGAGGACCAGGATCCGCCTGCCGCGCGAGGCCGAGACCACGTAGGTCGTGTGTCCGGGGCTGTGTCCCGGAGTGATCAGCGCGGTGACGCTCGGCCACACTTCGTCGCCGTCGCCGAACTCCCGCAGGACGCGGGACATCGGCACCATGAACCCGTCCCAGGACGGGGCACCCACCTTGATCTCGCCCCGCCAGAACGGGCCCCATTCGGCGCCCGCCACGAGGTAGTCGGCGCGCGGGAAGGCCTTGTGCAGCGCCTGGCCGCGGTCCGGGACGAAGCCGACGCCGGTGTGGTCGGTGTGCAGGTGGGTGAAGGCCACGGTGTCGACGCGATCCGTGCGTGAGGGCCCCTGCCCGGTACGGCGGGGGGGCCCCCCCCCGGGGGGGGGGGGGGCCCGGGGGGGGGGGGGGGGGGGGGGGGGGGGGGGGGGGGGGGGCGCGGGCGGGGGCCGGCCGCGGGGGGGGGGGCGGGCCCCGCCGGGGGCCGGCCCCCCCCCGGGGGGGGGGGCGCCCCCCCCCCCCCCGGAGGGGGTGCGCGGGTGCCGGACGGTCACGCGGGCTCGGCGACCTTGCGCCGGGAGGCGACGACCACGAGGCCGCCGATGACGGCGAGGCCCATCAGGACGACCGCGAACACGGTCGCGCCGTCGGTCAGCCCGATGGCGTCGCTGAGATAGCCGGCCGAGACCGGCAGCAGGCCCGCCGGGACGTAACCGCCCACGTTGAGGGCCGCGTTGGCCTCGGCGAGCCGCTGTGCCGGGACGCTGTGGTTGAGCAGCGAGAGCCCGCCGAGCTGCCCCATGCCCTGGCCGGCCCCGGCCAGCAGCGCGGAGGCGATCAGCACCGGGACCGACGAGGTGTGCACGGCGGTGACCAGCGCGACCATGCTGAGCATGGTGCTGACGGCGCCGGCGGTCAGGATGGTGCGCCGGGGCAGCTTCTGCACGGCGAACTGCACGCCGGTGGCGGCCAGGAACATCACGAAGGCCATGGCACCGGCGACGATCCGGCTGGTGGTGCCGAGCAGCCCGGACAGCAGCGACGGGCCGAGCGAGAGCACGACCGAGGTCGCGGTGATGCCGGGCGCGAACACCGCGATGCCGAGGGTGAGTTGCCGGCCGTTGCCGTGCGGGACGCCGGGAACGCGGATCCAGGCGCCCTTGGCGGGGGCGGCCGGGCGGCGCACGGGCATGCGCAGCACGGCGAGGACGGCGGTGGCGAGCAGCGCCATCTCCACCATGAAGACGGTGACGGTGGGGCCGGGCAGGGTCTCGGACAGGACGCCCGCGAGGAGCGGACCGAGACCGGCACCGAAGACCATGGCGCAGGAGGCGAGCAGGGCCGCGAGCCGCTTGCGGTGCTGCCCGGCCACGTCCGTCACGGCGGCCATGCCGGCGGAGACGACCGCACCGACGGCGATACCGGTGAACAGCCGGGCCACGATCAGCGCGGCCACGCTCGACGCGGTCGCGAAGATCACGCAGGCGGCCAGGGCCAGCCCCAGGGCGGGCAGCAGGACCGTCTTGCGGCCGAGCCGGTCGGAGACGACGCCGGAGACGAGCAGCGACCCGAGCAGGCCGACGATGTAGAAGGCGAAGATCACGGTCAGGGTGCCCTTGGAGAACCCGATCTTGTGCTGCCACAGCACGTACAGCGGTGTCGCCGCGTTGGACAGGATGAAGACCGCGGTCACCGGCCAGGCGGCCAGCCATACCCACCAGGTGGGAGCGGGGGAGGCGCTTGCCTTCGGCGGTCCACCCGCCGCGCCTGCCGGCTCATCCACCACCTTCACGGGCGCGGTTCGACTCTCCGACATGGCAGGTCCCTCCTGCTGACGCAGTACGAGTTTTCTCGAACATAGCATGCAGTACGATTGGAGTCGTACAAAGGATTCGGGTCACGAGGAGTTGCCTATGCCTGCCACGGCGCGTCCGGCGTTCGTACGGGTGCCGGAATTCAAGGTGCTGCCGGAGCCCGCGGATCTGCCCGAGCCGCTGCCCGAGCCCGCGCCGGCGGACCTGCGCCTGGAGACGGTGCTGGGTGCGCTGAGCGACCCGCTGCGGTTGCGCATCGTGCAGAAACTCCTGCTGGAGTCCGAGCAGTTCGACCACACCTGTGGCTGGTTCGGCTTCGACCGCCCCAAGTCCTCGTTGACCCACCACTTCAAGGCCCTGCGCGAGGCGGGCGTCACCCGGCAGCGCCAGTACGGCCTGGAACGCCGCAGCCACGTCCGCGTCGCCGACCTCGACGCGCGCTTCCCCGGCCTGCTGGACCTGGTCGCCGCATGGACGCCGGACGGGGTCTGACACCCCGCGCCCGCGGGCGGCTGGTGCCCGGAGCGGCGCTGTTTGAGATTCTGTGAGGGTGTCGCATGTCGCGCGATGGTTCCAGTCCCGCAGGGGACCCGCGGCCGCCGAGGGCCCGGGCGGACCGGACGGGCTCGCCGCGGGCGCCGACCCCGCCGCGCCGTTCAGGGAATTGCGCACGGCGGCGGCCGGCATCGGCACGACCCTGGACGAGTCCACCACCTGTACGGAACTGACCCTGGCGGCGGTACGGCTGGCGGGCGGCTGCGCGGCCGTGGTGCGGCGGGCCGGCGACACCGTCTCCGGCTACGAGTCGATCACCGGCGACGCCGACCTGCTGCCCGACGCCCGCTGGGCCACCGCGGTCGCACGGGACGCCGGCACCCCGGCGGCCGACCACTGGGCGGACCCCTGGCTGCTCCGCCCGGTCGGCAGCCACCTCCGCCCGGCCCTGTGCGCACCTCTGACCAGCGGCTCCGACCAGTACGGCGTCCTGGTCTGCGCCCGTGAGGGGGCGGCGTTCGCCCGCGTGGAGGCCGAACTGCTCGCCCTCCTCGCCGAACGCGCCGCCTCCCACATCCGGCACGCCCGCGAGTACGACCAGGTCAACCGCACCGCCGGGGACCTGCAGCGCGCCCTGCTCTCCGAGCCGGGCCGGCCGCACCCGAACCTGGACGTGTCGGTCCGCTACCTCCCGGCCGGCGGGCGGGTGCTGGTCGGGGGCGACTGGTGCGAGACCGTACGGCTGCACTTCGGGCGCACGCTGCTCGTCGTCGGCGACGTGATGGGCCACGGCCTGGAAGCCGCCGTGGACATGAACGCGTACCGGTCCTCCCTGCGCTACATCGCCTCCTCCGAGCTGCCGCCGCACCGGGTGCTGCGCCAGCTGGACGACATCGCCGCCACCGAGGCGGACCGAAGACCCGCCACCTGCCTGCTCGTACGCGTCGACCCCGGCCGCGGGCAGGTCACCCTGGCCAGCGCAGGCCATCTGCCGCCCGCGCTGATCACCAGGGGCGGCCGCACCGCACTCCTGCGGGTCCCCGTCGGGCCTCCGCTGGGCACCGGTTTCGGCGGCTACGAGTCGGCCACCCACCGGCTCGAACCCGACGAGGCGCTGGTGCTCTTCACCGACGGCCTGGTGGAACACCGCGGCGAGGACATCGACCGCTCCCTGCAACGCCTCGCCGAACTGCGCTTCACTCCCGCCCTCGACGTCGACGGCCTGCTGGAGTCCATCCTCACCCGCCTCGACGCCCGGCACGCCGAGGACGACGTCGCGGTGCTGGCGGCGCGCCCGCACCCCCGGCAGGGCGGGTTCAGCTCCATGGAGGAGGCGGGGGGCTGAGCGCTCCGCCGGATGTGCCGCGATGCCCCGTCTGCCGTCTGCCGTGTGCCGTGTGCCGTCTGCCGTCTGCCGTCTGCCGTCTGCCGTCTGCCGTCTGCCGTGTGCCGTCTGCCGTCTGACGTCAGCTGTCTGCGGCGCCGTCGTGGCTGGTCGCGCAGTTCCTCCCCGAGCCTTCGGCCGGGGGTACCCCCAGCGCCCCTTCGGGGCGCTGCGAACCCGCCGGCTTCCTCGGCAGTGTCAGGGTGAACACCGTGGTGCCGGTGGGGCCGTCGTCCAGGGCGATGGTCCCACCGTGCGCCTCCACCAGTGCCCGGGCCACCGACAGGCCGAGCCCGCTGCCGCCGCGGTCCCGGCTGCGCGCCTTGTCGACACGGTAGAAGCGGTCGAAGACCCGGGCCCGGTCGTCGGCCGGGATGCCGGGGCCGTGGTCGGTGACGCTCACCGACGCCGAGCCGGCGGTGACGGCGACCGCGACGGAGACCGGGGTGCCGGTGGGCGTGTGGACGGCCGCGTTGGTGAGGAGGTTGTCCAGCACCTGGCGGATCCGGACCGGGTCGAGGCGGACCGGCACCGGGTCCGGGCCGGCGGTCACCGTCAGCGGGTGGTCGGCGTGGGCGGCGCGGAAGGCGTCGGCGGCCTCCCGGACCAGTTCCGTCAGGTCGGCCTGCTCCAGCCGCAGCGGGGTCTCCACCTCGGCCGCGTCGAGCCGGGCGAGGAGCAGCAGGTCGTCGAGGAGGATGCCCATCCGGGCGGCCTCCGCGCGCAGCCGGGCCAGATGGCGGTCGCGTTCCTCGGGCTCGTTGGCGGCGGCGTACTGGAAGAGGTCGGCGTAGCCGCGTACCGACATCAGCGGGGTGCGCAGCTCGTGCGAGGCGTCCGCCACGAAGCGGCGCAGGCGCTGCTCGGCCTCGGCACGCACGGCCAGCGAGTCGTCTATGTGCTCCAGCATCGTGTTGAAGGCGGTGCGCAGCTCCTCGACCTCCGGACCCCCGCCCCGCTTCGCCGCGCGCAGCGGCAGCCGGGCCGCCGACTCCGTCAGGTTGTGCGAGGCGATGCCGTGAGCCGTGTGCGCCATGTCGCTCAGCGGTTCGAGACCGTGCCGCAGCAGCCGGCGGCCGAACACCACCAGCGCCAGCAGCGCCAGCCCGAACGCGACCACCTGGACCGTGACCAGCCGCCGTACCGTGCCGTCGATGCTGTCCGTCGGCGCCCCGCTGACCAGCACCACCCCCGGCTCCACCTCGCAGCCGCGCAGCCGGTACTCGCCCTCCCCGGTCAGGTCCCTGGTGCGCAGCACCTCGGTGCCTGCGGCGATCTGCGCCTTCGCCACCGAGGTGAGCGGGGCGATGTCCGCGGGCAGGTCGCTGCTCTCCTCGGGCTTGCGCAGCACCGGGGTGCCCTGCGAGACGTCGTACACGGCGTAGTACCAGTGGTAGTACTTCTTGCCCTGGAGCGTGCCGTTCTGCGCGATGCTCTTGGACTGGGCGACCTGGGCCAGCCCCAGCTGGTCGTCCAGCTGGGCCGACAGGTAGTCCCGCATGTACATCGTCAGCGAGGTGCCGACGACCGCGAACACCACCAGGGCCAGCGCCCCGAGCCCCAGCGCCAGCCGGGTGCCCAGCCGCATGGTCTGGTACGAGTGCCGCAGCCGGCAGATCCGTTGCAGGCCGATCCGGAACCGGGCGATCACTCCGCCGCCTGCTGCCGTATGACGTATCCGAAACCGCGCACGGTGTGGATCAGCGACTCCCCGCCGTCCTCGTCCATCTTGCGGCGCAGCCGGCTGACCACCAGCTCCACCACGTTCGAACGGCCGCCGAAGCCGTACTCCCACACGTGGTCGAGGATCTGCGCCTTGGTGAGCACGGTCGGCGACTTGCGCATCAGGTAGCGCAGCACCTCGAACTCGGTGGGGGTCAGCGAGAGCAGCCGGTCGCCGCGGCGGACCTCGCGGGTGTCCTCGTCCATCGTCAGATCGGCGACCCGCAGGACCGAGCGCTGGAAGCCGGGACCCGCGCTGCGCCGCAGCACCGTACGCAGCCGGGCCATCAGCTCCTCCACCGCGAACGGCTTGACCAGGTAGTCGTCCCCGCCCCGGGTCAGCCCCGCGACCCGGTCGGCGACCCCGTCGCGGGCCGTGAGGAACACCACCGGCACCATCGTCCCGGAGCGCCGCAGCCGGTCGAGCACACCGAAGCCGTCGAGGTCGGGCAGCATCAGGTCGAGCACGACGATGTCCGGCCGGAACTCGGCCGCCCGCGCCAGCGCGTCCTCACCGGAATACGCGGTGACCGCGTCCCAGCCCTCGTACCGCGCGACCGTCGCGACCAGGTCGGCGATCGGCGGGTCGTCGTCCACGACGAGGAGTCGTACTTTTTCCACCCGCTCATACTGCGCCACCGGGCCGGATGCGCCAGACCCCGTCCCACACGGAGAAGACATCGATAAGGAGTTGAAAGTCGTCCGACAGGAAAACGACAGCGACCACGGGTGAAGCTCGACTCCCAGGAGCCGATCAAGGAGCTGCCGACCCGTGACGACCGTCCAATCACCCCCTGCGCCCCCCACGGCGATACGCCCCAGGGTGGTGGCCCGCACGGGCCTGTACGCCGTGCTCGCCGCGAACGCGGCCGTGGTCGCCTGGTTCTTCGCCCAGGCGGGCTTCGCCTCCAACGCCCTGATCGTCATCGGCCGTTTCTTCGGCCTCTACGGCGCCCTCGTCATGGCCTTCCAGCTGGTGCTGGTGGCCCGGCTGCCCTGGCTGGACCGCCGGATCGGCATGGACCGGCTGACCTCCTGGCACCGCTGGACCGGATTCGCCCTGCTCTGGACGCTGCTCGCGCACGCCGTCTTCATCGGCTTCGGCTACGCCGACGGCGCGGGTGTCGGCCCGGTCGGCGAGCTGGTCGACCTCGCGGAGACGACGGAGGGCGTGCTCCGGGCCGTGGTCGCGCTGGGCATCATCATCGTGGTCGGCGCCGTCTCGGCCCGCTACGCCCGCCGTCGGCTCGCCTACGAGACCTGGCACTTCATCCACCTGTACACCTACGTGGCCGTGGTGCTCGCCTTCAGCCACCAGGTCGCGGTCGGTACGACGTTCACGGCGTCGTCCGCCGCGAAGACGTACTGGTACGCGCTGTGGGGCGTGGCGCTCGGCGCGGTCGCCCTGGGCCGGCTGGTCCTGCCCCTCTGGCGCAACCACCGCCACCAGTTCCGGGTCTCCGCCGTCGTCCCCGAGTCGGACAACGTCGTCTCGGTCCACGTCACAGGGCGTGACCTCGACAAACTCCCCGCCCAGGCGGGCCAGTTCTTCCTGTGGCGGTTCCTGACCAAGGACCGCTGGTGGCAGGCGAACCCGTTCTCCCTCTCCGCCGCCCCCGACGGCCGCACGCTGCGCCTGACCGTCAAGGCGGCCGGTGACGGCAGTGCCGCCCTGCGCCACATGAAGGTCGGCACCCGCGTCTTCGCCGAGGGCCCCTACGGCGCCTTCACCGCCCTGCACCGGCGCAAGCCGGACACCCTGCTCATCGCGGGCGGCGTCGGCGTCACCCCCATCCGCGCCCTCCTCGAGGACCTCGAAGGCCACGCGGTCGTCGTCTACCGCGTCGGCACCGAACGGGACGCCGTCCTCTACGACGAACTCCGCGACCTCGCCGTGGCCAAGGGCGCCGAGTTGCATCTGGTCACCGGCCCGCCGGTCCCCGACAAGCTGGCCGCGCGCGAGCTGGTCCGGCTGGTTCCGGACATCGCCGACCGGGACGTCTTCCTGTGCGGGCCGCCGCCGATGATGAACGCGGTACTGCGCACCCTGGGGGACCTGGGCGTGCCCAAGCCGCAGATCCACTTCGAGCGTTTCAGCCTGGCGGGATGAGAGAGACACCGTGAAGCGAGCCATACCTGTCGTCGCCCTCAGCATCGCGGGCCTGATCCCCGTCTGGCGTTACGAGCCGTCGATCGGCGGTACGACGTCCGCCACCGCCGAGCCCGCCCCCGCGCCGTCGGCGACCTCGACCACCGCTTCGGGCGCGGCCGGGACCGTCGTCAAGGGCACCACCGTCACCACGGACAAGGGGCCGGTGCAGGTCCAGGTGACCTTCTCCGGCGACAAGATCTCCGCGGTGGCGATGCTCCAGCAGCCGAACCATCCGCAGACCGCGGCCGCCGTGCCGGTGCTGATATCGGAGACACTGAAGGCACAGAGCGCGGACGTCGACACCGTGTCCGGGGCGACGATCACCAGTGACGCCTACAAGGAGTCCCTCCAGGCCGCGATCGACGCGAAGGGCTGAACGCATGCAGCGGGTCGAACACGTCATGGGCTTCCCCGTGTCCCTGCGGATGGACGACGAGGGGGACTACGGGGAGGCGGCGGACGCCGTGTTCACCTGGCTGCGCGCGGTCGACGAGAGGTTCAGCCCCTTCCGGCCGGACAGCGAGGTCTCCCGGCTCGACCGCGGGGAGATCGCCGCGTCCGAGGTGAGCCCGGACCTCGCCGAGGTGCTCGCGCTGTGCGAGGAGTACCGGCTGGCGACCGGGGGCGCGTTCGACGTACGGCTGCCGGGGCGGGGTCTCGACCCGTGCGCGGTGGTCAAGGGCTGGTCGGTGCAGCGGGCCGCGGACCTGCTGTCGGCGGCCGGGGCGCGCCGGTTCGTGCTGAACGCCGGCGGTGACGTGGTCGCCGCCGGCGGGCCCTGGCGGGTGGGGGTACGGCACCCCGAGCACGCCGACCGGCTGTGCACGGTCCTCGAACTCACCTATGGGGCGGTCGCCACCTCCGCCCGCTACGAGCGCGGCGACCACATCATCGACGGCCGCACCGGGCGTCCGGCGACCGGCCTGCTCAGCCTGTCGGTCGTCGCCTCCTCGCTGACCGAGGCGGACTCCGTGGCCACGGCCGCCTTCGCGATGGGCGCCGAGGGCGTCGGGTGGGCGGCCGCACGCCCCGGCTGCGAGGTGTTCGCCGTGGACGCCGGGCGGCAGGTGTTGCGGACGGCGGGCTTCCCGGTCGCGGGGCAGCCGTCGGCGGCCG
Source organism: Streptomyces sp. NPDC001714 (assembly GCF_042892755.1). Taxonomy (NCBI): domain Bacteria; kingdom Bacillati; phylum Actinomycetota; class Actinomycetes; order Kitasatosporales; family Streptomycetaceae; genus Streptomyces; species Streptomyces sp. NPDC001714. The sequence continues at coordinate 414,883 of NZ_JBIAUL010000007.1, forward strand.
CCTGACCCTCGCGGCGGCGGGGAGGTGCGCCAGACGGAACCGTCCGGCGGGGGAGCGACCGGATCCGGTGGCTGCTGCGGGTTGCCCGCGGTCACCGCCGAGACCCGGCGGACAGACCTGGGCGGGCCGCCGGTGGGAGATACCGGCGGCCCGCCCGCTTCGGGGGAGGGGGTGTCAGCTGACGTCGGAGGCGTCCAGGCGGTACAGGCCGCTGTAGGCGCTCACCGCCGTCCCGTGCTTCTTCACCCAGGTCGCGATCTCGGTGTCGGTGCCCTGGCCGCCGTCGCTGCTGACGACGATGTAGTGCAGCTTGCCGGCCTTGACCAGGTTCTTGAGCTTGGCGAGGGTCATCGCGTTGTCGCTGCCGGACCAGCCGCCCATGGAGATGACGGGCTGACCGGACTCCAGGATGATCGAGGACGCGGTCTGGTCGGTGGCCACCGCGACCAGCCAGGTGGCGCCGTCCTGGTGCTTCTCGAGGTACGTGATCATCGCGGAGCTGACCTGGGTGCCGCCGCCCATGCCGCCGGCGGTCCGACCGGACTGCGACCGGCTGCTGGAGCCGGTGCCGGTGCCGGTGCCGGTGCTTGCCGTCCCGGTCGGCGGCTGTCCCATGGACTGGCCGCCGGAGCTTGCGGAGCCGCTCGGGGCGGTGCCGCTCGAGGTCCCGCTCGGCGCGCTGCCGCTCGGGCGCCGGCCACCGCCGCCGCTCATGCCGCCACCCGTGTTCGGTCCGGCCGTGGGGTTGGTGCCGTTGCTGCTCGTGCCGGTGGCCGCCGAGACGGAGTAGGCGGCCGGGCCGGCCAGCAGGGCGACGACCGCCGCCACCGCCGCGAGGCCCATCAGCCTCTGCCGCCTCATGAACCGCCCGACCAGCAACCCGGTCACCGCCACCGCACCGCCCAGCGCGGCCACCACCTCGGCGACCGTGTACACCGTGCCGGAACCGGAGACCCGCTGGAGCAGCACGACCGCCCAGACCGTGCTGACGCCGACGGCAGCCGGAAGCACCCAGCCCCTCCCCCACGCTCGAATGCGCTCGCGCGGGGGGACCCCCATGGCCGCAGAGCCGTCCCGGAAGGCCTTGTGGAGCATGACCCCGCCCGCGCCGGCCAGGGCGGCGATCCCCGGCGCCATGGCGGTGACGTAGTACGGGTGGAAGGTGCCCTCGGCGAGGGAGAAGGTCAGGAAGTGCAGGACGAACCAGCCGCCCCACAGCATCAACGCGGCCCGCCTGGCGTCGGTGCGCGGCGCGCGGCCGCGCAGCACCAGTCCGCCGACGAGGGCGATCGCGGCGAACGGGATCAGCCACGATATCTGGCCGCCCATGATGTCGTTGAACATCCGGTACAGGCCCGCACTGCCGCCGAAGCCGGCGCCGTTGCCCTGCGAGCCCACCGAGGAACTCGCCCCGAAGATCCGGCCGAAGCCGTTGTAGCCGATGACCAGGTCCCAGACCGTGTTGTCGGTGGAGCCGCCGATGTAGGGCCGCGAGGAGGCCGGGATCAGGTCGACGACCACCATCCACCAGGCACTGCTCACGACCAACGCGGCCGTGGCGACGGCGAGGTTGCGGATGCGCCTGCCCAGCGACAGGTTCGTGGCCCACAGGTAGACCAGGAAGAACGCGGGCAGCACGACGTACGCCTGCATCATCTTGGTGTTGAACGCGAAGCCGATCGCGACCGCCGACCAGACCAGGGGCATCAGCCTGCCCGTCCGCACGGCCTTCAGCAGGGCGGCCGCGCCGAGCAGCATCAGGAAGACCAGGATCGGGTCGGGGTTGGTGTCGCGGTCGATGGCGACGGTGATCGGCGTGAGGGTCAGGAGGAGGGCGGCGATCGTGGCCGCCACGACCCCGAAGTCCCGCTTCACCAGCCGGTACAGCAACGCCACCGAGCCGACGCCGACGGCGACCATCGGCAGCATCAACTGCCAGGTGCCGTACCCGAAGACGCGGGCGGACAGGCCCATCACCCAGAGGGCGAAGGGGGGTTTGTCGACGGTGATGAAGCTGCCGGCGTCCAGGGCGCCGAAGAAGAACGCCTTCCAGCTCTTGGTGCCCGAGTAGACCGCCGCGTCGTAGAAGGTGTTGCCGGTGATCGAGGTGAGGTTCCAGGCGTACAGCGCGGTGGCCAGGAGCAGGATCGCCCACAGGGCCGGGCGGGCCCAGCGCGGGTCGTCGGGGGCGCCCAGGAAGAGCCTTCTGGCACGGGAGACCGGCGGGGCGGCGGCCCGGTGCCGGCCGTCCTGGACCGGGGCGGGAGGCGGGGCGAGGGTCGTCATGACGCGTACTCCATGGGCTCGACGGCGGAGGCTGCCCCGGCGGGCAGGGCCGTGACGTTCTGGGGGACGGGGGTGTGGCGGGGTACGGCCTGGACGCGGGTGCGGCCGGTGACGGTGGCCCGGAGCATGCGGGCCATGCCCTTGAGGTCGTCGACGGCGGTGCGGACGATGTCGACCCGGCTGTCGGGGTCGTCGACCCGGTCGACCGGGAGCTCGTGGACGCGCAGGCCGTTGCGCTGGGCGAGCACGAGGAGTTCGGTGTCGAAGAACCAGGCGGTGTCCTCGAGGTGCGGGGCGAGCGCGCGGAACACCTCGGTGCGCACGGCCTTGAAGCCGCACTGCGCGTCCGGGGTGGGGGTCCCCCCGCTCGAGCGCAGCCGCGAGTGGGGGAGGGCCCCGAGCCCGGCCTTGAGCAGCAGGTTGCAGGAGCGCGAGACGAACTCCCGCCTCGGGCCGCGTACGACGGCCGACTGCCGGTGCAGCCGGCTGCCGATGGCGAGGTCGCTGTGGCCGGAGAGGAGGGGTGCGACCAGGGGCAGGAAGCCGTCGAGCCCGGTGAAGAGGCCGACGTCCATGCAGGCGACCACGTCGGCCGTGGACCGGCTCCACACGTGCTTCAGGGCGCGGCCCCGGCCCTCCTGCTCCAGCCGCTGTGCGTGGACGTGCGGCAGGCGCAGGGTCAGGTCGGTCGCCACCGTCCAGGTGGCGTCCGTGCTCGTGTTGTCCGCGATCGTGATGCGGAACGGGAACGGGAAGGAGTCTTCGAGGTATGCGTGGAGACGGCCGATGCTGCCGGCGAGGACGTGTGCCTCGTTGTACACCGGCACCACGATCTCGACCGACCGGCGCCGGACGCCTCCCGCGTTCGTTTCGTTCATGACCATGACGATCGGGGCGCTGTCTGGGGCGGTCCTGAGGCTTCACTGAGCGGGGAATGAGAATCAGGGAACTCACAGGTGCGGCACAGCTGGAGGTCGGCAGGTCACAAACTGAAGAGGATCAGTCAGCCGCCAAGGTGCTGAAACACTTCCGGTTTAAACTCTGTCCACAACTGCCTGAGCCACGGCGACCGTGGTCGAAAACTGGGCACTTTCTGGCAAACCCGAAGGGTATTCGGCGTTTTGATACGGATAGATTCAGTCACCAAGCGGTACCCGGACGGAACGGTCGCCGTCGACCGGCTCTCCCTGGAGATACCGGACAGCTCGATCACCGTCTTCGTCGGCCCCTCGGGCTGCGGCAAGACGACGACCCTGCGGATGATCAACCGGATGGTGGAGCCCAGCGAGGGCCGCATCCTCCTGGACGGCGCCGACATCCAGGCGCAGCCGGTCAACACCCTGCGCCGGTCGATGGGTTACGTCATCCAGAACGCCGGCCTCTTCCAGCACCGCACCATCATCGACAACATCGCCACCGTGCCCCGGCTGCTCGGCTGGACCAAGCAGAAGGCGCGGGCCCGGGCGGCCGAGCTGATGGAGCGGGTGGGCCTGGACTCGGCGCTCGCCAAGCGGTACCCGTACCAGCTCTCCGGCGGCCAGCAGCAGCGCGTCGGTGTGGCCCGGGCGCTCGCCGCCGACCCGCCGGTGCTGCTGATGGACGAGCCGTTCTCCGCCGTGGACCCCGTGGTCCGCAAGGGTCTCCAGGACGAACTCCTGCGCATCCAGGACGAGTTGGGCAAGACCATCGTCTTCGTCACCCATGACATCGACGAGGCGATCAAGCTCGGCACGATGGTCGCGGTGATGCGTACCGGCGGCCACCTCGCCCAGTTCGCCCCGCCCGCCGAACTGCTCACCGACCCCGCGGACGCGTTCGTCGAGGACTTCCTCGGCGCCGACCGGGGCATCCGGCGGCTCTCCTTCTTCCCGTCCGCGGACCTCGAGCTGCAGACGGCGCCGATCGTCGCGATCGACGCCGACGCCACCCGGCTCGGCGTCCGCGCCACGGCCGACGCCCCCTATCTCCTCGTGACGGACCTGGACGGCAGGCCGCTCGGCTGGGGCGAGCCGCGGGCCCTCACCGCCGGCTCGATCCGCCCGGAGCAACTGATCCCGTACGGGCGGCCCTTCGTGCCCGGCCGGGACTCGCTGCGCGCCGCCCTCGACGGCTCCGTCCTCTCGCCGACCGGCTGGGCGGTGGCCGTGGACGGCGAGGGACGCGCGGTCGGCGTCGTCTCCCAGCAGGTCATCGGCGCCGCGATCCGTACCGCCCACGCCGAGGGCCGCGACGACGCGAAGGTCGGGGGATGAGCGGCTTCTTCGACATCCCGAGCGACCTCCAGAACACCTACTTCGGACTGATCGGCCTCCACCTGCGCGAGGCCCTCATCCCGGTCCTGGCGGGCCTGCTGGTGTCCCTCCCGATCGCCCAGCTCTGCGTGCGCTTCCGCTGGCTGTACCCGCCGGTGCTGGGCGTGACCACGATCCTGTACGCCATCCCCTCGCTGGCCTTCTTCGTCGTCCTCATCGACTACACGGGCCAGACCGAGACGACGGTGATGATCCCGCTCTCGGTGTACAGCCTGGTGGTCCTGGTCCCGGCCATCGTGGACGGCGTCCGCTCGGTCCCGGCGGAGACCCTGGCCGCCGCGACCGCGATGGGCCTCGGCCCGGTACGCCGCTACTTCCAGGTGCAGTTGCCGATCGCCGTCCCCGCGATCATCGCGGGCCTCAGGGTGGCCACCGTCTCCAGCATCTCCCTGGTCAGCGTCGGCATGCTGATCGGCAACCAGGGCGCGCTCGGCAACCTGCTCAACGACGCGAACATCTACCACCGCCCCGAACTGGCGGTGAACTCGGTCGTGACCACAGCCGTGCTGGCCATCCTGGCCGACGCCGTCCTCGTCCTCGTACGCCGTGTGCTGACGCCCTGGATGCCGAAGGAGAGCGCCCGGTGAACGTCCTCAACTTCGTCCACGCCTTCTTCAGCGACAGCTCCCACTGGCACGGCTACGACGGCATCCCCACCCGCCTCTGGGAACACATCCAGTACTCCCTGGAGGCGCTCGCCTACGCGGCGGTCATCGGCCTGCCCGTCGGACTGATCACCGGCCACTACGGCCGCGGCGGCAACACCCTCGCCCTGATCGCCACGGCCGGCCGGGCGCTGCCCAGCTTCGGCCTGCTGGTCCTGATGTTCATCTGGCTCGGCTTCGGCATACTGCCGGTGATGATCCCGCTGGTGATCCTCGCCGTACCGCCGATCCTGGTCACCACGTACGAGGCGATGCGCTCGGTCGACCCGTCCCCGGTGGACGCGGCGCGGGGCATGGGGATGCCGGAGGCACGCGTCCTCTTCCAGGTGGAACTCCCGGTCGCCCTCCCGCTGATCCTCAGCGGCCTGCGCTCGGCGGCCATCCAGATCGTCTCGACGGCGACCATCGCGGCCTATGTCAGCCTGGGCGGCCTCGGCCGCTACATCATCGACGGCCTCTACCAGAAGAACTACGAGAAGGTCGTGGGCGGCGCCACCCTGGTGGCGGCCATGGCCCTGGCCACGCTGGGGATCTTCTGGGCCATAGCCCGGGTGACAGTTTCTCCCGGAGTACGGAGGGGATAGCGCGCCCCTTCAGGGGCGCGGGGAACTGCGCGCTCAGCCACACACGGCCCGCAGTTCCCCACCCAACCGCACTAGCCCCCAGTCCGCGCCAGCGCCAGTTCCAGCACGACAAGCAGTGCATCCCGCACAGAACCCCGTTCCCTCGCGTCGAAGACGACCAGCGGCGTCCCCTCGGCGACGTCCAGCGCCCACCGCACCTCGTCCAGCGTGTGCTCGACGCGGCCGTCGAACGCGTTGATCGCGACGGCGAACGGAATCCCCTTGTGCTCGAAGTAGTCGACCGCGGCATAGCAGTCGTCGAGGCGACGCGTGTCAACGATGACGAGCCCGCCGAGCGCCCCTTCGACGATGTCGTCCCACATGAACCCGAACCGTTCCTGCCCGGGCGTGCCGAACAGGTACAGCTTCAGCGTCGGGTCGATGGTGATGCAGCCGAAGTCCATCGCCACGGTCGTGGTCGTCTTGCGCGGGGTGAGCGTCAGGTCGTCCACACCCGCCGCGACCTCGGTGATCGAGGCCTCGGTGGTCAGTGGCTCGATCTCCGAGATCGAGCCGACGGCGGTGGTCTTGCCCACGCCGAAACCGCCCGCGATGACCATCTTCACCGGCAGCGGCGGCCGTACGGCCGTACGCCCGGTGCCCCGGGTCAGCGAGTCAGTCGGTGTCACGGAGTACCCCTCGGGAGTCGGGGATGGCCCGCAGGCCATCGATAACCCTGCGCAGGACGGACGAGTCGTGGGTGGCCTCGAAGTCGGGCACGTGCACCGTCAGCTGCCCGGCCTCGCGCAGGTCTTCGGCCAGCACCCGGACCACGTTCAGGTGCAGCCGCAGCCGGGCCGCCAGTTCCGCGAGCGACTGCGGAATCCGGCACGCGGCGACGATGTCGTGCTGCTCGAAGGAGAGCCGGTCGAGCACGGCGAGCCCGGCGGCGGTGGCCACCACCTGGGTCTCGACGGGCATCGCCGGTCCGGAGGCGCTGTCCGCCACCCGGCCGGCGGTGACCAGGAACGGCCGTACGGCGGGGGCGGGGCCGACCGGGTCCGGGCCCGGGGGCGGGTCCGCCATGGCTGTGTCTTCCTCTCTCGGCCTTCTCGGCTGCTCGACCGGCGGCGCTGCCGGTCAGCGCGTCTGCGGGACGCCGACGCTGTTCTTCAGTTCCAGGACGAGCTGCGGACTGAGCGCCGCGCCCGCGCGGTTGGCGAACAGCGTCATCTCGTAGGCGATGTTGCCGAGCTTGGCCTCCTTGTCGGCGACCACGCCGAGCACGGCGCCGCTGCCGATCGCGGAGACGATGACATGGCCGCCCTCCAGGTCGATGATGACCTTGTTGAGGCCGCCCAGGCCGTAGTTGCCGGACGCGCCGGCGGCCAGGCTGGTGATGCCGGAGACGATCGCGGCCAGCCGCTCGGAGTGGGCGCGCTCACGCAGTTCCGAGACGGCGATCAGCAGACCGTCGGAGGACACGGCGATCGCGTCGACCACGCCAGCGGTCTCGGTCGCGAAGCGGTTCAGCAGCCAGGTGAAGTCGGCTGCGGCCGCCTGCAGGTCGGTCGGCGTGATGCCGCCCGTAGGGGTGTCACCTGTCGACGTGCTCACTGCTCGGCTCCTTCCGGAAGGTGGTTCTGGTCCTGCGGGGGGTGTGTGGGGTCGATGGGCGGCAGGGGCCGCTCGTGGCTTCCGGTGTCGCTCTCGCGCCGGGCGCGCTCCACCGCCGCCTCGAACTCGTCCAGCGCGTCCCGCTCGGCCTCGGCGTCGCGGGTGCGCGGTGCCTGGGCGAGGGTCTGGGCGGCGCCGACGGTGGTGCGAAGGGTCGCGCCGCGTACCCGGCGGCGCAGCGGGCGGGGCCCGTCGCCGGCGTCGGAGTCGGCGGGGTCCGCCGGGGGCTCGCCGGAGCGGGCGGCCGGGATCAGCGGGGCCTCCGCAGCCGCGGACTCAGCGGCGGGCTCGCGCCGCGGCAGCCTGCGGGGGAGCAGGCTCTCCGGTTCGGCGGCGGCCGGCAGCATGACCGCGGGGGTCGGGCCGGTCGCCTCGGCGGCCGGCACCGGTGCCGGCGGCGCCGCCGCTTCCCCGGTGACCGGGGTGCCGGAGGTGTCCGCCACCGCGCTCATCGTCAGCAGCAGGCGGGCGGGCAGTGTCACCTCGGCGGTGACACCGCCGCCCGGGGTCCGGGTCAGCTCGACGCCGATCTCCCAGCGCCGGGCCAGGGCACCCACCACGAAGAGGCCGAGCACCTTGGTCGGCACCAGGTCGAGGCGCTCACGGCGGATCAGCCGCTGATTCTCCTCCGCCAGCCGCTCGGCGCTCATGCCGAGGCCGTGGTCGGTGACGACGATGTGCGCGCCCTCGTCGCTGGAGCGGACGGTCACCTCGACGGGGCTGCCGGCCGGTGAGAACGACACCGCGTTCTCCAGGAGTTCGGCCACCATCAGGGTGAGGTCGCCGATGATGTCCGGCTCGATCATGGCGTCCGTGCCGGCGTACAGCCGTACCCGCTGGTAGCCCTCGATCTGGCCGAGCGCTGCCCGGACGACGTTGGATATCGGGGTCGGGCCCGCGGCCAGCACGGTCTCGCGGATGCCGGCCAGCAGCATCAGGCTGTCCGCGTTGCGGCGCAGGCGGACGGCGATGTGGTCGATGGAGTAGAGGCGTTCGAGGAGGGCGGGGTCGGTCTCGGCCCGCTCCACCGCGTCGATGAAGGCGAGCTGGCGGGTGGTCAGGTTGCTGACGCGGCGGCCGACGTTGCCGAACATCTCGGCGGTGTTGCGGCGGCTGAGCACCTGGCGTTCCAGCAGGGCCGCGGCCGTGGTCTGCACCTGGTTGAACGCCTCGGCCAGGTCACCGATCTCGTCGCGGGCGGTGACCGGCATGTCCCGCAGCCGGGGCGGGCCGGAATCCTCGGCGTCGTCGTCGGCGACGCGGGCGAGTTCGCGGCCCGCCACCTCGGCGACCTCGTGCGCGACCCCGGTCAGGGCCTGCACCGGGCGGATCACCGAGCGGCGGACCAGCGCGGCGAGGGTGATCCAGAGGACGAAGCCGAGCAGCGAGGCGGTCAGCAGGTAGATGGCGCGCCACTTGGCGGAGCCGGCGGCGGCGTCGGCCCGCTCGGCGATCTGGCCGATGAGCGAGGTGGTGATGGTCAGCCGGGCGGAGGCCTGGTCGTGGTAGGCCGGGTAGTCGCTGAGCGCGTCCTTGACGGCCAGCCGGATCGCGTCCTGGCCGCCGGCATCCAGCTTGGTCGGGTCGATCTGCAGCTCGGCGAAGGACTCGGCGATGGTGCTCTGCGCCTTGGTGTGCTCGACGTCGGCCAGCTGCCGGGCCTGCCCCTCGGTGGCGAACCGGGTGAACCGGTCGGCCTGGTGCTGGTAGAGGTCGTAGGCGCCGACCGCGTTGGTGAACTCGATCAGGGCGTTGGTGTCGCCGGTGGTCGCCGCGAGCACGTTGGTCTCGAAGGCGCCGTGGGCGGCGTCCGCGCGCAGCAGCGAGTCCAGCAGGTTGCCGGTGAAGGTGGCGGCGAGGTCGGTGTCGCGGTCCAGACCGAGGCCGTCGATCAGGTCGTTGGACGCGTTGCTGTACGCCGGGTCGATGTTGTCGGCCGGCAGGTAGGCCTGCTCGACCGAGTCGCGCAGGCTGGACAGGCCTTCGACCTGCCGCAGGGCGTCCGCCTCGGTGTTCGGCAGCCGGTCGCCGAAGGCGTCACGGACCTTCGTGACCTGGGAGTCCACCGCGTCCTGGGCCTTGCGGTAGGCGGCGGGCGAGGGCTTGGCGTCACCGGACTCGTACCGCGCGGAGAGCAGGATCGCCTGCTGGTGCTCGGCCTCGACGTTGTCCACGAGGCGTGCCACCTGCGCGCTGTCCCGGACCGTTTGAGCGGCGTCCCCCGCGCTGGTGGACTGCCGCACCAGGTCGGTGAAGACGTACGCCAGCAGTACGGCGATGACGGCGAGCGGCACACCGACCAGCAGGTTGAGCTTGCGCCGGAAGGGCCAACGGTCGGCGAAACCCCGTATCCCGCCCCGCGCCTGGGCGGGCCGGACGGGCGCGTCCACCTGGTTCGTGGACACCGGGCCTCCTTCATGAGGGTGTCTGGTCTGGGGGGCGTCTTCACCCCGAGCTGTTGCGGAACGACACCGAGTAGCGGGCCCCGTGCACCGCTGTGACCGATATCAACTGCCGTGAGACTACAGCGTTCTTGAAGCCCCATTCCGCTTGCTGTTTATCAAGAATCCGTTACAAAGAGACCGCTGTCCGTCCACAACTGGCCACGGATTGAAGCCAATCGGTAACCCGGAGATACTTGACTGATCGAGAACCGGCTGGATTGGATCGTCGGGAGTGGTTCACAACAGCCCCGTGGCACGCAACACCTCCCGCGTGGTTCGCAAGACCCCCACCCTTCCCACAGCTCCCGGAACGGCAACCGTGACTTCCAACACCCTTCCCAGCAGGTCAATCCGGACATACCGAGGCGTGGCGGCCGTCGCGCTCGCCGCGACGACGGCCCTGCTGGCGGGCTGTTCCTCTTCCGACGACAGCAAGTCCGACCCGCTGTCGGACAGCAAGGCGAGCGGGGACACCGTTGTCGTCGGCTCCAACAACTTCTCCGAGAGCACCCTGATCGCGGACATCTACGGCGAAGCACTCAAGGCCAAGGGCGTCAAGGTCACTTACAAGCCGAACATCGGCAGCCGGGAGACGACCTACGGTCTGCTCAAGAACGGTTCGATCTCCGTCCTGCCCGAGTACAACGGTGCCCTGCTCGCCTACCTCGACCCCAAGGCAGCCCCGAAGACCATCGAGGCGACCACCTCGGCCATCGAGGCCAAGCTCGACTCCAAGCTGACGCTGCTCGACCCGGCGGCCGCGCAGGACAAGGACACGGTGACGGTCAACGCGGCCACCGCCGCCAAGTACAACCTCACCGAGAAGTCCTCCATCGCCGACCTCAAGACCATCGCCAAGGACCTGGTCATCGGTGCCTCGCCGGAGTTCCAGACCCGCCAGCAGGGCCTGGTCGGCCTGAAGTCCGTCTACGGCCTTGAGTTCAAGTCCTTCAAGGCGCTCGACGCGGGCGGCGCGCTCACCGAGGCCGCCCTGAAGAAGAACGCGGTGCAGGCCGCCGACATCTTCAGCACGGACCCGACCATCACCAAGGAGAAGTTCGTCGTCCTCCAGGACCCGGAGAACCTCTTCGGCTTCGAGAACGTCCAGCCCCTCGTATACAAGAGCGCCCTGAACCAGACGGCCACCGACGCCCTCAACGCGGTCTCCGCGAAGCTCGACACGGCGACCCTGCTGGACCTGGACACCCAGGTCCAGTCGGGCAACAAGGACCCGCTGGACGTGGCCCAGGCCTGGCTGAAGAAGGTCGGCCTCAGCAGCTGACCCGTGCCCGACCTGCCACGGATCCTCCCTGGACCATCCTTGGACCGTGTCGTGCTCGACGGCAACGGCCTCGGCCTGACCGGACTCGTCCGGCTCGCCGACGCCGTTGCCGGTCCCGTCGTACCGCCCGAGGCGCTCGACCGGGTCCGCCGGGCCCATGAGAGCGCCGGCAGCCTCGCCGCACAGGGGCATTGGTACGGCCGCGGCACCGGCGTGGGCGCCCACCGCTCCGTCGCCGTCGACCCGTCCGACGCCGCCGCCCACACCCTGCGCCTGCTGCGCAGCCACGCCGGCGGTGCCGGACCGCTGCTGCCGGCCCGCCAGGCCCGGGCGCTGCTGGCCGTCCGGGCCAACCAGCTGCTGGCGGCCGGCTCCGGCATCCATCCCTCCTTCGTCACGGCACTGACGGACGCCCTGCGCCTCGGTGTGCACCCCGCGATCAACGAGTACGGCGGTGTGGGCACCGGCGACCTCACCGCGCTGGCCCAGACCGGCCTCACCCTGATCGGCGAGCGCCCCTGGCTCACGGCGTCCCCCGAGGCCGAACTGCCCGCCCCGGTCACCCTCCGCCCCGGCGACTCGCTCGCCCTGCTCAGCAGCAACGCCCTCGCCCTGGGCCGGGCCGCCCTGGCCTGCCACGACCTGGACGTGCTGCTCCGGGCCACCCACGCGGTGGCCGCCCTCTCGCTGGCAGCCGTCTCGGGCTCCCCGGAGGCCTACGCCCCCGCGGTGCACGCCCTGCGCCCGTACCCCGGCCCGGCCAGGGCGGCGGCGGAGGTACGACGCATCCTGGCGATCCCCGACCACCCGCTCACCACCGGCCGCCGCATCCAGGACCCCTACGGCTTCCGCGCCTTCCCGCAGGTGCACGGCGCGGCCCTGGAAGCCGCCGACAGGCTCCGCCACGTCATCGAGACGGAGATCAACTGCCCCACCGAGAACCCCGTCCTGGCCCCCGACGGCAACGTCTACCACCACGGCGGCTTCTTCGCGGCCCCGCTCGCCCTGGCCCTGGACGGCCTCGATCTCGCCGTCCTGCAGACCGCCCAGCTCTCCGCCGCCCGCCTCCAGGCACTGACCCGCGCCGACCTCACGGGCCTGCCCGCCTTCCTGGCCGTGGGCCCGGCGAGCAGCTCCGGCACGATGATCCTGGAGTACACCGCCAACTCGGCCCTGGCAGAGCTCCGTTCCAACGCGGCACCGGCATCGGCCGGCCATACCGTCCTCTCCCACGGCCTGGAGGAGGCGGCGAGCTTCGCCGGCCAGGCGGCGAAGCAGGCCGAACGGGCGGCCGAGGCGTACCCGGTGGTACTGGCCTGCGAACTGGTGGCGGCGGTACGCGCGTTGCGCCTGGGCGCGGTGGAGCCGACGGTGCCCGCCTTCCGGCTGGCGGCAGCGGCCCTGTCGGGGGACATGGAGGACCGCGCGCTGACGGGAGACGTGACGGCGGCGATGGAGCTGCTGCCCCTACTGGCCGACGTCTGAGCAGCCGACGTTTCCTGGGGGCGCGGGCTGTATCAAGTCCGCGGCTCCGCCGCGTGGGCGCGACCAGCCCCCGCCCACCCGTGGCCAGAACTCAACGCGTGGGATTCCGTCACAAACACCGGGCCCGATGGAGGAAAACCTTCTCTTCCCCTCAGGAACCGTCGGCCCGTGCTTCGCGATACGCACGCTGCCCCCATGACAACGACACCCACGCAAGCCCCCACCACCCCGACCCCCTACCGCTGGCGCCGGCCTGCCCTCCTCGCGCTGCTCCTCGCCGAGGCGATGAACCTCCTGGACGCCACGATCGTCCAGGTCGCCGCCCCCGCCGTGCACGCCGGTCTCGGCGGCTCCCTCTCCGACGTCCAGTGGTTCAGCACGGCCTACACCCTGCCCTTCGCGGTCCTCCTGATCACCGGCGGACGGCTCGGCGACATCGCAGGCCGCCGCCGGCTCTTCGTCCTCGGCGTCACGTTCTTCACCGCGGCCTCCGTTGCCTGCGCACTCGCCCCGACGGCGGGCCTGCTGATCGCCTTCCGCGCGGTGCAGGGCGCGGCGGCGGCCGTGATCATTCCGCAGACCATCGGGCTGATCAAGGCGATGTTCGAGGGCGACGAACTGTCCCGGGCGCTGGGCAGCATCGGTCCGGTGATGGGCCTCGCGGCCGTCTGCGGACCGGTCCTCGGCGGTGTCCTCACCCACGCCGACCTGTTCGGCCTCTCGTGGCGGGCCGCCTTCCTGGTGAACGTCCCCGTGGCCCTGGCCGTCCTCGCCCTGTCCCCGAAACTCCCGGAGAACCGCGCCCCGAACCGCCCCGCCCTCGACTGGCCGGGCACGGTACTCGCGGCGACCGGCACGGGCCTGCTGGTCTACCCGCTGATCGGCACGAACCTCACCGAACTCCCGCTCCATGACTGGGCGTTGCTCGCGTTCGGCCTGCTGACCCTGACCGTCTTCGCACGGCACCAGCGCCGCACGACCGCGCCCCTCCTGGAGCCGACCCTCTTCACCCACCGGAGCTTCCTGCCCGCCCTCGCCACCTCCACGGCGTTCTTCGCCGTGACCAACGGCCTGATGACGGTGGTCGTCCTTCAGCTGCAACTGGAGGCGGGCCAGGGCGTACTGGCGGCGGGCCTGAGCCTCACGCCGTGGTCGATCGGCCTGGCGGTGTCGTCATGGCTGTCGGGCCGCCGCGGTGCCCGGCCCCGGATGATGCCCTACGGCCTGCTCCTCGTGCTCACGGGCCTGACGGCCGCCGCAGTCGTGTACGCCACCACGGCCGGCGCAGCCCCCCACCGCTACCCCTGGCCGCTCCTGCCCGCACTCGGCCTGGTCGGCCTGGGCGCGGGCCTGTTCACCCCCGCCTTCTTCACGCTGGCGCTGCGCCCCTTGCGCCCCCAGGAGGTCGGCTCGGCGGCGGGTGCGCTGAACGCCGTACAGCAACTGGGGGCAACGCTGGGCGTGGCGGTCCTGGGCAGTACCTATCTGGACGGCTCGGCCGCGGCGGCCTGCGCCGTGGCCGTGGCCCTCACCGCACTCTGCTGGGCCACGAGCCGGCGGATGTGAGCCGCCGCCGTGCCGCCGCCCCTCGTCCCGCCGGCGCCGGTCAGAGGTCGAACTCGTGCGGCGGCAGGTCGAGGGTGTAGCACGCCTCGCGGACCACGGCCTGCTCGGTCTTGTCGAAGTCGCCGTCCGCGCCGCCGATCACGATGCCGATCTGGATGACGGCACGCGCCTCGGCCGGCTTCTTCTTCGCCTTGGCGACCTCCTGCAGCACGCTCACCTTGCCGAAGGCGAAGTCGGTGGTCAGCTTGTTCAGGTTCTCCTCGAAACGGCGGCGCAGGTCGTCCGCCGGGAAGTTCTGCAGCACCTCGTTGGTGGCGATGAGCTGGGCGACCCGCTGCCGCTCCGCCGGGTCGATGGTGCCGTCGGCGGCCGCCACGAGCGCGCACATCGCCATGCTCGCGTCGCGGAACGCACCGCTCTTCAGGTCGTTCTTCTTCGCCACGAGCTGGGTCTGCATCTGCGTCGCGGAATCCTTGATGCGGTCCCACAGGGCCATGCGCACTCACTCCTCGGTCGGTAAGAGGCCTGCTTGCCAAGAAATTACTTCTACAACACCGTAGAAACTTGCGCGGCGGCCGATAAGTTCCCGCGACCTAAACTGTCCCTCCGACCCGTGACGGGTCACTTCGACGCGGTGGACAGAACGCGGTGGACAGGAGGACCACGACGGTGGCGACGGTGCCCGGCAGCGGCTACGAGGACCCCACCGCGGATGTGCTCACGGAGGCGGCCGCGGCCTTCGGGCTGCTCGCCTCGCCCGCCCGGCTGCACATCGTCTGGGCGCTGGCCCAGGGCGAGAGCGATGTCACGGGCCTCGCCGAGCGGGTCGGCGGCGCGCTGCCCGCCGTCAGCCAGCACCTCACCAAGCTGAAGCTCGCCGGCCTCGTCCGCTCCCGCCGGGAGGGCCGCCGCCAGGTGTACCTGGTCGACGACCCCGACGTCGTCGACGTCGTACGCCTGCTCGTCGGCCGCCTCACCGCCCGCACCCCGGGCGCCGAACTCCCGGCGCCCCGACGGCTCCGTGGGCTCTGAGGGCGAGGCCGCCACCTCGCTGCAGGTGCTGCGCCGACTGGACACGGGACCGCGCGGGCTGACCGAGGCCGAGGCCGCGGCCCGGCTCGCCGACCTCGGCGAGAACTCCCCGCCCCTGCCGCACAGCGCCTCCTGGCCACTGCGCTGCGCCCGTGCCCTGCGCGACCCCTTCACCGCCGTCCTGCTCACCCTCGGCCTGGTCTCCGCCCTCGTCGCCTCCTGGGGTACGGCGGTCGTGATCCTCGCCCTGGTAGCGGTCAGCTGCGGACTGCGCGCCGCGGGCGAACACCGCGCCGACCGCTCGCTGGCCGCCCTGCGCCAACTCGTCGCCGGCACCGCCACCGTGCTGCGCCGCGGCGGTGCGGACGCGGAGCCGCGGGCGCGCGAGGTCCCGGTCGCCGACCTGGTGCCGGGGGACGTCGTCCGGCTCGGCCCGGGCGACCTGGTCCCGGCCGACGTACGACTGCTGCGCGCCCGTGGGCTGACCGTGCACCAGGCCGTACTCACCGGCGAGTCGGCGCCCGTCGCCAAGGCCGCCGTCGACGTCCCCGCCGCCTTCGACGCCGCCGACGGGACCGACGGGGCCGACACCGGGCCCTTCCAGGTGCCCTACCTCTGTTTCCAGGGGAGCGGGGTCGCCTCGGGCGGTGCCACGGCGGTGGTCCTGGAGACGGGGGAGCGGACCCGGTTCGCCGTCGCGCAGGGCGCAGTCGCACCGCGGGAGGCGAGCGCCTTCGACCGGTCCGTGCACGGCATCTCCTGGGTGCTCATCCGGTTCATGCTGCTCACTCCGCCACTGGTCCTCATGGCCAACGCCGCCCTGCGCGGCCGCGGACTGGAGACGCTGCCGTTCGCGGTCGCGGTCGCGGTCGGGCTCACCCCCGAGATGCTCCCGGTGATCGTCACCACCTGCCTGGCCCGGGGCGCCGCACTCCTGGCCCGCGCCCACCAGGTCGTCGTCCGGCGGTTGCCGGCGCTGCACGACCTCGGGGCGGTCGACGTGCTCTGCCTCGACAAGACCGGCACCCTCACCCAGGACCGGCCCGTCGTCGAAAGCGCTCTCGGACCCGATGGCGACGACGACCCGGAGGTGCTGCGCTGGGCGGCCGCCGGCGCCTGGTGGACCCTGCAACTCGCCGAGCTGCCCGCCCCCGACGCCCTCGACGAGGCCCTCCTCGCGGCCGCCGGGCCGGTGGGAGAGGAGTACGACGGCATCGGCGCCGTCCCCTTCGGTCCCGAGCGGCGCCTTGCCACCGCCGTCGTCACCGGCGCCCTCGGCACCCACGTCCTCGTCACCAAGGGCGCCGCCGAGGACGTACTGGACCGCTGCGACCTCGACCCCGCCGAACGCGAACGCCTCCTCGCCCTCGCCGCCCGCGAGGCCGGCGCCGGGCTGCGCGTCCTGGCCGTCGCCACCGCCGAGGGACCCGCCCGCACCCGCCCCTACACGGCGGCCGACGAGCACGGACTCACCTTCCGCGGCCTGGTCACCTTCCGCGACGCCCTCGCCCCGGGCGCCGCCGAGGCCCTGCGCGGCCTCACCGACCTCGGCATCACGATCCGGATCCTGACCGGCGACCATCCGGCCACCGCCGTGCGGGCCTGCCGGGACCTGGGACTGGGAGCCGTCGAGGCGGGGGTGGCGGCGGACGGGGCCGGTCCGGAGGCGGGCGGGCCGGCGCCGGAGCACACCGGGACGGTCCCCGGCCCCGTCGTCGTCGCCCGCTGCACCCCCGAGGACAAGGCCCGGATCGTCGCCGGGCTGCGCGCCGCCGGGCACACCGTCGGGTTCCTCGGGGACGGCGTCAACGACGTCCCCGCCCTGCGCGCGGCCGACGTCGGGATCGCGCCCCGCACCGCCGTGGACCTCGCCCGCGAGACCGCCGACGTGGTGCTCGCCGAGAAGGACCTCGGCGCGATCGGGCACGCCGTCACCGCGGGCCGATACAGCAGCGCCAACATCGCCTCCTATCTGCGGGTCACGCTCTCCTCCAACCTCGGCAACGTCATCGCGATGCTCTGCGCGGGGCTGCTCCTCCCCTTCCTGCCGATGCTCCCGGTCCAGGTGCTCGCCCAGAACCTCTGCTTCGACGCCGCCCAGCTCGCGTTCGCCTACGACCGCCCCGGGCCTGCGGCACTGCGCCGCCCGACCGTGCTGCGGCCGGGTGCCTTCCTGCGGTTCATCACCGGCTTCGGGGTGCTCAACGCGATCGCCGACCTCGCCACCTTCGGCGTCCTCGCGCTCGCCCTGCGCGGCCCCGACGCCCTCGACGACCAGGCCGTCTTCCACTCCGCCTGGTTCACCGAGAACCTGCTCACCCAGGCCCTGGTGATGTTCCTGCTGCGCGGCGGCACCCGCTTCGGGCCCGTCGGCCGGGCCGCCGCCGCCCTCGCCGCCGTCGGCCTGCTGCTCCCGCCCGGCCCCGTGGGCGCGGCCCTGGGCATGACCGGGCTGCCGCCCGCCTACCACGTGCTGCTCGCGGCCGTCCTCGGGCTGTACGCCCTGGCGCTGCGGGCGGTGCGGGCACGTCACCACCGGCGGTAGCGATGGCGGGGCGGGTCCGAGGGGGGTTTCCCACTCCGGGTTGTACAGTTGCGCAATGTAGCAATCGTCGCTGCCCGGCCGAGGCGCGTGAAGCACCCTCCGTCGGCACGAGCAAACGTGAGAAAGGGAGGGGGCGGCCATGCTCCGCAACGGACTCGAACCCTGGCACCTGCTGATCGTCGCGATCGTCTTCATCGTGCTCTTCGGTTCCCGGAAGCTGCCCGACACCGCGCGGGCCCTGGGCAAGTCGATGCGCATCCTGAAGAGCGAGGCGAAGGCCATGAAGGCCGACGACACGGCCGCGGCGGCGCCGGTGGAGCCGACGTCGGTGCAGATGGCGGCGGAGCCGGCCGCGGCCCCCGCGCAGCCGGAGCCCAAGACGGTCGGCGAGCCGACCGTCTCCGCGAGCTGACCCCGCCCCGGCGTCAGTCCTCCTCCCCCTCGAAGAAGTCGCCGATCTCGTCGACCACCTCGGCCGCCACCATTCCGCCGACCACGCCCAGCGCGAGGCCCGCCGCACCCGCGGCGACCGCCGTGCCGAGGCCGGGTCCGGAGCGGTGGTGGCCTTCGTGGTGCTCGCCGTGGCCGTACGCCGCGTGGGCGCCGTAGGCCTCGCGGTGGGCGATCAACTGGCGGATCCAGCCGTCGACCTCGCTGTTCCAGTCGAGGGCGTGGGCGTCCTCGTGGCGGACCGTGAAGCGGGTCAGCGCGTCGTGCCCGGCGGCGAACAGGCCGCCGCGCTTGTCCGCCTCCAGGACCACCTCCAGGCCCGCGGGGGAGGCGAGGAAGGTCAGCTCGATCTCGGTCACCGCGTGCGCGTACTGCGGCGCCGGGGTCAGCTCCACCTCCTGGTAGAACGGCAACCGCTGGCCGGTGCCGCCGATCCGGCCGTACTCCAGATCCGCCGAGCGGAAGCCGAAGCCCAGTTGGCCGAGAGCTTCCAGGACCGCCTCCTGGACGGGCAGCGGACCCACGGCGAGCGGGTCCAGATCGCCCTTGTCCCGGGCGCCGGCCACGCCGACCTCCGTGCGTACCCCGAGCGCGATGCCCAGCGGCCGGCCGTACAGCTCGGTGACCGGCGTCTCCCACGGCACCGGCACACCGAACGGCACCTCCCGCTCCTCCTCCGCACCGAGCCGGAAGCCGCCGCCCACGGTGAACCGCTCGAAGACGACCGCGCCCTCGCTCTCCCCCTCCTCGTGCTCGGCCTCCACACGCGCGAGCAGCTCAAGGCCGACGTGCTCGACGTCCACCGGCGCCGAGCCGCCCTTCAGCCACACCCGCCCCGACAACACCCCGCCGGGCACCACCGCGCCACCGTCGAGCACCGTGTCCACCGAGGGACCGCCGACCCCGATCGCCCCCAGCAGCCGTTTGAACACCATGAAGCCGCCGCTCCTTCGCCGCACTCGTCTCGCACACCCCGGCCGGCCACACGCCGTCCGGCTGCCCGATGAACTCACGACAACGGCAAAGAAGTTCCCAAGTCACCTGTTCGGGGGAGTGCGCCCCGCAGAAGGCCCCCCGCACACACGAGAAGAGGCGGACCCGAACCCACGGGCCCGCCTCTTCTGCGAATATCAGACCGCTTCCGCGCCCTCACCGAACCCCTGCGCCGCCGCCCGCGCGGCCTTGCGCCGCTTGCGCCGGCTGATCCGCGGCTCCTGGTCCGGCAGCCAGCCGAAGATCATGCAGCTGCCGACGGCCCCGAGGGCGAGGCCGATGAAGAAACCGCCCAGGTTGGAGGTGACCCAGGTGCCCAGGGAGCACAGGATGCCGAGGATGGAGTAGAAGAGGCGCTGCGAGGGGCTGAAGAGGGTCAGCAGGCCGCACACCACCATGACCACCGGCAGCAGATAACCCACCAGACCCTGCATGCCGATATGTATGACGACCTTCAACGAGGCCTTCTCCGTGAGCAGGATCCACGTGCCGCCCAGGGTCAGCAGCAGCCCGCCCACGAACGGCCGACGGGCCCGCCAACCGTGGAAGGCGGGCCGCCACCCCTCATGGGGAGTCTCTGTGCCGGACATCAGCAACCCGAGCTGCTGAAGCTGAGTTTCAGGCCGGGAAGCTTGAACACCCCAGCGGTGGTCGCGTAGTTGGTCTGCCGCAGGCCGTCGATGTGCACGGTGTCGGCCTGCTGGCTGAAGACGCCGATAGGTCCCTTGACCCCGGCCTTGGTGAGGGTGCTCGCGTCGTTGCCGATCTCGATCTTGTTGAAGGACGCGTCGCCCGACAGCTCGGTCGAGTCGGTGGTCAGGTCGGTCGCCTGCACCTTCGACGAGCCGCTGCCCGCCTTGATGAGCAGGTTGGTGCCACCGAGGTCGACGCTCTGGCACAGGCTGTCCAGGGTCGCGTTCTTGATCGCGGAGGTGACGACCAGCACCTGGCCGCCGGTGTCACCGGCGTTCGGGCTGCCGTCGGCCATGCTGTCGAGCGCGCCGAACTGCTCGAAGCCGGTGCCGTCCAGCGACTTGGCGGTGACCGTGAAGGGCATGCCGGAGATGGAGAACGACACCCCCAGCGCCCCCTGTGCGGTCAGGACCGCGAGGCCGGCGAGGCCCAGCGTGGCCGGCACGGCCATCACGGCGGCCCGGCGTGCCCGGACCCGTCCACGTCTCGGTGCCCCTCCGGTGCCCCCGGTGGTGTCTGGTGTTTCGGAAAGAGAACCGCTTCCCGGGTTCTCAGGCGTGTTGTCGGCGGACGGAACGTCCGGGGACTCGGCCATGTCTGCTCCCATGCATTAGTCACGCGGGTTGGGCTTCAGTGGCACGTTGTCCTGGCGCGGACAGCGGCTGCCGCGCACGCCTCCCCACAACTCCCGGCGGGCGCAAGGGCTTTCTCGTTACGCAGCAGTAGCCAAGCCGCAAGTTACCGGCGGTTACTTTTCAGGGTCAAGACAGTTGTGAAAAAAGGGTGTTGAATTCGCGTCAGTTGTGTTCCGACCATGCATTCCCATGATCAAATGCTCAACTCGCTTGATCGGCCTTGACGTTGACGGGCGATCAGGTCTACAACTCTCCCTGTTTCCTTCGGGTCCGTGGCGCCGGATCCGCCGAGCGGCATCGACCGCTTCCCGGCCTCTTCGATCACCGCTCCGCTCAGCGGCGTGGGCACGGTCGCTTCCCCCCAGGGGCCGTACCCGTACGCCTTTGACCGGCCCGGCCGGAGGCCTAACCCCCCCAGGCTTTCGGCCGGTGTCCGGCCTGACCGCCGTTGCCGGCCCGTCACGTACGGAGAAGGCGTGACGAGCCGGCAACGGCCGGCGCTGCGTTCGCGCCCTCGAACCCCCCACCCACCCCACGCAAGACCCCCAAAGAAAGAGGCAAACCCGCATGCGTACGCGAACCCTCATCGCCCTCGCCGGTACCGTCGTCGCCCTCTCGGTCGCGGCCACCGTTCCGGCCTCCGCCGACGGCGCCGTGCTCACCACGGGCAGCGCCGGCGGCACCGCCGTCGCGGTCGGCGACACCCTCAGCGCGTCGCTGGCCAGCGGCACGACCGCCACCCTCTACTCCAGCGCCACCAGCACCAGCGGCATCACCTGTGCGGCCTCGACCTTCACGGCGACGGTCACCGACAACCCGGCCGCCTCCGGCACCGCCACCGAGTCGGCCAGCGCGCAGACCTTCAGCAGCTGCACCAGCAACGTGACCGGCGTGACCGGCGTCTCCAGCATCACGGTCAACAACCTGCCGTACACCACCACGGTCTCCTCGGACGGCACGGTCGCGGTCACCCCGCCGAGCGGCTCGACCATCCAGACCACGGTGAAGCTGACCACCCTCCTGGGCAGCATCACCTGCGTCTACCAGGCCCCGAGCCTGTCCGGTACCAGCTCCAACACCGACAACAGCCTCGCCTTCAGCAACCAGGCGTTCACGAAGTCCTCCGGCTCCATCCTCTGCCCCTCCGCCGGTTACTTCACCGCCAAGTACGCCCCGGTCAGCGACAACGGCGCCGCCGTCTTCGTCAACTGACCCTGCTACAAAGGCCGTTAGCGTCGACGCAGATGCAACGCCAGGGCGGCGCCGCCGGTGAGCACCAGCACCGCGGCGGCGCCGCCCGCCACCAGTGGCGCCGACGGACCCGAACCGGCGTCCGTGTCGGAGGCCACGGGAGTGCTGTCGGCGGCGGTGGTTCCGGTCGTTGGGGAGACCGGGGTCGCCGCCGCCGTCTTCCGTGCCCGCGCGGCAGCGCTCTTCGAGGCGCCGGCAGCCGGCGTCGCACTCGGCCGCGGCTTCGCGCTCGCCGTCGCCGCGGCGTCCTTCCCGGCGTCCTTCGTCGCGTCCTCCTTCGCCGTGAACACCACGTCGGAACACGAGTAGTAGGTGTCCGGCGTGCTGCTGGTCTGCCAGACGGTGTAGAGCACCTGACGGCCCGTCCGGTCGGCGGGCAGGGTCGCGCCGAAGTGGTACGCCCCGTTCGTCAGCGGCGGGTCCTTGACCTCCGCGAAGGGCTGCGCGGACAGCTCGGACCACGTCAGCGGCTTCGCCGGGTCGTAGCCGGGCTTCGTCAGATACAGCTTGAACGTGCCGGAGTGCGCGATCGTCGCGGCGTACGTCATCGTCATCCGGGCGCCCGGAGTCAGTTCGGTCGCGGGCCAGTCCGCGCGCGCCAGGTCGAGCCCCTTGTACGCCGGCAGACTGCCGCCGCACAACCGGCCGTCCGGAATCACCTGCCGGTCCCGGCCGTTCACGCCCGCCACCCGCACGTCGTCCCACGCGACGAAGTTCTGCCCGCTCGCAGCGATCGCCGCCTTGCAGGCCGCCGTCGTGGCGCCGCCGCCGCTGGGGGAGCAGGCGTAGGCCCGGCTGACGGGATAGGTGGGCGCGCCGTGCGCCCGGGCGGACCCCGCCGCCCACGACAGGAGCAGGAGCGGGGCCGCGACGGCGGCTCCCGCGACTCTCAGGCGGGCTGTCGTCCGAGTCATCCGGGACGTCTCCTCGGCGGGCGCGGGTACGGGGGATCTGCTGAAGTGAGTACGGGAATCGGGGCCGCACTGTTCAGCGCGGTTGATCACAGGGCCGGTTGAAGTGCCCCGCACCGACCGGATCGCTCGTTTTGCCGACTTTCCGGGCGCCGTTGAGAACCAACCGTCCGGCTCGTATCGTGGCGATCACCGATGGCCGCCCGGCCGCCCGCAACGCTTCCGGAAACCGGCGCGAACACGTGGGAGGGGCGCGTTCTGATCTCGTCCTTTCATGCGCCGCGGACCCGTGTTCAGGTGGTCGCACGCGCGACTTACACGTGTCCGTCACCAGGTCCGCACAGTTGCCTCCCGTTGCCGCACGGTGAGCTATCGTGTGCACGGGGTAAAAAACAAACCGCATGCCCCGTCGGTTTGGAAGCCGTGGCGTCGTTGAAGTCGTGAAGTCGTGAAGGAGCGTCGAGTCGATGGCGAGGCAGTTACGCGCGGAGCAGACCCGCGCCACGATCATCACGGCCGCCGCCGACCTCTTCGACCGGCACGGCTATGAATCCACCAGCCTGAGCGAGATCGTCGAACACGCCAGGGTCACCAAGGGGGCGCTCTACTTCCACTTCGCCGCCAAGGAGGACCTGGCGCACGCCATCATGGAGCTCCAGTCCCGCACCTCCAGCCAGTTGGTCCGGGAGATGGACAGTCGCGGCTACTCCTCCCTGGAAGCCCTTATGCGCACCACGTTCGCGATCGCCCGGCTCTCCGTCGACGGCCCGATCCCACGCGCCGGCCTGCGCCTGGCCACCGCGGACGTCACCGTACGGCCGCCGCTCAGGCACCCGTTCACGGAGTGGCTGGAGTTCGCCACGCGCAAACTCTTGGGCGCCGTCAAGGAGTCCGACGTCCACCCGGACGTAGACGTCGGCGCGGTCGCGCACTCCCTGGTCTGCTTCTTCGTCGGCACCCGGGTCGCGGGCCGCAACCTGGAGCCGGTGGGGCGGCTGCCGCGCAGGGTCGCCGAGATGTGGTACCTGATGATCCGCGGCCTGGTCCCGGTGCACCGGCGCGCCCGCTACCTGACCCTCGCCACCCAACTGGAGCGCGAGATCAGAACGGCGTGACGGACGGCGCGCGGGACGGCGTGACAGGCGTCCCCGCGGTTCGGCGGAGCCGGGCGGCCCGCGCGATAGCGTGGCGACCATGCCCGACTCCGCCGCCCCGCCCGTGATCCTCGGTACCACCGGCCCGTTCCCGCACAGCGTCCTGGCCGAACGGCACCCCGCGATCATCCGACAGGTGCGGGACGCCTTCCCGTACGGCCCCGAGCAGCACCGCGCGCTCGACGCGCTGCTGCACAACTGCACCGAGGGCGTGATCGAGCCCCTGCCCGGCGACGCGAGCGGCTGGCGCGACTGGGGCCTGGACACCTACGCCGGCCGGTCCTGGTTCGACGTGCCGTGGCTGTGGTCGGAGAGCTACTTCTACCGCCGACTCCTGGACGCCGTCGGCTACTTCGGCCCCGGCCCCTGGCAGGGCATCGACCCCTTCCGCCCCTTCAAGCTCGCCGAACTCGACGCCAAGGAGACCGACGAGGAACTGGCCGCCCTCGACGACCTCGGCGGCGACCCGGACCGGGCCCTGCTGCACGGCTCCCTCTGGGGCAACCGCGCCGACCTCGGATTCCGGCTCTCCGCCGCCGAGTCGGGCGAGGCCGTCGCCGCCCTGGTCGCCGACGACAGCGCCGCCCTGTGGCCGCTGCTCCGCGGCGGCACCCTGTGTCTCGTCGCCGACAACGCGGGCCGCGAACTCGTCCCCGACCTGCTGCTGATCGCCCACCTCCTGGACACGGACCGCATCGCCCGCGCGGTCCTGCACCTCAAGCCCTACCCGTACTACGTCTCCGACGCCACGACCGCCGACGTGCTCGACGCCCTGCGCAGGCTCACCGGGGCCCCGGGTGCCGCCGCCGGGTACGGCCGTACCCTCTGGTCGGCGATGGCCGACGGCCGCCTCACCGTGCGCGCCCACCCCTTCTCCTGCGCCCCGCTGCCATACGCCGAGATGCCCGGCGACCTGCGTGCCGAGTTCGCCTCCGCCACCCTGACGATCTTCAAGGGCGACCTCAACTACCGCCGCCTGGTGGGCGATCGGCTCTGGCCGCCGACCACCCCCTTCGCCGACGTCACCGCCTGGTTCCCCGGCCCGGTGGCCGCGCTGCGCACTCTCAAGTCCGACGTGATCACCGGGCTCGCCGCGGACACCGAGGCAGCCCTGGACGCGGCCGAGGCGGAGCGCTGGCGCACGGCCGGCACCCATGCCCTGATCCAGGTCAACCCACATGCATCGGCAGCGACTTGAGCCCGTTGATGAAGTTCGACACGAGCCGCTCGGCGGGACCGGCGGGCTGCAGGACGGCCGGTGCCTGCGCGTAGAGCGTGCGCAGCTGGAGCCGGGCGAAGTGGGCGCCCAGACAGACGTGCGGCCCGTCCCCGAAGGACACGTGCGGGTTCGGCGCCCGGGTGAGGTCCAGCCGGTCCGGCCGGGCGAAGGCCCGCTCGTCGCGGTTGGCCGAGGCGTGCAGGACGACCACCTTGTCGCCCTTCCTGATGCGCCGGCCGCCCAGCTCGGTGTCCCGCGCGGCGGTACGGCGGAAGGTCAGCACCGGGGGATGCCAGCGCAGCAACTCGTCCACCGCGCTGTCCGCTCCGGCCTTTCCGGCGCGCAACAGGCGGTAGGAATCCGGGTGTTCGGCCAGCGCCAGCAGTCCGCCGGGGGCGGCCGAGCGCACGGTGTCGTTGCCCGCGACCGTCAGCAGGAAGAAGAACATCTCCAGTTCGCCGTCGGCGAGCTCCGCGTCGTGGGCCAGGGTCGTCATGACGTCGTCGGCGGGATGCCTGCGTTTGTGCGCGGCGAGTTGCCGGGCGTACCCGAACATGTCCGCCAGCATCGCGGGCGATCGCGGATTCACCGGCCTGCCCTCGCCGTCGAGCATCCCGGGCCCGGCCTCGTCCGGGTCCTGGTAGCCGATCACCCGCCGCGTCCAGTGCAGCAGGAGCCCCCGGTCGGTCTCCGGGACACCCAGCAGATCGGCGAGGTTGAGCAGCGCGTACTCGTCGGTGACGGCGGCCACCAGGTCCACCGTGCCGTCCCCCGCCCGGGCCGACTCCAGCGCCCGGGCGAACAGGGTCCGGGCCCGCTCCCGGACCACTGCCTCGAACCGCTCGATCCGCCCCGGAGTGAAGGCCCGGCTCACGGTACGCCGCAACCGCCCGTGCTGCGGCGGATCCTGGTTGAGCATCATGCGCCGGATGAAGGGCAGGTCCTCCGGGTCCGGATCCCGGATCTGGGTCGCCCCGAGCCGCGACGAGTACGTCCCCGGGTCCTTGAGCACGCGCACCACGTCCGCATGCCGCGCCACCGCCCAGAACCCCGGCCCGGCCGGCCACCCGAGCACCTCCGGCTCCCGCTGCCAGGCCACCGGATGGTGGTCGCGCAGGACGCGGTAGTCGGCGTACGGCACGGCGACCGCGTACCGGCGCGGATCGAAGACGTCGGGGACGGGCGGGGCTTCACCGCCGCCGGCTGAGGTGGTCATGCGGCCACGGTGGTCCGTGCGGCGGGGCCGGGCAAGACGGGCCGCCCCAGGCGGCAGCCCGAAGGCGCTCAGCGCACCCGTCGCAGGAGGCCTGTCCGCCCGGAAGTTCCCGGATTCCGTCCCGGTTCACGCGATGGTGTGATCATGTGCCGCGCGGTGGATGGCCTTCGAGGCGCGCGGGTAGGGCCCCGGCCATGACGCAGCCGTTCGAACTCCCGCACTTCTACATGCCGTATCCCGCGCGGCTCAACCCGCATCTGGCGGAGGCCCGGGCCCATTCCACCGAGTGGGCCCGCGAGATGGGCATGCTGGAGGGGTCCGGGATCTGGACCCAGGCCGACCTGGAGGCACACGACTACGGCCTGCTGTGCAGCTACACCCACCCGGACTGCGACGGCCCCGCCCTCTCGCTGATCACCGACTGGTACGTGTGGGTGTTCTTCTTCGACGACCACTTCCTCGACATGTACAAGCGCACCCAGGACCGCGCCGCCGGCAAGGCCCATCTCGACCGGCTCCCGCTGTTCATGCCGCTGGACCCGGCGACGCCCGTGCCGGAGCCGCAGAACCCGGTCGAGGCGGGCCTCGCCGACCTGTGGGCGCGCACGGTGCCGTCGATGTCGGTCGACTGGCGGCGCCGCTTCTCGGTCGCCACCGAGCACCTGCTGAACGAGTCGATGTGGGAGCTGTCCAACATCAACGAGGGGCGGATCGCCAACCCCGTCGAGTACATCGAGATGCGCCGCAAGGTCGGCGGCGCCCCCTGGTCCGCGGGCCTGGTCGAGTACGCGACGGCCGAGGTGCCCGCCGTCGTCTCCGGTTCGCGTCCGCTCCGGGTGCTGATGGAGACCTTCGCCGACGCCGTCCACCTGCGCAACGACCTGTTCTCCTACCAGCGCGAGGTCGAGGAGGAGGGCGAGAACAGCAACGGCGTGCTGGTCCTGGAGACCTTCTTCGACTGCACCACCCAGCAGGCCGCCGACGCGGTCAACGACATCCTCACCTCCCGCCTCCACCAGTTCGAGCACACCGCCCTCACCGAAGTCCCCGCCGTCGCCGCCGAGAAGGGCCTCACCCCCGACCAGGCCGCCGCGATCGCCGCCTACACCAAGGGCCTGCAGGACTGGCAGTCCGGCGGCCACGAATGGCACCTGCGCTCCAGCCGCTACATGAACCAGGGCGCTGTCCCGTCCGCTTCCTGGCAGCACCTCACCGGCCCCGGCACCTCCGCCGCCGACGTCGGCGCCTTACTGGCCGCGGCCGCCGCGGAGCGCCTGCGCGCCTACTCCCACGTGCCCTTCCAGCAGGTCGGGCCCTCCCTGCTGCCCGACTTCCACATGCCGTACGAGGTCGAGGTCAACCCGCGTCTCGACGCCGCCCGGCCGCGGCTGACCGCCTGGATGCACAGCACCGGAATGCTGTCCGAGGGCGTCTGGGACGAGGACCGGCTCGCCGCCTCCGACCTCGTGCTGTGCGCCGCCGGCCTCGACCCCGACGCCGGCGCCGAGGAACTCGACCTCAGCGCCCAGTGGCTGGCCTGGGGCACCTATGCCGACGACTACTACCCGCTCTGCTTCGGCACCCGGCGCGACCTGGCCGGCGCCCGGCTCGCCACGGCCCGCCTCTCCGCCTGCATGTCCCTCGCCGACGAGCCCGTGCCGGTGCCGGCCACCGGCATGGAACGCGGCCTGATCGACCTCTGGGCCCGCACCACCGCGGGAATGAGCCCCGCGGACCGGCTCGCCCTCAAGCAGTCCGTCGACCGGATGACCGAGAGCTGGCTCTGGGAGATGTCCAACCAGCTCCAGCACCGCATCCCCGACCCGGTCGACTACCTGGAGATGCGCCGATCCACCTTCGGCTCGGACCTCACCCTGAGCCTGGCCCGCCGCGGCCGCGGCTCCGCGATCCCTCCGGAGGTCCACCGCAGCGGTCCGGTGCGCTCCCTGGAGAACGCCGCCATCGACTACGGCATGCTCGTCAACGACGTCTTCTCCTACCAGAAGGAGATCCAGTACGAGGGCGAGCTGCACAACGCCATCCTCGTCGTCCAGAACTTCTTCGGCGTCGACTACCCGACCGCGCTCCACGTCGTACACGACCTGACGACCCAGCGGATGCAGCAGTTCGAACATGTCGTGGCGAGCGAACTCCCGGTCGTGTACGACGACTTCGAGCTGACGGCCGAGGCGCGCGAGGCCATGGACTGCTACGTCCGCGACCTGCAGAACTGGATGGCCGGCATCCTCAACTGGCACCAGCGCGTCGACCGCTACAAGGCCGACCACCTCGCCCGGCGGGCCCACGGCTTCCTCCCGGACCGACCGCCGCTCGCCCCGTCGCTGCCGGTCGGCTGACGGCGCCCGGCACGCGGGTACCTACGCGAGGGAGGTGTGCAGACCCCGGGCCCGCTCGGCCTGCGCCAGGTCGCCCAGCCGCTCGAACTCCCCGGCCAGCCAGAGCAACGGCGACAGGTCGAGGTCCTTTCTGCTGCCGGGCCGCAGCAGCAGGCTCTGGTCCATGAATATCTCGTCCAGCCGGCGGATCAGCGCCACCCGGGCGAGCTCGGTCATCCCCTGCTCGGCCGCCAGCCGGGTCCACGTCGACAGCGGCTGGTCGGCCGGATCGCCGGGGACCTCGTGCCGTACGCACTCCCACAGGGGCGGCCGGGGGTGCGGGTCGAGCAGGTCGTAGGCGCCGCCCTCCTCCGCGTTCAGCAGGAGGAAGTCGGGCTCGGTGCGCAGCAGGGCCGTGTGCAGCATGCCGAGCAGTTCGACGGGGGAGCGGTCGGGCAGGTCCAGGGCGGCGCGGAGTTCGGCGCGCTCCTCGTCGATGCCGTGGTACTCGCGGATCTCCTCCTCGATCTCGGCCACGCGCGCGAGGATCGCCGTCTCACCGTCCGCCGGGGACAGGAGCAGGAGGTCACGCCAGCCCGGCAGACCGATCACGATCTCCAGCGCCTCGTCGACGGACGATCCCATGATCCCGGCCGAGCCCTCCGAGTCCGCGTAGAGCATCGAGCCGTCCGCGCACACGAAATACGTGCCGCCGGTGTCGCTTCCCGCCACCGCTTCCAGGGAGCCACCGGAGGCGAGGCGAACCGGCTCGGCATGGCCGTGGGCGGCTCGGTCCAGGTCGAAGTCGAAGGGGAACGCCGCGAGTTCGGCCAGGCGGCGGTGCTGCCGGAGCAGCCGCAGGCAGTGATCGGTCATGTCACAGAACGTAACAGCCGCCACTGACAACGGCCTCGGGTCCCGGCGGGCGGCGGAGCGGCGCCGTCCTCACACCGAGGCGCGCACCCGCTCGTCGGCATGCGCGACCGCCGCCCGGGCCAGCGCCCGGATCACCGGATGCGGGCGCGAGCCGTCGCCCGACAGCTCCGGCTGGAAGAGCGTGGCCAGGAAGAAGGGGTGGCCGGGCAGTTCGGCCACGCGGACGTGGCCGTCCTCGTCGTGGCCGGACAGCCGCAGCCCGTGGGCGCGCAGGGTGTCGAGGTGGCGGGAGGGGCCGTACGAGCAGAAATAGCGCTCGACCGTGTGCCCGGAGCCGATCGCCGACTCGGCCAGTGTGCCCGGCTCGACGCGCACCACGGCCTCGTGACCCACCAGCGAACAGGCCAGCGGCTCGATCAAGAGGTCCTCGGCGCCGGGGTCGTTCTCCGCGTGCGCGACCCGGGTCAGGCCGCAGACGTCGCGGGCGTACTCCAGGAGCGCGTGCTGGAAGCCCCCGCAGGTGCCCAGGAAGGGGATGCCCTCCTCACGGGCAGTGCGGATCGCGCGCAGTACGCCCGCCTCGCTGCGGTACGGGCTGCCCGGCAGCACCCACACCGCGTCGAAGCCGCGCACCGCGGCCGCGTCCTCGGCGTCCTCGGAGGGGATCCAGTAGGCGTCGAGGACCAGTCGGTCGCGCTGGGCCAGGGCGTCGAGGAGGAGCGGGATCCGGGTGTGCGACACGACGTTGGGGGAGCGGTCCCCGACCAGGGCGATCGTGGCGGTCCGAGCTGCGGAGTTCGTCATGGGCTCATCCTGGGCGCCCGCTCCGGTTCACGTCCAACGATGATTGATGCACTCTCGATAAGCATCACTGATGCCATGCTGTGCGGCATGGACCCGCACCTCCTGCGCACGTACGTCACCGTGGCCCGCCTCGCCTCCTTCTCGGAGGCCGCGCGCGAGCTGGGGTACACCCAGTCCGCGGTCTCCCAGCACATCGCCGCCCTCGAACAGGACCTCGGCGCCCCCCTGCTCACCCGGCGTCCCGTGGTCCCCACGGCGGCCGGTGAACGGCTCCTGGAACACGCGGGCCCGCTGCTGCTGCGCCTGGAGGCGGCCCGTGCCGACGTCGTGCGGATGGCCGCCGCACCCACGCCCGGCCTGACCCTCGCCGCCACCCCGACCGCCCTCGGCCCCGCCGTCCTCGCCGCACTCCCCGCCGCCGGCGTCACGCTGCGCGTCCTGCCCCGCGACGGGATCCCGGCCGCCGTCGCCACCGGCACCGCCGACCTGGGCCTCCTCGACGGCCTCGCCGCCCCCAGCGACCCGCTGCGGCTGCCCGACGTGGCCCCCCTGACCACACACGGCGCCGGCGAGGAGCCCGTCGCCGTCCTGCTTCCCGCCGGGCACCCCCTCGCCCGCCGCCCCGGCCTGCGCCTCGCGGACCTCGCCGACGCCCGCTGGCTGGACGCACCCGACGCGGCCCCGCCCCTGAGCCGGCTGCGGACCGCGACCGGCGGCGGCGCCTTCCGCCCGGCCTTGCGCTACGACGGCTCCGACGTGCGCACCCTCACCGCCCTGGCCGCCGCCGGTCACGGCCTCACCCTGCTGCCCCTGCGTGCGGCCACCGGCGTCCCCGGCACGGTCGCCGTCCCCGTCACCGCACCGCGCCTCGTCCACCGTGTGGAACTGGTGTACGGCGGGACCCCCGCGGGAGCGGCGGCGGACCTGGTGGCAAGCCTTCTGGACGGTGCTCATGGCGCAGGTGGGAGCTAGGGCTTCCCGCTGCTGACCCAGGGTCAGTCTCACTCGTTCGTGTCTCGTCGCGCCCGCGCGCGCCGGGTAGGGCTCGGGGTGGAGGCGAACCATGGAACAGACCGCATTGCGTCCCAAGCCGATCCCCGGTCAGGAACGCGGGGACAGCCCCCCGCCCGGCCCGGCCCGGCGCCCGCACGCCGCCCGTCGGCGCGGCCGCCACATCAGGACCCTGCTGTTCGGATCGCTCGTCGGCTCGGTCCTGGTGCTGTCCGGGGTCGGGCTGGGCACGGTGGGCGCCAGCGTGATCGGCATGAGCAGACTGGCGGAACTGCGGCAGCAGACCCCGCCGACGACGCCGAGCCATGCACCCCCGGCCACCCCGGCCCCCTCGCCGGCGGCCACCGCGACCCTGGGCGTGGAGGCCGTGGACGCCGAGAAGGTGGGTGCGCTGGTGACGGGCGTCCATGTGCCGGGCCCGGGCTACTCGGCGGGGCTGGTGCGCGGCGACGTCCTGCTCCAGTTCGGCGACACGCGGATCGACAGCGCGGCCGACCTGGTCCGGGCAGTGGCCCACGCCCATCCGGGCAAGGAGGCCAAGCTCACGGTCCGGCACGCGAGCGGGGGGTATCAGCAGCTGACGGTAGTTCCCGGCGTCGTGACGTGACCGACCCGGGGGCGCGGGGCGGCATCGAGATGCGGCTCCGCCGCGTGGGCGCGATCAGCCCCCACACACCTGTACCGGCGACACAACCGCAATCCACAACGGCGGCTCTGCCCGAACCGGCTCGCGCGGCCACGCCGCACCCGGCAGGATGCATGCCAACGCCGACACAGCTCCGTCACCCGTGCAAGGAGGCCCTGGATGACCGGCACCGCCGCCGCGCCCTTCACCGCCGGCGACTACAGGTCCCGCATGACGCGCGCAGTGCACACCGCGGCGGACGCCGGC
This sequence comes from Streptomyces sp. NPDC001714, assembly GCF_042892755.1. Taxonomy (NCBI): domain Bacteria; kingdom Bacillati; phylum Actinomycetota; class Actinomycetes; order Kitasatosporales; family Streptomycetaceae; genus Streptomyces; species Streptomyces sp. NPDC001714. The sequence continues at coordinate 447,181 of NZ_JBIAUL010000007.1, forward strand.
CTCGCCGGCCTTCTCATCGCCCCTGGCCCCGACATGGTGTGGCTGACCGGCTACACCCCCACCGCGGTCACCGAACGGCTCACCCTCCTCGTCCTGGCCCCCGGCCGGGACCCCGTGCTGATCGTGCCCACCCTCGAGGCCCCCGACGCCGAGAAGGCCGACGGAGCGGCCGCGCTGACCCTGCGGGACTGGACCGACGGCACGGACCCCTACGCCGTCACCGCCGGCCTGCTCGGCAAGACCGGCCGGTTCGGTGTCAGCGACAACGCCTGGGCCATGCACCTGCTGGGCCTGCAGAAGACACTCCCCGGCACGTCCTACGCCTCCCTCACCGACGCGCTGCCCATGCTCCGCGCCGTGAAGGACGCGGCCGAGCTCGAACTCCTCGCCGCCGCCGGAGCGGCTGCCGATTCAACGTTCGAGGAGATCCGCAAGGTTCCCTTCGCCGGCCGCCGCGAGTCCGACGTCGGCCACGACCTGGCCGACCTGCTGCGCCGCTTCGGCCACGACCAGGTCGACTTCACCATCGTCGGCTCAGGACCCAACGGCGCCAACCCGCACCACGAGGTCGGCGACCGGGTCATCCAGGACGGCGACATGGTCGTCCTCGACTTCGGCGGCCTCAAGGACGGCTACGGCTCGGACACCACCCGCACCGTGCACGTGGGCCCGCCCACCGCCGAGGAGCGCGAGGTGCACGACATCGTGCGCGCCGCCCAGGAGGCCGGCTTCCGGGCCGTACGCCCCGGCGTCGCCTGCCAGGAGGTCGACCGGGCCGCCCGCGCGGTCATCGCCGACGCCGGGTACGGCGAGTTCTTCATCCACCGCACCGGGCACGGCATCGGCGTCACCACGCACGAGCCGCCGTACATGATCGAGGGCGAGGAGCAGCCGCTCGTGCCCGGGATGTGTTTCTCCGTGGAGCCCGGCATCTATCTGCCCGGCCGCTTCGGCGTGCGCATCGAGGACATCGTCACGGTGACCGCGGAGGGCGGCCGTCGTTTCAACAACACCACCCGCGAGATGGTCGTCGTGGGCTGACCGACCCGGCCCCGGAACCACCCGCTCGCCCCTACCCCATCCCGAACGGCAACGGCGCGATCCATGACCCAGGCACCGACTCCCACCGCGGACACCGTCCGCCGACTGGTCCGTTCGCTGCTCAAGGAGAGCGCGGGCGGCGCCTCGGGCCCCGACGTGCGGCCCGTCGCGGAGGGCGGTGAACACTTCACCTGGTGGGTCGGCACCCGGCATGTGCTGCGCCTCGCTCGCGACCGCGAGGACGCCGCCCGCCGGCGCCGCGAACTGCGCCTGCGCGACCTGGTGCGACCGCACCTGCCCGTCACCGTCCCGACCAGCGTCGCGCACGGCGAGTGGGCGCCGGGGCTGACCTACACGCTGGACACAGCGATCCCCGGGGGCACGGCCGAGGAGCACGACGTCTCCGCGGTCGGCGAGGCGGACCTGGCCGGGCTGCTCACCGGGCTGCGCGAGGTGCCGGTACGGCAGGCCGAGACGCTCGGCGTGCCGCGCACCCCGCCGCGCTCCCTGGAGGCGCTGCGCCGCATGGCCGTGCCCGCCGCCGGACGCCTCGCCGCCGACGACGAGTTCGACCCCGCCCGCCTGCTCCAGCTGACCCCGCCGGGCGCCGCCCAGCTCGCCGCCCAGCCCGGGACCGCCGTGCTGACCCACCACGACCTCAAGGGCGAGCACCTGGTGGTGAGCGCCGACGGCAGGGTGCGCGGCGTCCTCGACTGGACCGGCACGGTGGTGGGCGACCCGGCAGAGGACATCGCAGGGCTCGCCGTCGCGGTCGGCTCCGGCGCGGCCGTCCGCGCGGCCACCCTCGCCGGCTACGGCGCCCGCCCCTGCCTGCGCGGCCTGTGGCTGGCCCGCTGCGACACCGTCATCCGCCTCACCGACGGCCTCGAAGGCCGCGACGACCGTCCCCTGCCGCTGCTGCGCACCCAACTCCGGCGTGCCTGGGAGGCGATCCTGCTGGAGCGGGTGACGGAACTGCGCGAGGACACCGAGGACGACGAGGAGCTGTAGCGGGACGGCCGGTGCGCGGGCTTGAGGCAGGCCTGGGCCAGGCCTGCCTCAAGCCCGGGTCAGGCCTGGGCCAGCACCACGCACGACTCGCCCGGCACCCGCAGCACCCCGTCCGTGTCCGGTGCCGCCACGGTGTCCCACGCGGCGAGGACCTCCGCCCGCCCGGTGCCGAGCGGGATCTCGGCCGGCTCCTTGCCCAGGTTCACCGCCACCCGCACGTCCCCGCGCCGGAACGCCAGCCAGCGGGCCGCCTCGTCGTACGCCACCTTGGTGTCGGCGAGATCGGGGTCGGTGAGGTCCGGCTGCTCGCGGCGCAGCGCCAGCAGCCGGCGGTACCAGGCCAGCACGCGCGCGTGCGGCTCGCGTTCCGGCTCCGACCAGTCCAGGCAGGACCGCTCCCGGGTCGCCGGGTCCTGCGGGTCGGGTACGTCCTCCTCGGCCCACCCGTGCGCCGCGAACTCCCGCCGCCTGCCGCGTCGTACCGCCTCCGCGAGGTCCGGGTCCGTGTGGTCGGTGAAGAACTGCCAGGGGGTGCCGGCCGCCCACTCCTCGCCCATGAAGAGCATCGGCGTGAAGGGCGCGGTCAGGCTCAGCGTGGCCGCGCAGGCCAGCAGACCGGGGGAGAGGGTCGCCGAAAGCCGGTCGCCCTGGGCCCGGTTGCCGACCTGGTCGTGGGTCTGGGTGTAGCCGAGCAGCCGGTGTCCGGCCACCCGCGCGCGGTCCAGCGGGCGGCCGTGCCGTCGGCCGCGGAAGCTGGAGTACGTGCCGTCGTGGAAGTAGCCGCCGGTGAGCGTCTTGGCGAGGGCGGCGAGCGGGGCGCGGGCGAAGTCGGCGTAGTAGCCCTGGGACTCGCCCGTCAGCGCGGCGTGCAGGGCGTGGTGGAAGTCGTCGTTCCACTGCGCGTCCAGGCCGAACCCGTGCTCCGCGCGCGGGGTGATGACCCGCGGGTCGTTCAGGTCGGACTCGCCGACGAGGAACAGCGGCCGGTCCGACTCGGCCGCCAGGCCGGCCACGGCCGCCGACAGCTCCTCCAGGAAGTGGCACGCGCGCGTGTCGCGCAACGTGTGCACCGCGTCCAGGCGCAGCCCGTCGATCCGGTAGTCGCGCAGCCAGGCCAGCGCGCTGCCCACCAGATACGCACGCACCTCGTCCGACCCGGGCGCGTCCAGGTTGACCGCGGCCCCCCAGGGCGTCTGGTGCGCCTCCGTGAAGTACGGCCCGAACGCGGGCAGGTAGTTGCCGGACGGGCCGAGGTGGTTGTGCACGACGTCCAGGACGACACCGAGGCCGAGTTCATGAGCCCGGTCGACAAAGCGTTTCAGCGACTCGGGGCCGCCGTACGGCTCGTGCACCGCCCACAGCGAGACGCCCTCGTACCCCCAGCCGTGCCGGCCGGGGAACGGGCACAACGGCATCAACTCCACGTGTGTGACACCCAGTTCCCGCAGGTGGTCGAGGCGGGCGGCGGCCGCGTCCAGGGTGCCCTCGGGGGTGTACGTGCCCACGTGCAGCTCGTAGAGCACCGCGCCGGGCAGCGCACGCCCCGGCCAGGCGGCACGCCACTCGTGGCGCCGGTGGTCGACCACCGCGCTGAGCCCGTCGGGTCCGTCCGGCTGGCGGCGCGAGCGCGGGTCGGGCAGCACCGGGCCGTCGTCCAGGGCGAACCCGTACCGCGTGCCGTCCTCGGCGTCCGCCTCCCCGGTCCACCAGCCGGACCGCTCCGGGTCGCGCTCCAACGCTCGAGTGGCGCCGTCGCAATGGAGCGTCACACGGTCTGCCTGTGGTGCCCACACCTCGAACTGCACGGACGTTCCCCTTCGTCTGGCTCCTCGTGAGGTAGTAGGTCCATCGTGCCGTGAAAGGAGATCAATCCGCTTTGAATCCCGGCTTTGCGGAACGGGTGTCGCCATACGTACGCGCGCGTGACGGCCGTTTTCCCGTTTTCTGGACACCCGGGGTTCACTGACCCAGAATCGGCAGCGTGACGTCGTCCTTCGAGTTCCACACCTACCCCGCGCGGCTGTCCGACGCGGAGCGCGACAAGGCGCTGAGCGTGCTGCGTGACGGCGTCGCCATGGGACGGCTGTCGCACGACACGTTCGTGCGCCGCATGGAACTGGCGCTCGCCGCCCGCCGCTCCGACGAACTCGCCGCGCTCACCGCCGACCTGCCCCAGGAGAACCGCTTCGCGCGCGTGCTCTTCGGCACCGTCGAGGCCGTCTCCGGCTTCACCGTGCGGCTGCGCCGGGCCTGGCAGGCCGAGCGGCTGCCCAAGCTGCTGCTGCCGCACCCGGGCAACGGTCACCCGCTGCGCATCGGCCGCGACCCCGCCAACGGGCTGCGGCTCAACCACGAGACGGTCTCCCGGGTGCACGCCGAACTCCGCCGCCAGGGCGGCCTGTGGGTCCTCAGGGACCTCGGCTCCACCAACGGCACGACCGTGAACGGCCGCCGGGTGATCGGCGCCGCCGTCGTCCGCGAGGGCGACCAGGTCGGGTTCGGCCGGATCGCCTTCCGGCTCGCGAGCGACTGAGTCCCGGGCCGGACCGCCGTCACCTGGGCGGGTCCTGCGCGATGGCCGAAAAGTGTTTGTCCGTCGCGGTGTTGACGTACCCCTCAAGTCGTGACTGACTGTGCGTACATCATGCACACCATGTGAATCGACGGCGCCGCTCTGTGGAGGTGTGACCTGCCGCCCCTCCTCCGCTACCCGTCCGTCGGCGAACTCGCCTCGCGGGCGGCCGCACTGGTCGCCGACCGCCCCCGGGACGCCCGGCTGCGCAGGGCAGGGACCTCCCGCGCGGGCACCCCGATGTGGCTGCTTTCCATCGGTCACGGCACCCGTCACGCCCTCGTCGTCGCAGGCCCGCACGCCAACGAACCCGTCGGCGGTGCCACCGTGCTGCGCCTCGCCGACCGGGTCCTCGCCGACCCGAGGCTCACCGAGGACGCGGACGTCACCTGGAACCTGCTGCTGTGCCTGGACCCCGACGGCTCACGGCGCAACGAGGGCTGGCTGGCCGGGCCGTACACCCTGGGCCACTACTTCCGGAACTTCTTCCGGCCCGGATTCCTGGAGCAGCCCGAGTGGCTGCCCGACGGGGCGGCCGCCGCCGCGCTGCCCGAGACCCGGGCCCTGCTCGACCTCCAGGACGAGTTGCGGCCCTTCCTCCAGTGCTCGCTGCACGGCGTCGACGTCGGCGGCGGCTTCGTCGAGCTGACCCGTGAGCTGCCGGGCCTGGACCGGCGCCTCGCGCACACCGCGACCCGGCTCGGCATCCCCCGCGAACTGGGTGCCTACGACACCCTGTACTGGCCCACCCTGGGTCCGGCCGTCTACCGCGTCCCGCCGCCCCGCCGGGGCGACCTGGTCGCCGCCATCACCGAGGCCGCCGTCGAGTCCACCTGGTTCCACCCGCACCGGCACGGCACCGTCACCGCCATCGTCGAGGCGCCCATGTGGGGCGTGGCCGCCGTCCAGGACGGCACACCGCCCGCCGACCGGGACGCGGCGCTGCGCTCCGTCAGCCGGACCCTGCGGCGCGACACGGACCTCCTGGACGGCGTCCTGGCCCGGGTCCGGCCGCAGCTGTCCGCGGCGCCGGACGCGGCCCGGCTGCTCGCGCCGGTCGACGACTACCTGCTGGTCTGCCCCGGCCTCGCCGACGCCTGGGACCCCGACACGGACGCCGGCAGCGCCCGCCCGCTGCCCCCGCTCAGCTCCGCCCACCTCGCCGCCCTTCGCATCGCCGGACGCCGGCTGGCCCTGCGCACCGCCGGGCTGCTGCACCAGCTCCTGCGCAGCACCGGCCACGACCCCGCCGCCGCCCTGCCCGACCTGGACCGGCTGATCGACACCTGGTGCGCGTACTACCACGACGCCCTCGGCGCGCGCTGGATCCCGGTCGCGCGCCAGGCCGAGTACCAGACACGGGTGGTCCTGAGCGCCTTCGAACTGGCGCACCGCCACGCGCGCGTGCGTGCCCGATCGGGTGAGTCGGACTGGGGGACCGAGCCCGCCGTGCCGATGCACGGGGAATGACGCATCTCAGCAAAGTGACAGCGGCCGGCGGTGCCCTGCTGGCCGCGGCCGCCCTTCTCACCGCCGGCCCGGCCCAGGCCGCGCCGGGCGTGACGCGCGGTGGCGACTACCTGTACCTGACCGTCACCAAGGGCGAGAGCCCGTCCGACGACGCGCGCGGCACCATCCTGCTGTGCGACCCGCCCCAGGGGTACTCCCGGGCGGCCGAGGCCTGCGCCGAACTGGACGCGGTGGGCGGTGACATCGCCCGCGTCACCCCGGTCAAGGACGCGATGTGCCCGATGGTCTACGCCCCGGTGACCGTCCAGGCGCGCGGGCAGTGGAACGGCCGGCCGATCGAGTACCGCGAGACGTTCGCGAACTCCTGTCAGCTGGCGGCCCGGACCGGCCCGGTCTTCGCCCTCGACGACTGAGCCCGAGGGCGGCGTGCGGTCCCCGGGGCCCGGCCCCGGAACCGGACCTCACGCCGCCCGCTCACGCGCGTGCTGCGCGGCCGCCAGCACCGTCCGGGACTGATGCTCCACCTGGCGCTCCACCGGCACCCAGCGGGCCTGGAAACGCTCGCCGTAGGCCTCGCACCAGGCGGCCACCAGCTCCTCCAGCCGCGGCGCCGCGCGGTCGTCCGCTTCCCGCAGCACCCGCAGCAGCATCGACGCGGCCCGCAGCGGCAGCCGCCGCCCGAAGGCGTCCACGCTGCCCACGTACGCCATCGTGGTGTCGACCGGCGGTCGCTGGATCCAGTCCTCGGCCAGCCCGGGGATCAGGCCCAGCGCCCAGCAGGCGGCCCGCAGCAGCGGCCCGTCCAGGCCGTCCAGCCGGGGCAGCGCCTCGGCCAGCACCCGCTCCACCTCCCGCGAGTCCCGCAGCAGCCGGCGCGCCAGCCGGCGCATGGCCGCCGCCGGCGCCGGGTGCGGCGCCGGGTCGTCGACCAGGTCGCTCGCCCACATCGGCACCTCGACCACCGCGGTGAGGCCGCCGTACCGGTGGGCGTGGTACCAGGTGCTGTGCCGCGCGTCGTCCGGCATGCTCGGGTACGCCACCCCCGTCTCCGGACCGGGCATCACCCGTACCCCGGGCCCGGAGTGCGGCCAGCCCGCGGCGTCCGAGGCGCCCGTCTCCACCGGGATGTGCAGCTCGGCCGCGGACTTGGCGAACGGCTCGGCGAGCCCCGGCACGTCCCTCGTCAGCTGCACCCAGCTGCCGCCCAGATCGGTGCAGTGCAGGGTCACCTGGAGGTAGGGGCGCAGTTCGTCGATCACCCCGAGCAGGGCCCGGGTCTCGGGTGGCAGCCGGTCCGGCGGCAGCACCGACGGCGACCACTCCGGCTGCTCCGGGCCTGCCGGCCGGTAGAAGCCGAGGTGGTAGTCGAACAGGCTGCGCGGGGCCGGGGTGACGTGCAGGCTCGCCCCGTCCGGGTCGGCGCAGAGCAGGAAGTGCCAGGAGTTCTCAGCCCGCAGCTCCCGCTCGTTCAGCACCCGTTCCGCCAGTACCTGGAGGGTGCCGCCCCCGGTCGGCTCGTTGGCGTGGGCACCCGCGACCACCAGGACCGCCCGCCGGGCGTGTCCGACGGACAGCAGGTGCAGCGGTCTGCCCGCGCGGGAGACGCCGATCTGCCGCAACGTGCACAGGCCGGGCCGGTGAGCGGCCAGCGCCCGGGCGGTGGCGACGAGTTCGGGAACACTGGGGTAACGCAGCTCCGGCAGGAGACTCACCCCCGATTTGTCCGCCCTGCTTCGCATTCCCCAGTCCCGCACGGCATAGGTGAACTGTCAAGAACCTCCCGGGGGAGGCTCCAGGGGGCGCCCAGAGGCATGTGCCGTCGGCCGGTGGGGCTGTTGGCGCGGACGGGGGTGCGAAGCCACTACGGGGCGCGGAACCGCTCCGCGCGCCGATAACCGACGCGGTCCGCGCCCGGCGAGTTTCAGCAAACCGACGGATCAGCCACATATTCACTCGTACGAGTGAATTCTGACGTCAGCTCCCGTCAGCCCTCGTCGCCCACTCGCTCCAGCAGTGCCACCGGCAGCCCCTCGAAGAGCTCGCCCACGCGCGCGTGCCCCGTGAACTCCCGCCCCGGCGCCAGCACGTCGGCCCACCGCCCAGGAGGCAGCGGCAGGACCGTGTCCCGCCAGCCGCCCGCCGCGGCCAGCCGCAGCGACAGCCGGGTCACCGCCGTGACCACCTCCCCGGAACGCGCGAAGGCCAGACAGTGCGCCGCGGCCGGCCCCGCCGCGGTCAGCGGCGCGTACGTCGCCGTGTCGCCGAAGACGTCCGGTCGCCGCGTCCGCAGTCGCAGCGCCGCCGCGGTCATGGCGTCCTTCTCGCCCGGGTGTTCCGGCGGGAAGGAGACCGGCCGCCGGTTGTCCGGGTCCACCAGCGCCCGGTACTCGCCCTCCGTGCCCTGGTAGACGTCCGGCACCCCCGGCATCGTCAGATGGACCAGGGCCGTGCCCAGCACGTTCGCCCGGACGTGCGCCGCCAGTGAGTCCCGGAAGGCGGCCACGCGCTCTCCCGGCGCCCCGCACGGCCCCGCCGCGACGAACGAGACCACCGCCTCCTCGTACGGCGGCTCCTGCTCCGTCCAGCTCGTGTACAGGCCCGCCTCCCGCACGTGCTTCACCAGCGCCCCCCGCACCCGCTCCGGGTCCGCCGGGCCGAGCCCGAACACCGTCTGCCAGGCCGCCCAGGCCAGCTGCGCGTCCGGCACCCCCTCCCCGTCCCGGGTCACCTCGGCCAGCACGTCGGCCCAGCGCTCCGGACACTCCGTCAGCACCGCGAGCGCGGCCCGCACGTCGGCGCTGCGCTTGGTGTCGTGGGTCGTCACCACCGTCCCGGTGAGCGGCCAGTCGCGCTGCACGCGCGCGCAGTACGCGTGGAAGGCGTCGGGCGAGACGCCCGGGCTGCCCGGGTCCCCGCCCACCTCGGTCGCCGACAGCAGCGGCACATAGCGGTAGAACGCCGTGTCCTCCACGGACTTGGCCCGCAGTGCCGAGGCGGTCTGCGCGAACCGCGTCCGGAACTCTACGACCCCCGGCCCGTCCCCCGTCAGCAGCAGCCCGCGCACCACGTCCACCGCGCCGCTCTCCGCGGGCACCACGAAGGCCAGCCGGGCCTCCTCGGCGGCCTCCGCGGTGACCACGGCGGCCACGTCACCGGAGGCGTACGGCCGGTACACCCGCATCCGCACCAGCAGCTCCTGCAGCGCGGTGCGCAGCGCCCAGGGCGCCCGGTCGCGCAGCGCGGGATCCGGCGACGTCGCGCACACGCGCGTGGCCGCCCGCGTCAGCCGGTCCGTCTCGGCCGCCAGCTCGTGCGTGATCACCTTGTACGCCGCCCGCCGCGCCGTGGCCGCCCAGTCGCCGCCCCGGTCCGTCTGCGGGGCCGCGAACCTCCGGTACCGGCCGAGCAGTTCACCGGCGCCCGCGGGGTCCGTGAACAGGCCGTCCACGTGCCGCAGGGCGTCGTACCCGGTGGTCCCCGCGACCGCCCAGCCGGCCGGCAGGCGCTCGCCGTCCGCCAGGATCTTCTCCACGACCGTCCAGCGCCCACCGGTCGCCTCGTGCAGCCGGGCGAGATAGCCGTCGGGGTCTGCGAGGCCGTCGGGATGGTCGACGCGCAGCCCGTCCACCACGCCCTCGCGCAGCAGCTGAAGGATCTTGGCATGGGTGGCCTCGAACACCTCCGGGTCCTCGACCCGCACGCCGATCAGCTCCGAGATGCTGAAGAACCGCCGGTAGTTCAGCTCGGTACGGGCCAGCCGCCACCACACCGGGCGGTACCACTGGGCGTCCAGCAGCTCCGGCAACGGCAGGTCCGCGGTGCCGTCGCGGAGCGGGAAGGCGTGCTCGTGGTAGCGCAGCACGTCCCCGTCGACCACCAGCTGCCCGAGCACCTCGCCGACCGGGCCGCCCAGCACCGGCACCAGCAGCTGCCCGCCCTGCGCCTCCCAGTCGATGTCGAACCAGCGGGCGTAGGGCGACTTCGGGCCCTCCCGGAGCACCTCCCACAGGGCGTGGTTGTGCCGGGGGGACATCGCCATGTGGTTGGGCACGATGTCCACGACGAGGCCGAGACCGTGGTCCCGCGCGGTGCGCGACAGCGCCCGCAGCCCCTCCTCGCCGCCGAGTTCCTCGCGCACCCGCGCGTGGTCGACGACGTCGTAGCCGTGTGTGGAGCCCGGGACGGCCTCCAGGACAGGGGAGAGGTGAAGGTGGGAGACGCCGAGCGAGGCCAGGTACGGCACGGCAGAAGACGCCGCCGAGAAGGGGAAGCCGGGCTGGAGCTGGAGTCGGTAGGTGGCCGTCGGGACGGTGGGGGCAGTTCGCTCGGCTGTCATGCGGACGTATGTACCCGTCTGGTCGGCTTCTGTGTCACCGGGTGCGGTACCCGCGCCCGAAGGGGCGCTGGGGGAGGAACTGCGCGCCCAGCCCCCACCGGCCCGCACGTGCGCACCGGCCCGTCGGAGCACGCGTCCCTACGCCGGCCTCTTCAACACGGCCAGGCTCCGGCCCACCAGAGTCAGCCGTGCCCCCGCATCGACCTTCGGCCCCGGCGGTACCCCCTCGGCATGCGCCGTGTCGACCACCACCTCCCACTGCCGGCCGTGATTCACCGGCACCACGAACTCCAGCGGATCCGGTGACGCGTTGAACATCAGCAGGAACGAGTCGTCGGCGATCCGCTGCCCCCGCGTGCCGGGTTCCGAGATCGCGTTCCCGTTGAGGAACACCGTGAGGGCCGACGCCTGGGCCGAGTCCCAGTCCCGCTGGGCCATCTCATGGCCCTCCGGGGTGAACCAGGCGATGTCGGAGAGCTCGTCGTGGGTGCCCTCCACCGGGCGGCCGTGGAAGAAGCGGCGGCGCCGGAAGACCGGGTGCTCCTTGCGCAGCCGCGCCATCGCGCGCGTGAAGGTGAGCAGCTCGCTGTCGTCCTCGGGAGCCGGCCAGTCCACCCAGGACAGCTCGTTGTCCTGGCAGTACGCGTTGTTGTTGCCCTGCTGGGTGCGGGCGAACTCGTCACCGTGGCTGATCATCGGCACGCCCTGGGACAGCATCAGCGTGGCGATGAAGTTCCGCATCTGCCGCTCGCGCAGCTCGAGGACGGCGGGATCGTCGGTGTGGCCCTCGACCCCGCAGTTCCAGGACCGGTTGTAGCTCTCGCCGTCCCGGTTGTCCTCGCCGTTGGCCTGGTTGTGCTTGTCGTTGTACGACACCAGGTCGTGCAGTGTGAAGCCGTCGTGGCAGGTGACGAAGTTGATGGAGGCCAGCGGGCGGCGGCCGTCGTCCTGGTAGAGGTCGGAGGAGCCGGTCAGCCGGGACGCGAACTCGGCCAGTGCGCGCGGCTCGCCGCGCCACAGGTCACGCACGGTGTCCCGGTACTTGCCGTTCCACTCGGTCCACAGCGGCGGGAAGTTGCCCACCTGGTAGCCGCCCTCGCCGACGTCCCAGGGCTCGGCGATCAGCTTCACCTGGGAGACGACCGGGTCCTGCTGCACCAGGTCGAAGAACGACGAAAGGCGGTCCACCTCGTGGAACTGCCTCGCCAGGGTCGCCGCGAGGTCGAAGCGGAAGCCGTCGACGTGCATCTCGGTGACCCAGTAGCGCAGCGAGTCCATGATCATCTGGAGGACGTGCGGGGACCGCATCAGCAGCGAGTTGCCGGTGCCCGTGGTGTCCATGTAGTAGCGGGGGTCGTCCGTCAGGCGGTAGTACGACTGGTTGTCCAGGCCGCGGAAGGACAGGGTCGGGCCGAGGTGGTTGCCCTCGGCGGTGTGGTTGTAGACCACGTCGAGGATCACCTCGATGCCGGCCTCGTGCAGCGCTCGGACCGCCGACTTGAACTCCAGGACCTGCTGGCCGCGGTCGCCCCAGGAGGCGTACGCGTTGTGCGGGGCGAAGAAACCGATGGTGTTGTAGCCCCAGTAGTTGTTCAGGCCCATGTCCACCAGCCGGTGGTCGTTCACGAACTGGTGGACCGGCATCAGCTCCAGGGCCGTGACGCCCAGCGCCGTCAGGTGCTCGATGACGGCCGGGTGGGCCAGGCCCGCGTAGGTGCCGCGCAGCTCCTCCGGCAGGCCCGGGTGGCGCATGGTCAGGCCCTTCACATGGGCCTCGTAGATCACGGTGTGGTGGTACTCGGTGCGCGGCCGCCGGTCGTCGCCCCAGTCGAAGTACGGGTTGATCACCACCGACGTCATGGTGTGCGGCGCCGAGTCCAGGTCGTTGCGCTTGTCGGGGTCGCCGAAGTGGTAGCCGTACACCTCCTCGCCCCAGCGCACCGACCCGCTGACCGCCTTCGCGTACGGGTCGAGCAGCAGTTTCGCCGAGTTGCAGCGCTGCCCGCGCCCGGGGTCGTACGGGCCGTGCACCCGGAAGCCGTACCGCTGCCCGGGCATCACGCCCGGCAGGTACGCGTGCCGTACGAAGGCGTCGCTCTCCCGCAGTTCCACCGCCGTCTCGGAGCCGTCGTCGTGCAGCAGACACAGCTCCACTCGGTCCGCGGCCTCGGTGAAGACCGCGAAGTTGGTCCCGGCGCCGTCGTACGTGGCGCCGAGCGGATATGCCTCTCCAGGCCAGACCTGCATGAAGTCGACTCTTCCAGGTGTGTCCCGCGCCCGGGGGCGCCTTGGTCATGAGTCTGCCCGAAAGTCATGGAACCCCATGTGACTTACACCCCTCTTACCCCGCGACCAGTGCACACAGCGGCCCATGTGGCGCTGTGTGCCGAACCAGTGGGGCAATCACGTACTCCCTGTGACCAAGGGGGAGTAGGGGGAAGATGTGCGCAATATAGTGCACCGCCATCTGGGCAAGGTGGTGGCCGGTGCGGGACTGGCGGTGGCGGGGACCGCCGTGATGGTCGGGATCACCCTGCCGGGCACGGCAGGGGCGAACGAGTCGGGAGGGAGCGACGGGAACGGCGCGGTCGCCGCGCAGCAGGCGGGCCGGGGACAGGACGCCGTCAAGCCGGGTGTGGTGGAACAGGCGCCGGCCGAGGGGAAGAAGGGCACGGGCAGCGACCCGCTGACCGACGACGAGACCAAGCGCGTCGAACAACTCGCTCTGACCAAGCAGATGTTCAGCGCCGGGGAGAACGTCGAGGGCCGGCGCGGCCCGGAGCGGCTCAGCGTCGATCTCGCCGAGCCGGACGCGAACGAACTGGACAGCTCGAACGCGCCGCGCCGCGCGGACGTGACGTTCTACGACTACCGGGACGACACCCTGGTCACCCGGACCGTCAACCTGGACACCGGCAAGGTCGAGCAGACCACCAGTCGTACGGGCGTCCAGCCGCCGCTCAGCCACGACGAGAACGTCGAGGCGCTCAAACTGCTCGTCGCCGACCCGCTCGGCGCCGGCCTGAAGGCGGACTTCAAGGACGCCACCGGTACCGAGCTGACCGACCCGGAACAGCAGCTGCTGCTCAACAGCGCGGTCTACCGCGCCACTCCGGGCGCCCAGCCCGCCGCGCTCGACAAGTGCGGCGAACACCGCTGTGTGCGGCTCTTCCCGAAGGTGAAGAACGGGCCCTGGATCGACGCCAGGTCGCTCATCGTCGACCTGAGCGCGCGCAAGGTCGTGAAGCTCGGCCGCTGAGCCGGCTCCTCGGTTCACCTTTCCGCCCTGCATCTCCCGTACCAGGAGTCACTTCGTCATGCACGTGAACCTGCGCGCGAGCACGCGCGCGCCCAGAATCAGCCATGCCCGCAGGACGGCCGCCGTGGGCCTGTCGGTGGCCGCGCTGGCCGCCGGTGCCACCACCGCGGCCGGACCCGCCGTCGCCCAGCCGAAGCGGGCCGCCGCGGCCGCCGCCGACTGCTCCGCGGCCTACCGCATCGAGCAGAAGCTCTCCACCGGCACCACCTGGCGGATGTGCTGGCGCTACGACAGCAAGGCCGGACTGGTCCTGGAGCACATCTCCTACCAGCCCAAGGGCGAGTCGGCCCCCATCAAGGTGCTCTCCAGCGCCCGCCTGGCCCAGATCGACGTCCCCTACGACGACGGCAGCGTCGAGTACGACGACCTGACCGGCTTCGGCTTCGCCCAGGGCCTGGTGCCGCTCGCCTCGGCCGAGTGCCCCGGCGGCACCATCAAGACCGTCAAGGTCCCCGACGCCTGGGACCCGGCCCACCCGAACGTCAACGGCCTGTGCACCACCACCCGTTCGCGCGGCCACGCGTACCGGATGCAGGCCGACACCGGCAACCGGGTGTACCAGGAGCAGGGCAAGGACCTGCTGGTCTACACCGTCAACAAGGTCGGCTGGTACGAGTACATGACCGAGTGGCGGTTCCAGGACGACGGCATGATCAACATGAACGTCGGCGCCACCGGCAGCCTCTCGCCGGGCGACTACGACGCCGGGGACGGCCGCGGCTGGCCGATCGGCAAGGGCGCCCACGCCTACGCCACCAGCCACGCGCACAACGTCTTCTGGAAGCTCGACTTCGACCTCGACGGCTCCTCCAAGAGCCGTATCGAACAGTACGACTCGGCGGTCAGCGCACCCGTGCACGGCCAGGAGGCGCCCACCAACAAGACCACCCGCACCGACGTCACCAAGGAACTCGCCGGTGACGCCAAGAACATGCGGTGGTGGCGGGTGGTCAGCACGGCCGGCAAGAACAAGGACGGGCACGCGCGCTCGTACGAGATCGTCCGGGGCGCCAGCAACACGTACCCGGGCCACGCGTTCACCTCGCACGACGTCTACTTCACCCAGTACGACAAGTGCGAGCAGTTCGCCAGCAACAACCCGGGCTGCGCGACCGGTCACCCCAAGACGGTCGACAAGTTCGTCAACGGGCAGACCCTCACCAACCCCGTGGTCTGGGTGAACGTCGGCTTCCACCACATCGCGCGCGACGAGGACCAGCAGCCGATGCCGGTCCACTGGCAGGGCTTCTCCATCGCCCCGCGCGACGTCACCGCTATGAATCCGCTCACTCCGGCGGACCTTGCTGATCAGAACGGACAGCCCGGAAACGGTAGTTGAGAAACGACCTGTCCATCCGGCTGCACCGCCGACCACTCCCGGAGTACCCTTCCTTGATCGTTGGCACAGGGAGAGCTCGGGGGAGCGGAAGGCGGTGCACGGGTGGGCTCGGGAGGCCTGGAGCTGCCCCCTGGTGACGAGGGTCACGAGGGGAACTCCACAGACGTCCCGCCCGGCGCGGTGTCCCTGGCCCGGCCGATGGACGCCACGGGCTCCATCGGGCCGGAGCTGGAGTGGGACGCCGACGCCTGGCTGGAGGTGCGTACGCGCGCCCAGCGGGCCGGCCGGGCCTACATCTGGCTGAACCTCGTCGAGCAGCGGATGCGCGCGGTCGTGGCCGCCGTGCTGCGGCCCATCTACGAACCCGTCCACGGCGACGAGTGGGTGGTCGCCGCGGCCGGTCCGGCCGGCCAGGAGTGGGTCCAGCGGGCGGTCGCGGTCCGCGAGGTCAGCCGCCGCAAGGGGTACCTGCTCGACCCCGCCGACGACAACGTGCTCAGCTTCCTCACCCTGCCCCAGCTGCGCGAGCTGATGGTGCAGCACTGGCCGTGCTTCGAGCCGTACTTCGACGAGCGCCGGGACGTCGAACTCGCCCTGGACGAGCTGGAGGTGACCCGCAACGTCGTCTCCCGCAACCGGGCGCTGTCCGGGGCCGTCCTCGACCAGGCCGAACGCGCCTCCGCCCGGCTCCTGGAGATGCTCGGCGCGGGCGGCGACGTGCCCTCGGCGCGCCGGCTGCCGGTCGACGCCGTGGAGGACCTGGTCGGCGACCGCTACGCGGACGTCGTGGCCGTCCACCCCGACCGGGTCCGCCTCATGCGCCAGTTCCCGGCCGAGGACCTCTTCGGCGGCGCCCGCCGCCTGGACGCCATCGGCATCGGTCTCAACCTGCTCGTGCAGAACTTCTCCGGCCGCCGCCTGGTCCGCCTCGCCGAGACCGGCTGCCGGGTGCGCCTCCTCTTCCTCAACCCCGCCTCCAGCGCGGTCAAGCGCCGCGAACGCGAACTCGGGATGAAACGGAGCGAACTGGCCCGCTCGGTCGAGATGAACATCCTCCACATGCGCCGGGTCCGCTCCCGGCTGCGCGACCCGGGTGCCTTCGAGATCCAGGTGTACGACGACACCCCCCGCTTCTCCGCCTACCTGGTGGACGGCGACGGCGCCGACGGCGTCGCGATCATCCAGTCCTATCTGCGTGGGGCGCGCGGTATGGAGTCACCCGTGCTGGTGCTCCGCAACGGCGGCAAGGTGGTCAAGTCGGACGATGCCGTGGAAACGGGCCTCTTCCCGACGTACCGCGAAGAGTTCGAGACGGCTTGGGCGGATTCGCGCCCGGTGTCCTGACGTGCGTGTGCGACGCTGACGCGCCGGTAAGCGGAACGCGGTCGTCTGATTGTCAGTGGCGCATGCGAGGGTGGAGACCACTGGGGGAAAGCACCACCAAGAAGGGGGGCCGCCGATGGGCTGGCACCAGGAGCTCCTGATCGGCTTCGACCTGGAGACGACGGGTACGGATCCGCGCGAGGCACGGATCGTCACGGGGGCCGTGATCGAGGTCAGGGCCGGGCAGGAACTGGGCCGCCGCGAGTGGCTGGCGGATCCGGGCGTGGAGATCCCGGCCGGCGCGGTGGCGGTGCACGGCATCAGCAACGAGCGGGCGGCGGCGGAGGGCAGACCGGCCGACCAGGTCGCCGACGCCCTCGCGGACGTCCTCACCGGCTACTGGAAAACCGGTGTCCCGGTCGTCGCCTACAACGCGACCTTCGACCTCACCCTGCTCTCGGCGGAACTTCGCCGGCACGGACTCCCGTCCCTCGCCGACCGCCTCGGCGGCCTCGACCCGGCGCCGGTCGTCGACCCGTACACCATCGACCGCTGGGTCGACCGCTACCGCCGCGGCAAGCGGAACCTGGAAGCGGTCTGCGCCGAGTACGGCATCACCCTCGCCGCGGCCCACAACGCCTCGGCCGACGCCCTCGCCGCGGCGCGCCTGGCCGGTGCGATAGCCGAGCGCCACCCGAAGATCGCGGCGCTGGGTCCGGCGGAGCTGCACCGGCGCCAGGTGGAGTGGTACGCGGAGTGGGCTGCGGACTTCCAGCAGTTCTTGCGGCGCAAGGGGGAGGCCGACGCGGTGGTGGACGGGGCATGGCCGTTGCGGGAGCTGGCCGACGCCGTCTGAGTGCCGGGCTGGTCACGTGGTTCGTGTGCCGCGGGCCGGTGGGGGCTGAGCGCGCAGCTCCTCCCCCAGCCTTCGGCCGGGGGTACCCCCAGCGCCCCTGAAGGGGCGCTGGGGTTCAGAAGGGATACCACCGCACCGACTCGTCGCCCTCCCGTAGCGACGCCACCCGGCGCTCGAATTCCGCCAGGGCCTTCGGGTTGCTCGGGGCGTGCTGGGCGACCCATGCGCAGCTGGCCGTCTCCCGGGCGCCGCGCAGTACACCGCAGCCCTCCCACTCGCGTACGTCCCACCCGTAGGCCGTGACGAACGAGTCGTAGGCGTCGGCCGGCATCCCGTACCTGTCCCGGGACAGTGCCATCACCACCAGGTCGTGCTCGCGCAGGTCCGAGGAGAAGGTCTCCAGGTCGACCAGGACCGGGCCGTCCGGGCCGACGTGCACATTGCGGGGGAGCGCGTCCCCGTGGATCGGCCCCGGTGTCAGGTGGGGCGTCAGCGCGGCCGCGGCCGCGGCGAAACCGTCCCGGCGCTCCCGGAGGTACGCCGCGTCGGCGGGGTCGATCGCCCCGCCGGCCAGCCGCAGCCAGCGCTCCACACCGTCCAGCAGCTCGCGGGGCGGCAACGCGAAGGGAGGAGAGGGCAGGGCGTGCACGATCCGCAGCAGTTCGGCCAGATCCCGCGGCTCGGCCGGCCGCGCCGGATCCGGCAGCCGGTGCCACACCGTCACCGGGTGGCCTTCGACGAGGAGCGCCTTCGGCTCGGCGGCGCGTACGGCCGGCACGTCCGCCTCCGCCAGCCACGCGGCGATCTCCAGCTCCCGGCGGGCCCGGTCGAGGAGCTCGGCGTCCCGGCCGACCTTCACCACCAGGTCCCCGGCGGCGAACACCGCGTTCTCGCCCAGGGCCAGGAGCGCGGCGCCGGCCGCCGCACCGGGCAGCACACCCGCCGCGGCCAGTACGTCCCGCGCCCTTGCCTCGTCCATCGCCCGCCTCCGTGTCCGTTCCCGGCGCCCGCGCGCCCGCCGCTGTGCGGGTGCACACGGCGTCGTCTTCTCGCCATCCGGCCGTCAGTCTCGCATCCGCGGAGGCCGGACCGGGTGCGCGGTGCCTTGACGGGCGTATCGCAGCGAAGTTGGCAGACGGCGACCTTCGGCGACGGCATCTACCTTTGGCCTTGCGCAGGGTTCTCCCGTTCACGGCGGAGGTGAAGGGCATCTCAATATTGCTCTGCCTACGGCTTTTGGACGAGGATCTGCGCCGTTGGCCTTGGTCAGGTCATACGGGGCGCTGCTGGTTCTCGATGTACTGGCGTACGACGGTCAGCGGTGCTCCGCCGCAGCTTCCGGCGAAGTACGAGCCGGACCAGAAATGTCCGCCCCGCAGGTACCGGCGTACGTGCGCGTCGTACTCCTTGCGCAGGTAGCGGGAGGAGACGCCCTTGAGGGAGTTGACCAGTCTGGAGAGCTGGACCTTGGGCGGATAGTGCACCAGGAGGTGCACGTGGTCCTCTTCGCCGTTGAACTGCTTCAGCTCGGCCTCGAAGTCCTGGCAGACCTCCCGCATGATCTCCTCGCACCTGGTCAGCATGGGCATCGTGCCCGACTCGCGCTGACCCCTGCGCAGATCCGGCTCATGGACGACCAGGCGCACGCGGCCCGCACCCTGTGGAACCTGCTGCACGACTGGTGGACGATGCTGCCCAAGGACAAGCGTTCTCTGGCTGCCGCGGACACGGCGATCCGCCAGGCCCGAAGCGAGATCGACTGGCTCGCCGTCCTCCCCGCCCAGGCCGCGCAAGCCGTACTGAAGACGTACTTCCAGGCATGGAAGAACTGCTGGGACGGCCGCGCCGACGCGCCGAACTTCAAGGCCCGCATCCGCACGGTGATGTCCGTGGACATCCCGCAGGGGCGAGACTTGAACATCACCCGCGTGCACCGCCGCTGGGGCATGGTCACCATCCCCGAGATCGGCCGGGTCCGGTTCCGCTGGACCAAGGACCTTCCCGTGGGCAAGCGTGCCGACAAGGAGAACCGGATCAGCGGGGCGCGGCTGGTCAAGGACGAGCTCGGCTGGCACATCGCCTTCCGCGTCCAGACCCTCGAAGCAGGGCCCGAGCCCCACCAGGGAACCGAGGTCGGCATCGATGCCGGGGTGAACCTGCCCCTCGCTCTCTCCGACGGCGACCACCAGGACCACGGACGCCCGCCCCGCCTCCCCGACGGGACAGCCGACCGGGACAAGTGGCTGAACCCGCGGGAGAAGGCCAAACTGCTTGGCCTGGAACAACGCGCCGCCAGGCGTCAGCACCACCGCAAGCGCGGGGAGAAGGCCTCCCGCCGCCTGCGGCACACCTACGACCAGATCAAGCGGCTCCGCGCAACAGCCACGCGCCGCGCCGTTGACTGGCAGCACAAGACCACTACCAGCATTGCCAAGCGGTACGGCACTGTCGTGGTCGAACAGCTCACCATCAAGAACATGGTCAAGTCCGCCAGGGGCACCATCGAGGAACCCGGTAGGAACGTCGCGCAGAAGTCCGGCCTAAACCGCTCCATCAGCCAGGAGGCATGGGGCCGCACCGTGACGATGCTGACGTACAAGACCGCCCGCCACGGAGGCACCCTGCACAGGGTCCCCGCCCCCGGCACCTCCCTGTGCTGCTCGGCCTGTGGTTTCACCACACCAGGCAGTCGGGAAGAGCAGGCCACGTTCGTGTGTAAAAACCCCGACTGCGGGTGGTCGGGCAACGCCGACTGGAACGCAGCCCGGAACATCCTGCACCTGTACCGGATGGGCCACGCGCTCATCCCGGCTGCCGGGAGGGCAGTCGTCAGGCGTCCCCGTGGCGTCAAGCCCGCCGCCGCAAGGTAGGCAGGAGTCTTCCTCGTTCGCGAGGGAGAACACTTCAACGTCAGCAGATCGTCCAGCAGGCGCCCGAGGGCTTCGACTGGGAGGTGCTGCCCGCCCCGGCCGGTGCCGACGGCCTCGCCCAGGGCGTCAGCCCGCAGACGCTGTCCATCGCCGCGGACAGCCCCCACAAGAAGGAGGCCGCCGAGTTCATCGACTTCCTGCTGCGGCCGAAGAACATGGTCCGGCTCGCCCTCGGCGACTGGATGCTGCCCACCGGCACCCAGGCCCTCGAGGACCCCGCCCTGCACACCGCGAAGTACGGCTGGGCCACCGGCACCGCCCTGGCCGGACACCTCAGCCCGGCCCCCGCCCAGACGGTCCGCGGCTACCCCGAGTGGAAGGACAAGGTGGCCACCCCGGCCCTCCAGGAGTACTACAGCGGGGCCATCGGCCTCGGCGAACTCCGCCGGCGCCTGGAGCAGGACGGCGACCTGGTGCTGGCCCGCTACCAGCGCTGAGGCGCACAAGGGGACAGGGCCCGTCGGCTCCCCCGGAGACCGACGGACCCTGTGTCGAAGGGTGTTGCGGCACGTGTGGCCGCACGGCTCAGACCGGCAGTCGCTCCTGCTCGCCCCGCGCCACCGGCGCACCGGCCTCCGGCGACTCGTCGTGCGTCAGGTCCGGCAGCCACCGCAGCCAGCTGGGCAGGTACCAGTTCCGTTCGCCGAGCAGGGCCATCACCGCCGGGAGCAGGACGCCCCGGATGACGGTCGCGTCGATGAGGACCGCGGCCGCCAGGCCCACGCCCATCTGCTTCATGGACTGCATGGACAGGGTGCCGAAGATCGCGAACACGGCGACCATGATGACGGCCGCGCTGGTGACGACCCCGGCCGTGGTGACCACGCCGTGCTGGATCGCGTCCCTGGTGGACCGGCCGCGCAGCCGGGCCTCGCGGATCCGGGAGACCACGAACACGTGGTAGTCCATGGACAGTCCGAACAGGATCACGAAGAGGAACAGCGGCAGCCAGGTGACGATCGCGCCGACCCCCTCCGCGCCCACCAGCGAGGCCCCCCAGCCGTGCTGGAAGACGGCGACGAGGATGCCGTAGGCGGCGCCCACCGAGAGCAGGTTGAGGAGGATCGAGGTGACCGCGACCGTCAGCGAGCGGAACGACAGCAGCATCAGGAGGAAGGCGAAGACCACCACGAAGGCGAAGACCGGGACGACCGAGCCGAGCAGCTGGTCGTTGAAGTCCTGGTTGCCCGCGACGTTTCCGGTGATGGGCGCCTGCAGGCCGTCGACCTTGCCGAGTGTGGCCGGCCGTACCTCGTCGCGCAGCTTCTGCAGGCTCTTGCCGGCCTTGTCCAGGTCGGAGCCGCCGACCAGCGGCACGGTGATCAGGGCGACGTTCTGGGCGTCGTGCAGCTTGATGTCGACCGGGCCGCGCGAGGCGCCCGAGCTGATCGCCCGCTCCTTGAAGTCGGTCAGCGCCTGCCTGACCTCGGGGGCGTTGATGTCCTTCGCCCTGACGACCACCTCGGCCGGCTCGGAGCCGCCCGGGAAGGCCTGGTTGACGCGGTCGTAGGTCTGCACGATCGGCAGCGAGTTCCCGAACTCCTGGTCCAGGGTGAGCTGCGAGGTCTTCATGCCGAGGGCGGGAGCGGCGACCGCGAGCAGCGCGCCGACCGCGACGACCACGGAGACCAGCGGCCTGGCGAGGACGCCCCGCAGCACGGCGGTCCAGAAGCGGCTCTCGGCGGGGCCGTGGGCCCGCTTGCGGCGGCGCAGGAACGGTATACGACCCTTCTCCACCCGCTGTCCCAGCAGGGAGAGCAGCGCGGGCAGGACGGTCACGGAGCCGACCATGGCGACCGCGACGACCATCAGGGAGGCGAGGCCCATCGCCTCGAACTCGGCGAGGCCGGTGAACAGCATGCCCGCCATCGCCACGCACACCGTGACACCGGAGACGATGATCGCCCGGCCGCTGGTGGCGGCGGCGATCCGGAGCGCGGCGTCCGCGCCCCGGCCGGCCTCCCGCTCCTCGCGCTCCCGGCGCAGGTAGAACAGGCAGTAGTCGACGCCGACGGCCATGCCGACCAGCAGCATCACGGAGTTGGCGGTGTCGCTCATCGGCTGCAGATGGCTGACCAGGCCCATCAGGCCCATCGTCGCCATGATCGCGGTGATGGCCAGACCTACCGGCAGCAACGCCGCCACCAGCGCGCCGAACGCGATCAGCAGGATGCCGAAGGCCACCGGCACGGCGGAGTACTCGGCCCGCTGGAAGTCCTTGCCGAAGGCGTCGTCGTACTGCTTGTTCATACTGGCGCCGCCGATCTCCTCGATCCGCAGCGTGCCGTGCGCCTTCTGCACCCCGGCCACCGCGTCCAGCACCGGCTCGACCCGGTCGCCGGCGGTCTCGGCTTCGCCCCGCATGTCGAACTGGACCAGCGCGCTGCGGCCGTCCTTCGAGATCGTCCCGGTGGTGTACGGCGAGGTGATCCCCGTGACCTTGCCGGTGCCGTCGACGGCCTTCACGACATCCGTGACGGCGGCCTTGAACGCGGCGTCCGTGGCCTTGACCGACGGGTCCTTGGCCTGGATCAGGACCGTCTCGCTCGCGGGTTCCTTGATGCCGGCGTCGTCGATGATCTTCGCGGCGGTATGGGTCTCGCCCTTGAGCTGGTCGCTCTCGTCGACGTCGACCCGGCCGGCCGCAGAGCCGAGCCCCATCGCCAGGACGACGAACAGCACCCATATGCCGACGGCGGCCCAGCGGTGCCGGGCGCTCCAGCCGCCGGCCCGGGCGGCCAGCCCCCGCACCCGCCTCTCTCCGTTCCCCATGACGGGATCCATGACGGACATCCCCCTCGTGTGCGGTGACGGCCCCGGCCGCCACGATGTCTTCACGACTTCCTTCGTTCGATTCGAAGGTATGGGCCCGATAAGACCGACTCCTCGTGCTGCCCGGTGAAGTCCGGCGGCCGCCACTCGTCGCCGAGGAGGATGTCGGGCCCTTACATCTATCCACCCATCTCGGGGGTGATGATCAGGGACGTCCCTTCCGACGACGAGGATCCTCTTTGTGATTACGAAACCTTGTTGAACAAGTCACAGGTGCGTGTAGGAGTTGATCCGGACCGGTCCGATCGGCCAGAGTTTCGGGCAGCCCGGCTTGCCCGGCGCGGCCGTCGTGCCAACCCCCACGGGGCACGACGGCCGTTCTAAGGTGTTCGAATGACGACGTATGCGGCGCTGCTGCGCGGGATCAACGTGGGCGGCAACAAGAAGCTCCCGATGGCCGAACTGCGCGCGCTGATGACCGGGCTGGGGTACGACTCCGTCCAGACCTACCTGCAGAGCGGGCAGGCGGCCTTCGCCTCCGCCCACGGGGACGCCGGCTCCCTGGCGGCCGAGCTGACCGGGGCGATCGAGGAGCGGTTCGGGTTCTCCGTCGACGTACTCGTCCGCGACCACGCCTACCTGAAGGCGGTCGTGGAGAACTGCCCGTTCCCGGCCGCCGAACTGGCGGGCAGGCAACTGCACGCCACCTACTTCTCCGAGCCGGTGACCGCGGAGCGCTACGCGGACATCGATCCGGCCGTCCACCTCCCGGAGGAGTTCCGTCTCGGCGACCGCGTGCTCTACCTGTACGCCCCGGACGGCCTCGGCCGCTCCAAGCTCGCCGAGGCGCTGTCCCGCCCCCGGGTCAACAAGGGGCTGATCGCCACGACCCGGAACTGGAACACGGTGGTCAAACTGGTGGAGTTGACGACCCCGGGAGCGTGACCGCCCGCCGCAGTGCCCCTGCCCCGGGGGCGGGGCCGACGCCTGTGCGAGGCTCGTCCCATGCGCTACATCATCATCGGAGCAGGGGCCGTCGGCGGTGCCGTCGGCGGGCGGCTGGCCGGCGCGGGACACGAGGTCGTCCTGGTGGCACGGGGTGCGCACCACGCGGCGCTGCGGGACGCCGGGCTGCGGCTGAAGGTGCCGGACGGCGACTACACGCACCGGCTGCAGGCCGTCACCGGGCCCGCGGAGCTGGGCGAGCTGCGGGCGGACGACATACTCCTGCTCGCCGTCAAGACACAGGACACCGTCTCCGCCCTGCACACCTGGGGACCGGCGCCGGTCGCGGGCGGTGGCACGGCGGCGCGGCGGCTGCCCCTGTTCTGCGCCCAGAACGGCGTGGAGGGCCAGCGTCTTGCCCTGCGGGTCTTCCGGCACGTGTACGGCGTCTGCGTCTGGCTGCCGTCGACCTACGTCGAACCCGGCGTCGTCTCCGCGGGCGGTGCCCCGCTCACCGGCATGCTGCACCTGGGCCGCCACCCGCACGGTGTCGACGGGACCGCCCGGCTGGTCGCCGCCGACCTCGAGAAGTCGTACTTCGAGGCGCCGGTCGTGCCCGACGTGGCGCGCTGGCAGTACGCCAAGCTGCTCTCCAACCTCGGCAACGCGCTGGAGGCGGTCGCCGGGCCCATCGCCGACGACGAGGCCGCGACGCTGTTCGCGAGAGTGCGCGCCGAGGGTGAGGCCGTGCTCGACGCCGCCGGGATCGCGTACGCGAGCGTCGAGGAGCAGAAGAAGGTACGCGGCCACAAGGTGGACCTGGTTCCGCTGGCCGGCGCACCGCGCGGCGGTGGCTCCTCGTGGCAGTCCCTCAGCCGCGGCACCGGAACCATCGAGGCCGACTACCTCAACGGCGAGATCGGGCTGCTGGGCCGCCTGCACGGCGTGCCGACCCCGCTCAACGACCTCCTGCAGCAGCTCGCCAACACCTTCGCACGCGAGCGCCGGGCGCCCGGCTCGATGCCGGTCGGGGAACTCGCCCGCCTCGCCGAGGAGGCCGCAACCGTCTGATCAACTGCCCAATGGGGACAAGTCGTTGGGAATCCGAACCGGTAAAGGCCCTGGTGTGACACGTTCGCCGGGCGCGACGCAGAAGTATGTGCCGGTCACGGTGCGACGCTCGCGAGAGCCCGCCGCGGGCCGGCTTGTTCGCGGTCCGACGGACAGGGGAGCGCCGGACCGCGAACACCGAGCCCGTCGCTCAGGCCCCCACGGCCGCCAGGGCCGGGGTGCGCGCCGCGTCGTACCGCTCCAGCAGCACCCGCGCCACCTCCGGCGCCGGACCGAGGACCTCGGCCAGGACGTCCGCCTCCGCCGCGCCCCGCGCGATCCGGTCGGGCAGGAAGCCGGGGGCGAGGACGTACGGGGCCACCGCGACCCGGGCGCAGCCCAGTTCCCGGAGCTCGCGTACCGCGTCCTCGGTGCGGGGGAGGGCCGCGGAGGCGAACGCGGGCCGCACGGCGCACCAACCGGTGTGCCGCCACTCCCGCGCGAGATGTGCGATCACCGCGATCGCCTCCGGGTCGGAGGACCCCGCCGAGGCCAGGACGACCCCGGTCGAGGACTTGTCGGCGGGGGTCAGCCCCGCCTCGTACAGCCGCCGTTCCAGGGCCGACAGGAGCAGCGGCGACGGGCCCAGCACCTCCGCCTGCCGGATCCGCAGCTGGGGCGGCGCGTCCCGCAGTACCGCCGGGATGTCCGCCTTCGCGTGGAAGGCGCGGGTCAGCAGCAGCGGCAGGGCCACGACGTCACGGACGCCCTCCGCCGCCAGGGACTCCAGCACCCCTTGCACGGACGGGATGTTGAAGTCCAGGAAGCCCGTCTCCACGCGCAGCCCGGGCCGCAGCGACCGTACCCGGCGTACCAGGGCGTGCACGGTCGCGGCGTGCCGCGGATCGCGGCTGCCGTGGGCGATGACGAGGAGAACGGGCTTCGTACGCATGGACCTCAGCTCTTCACCAGCAGGCCGCGGCTGCGCAGCACCCACCGCTCCAGCGGGCTGAAGATCAGCAGGTCGATCGCGATGCCGACGAACAGGATCAGGATGATGGCCTCGAACACCATGGCCATGTCGCTGGCGGTGCGGGCGTTCTCCAGGAGCTGGCCGAGGCCCACGCCGAGGTCGGGGAAGCTCGCGATGATCTCCGCCGCCATCAGCGAGCGCCAGGAGAACGCCCAGCCCTGCTTCAGCCCCGCCACATAGCCGGGCATGGCGGCCGGCAGCACGACGTGCCAGATGCCCTTGACGCCGGTCGCGCCCATGGTGCGCCCGGCCCGCAGGAACAGCGGCGGCACCTGGTCGACGCCGGACACCAGGCCGTTGGCTATGGAGGGGACCGCGCCGAGCAGGATCACGGCGTACATCATCGAGTTGTTCAGGCCCAGCCAGATCACGGCCGGCGGCACCCACGCCACCGACGGCAGCGACTGGAGGCCGGACAGGATCGGGCCGATCGCCGCGCGCACGAACCTCACCCGCGCCACCAGCAGCCCCAGCGGGGTGCCGATGACGAGCGCGAAGAGGAAGCCGAGCAGGCCGCGGCTGACGCTGGTCCAGATGTAGCCGAGCAGGTCGCCCTTGAGCCAGGCGTCCTTGAACGCGTCGCCCACCGCCGTCGGCGAGGGCAGCTTGGACGGGTCGTCGACGACCGGGACGAGGAGCGTCCAGACCACGAGGACCACGGCGAGCGCGATGATCGGGGGCAGGATCTTGCTGGTGAAGGTCTGGCGGAGGGTCGGGCGGCTGGTGGCCGTCGTCTCCAGGGCGTCGAGGCCGGCCTCGACGCTTCCGGCGTCCTTGGCCGGCGTCGTCTCAGTGCTGGCCATGGCGGCGGATCTCCCCACGCAGTACATCGGTGATCTCAAGGGACAGTTCGGCCACGGGCGCGTCCTCGATGCGGCGCGGCTGCGGGATGCCGACCTCCCACTCGCGGGCGATCCGGCCCGGCCGGGACGACAGCAGGATCACCCGCTGGGCGAGCCGCACCGCCTCGCGCACGTTGTGCGTGACGAACAGGACGGACACACCGGTCTCCTGCCAGATCCGGGTCAGCTCGTCGTGCAGCACGTCCCGGGTGATGGCGTCCAGGGCCGAGAACGGCTCGTCCATCAGCAGGAGTCTGCTCTCCTGGGCGAGCGAGCGGGCCAGCGCCGCCCGCTGGCGCATACCACCGGACAGCTCGTGGACGCGCTTGCCGTACGCGCCCTTCAGCCGGACCAGTTCGAGCAGTTCCTCCGCCTTGTCCCGGCGGTCGTTCTTGGGAACCCCCCTGAGCTTCAGGGCGAGTTCGATGTTCTTGCCCGCGGTCAGCCACGGGAAGAGGGCGTGCTCCTGGAACATCAGGGCGGGCCGCCCGTCCGTCGCGATGGAGCCCGCGGTGGGCTTGTCGAGCCCCGCCACCAGGTTCAGCAGCGTGGACTTGCCGCAGCCCGAGGCTCCCAGGAGGGTGACGAACTCGCCCGGCGCGACATCGAGGGTGATGTCGTCCAGGACGAGCTGCTGCCCGCCCGGAGTCGCGAAGGACTTCGAGACATGCTCAAGGCGTGCCGCGTACTCGACCGACTCGCCGGCCTTGGCGAGTGTCGTGGTCGTGGCCATGGTCGTCACCTCCTGGGATCTCGTCGGGACCGGCGTCAGTTGCTGCCGAGACCGGCGGCGTCGACCGTGCTCTGGCCGTCGGCCTTCAGCACCTTGTTGAGGATCGTCAGGTCGTAGATGTTCTTCAGCAGCGGGTCGGTGAGCAGACCGGCCTTGACGGCGTGCTGGGCCTCGGTGTTGAGGGTGGAGGCCAGCGGGTCGTCGGTGAACTTGATGGACGACCAGGCCGAGTTCAGGACGTCGTCGGGCAGTGCCTTGCCGGAGTCGATCGCCAGCTGCTTGTTGGCGGAGGCCTTCGCCGCGTCCGGGTTGGCGTTGATCCACTTGTTGGTCTCGACCGAGCCCTTGAGGACCGCCTCGACGACCTTCGGGTGCTCCTTCAGGAACTTCTGCGACACGATGATGTTCGTGATCACGAACTTCTTGTCGGGCCACAGCGAGGACTCGTCGAGCAGGACCTTGCCGCCCTCGGCGACCAGCTTGGACGCGGTCGGCTCCGGCACCCAGGCGCCGTCGATCGAACCGGCCTTGAAGGCGTCCGGGGTGATCTTGTTGTCGGTGCGGACGACCGTGACGTCACCCTTGCCGCTCTGCGCGTCGACCTTCCAGCCCTGGTCGGCGACCCAGTTGAGGAACGCCACGTCCTGCGTGTTGCCCAGCTGCGGGGTCGCGATCTTCTTGCCCTTGACGTCCGCCAGCGACTTGATCTTCTTCGGGTTGACGACCAGCTTCACGCCGCCGGACGCCGAACCGCCGATGATCTTCAGGTCGGTGCCGTTGGACTTGGTGTAGCCGTTGATCGCCGGGGAGGGGCCGATCCAGCCGATGTCGATGGAGCCCGAGTTGAGTGCCTCGATCTCGGACGGGCCCGCGTTGAAGATGGCGTACTTGGCCTTGGTGGCGCCGAGCTCCTTCTGGAAGAAGCCCTTCTGGTTGCCGACCAGCGCGGTCGCGTGGGTCAGGTTGCCGAAGTAGCCGATCTTGACGGTGTCGAGGCCGTCGATCTTCTTGGACCCGGCGGCGACCTTGGTGGTGTCGCTCTTGTCGGAGTCCGACCCGTAACCGCAGGCGGCGAGCGTGAGCAGGGGGAGCGCGGCGAGCGCGGCTATGCCGCGGCGAAGGAGCGTTGAGCGGTTGGCAGGCACGGGAGGCTTTCCTCTCGTTGGCCCGGCGGTCACGGTCTCTCAGGTCGTGGCCGGGAGGTCGGCAGGTCTTCGTCGCATCCGGGACGGCGGGTGGGGGGCCAGGGCGCGCAGGCAGTGCGCGTACGTCAGCACGCACATCGCGCCACCCCGCCCTGCCCGCTGCCGAGGTCGCCGCTGCCGACGCGGCCGCCCTCCTTCGCGAACGTCGAGTAGACGTCGGTCATCGTCACGTCAGAAGTCCCAGCCGTCGTCTTCGGTCTCGTCCTTGACCGGCTCGGGGGAGGCGAACGACTCGCCGACCATGCCCGCGGTGAGCGTGGTGCCGTCGGCGGGGTCGATCAGGATGAACGAGCCTGTGCGGCGCGAGTCGGCGTAGGAGTCGACCGGCAGCGGCTCGGCGGTGCGGATCTTCACCCGGCCGATGTCGTTGGCGACGAGCTGTCCCGGGTGCGGGTGCAGGGACAGGTCGTCGAGCGTGAGACGGGAGGGGATGTCCTTGACGATCGCCTTGACCGTGCGGGTGCCGTGCTTCAGGAGCACCCGGTGGCCGACGGTCAGCGGCTGGTCGGCGACGTGGCAGACGGTCGCCTCGACGTCCTGGGTGGTCGCCGGGGCGTCCTTCGTCGGGACGATCAGGTCGCCGCGCGAGACGTCGATGTCGTCGGTGAGCAGGATGGTCACCGACTGCGTCGTCCAGGCCGTGTCGACCGGCTCGCCGAGGAGGTCGATGCCGGAGATCGTCGACGTACGGCCGGACGGCAGGACCGTGACGGCCTCGCCCACGCGGAACGTGCCGGCCGCGATCTGCCCGGCGTAGCCCCGGTAGTCCGGGTGCTCGGCGGTCTGCGGGCGGATCACGTACTGCACGGGCAGCCGCGCGTGGCAGTGGCTCAGGTCGTGGGCGACCGGGACGGTCTCCAGGTGCTCCAGGACGGTCGGGCCGCCGTACCAGTCCATGTTCGCGGACGGCTCCACGACGTTGTCGCCGACGAGCGCCGAGATCGGGATCGCGGTGACCTCGGGGACGCCCAGTTCGGTGGCGTACGCCGTGAACTCCTCGGCGATCCCCGCGAAGATCGGCTCCTGGTAGTCGACCAGGTCCATCTTGTTGACGGCGAGGACGACGTGCGGGACGCGCAGCAGGGCGGCGATCGCGGCGTGCCGCCGGGTCTGCTCGACGACGCCGTTGCGGGCGTCGACCAGGATCACGGTCAGCTCCGCGGTGGAGGCGCCGGTGACCATGTTGCGGGTGTACTGCACGTGGCCGGGTGTGTCGGCGAGGATGAACCGGCGCTTCGGGGTGGCGAAGTAGCGGTAGGCCACGTCGATGGTGATGCCCTGCTCGCGTTCGGCGCGCAGTCCGTCGGTGAGGAGGGCGAGGTCGGGTGCGTCCTGGCCGCGTGAGGCGGAGGCGCGCTCGACGGCCTCCAGCTGGTCGGTGAGGACCGACTTGGAGTCGTGCAGGAGCCGTCCGACCAGGGTGGACTTGCCGTCGTCGACGGAGCCCGCGGTCGCGAACCGCAGCAGGGTCGTCTCGGCGAGGCCGAGTTCCGTGGTGCCGGTGTTCATGCTTAGAAGTACCCCTCGCGCTTGCGGTCTTCCATCGCGGCCTCGGAGAGCTTGTCGTCGGCACGCGTGGCGCCGCGCTCGGTGAGCCGGGAGGCGGCGATCTCGGCGATCACCTTCTCGATGCTGTCGGCGTCGGAGTCCACCGCGCCCGTGCAGGACATGTCACCGACGGTCCGGTAGCGGACCTGGCGCTTCTCCACGGTCTCGCCGTCCTTCGGGCCGCCCCACTCGCCGCCGGTCAGCCACATCCCGCCCCGCTGGAACACCTCGCGTTCGTGCGCGTAGTAGATCCGGGGCAGTTCGATCCCCTCGCGGGCGATGTACTGCCAGACGTCCAGCTCGGTCCAGTTGGACAGCGGGAAGACGCGGACGTGCTCGCCGGGGGCGTGCCGCCCGTTGTAGAGGTTCCACAGCTCGGGGCGCTGGCGGCGCGGGTCCCACTGGGAGAACTCGTCCCGCAGCGAGAACACCCGCTCCTTCGCGCGCGCCTTCTCCTCGTCCCGTCGGCCGCCGCCGAAGACCGCGTCGAAACGCTCGCTCTGGATCCTCTCCGTCAGGGGCACGGTCTGGAGCGGGTTGCGGGTGCCGTCCGGACGCTCCTTGAGCACACCGCGGTCGATGTAGTCCTGCACGGAGGCCACGTGCAGCCGCAGCCCGTGCCGCTCGACCGTACGGTCGCGGTACTCCAGGACCTCGGGGAAGTTGTGCCCGGTGTCCACGTGCAGCAGTGAGAAGGGGATCGCGGCGGGCGCGAACGCCTTCAGGGCCAGGTGCAGCATGAGGATGGAGTCCTTGCCGCCGGAGAACAGGATCACCGGCCGCTCGAACTCGCCCGCCACCTCGCGGAAGATGTGGACCGCCTCGGACTCCAGCGCGTCCAGGTGGGACAGGGCGTACGGGGTGCCCGTGCCCTCCCCGTGAGCCGCCACGGTCGCCGTCATGCCAGTCCCTTCCCGCTCAGCAGGGCGTGCACGGACGCCGCGGACTCCTGCACGCTCTGGTGCTGCGACTCGATCCGCAGATCGGGCGTCTCGGGCTCCTCGTACGGGTCGTCGACGCCGGTCAGCCCGGTCAGCTCACCCGCGGCCTGCTTGGCGTACAGACCCTTCACATCGCGTACGGAGCACACCTCGACCGGGGTCGCCACGTGCACCTCGACGTACGCGGTGCCGTTCTCCTCATGGCGCTTGCGCACCGCGTCGCGGCTGTCGGCGTAGGGGGCGATCACCGGGACGAGCGCCTTGACGCCGTTGCGGGCCAGCAGTTCGGCGACGAAGCCGATGCGCTGCACGTTGGTGTGCCGGTCCTCGCGGCTGAAGCCGAGGCCCGCCGAGATGAACTCGCGGATCTCGTCGCCGTCGAGCACCTCGACGAGGTGGCCCTCCTCGCGGAGCCGGCCTGCCAGCTCGTACGCGATGGTGGTCTTGCCGGCACTCGGCAGACCCGTGAGCCAGACGGTGGCTCCGGTCGTCACGTGGTTCTCCTGGTTCGTCGAAGGCCCGGTGGTCGTCATCCGTGCAGTCCGCACTCGGTCTTGGCCCGCCCCGCCCAGCGGCCGGCGCGCGCGTCCTCGCCCTCCAGCACCCGGCGGGTGCAGGGCGCGCAGCCGACGGAGGTGTAGCCGTCCATCAGCAGGGGGTTCGTCAGCACCCCGTGTTCGGCGACGTAGGCGTCCACGTCGTCCTGGGTCCAGCGGGCGATCGGGGAGATCTTGACCTTCTGCCGCTTCTCGTCCCAGCCGACGACCGGGGTGTTCGCCCGGGTCTCCGACTCGTCGCGGCGCAGCCCGGTGGCCCAGGCGGTGTAGTTCTTCAGGCCCCGCTCCAGCGGCTGGACCTTGCGGAGCCTGCAGCACAGGTCGGGGTCGCGGTCGTGCAGCTTCGGGCCGTACTCCGCGTCCTGCTCGGCGACCGTCTGGCGGGGGGTGAGGGTGATGACGTTGACGTCCATCACGGCCTCGACCGCGTCCCGGGTGCCGATGGTCTCCGGGAAGTGGTAGCCGGTGTCGAGGAAGACTACATCGACTAGGGCGTCGCCCTTCTGGACACGGGACGCCAGGTGGGCCACCACCGCGTCCTCCATGGAGGAGGTCACGCAGAAGCCCTTGCCGAAGGTGTCCACCGCCCACTGGAGGATCTCCAGGGCGGAGGCGTCTTCGAGGTCACGGCCGGCCTGCTCGGCCAGCGCCTTCAACTCCTCGGTCGTTCGCTCTTCCTGAGCGGTGGTCATATCTGTTCCCCTCCAGCTTCGGAGTGCTTCAGCCCCCGGGCGAGCAGCCCGAGGAACTTCAGCTGGAATGCGCGGTTGCAGGCCGCGCATTCCCAGGCGCCGTGGCCCTGCTCACTGGGACGCAGGTCCTCGTCGCCGCAGTAGGGGCAGTAGAAGGGGGCGGCCCGCTCGCTCATGAGAGGGCCTCCTCACTGGCGCGGGCCGCCCAGGCGGCGAACCGCTCCCCGTCCGCGCGCTCCGCCTGGAAGCGCCTGAGCACCCGCTCGACGTAGTCCGGCAGCTCCTCCGAGGTCACCTTGAGACCGCGGACCTTGCGGCCGAACCCGGCCTCCAGGCCGAGCGCGCCGCCCAGGTGCACCTGGAAGCCCTCGACCTGCTCGCCCGCGTCGTTCAGGACCAGCTGGCCCTTGAGACCGATGTCCGCGACCTGGATACGGGCGCAGGCGTTCGGGCAGCCGTTGACGTTGATGGTGAGCGGCTCGTCGAACTCGGGCAGCCGGCGCTCCAGCTCGTCGATCAGGGTGGAGCCGCGCTGCTTGGTCTCGACGATCGCGAGCTTGCAGTACTCGATGCCGGTGCAGGCCATGGTGCCGCGCCGGAACGAGGACGGCCGGGCGGTCAGGTCCAGCGCCTCCAGGGCCTCGACCAGCGACTCGACCTGGTCCTCCGCGACATCGAGGACGATCATCTTCTGCTCGACGGTGGTCCGCACCCGGCCCGAGCCGTGCGCCTCGGCGAGGTCCGCGACCTTCGCCAGGGTGGCGCCGTCCACCCGGCCGACCCGCGGGGCGAACCCGACGTAGAAGTTGCCGTCCTGCTGCCGGTGCACACCGACGTGGTCCCGCCAGCGCGACACGGGCTCGGCCGGCGCGGGGCCGTCCACGAGCTTCCGCTCGAGGTACTCGTCCTCCAGAACCTGGCGGAACTTCTCCGCGCCCCAGTCGGCGACCAGGAACTTCAGCCGGGCGCGGGTGCGCAGCCGCCGGTAGCCGTAGTCCCGGAAGATGCCGATGACACCCGCCCAGACGTCCGGGACCTCCTCCAGCGGCACCCAGGCGCCGAGCCGGACGCCGATCTTCGGGTTGGTGGACAGGCCGCCGCCGACCCACAGGTCGAAGCCGGGGCCGTGCTCGGGGTGCTCCACCCCGACGAACGCGATGTCGTTGATCTCGTGCACCACGTCCAGCAGCGGTGAGCCGGAGATCGCGGACTTGAACTTGCGCGGCAGGTTGGAGAACTCCTTGCTGCCGATGTACCGCTTGTGGATCTCGTCGATCGCCCAGCTGCCGTCGATGATCTCGTCCTCGGCGATGCCGGCCACCGGCGAGCCGATGACGACACGCGGGGTGTCGCCGCACGCCTCGGTGGTGGACAGGCCGACGGCCTCCAGGCGCTGCCAGATCTCCGGCACGTCCTCGATGCGGATCCAGTGCAGCTGGATGTTCTGCCGGTCGGTGATGTCCGCGCTGCCCCGGGCGAACTCCTGCGAGATCTCGCCGATCACCCGCAGCTGCCGCGTGGTCAGCCGGCCGCCGTCGATCCGGACCCGCAGCATGAAGTACTTGTCGTCCAGCTCCTCCGGCTCCAGGACGGCGGTCTTGCCGCCGTCGATGCCGGGCTTGCGCTGGGTGTACAGGCCCCACCAGCGCATCCGTCCGCGCAGGTCGTTGGGGTCGATCGAGTCGAAGCCGCGCTTGGAGTAGATCGTCTCAATGCGTGTCCGCACATTGAGACCGTCGTCGTCCTTCTTGAACTGTTCGTTGCCGTTGAGCGGGGTGTAGTGCCCCATTGCCCACTGACCCTCGCCGCGGTGACGGCTCACCTTGCGGCGGGGCGCGGAGGCGGCAGGGTTCTGCGGGGTGGCGGCCATGGCGATATACGTCCTTCGGACAGGTGGGAAGAGGCTCTGACCTGCGCCTGCGGGCGCATACGGGCACAGGTGCGCAACGTTGCGCTAGGAGAGGTCTGGACAGGACAGCGCGGCGGTGCTGTGCTCTCAGCCCGCCGGACAGATGGCGCTGGACATGCGGCCGAGGTCGACGTGCCGCCGACTCACCAAGGCAATTCCAGTTCCAGACATGACGGAAGCGTGTCACGCGGATCTCCGGCCAGTCCACCATCGTCCGCGATTCGGACCAATCTATTCTGAATATTGAGACAGAGTGTTGTGGGTCACGCCGGGTTTCACGCGGTGGTGTACGCCCCGGGCCACGGTCCGGGCGCCGAGACGTCCGGTTCCTCCTCGACCTTCGTGTCGAAGAGCCGGAAGCCTCGCCGCTGGTAGTTCGCCATCGCGTGCTCGCCGTCCAGACTGCAGGTGTGCAGCCACACCCGCTTGGTCGGCGGCAGTCCGTCCCACCGCTCCGCCAGGTCCCAGGCGCGCGCGGCGCCGTACGAGAGCAGGTGACCGCCGATGCGGCGGCCCCGGAAGGCTGGGAGCAGGCCGAAGTAGACGATCTCCACCACACCGTCGTCCTGCGGTTCGAGTTCCACGTAGCCCGCCGGGGTGCCCCGGTCGTATGCGACCCAGGTCTCCACGCCCGGCCGCGCCAGGTGCTGCCGCCAGCGGGCGTGGCTCCAGCCCAGCCGGTCGGTCCAGCGGATGTCACCGCCGACCGAGGCGTACAGGAAGCGGCTGAACTCGGGGGAGGGGACCTCGGCGCGGACGATCCCGACCGAGTCGCCGTCCGGGGCGGCGGCGGGCAGGAGGTCGGCCGGGGAGGTCTGCTCCAGGGACCAGGTGGTCACGACGATGCTGCTCATGGGGCCAGGCAATCATCCCGGCCCCGGACGTGTCGACGGCCGTTATCCGAGTGACGCGTCGATCGAGCGAAGCGGCACCGAGAACAGCATGCGGTCCGTGACCGACCACACCTCGCCGGTGTCGGGCGCGTAGGAGAGCGATCCGGTGCCCTCGGCCCAGCAGCGGTGCGAGGCGTCCGAGCCGCAGCGGGCTCCGTCCGCGCCCCTGGTGTCCTGCCGCCACAGGCTGCCGTGCCCGTCCATGGCGCCCGGCAGGTGCCCGACGTACCACTCGGAGCCGGTCGCGCCCGGCGGCCGGTAGGACAGGACGCCCCGGATCTCCGAGGCGCCGGTCCGGTACGCCTCGACCGCGTCCGCCCGGCCCGAGGTGTCCGTGGCGAGCAGCCCGCCACGCTTCGGGTTCTCGTCGAACGCGTACCGCCACAGCCGGGCGTGCTGGTCGCTGCCGGCGGGCGTCCACTCGCCGAGGACCAGGCTGTCCGGAGCCGTGCCCCGGTCCACGGAGAGCGCGCTGGGACAGGGCGCGCCGGTCCGGGAGCAGGCCCCGGCGGTGAAGCGGTACGAGCCCACGGCGGGCATCACGTACCGGAAGCCGTCGGCCGACCAGCCGCCGGGCACCCGGCCGACCGTGTCGGTCAGCACCGAGGTGCGCTGGATGCGGTTCAGGTCGTAGACGTAGAGCGCCTGGGCACTGCCCTGGACGGTGGTGACCAGGAGCTTGTCCTGGTACCAGGCCATGCCGGAGATCTGCGAGGTCAGCCCCCGGTAGTCGCTGCCGTCGGCGCTGGGCACGGTCAGCAGGACCCAGGAGTAGGAGGGGTGGGCCGGGTCGTTCGCGTTGATCACCGCGACCCTGGCCAGGCCCCGGGAGGCGGCGGGGCCGGTGGAGGTGCTGTGCGTCCAGCCGGCCAGGACGACGCGGTTGGCGCCCCACAGGCCGTCGTCGTCCGCGTCCGAGGAGGTGGTCACCGAGGCCGGCTGCCAGTCGTCGGTGAGGGTGTCGGTGGGGTCCCAGCAGTACGCCTCGGCGACGGCCGGGGTGACCGGCAGCGAGTCCCGGTCGTCCGAGTCGCAGTCGGCCGCCTCGCGCAGGGTGTGGTCGGAGGCGGCCAGCACGTCGGCGACCCCGACCGTGCCGCCCATCGCCGAGGCGAGCCGGTCCAGCGAGCGGCGCGGTACGAGGTGCTCTCGGAGCTGCAGCCGGGAGGTGTCGGCGGTGGCGGTCAGTGGCTTCAGCGCGCCGGGGTCCTCGGCGACCGTGGCCTGCGAGGCGCTGACGATCGTGGCCGCCGCGGTGAGCGCCAGCGCGGTGCCGGCCAGGGCAGCACGCAGGGCCGTGCCCCGTCTGCGCCGCCGGTGTCTGCCGCGATGCTTCATGTCTCCTCCCGAGGCGGGCCAACTGCGCCTGATGGTCAAAGCGTTGACCGAGGAGCAGGTGGGGAGCCCGTACCCGGGATGCTACGGCAGCCGGAGCCGTCGTACCTCGAAGACCCAGCAAATATGCGGAAGATACCTCCCTGGATGCCCCGGATGCGTTAAATACGGCTGTGTTAAATACGGTCGGGTGTCCGGGACGCCGTCACCG
Source organism: Streptomyces sp. NPDC001714 (assembly GCF_042892755.1). Classification (NCBI taxonomy): domain Bacteria; kingdom Bacillati; phylum Actinomycetota; class Actinomycetes; order Kitasatosporales; family Streptomycetaceae; genus Streptomyces; species Streptomyces sp. NPDC001714. The sequence continues at coordinate 484,044 of NZ_JBIAUL010000007.1, forward strand.
CCGGGGCGGTCGAGTACGGGAGCAGGTCGCGCGGGTCGTCGGGGAGCAGCACCTCGATCTCGGCGTCCTCGCGGAAGCGGTAAGGCCGGTGTTCGAGAAGTGCCCCGAGGTACCGCCGGATCCTGGACATCTCGGCACGTACGGTCACGGTCCGCGAGGCGTCCCCGAAGACGTCCTCGGCCAGCCCGGCCGCGCTGCGCCCGCCCCGCCGTACCGCCAGCAGGTACAGCAACTCGGCGTGCCGGGGACTGAGTTCATGGGACCACGAGCCCGCGCCGCCGCCGACCGTCACGGAGGGCCGGCGCGGCCGGGCCAGGTCGAGGACGAGCCGGTCCCCGCCCGCCGGCGCCGGCTCGTCCACCGCCCGCAGCAGCCAACCCCCGGCCAGCGGCTCCACCGCGCACAGCCCGAGCGCCGGCAGCCACCGGCGGCCCGGTGACAGCGACTTGGGCAGCGCGAGCCGCCGTGGATACGGCATGCCGGTGATCGCCGCGGTCCAGCCGTCGGCGTCCACCACCAGCGCTCGCCCGCCCAGCCGGGCCAGCACCGGCGCCGCGACCGCCCGCAGCCGCTCCAGCGCGTCCAGGTGCAGCTCCCGCAGCCGGGCCTCGGCGAGCTTCGCCACCGAGTTCACCCAGGCCAGGGTGGCCGGATGCATCGTCTCCAACGGGCCGCTGACGTCCACCACGCCGAGCAGGCTGCCGTCCCGGGGATCCGTGATCGGGGCGCCGGAACACGTCCAGGAGACATGCGAGCGGACGAAGTGCTCGGCGGCGAACACCTGCACGGGCCTGCGCACCACCGCCGGGGTCCCGACCCCGTTGGTCCCGACGACGTCTTCGCGCCAGTCCGCGCCCAGTTCGAAGCCCAGCCCGTCCGCCTTGCGCAGCACCGGCGAGGACCCCTCGCGCCACAGCACCCGGCCGTCGGCGTCCGCGACCACCATGATGTGCTGGGCGACGTCCGCGACCGAAAGCAGCCCCTCGCGCAACACCGGCAGCACGTCCTTGAGCGGTGACTCCTCACGTCTGCGCCGGACTTCGTCGGCGGACAGCAGCCCCGAACGGAAGTCGTGGTCGGGGTCGACGCCGCTGCGCAGCATCCGCCCCCAGGACTGTTCGATCACCGGCCGGGGCGAGACGCGCCCACGCTGTCCGGCGAGTCTGGCCTCGCGCACCTCGTTCAGTACCCGCGCCGCCTGCGCCGCGTTCTTCGCGGCGAGTCGCGCCACGTCCATCGGCGGGTTCCCCACTGAGGTCCTCCCGGATACGCCTCGAAACAGGCATCGATGAGTCGCTGTCAAGCCGTCCGGGCGGCGGTTTCCGGTCCGACTGCGCGTCTTATACTGCCGTTTTCCGGTGCCGGAGGCACACAGTCCACACACAGTCACCGATATGTTGCAACCCCTTGCAACCCTGGTGAACGGCCCGGGGGTGGCCGAAACTTGAGCCGACGCCGTGGCGTCAGTGGCCTGATATGGGCCGAAGAGGCGGGGGTGGTGCCGTGTCGGCGCAGCACCACCCCCGCCGCAGCCTGCGGCGCCTTGGCCGTGCGCGACAGGGGGTGCGTTGTCGCGGTGTGCCGGCGGCTGACGGTTGTGGGGGTTGCTCGCGCAGTTCCTCCCCCAGCCTTCGGCCGGGGGGACCCCCGGCGCCCCTACAGGTAGGGCAGGTCCCGGATCTCAGAAGGTCACCCGGGATCGGTCCACCACCGCCGTGAGGTCCAGGCCGCCCGGCAGCGTGCCGAAGGTCGAGCCCCAGTCGTTGCCCAGCCGCGACGCGCAGAAGGCGTCCGCGACCTCCGGCGGGGCGAAGCGGACCAACAGGGAGCCCTGGAGGACCGTCGCCAGGCGTTCCACGAGCCGGCGGGCGCGGGACTCCATGCCCTCCAGGTCGGCCAGTTCGGAGAAGAGGTCCTTGACCGCGCGGTCCAGGCGGTGGTCGGCGCCGTGGGCGCGGCCGATCTCCCGGAGGTAGGCGTCCAGTGCGCCCGGCTCGCGTTGCAGCGCGCGGAGCACGTCCAGGGCCTGGATGTTGCCCGCGCCCTCCCAGACCGAGTTGAGCGGGGACTCGCGGACCAGCCGGGGCAGACCCGACTCCTCCACGTAGCCGTTGCCGCCCAGGCACTCGGCGGCCTCCACGACGAGCGGCGCGCAGCGCTTGGTCACCCAGTACTTGGCGGCCGGCAACGCCAGCCGCAGCAAGGCCCGTTCCGACTCGCTCCCGTCGTCGTAGGCGGCGGCGAGCCGCAGCGCGAGGGTGGTCGCCGCCTCCGACTCGATCGCGAGGTCGGCCAGGACGTTGCGCATCAGCGGCTGGTCGGCGAGCTTCGTGCCGAAGGCCTCGCGGTGCGTGGCGTGGTGCACGGCCTGCGCCACCGCCTGCCGCATCAGTCCCGCCGAGCCGAGGACGCAGTCCAGCCGGGTCGCGGCGACCATCTCGATGATGGTCCGCACCCCGCGCCCCTCCTCGCCCACCCGCCGGGCCCAGGTCCCGTCGAACTCGACCTCGCCCGACGCGTTGGACCGGTTGCCGAGCTTGTCCTTGAGCCGCTGGAGGAGGAAGACGTTGCGGGTGCCGTCCGCCAGGACGCGCGGCACGAGAAAACAGGTGAGGCCGTCCGGTGCCTGGGCCAGCACCAGGAAGCCGTCCGACATCGGAGCCGAGCAGAACCACTTGTGCCCGGTCAGGGCGTACGTCCCGGCCTCGGCGAGCGGGGCGGCGGCGGTCGTGTTCGCCCGTACGTCGCTGCCGCCCTGCTTTTCCGTCATGCCCATGCCGAAGAGGGCGCCCGCCTTCCGTGTGGCGGGCCGCAGCTCTCGGTCGTAGATCACCGAGGTCAGCAGCGGCTCCCACGCGGCGGCCAGCTCCGGATCGGTGCGCAGCGCGGGTACCGCCGCGTTGGTCATCGACAGCGGGCAGCAGTTGCCGGCCTCCACCTGGGTCCAGACCAGGAAGGCGGCGGCCCGCCGGACGTGCCCGGCCGGTCGCACCCAGCCGGTGGTCAGGCCCGCGCCGACGCCCTTGCCGAGCAGCCGGTGCCAGGCGGGATGGAACTCGACCTCGTCGATCCGGTGGCCGTAGCGGTCGTGGGTGCGCAGCCGCGGCGGGTGCTCGTTCGCCTGTGCCCCCCACTCCTGCACCTGCCCCGAGCCGGCCGAGACGCCGATCTCCGACAGCTCGGCGCGCACCTCGTCGAGCAGCTCCGGGTCGGTGTGCCGCTCGACGGCCTCGACCAGCGCCCGGTCGGCACCGAACAGGTCGTACCCGACCAGCGGGGGCGGCTGGTTGGTCACGGTGTGCGTGGTGTTGCCTGCCATGTCAGCGAACCTACCCGGGAAGGCGGCGATGGCATCCAGCCTGACACAACGGCCCCGCTCACCGCCCCCGCCCCGGCCGGAGCCCCGGGAGGTGAGGACGGCCCCGGACGGCGGATACCGTTAGGGCGTGCAGCCAGCAAGCGATACCCCCGAGCGGCCCTCCGGCCGGCTCCACCGGGCCAGAGCTCTCTACCGGAACGTCTCCAAGCGCAGGACGGCCTGGCTGCTGCTCAAGGACACCGTCAATTCCTGCATGGAGTACCGCATCCTCGGCCTCGCCGCCGAGGCCGCCTTCTTCACCCTGCTGTCCGTCCCGCCGCTGCTGCTCAGCCTCATCGGACTGCTCGGCTACGTCGACGCCTGGACCGGCGCCGACACCATCGCCAGCCTGGAGAGCAACCTGCTGGAGGCCTCCCGCACGGTCCTGTCGGACAAGGGCGTCAAGGAGATCGCCGAGCCGATCCTGCACGACGTGATGCGGGGCGGCCGCCCCGACGTCATCTCCATCGGCTTCCTGTTCGCCCTGTGGTCGGGTTCCCGCGCGGTGAACGTCTTCATCGACACGATCACCGTGATGTACGGCCTCGACGGCGTCCGGGGCATCGTGAAGACCCGGATCGTCTCCTTCCTGCTCTTCATCGCCGCGCTGCTGATCGGCTCGGTCGCGCTCCCGCTGATGGTGGCCGGGCCGGACGCGGTGGTCGGGATCGTGCCGTGGTCGGAGACGCTCGTCCAGGTCCTGTACTGGCCGGTCGTGATCGTCCTGTCCATCGTCTTCCTGACCACGCTCTACCACGTCTCCGTGCCGGTGCGCTCGCCGTGGATCGAGGACGTGCCCGGCGCCCTGGTCGCCCTGGCCATGTGGGTCCTCGGCAGCTTCCTGCTGCGCATCTACCTGACCAACACCATCGAGGGCGCGACGATCTACGGCTCCCTCGCCGCGTCCGTCGCCGTGCTGCTCTGGATCGGCGTGTCGGCCTTCGCCGTGCTGGTCGGCGCCGCCGTGAACGCCGCGATCGACCGGGTCTGGCCGGCCGCCGCGACGGCCGCGGCGCGCGCCGCCAACGAGCGGCTGCGGGAGGCCCAGGTCGCCGAGTACGTGGCCCGCGCGTCCGCGGCGGCCCGCGAGACGGGCCCGGACGACCCCGACGACCCGGACATGCCGTCGGAGTTCCCGGAGCGCTGGTCCCGGTTCCTGCCGCCGGAGGACGTCACGTCGCGGTTGCGGGCGCATGTGAAGAGCAGCCATCCGCATCACAAGCCGGAGGCCTGAGGGCCGACGCCGGGTTCGGTTCGGGGGATCGCTTTGTCGGCGGGGTGAGGGCGCGTCGTCGTCGCCCGCGCAGCTCCTCCCCCAGCCCCCCTGAAGGGGCGCGTCTACGCTGGCGTCCGTGTACAAGGAACGGGCGTCCCGGCTCCCCGGTGCGGTCGTCTGGGTGAACGCGCCCGGCGAGGGTGGCGCCGGGCGGGTGCTGCCCGACGGCTGTATGGATCTGCTCTGGCACGACGGGCGGCTGCTGGTCGCCGGGCCTGATACGCGCGGGTACGTCACCGGGGGCGGCGGAGGCGGATGGACGGGCCTCCGTCTCTATCCCGGTACCGCGCCCACCCTCCTCGGCGTGCCGGCGTACGCACTGCTCGATCAGCGGGTCGAGCTGAGTGACCTGTGGCCGGCCGGGGAGGTGCGGCGGCTGCGGGACCGGGTCGCGGGTGCGGGTGATCCGGCCGCCGCACTGGAGGAGATCGCTCTGGAGCGGGTCGTCCCGCCCGATCCGCCGCTGCGGCGGCTCGTCGAAGCCCTGGACGCCGGGTGGCCCGTGGCGGCGGTCGCCGACGAACTCGGTCTTGGTGCACGCCAGTTGCACCGCCGAAGTCGTGCCGCCTTCGGCTACGGGCCCAAGACGCTCGCCCGGGTGCTGCGGATGCAGCGGGCGCTCGCGCTCGCCCGGGCCGGGGTTCCGCTCGCGGAGACGGCGGTCCGGGCGGGGTACGCGGATCAGCCGCATCTCTCCCGGGACGTACGGGAGCTGGCGGGGCTGCCGCTGAGCGGACTACTCGGCGGGTAGCGGGGCGAAGAGGTCGACGCCGTTGCCGTCGGGGTCGTGGACCGTGGCGTACCGCTGGCCCCAGAACGCGTCCCAGGGCTTGAGCTCGCCGTGGTACCCGGCGCCGACCAGGTCGTCGTAGAGCGCGTCGACCGCGGCGGGGGAGTCGCAGCGGAAGGCGAGTGACACGCGGCCGCCGTCGGCCGGCGGGCGCCAGGCCGGGTGGAAGGAGCGGATCGTCTCCTCCGTGTCCAGGGCCAGGGTGAGCCCGCCGGGCAACTCCGCCTCGACGTGCGGCTGTTCCTCGGCGCCGGGCGGGAAGACCAGGCCGAGACGGCGGTAGAAGGCGAGGGAGGCGGCCAGGTCGGAGGTGACGAGACCGAGCACCGCGAATCGTGGAGTCATGCCCTCACCGTAGGCGGCGGCCCGTCGCCGGTCTTGAAGGAATCGGACACCCGGTTCGGTGGAAGGTCACCGGGCCGTGCGGGGTGCCGACGGTGAAGGAGAGCGACACCGGACCCTCGGAGCGGGCCAGGTCCGTGCCCAGGCCCGCGAGCAGAGGGCGGAGTTCCACGGGGTCGGGGGCGGTCGCCGGCACCGCGGGCAGCGGGGTGGCGGCCCGCCGGAAAACCGGTCCCCTGTGGAACGCCTGTGCGGCACCATGGGCGCATGATCCGTGCCGTGCGCGTCCTGCCGCCTCTGCTCCTCGCCGCCGCCCTGCTCACCGGGTGCGGCACCGAGAAGGCGGGACCCGGCGCCTCCGGGGATTCCGGTGCCCCCGCCGACCCGGCCGAACTGGCCTCCAAGGCCTCGGCGTTGGGGATGGCCCCGGAGATGGTCTACGTCACCGACGCGCCGGGCTTCACCCTCGCCCAGCAGTCCGTCGGCGTGCAGGGCGACGACGGCTTCTCCGCCTCTTACGCGGACAAGGCCGGCGCCGTCATCCACCTCTACACCGACCACCTGCGCTACGCCGGGCAGCACAGGTACGAGGTGTCGGAGAAGGGCTGCGTGGTGTGGCTGGAGGGTGAGGGCGGGGTCTCCGACGCGGTGCTGGCCAAGGCGCTGCGCGCCGTCCACCGCCCCACCGCCGCCGAACTCGACACCCTGCTGCCCACCCCCGACCCGGCCTTCACCGACGACCAGCCGGTGCAGCGCGGCGACCTGCCGACCAACGGCGACGGCGGGCCGCCCGACAACAGCGTGCCGACGCCGGGCCTTTGAGCCGGCCCCGGCCGTGGGCGATCATGCGGGCATGGCCCCCCGACTGCTCGTCCACACCCGCACCACCGGCTACCGCCACGACTCCATCCCCGACGCCGTCGCCGCCGTACGGGAGTTCACCGGTGTCGACGTCGACGCCACCGAGGACCCGGCCGCCCTCGAGCAGCCCCTGGACGGGTACGCGGCCGTCGTCCTCCTCTCCACCAGCGGCGAGATCCTGACCCGGGCGGGGCGGGCGCGGCTCGCCGCCTACGTGGAGGCGGGCGGCGGCTTCGCCGGCGTGCACGCGGCGGCCTGCACCGAGTACGACTGGCCGTACTACGGCGAACTCCTCGGCGCCCGCTTCGACCGCCACCCGCAGTACCAGCCCGGCCGGGCGCTCGTCGAGGACCACGACCACCCCGCCACCCGGCACCTGCCCGCCGTCTGGGACTTCGCCGACGAGTGGTACGACTTCCGCGACAACCCGCGCGGCCGGGTCCGGGTCCTGCTGCGCGCCGACGAGACGTCGTACGACGGCGGCGGGATGGGGGACGACCATCCGCTGGCCTGGTGCCGCGAGCAGGGGGCCGGACGGGTGTTCTACACCGCCCTCGGTCACGCCCGGGAGGCCTATCGGGATTCCGGCTTCCTGGCCCACCTGTACGGGGGTGTCGCCTGGGCCGCACGACTGGTCCAGTGACGTTTCTCCGGTGAACCGGATCCGCCATTGGGGTGAGTAAAGGTCGCGCACGGAGATAGTCACGTGCGTATCTAGAGATGCTCTTGTCTTGGCAAAGGGCTGTAGAGACGCGGAGGCCGTTCGTGCCGTCGCGCCACCCACCCACAGGAGGAGCCGGACCTTGACTTACGGGAAGAAGCTGCGCGAGCAGATCGCCGGGCCGGGGACCACCCCGCTGATCGGCGTGTACGACATGTACTCGGCGTCGATCGCGGCCAAACACTACGACGGGATGTTCGTCTCGGGCTTCGGCTTCGCCGCCTCGTACTACGGCCTGCCGGACATCGGGTTCATCGCCTGGCCCGACATGGTGGCCTTCGTCCAGCGGCTGCGGGGCGCGTTCCCGCACCACCATCTCCTCGTCGACATCGACGACGGGTACGTCGACCCCGAGGTCGCCTGCCACGTCGTGGAGGGGCTGGAGCGGATCGGCGCCTCCGGGGTGATCCTGGAGGACCAGAAGCGGCCGCGCCGGTGCGGGCACGCCGACGGCAAGCAGGTGCTGCCGCTGGAGGAGTACCTGGAGAAACTGGAGAAGGTCCTGGCGACCCGCCAGGACCTGGTGGTCGTGGCCCGCACGGACGCCACCGACGAGCACGACATCCTGCACCGCGCGGAGCGGCTCGCCGCCACCGACGCCGACGTGGTCCTCGTCGACGGGGTGCGCAGCGAGGAGTGGATCCGTCGGATCCGCAAGGTCGTAGGCGACAAACCGCTGCTCTTCAACCAGATCGCCGGCGGCAAGTCGCCCCGCCTCTCGCTCACCGAGCTGGACGACCTCGGCGTCGACGTCGCGATCTACTCCACGCCCTGTCTGTTCGCCGCGCACGAGGCGATGGACTCGGCGCTGAGCGAGCTGAAGTCCGCGGACGGCCGACTGCCGTCGGTCGACGCGGCCGGCGGCGTGGGTGTCAAGGCCTCCACCACCCTGCTGGAGCGCAACATCGCCCGGGAACGGCTCGACGAGCCCGAGGGCGTGGGCGTGTGACGGACACGGGGGTGCGGCTGCGGGCGGCCGTGGTGGTCGCCGCAGCCCTGCTGGCCGGAGGCGCGGCACCGGCCTGTGCCGGCGGGAGCCTGATCACCGTGCTCGACAACTCCCACGCGGACTCCATCCTGGAGGTGGACCGCACGGCCAACATCCAGGCCGGGAGAGGAACGGCAGGCAGCGACCACGACGGCAGCGCCGTGGACGCGATCCAGGCGTTGCTGGGAGAGCCGCGTCAGAACGACGACGACTGAGCGGCCGGCCGGACCGGCCGCGCGAGCCGGCCGGGGCCGGATCGGCCGGTGGGGAGCTGCGGGACCGTTGTGTCCGGTCGCGCAGCTCCCGCGCCCCTTTGGGGCGCCTCAGTCCTCGTTCAGGTCCGGCTGACCGTTCTCGTCCAGTTCCACGTCCTCCTTCGGGTCGTGTTCGTCGGTCGGGGTCGCGGCCACCGTGGCGTGGTGCTGGGCCGGGGCGACCGTCAGGGTCGTGGCCCGGGCGGTGCCCAAGGCCGTGGTCACGGCGGCTGCGGCCAGAGCACAGGCCGCAGCGGTGCGCAGAGTGAGTTTCATGCCCTGGAAACGATCTTGATGAGGGTGCGGTCACCGACGTACGGCCGAACGGGCCGCCGGCGCCGCCGTGCTCGCCCGCTCCACCAGCCGGGTCGACAGCTCCGTCCGGGTGCCCTCCGGACGGTCCCCGTGCATCATCCGTACCAGCAGCCGCAGGGCGGTCGCGGACATCTCCGCAAGGGGCTGGCGGACCGTGGTCAGCGCCGGGGTCCCCCAGCGCGCCTCGGGCAGATCGTCGAAGCCGACCACGCTGATGTCCGCCGGCACCCGCAGCCCGCGTTCGGCCAGTGCCGTGTAGACCCCGAGCGCCATCCGGTCCGAGCAGACGAACACGGCGGTCGGCGGCTCCGGCAGGTCCAGCAGTTCGTGCATACGCTGCCGGGCCGTGTCCTCGTCGAAGCCCGCGTGCCGGACGTACTCGCCGCGATGGCGCAGCCCCGCCGAGGCGAGCGCCGAGCGGTAGCCGGCCGTCCGGGCGCCGCTGCACATCCGGCGCCGGTTGCCGGCGATCACCGCGATCCGCTCATGGCCGAGGGCGAGCAGGTGCTCTGTCGCGGTGACCCCGCCCTGCCAGTTCGCCGCCCCGACGGAGACCACGCCCGCCGGGGGTTCGTGGACCGGGTCGATCAGTACGTACGGGATGCGGTGGTGGTCCAGCCAGGCGTACTGCGCCGCGGTCAGCTCGGCCAGGTCGAACAGCACCCCGGAGGAACCGCGTGCGGTGAGCTTGTCCAGCCAGCCGCGCTCCGGGCGGCCGGACCGTGTCCGCCCCGGCCCCGCCGACACGATGACCTCCAGACCCGCCTCGTACGCCGCCTCCTCCACCCCGTGCAGCACGGCGCCCGACCACGAGCTGTCCAGCGCCTGCACGACCAGGTCGATCAACGTGGGGGACTTCGTCGCGTCGAACCGCGGTCTGCGGACGTAGCCGAGCCGTTCGAGGGCCTCGGTGACCCGGCGGCGGGTCTCGGGGGCCACGTCGTCACGGCCGTTCACCACCTTCGACGCGGTCGGCACGGAGACGCCCGCCTCGCGGGCCACCACCGCCAGCGTCGGACCGGTCGCCGCCACGCTCGTACCTCCGGCACGGACCATGGGGAACCCGCCTCTCCGGCCCGCCCTTGGGCCAACGAAAGTAACGAAAGTTGCGACCAACGCTGCTTCCGCGGTCTGCTTGCAAGCCATGCAGTAAGCGCTTCCTACGATAGGTGCGCGTCAACACGACGTGAAGACCTGGGAATTCGCGGGATCTCCGCATACGGGACTTTCGAAACCTCGAACAGGGCGGGTCGGAGTTTGCGGGGTTATGCCGGTGTGCAGGTGACTCGGAAGTCCGTGAAGTCCGCGGTGAAGGAGGCGTCGACGAGGTCCACGGCGTGGATCGCGGCCATGGCGCCGGTGAAGCGGAGACGGGTGCCGTGGTCGTCGGAGAGGCGAGTGAAGTCGAGGGGCGGGCCGATGGGCCGGCGGGGGCCGTCGGCCGCGTACCAGAAGCGGGCGTCGGTGCGGTGCACTGTGACGCCGAGGGTGAGGGGGCTGGTGGCGTCGACTTCCTATACGGCTGCGCGGCGGGCCTCGTTCTCGTCCCGGGTGGAGGTCGGCGGCACCGAGGCCGACGCCGCGTGCGCCGCCGCCATCCTCAACGCCTGGTCGACGACGCTGACCACGGTCACCGGAAACGCCGACCGGTTCCTCGCGGCCGGCCTCTACGTCTGGCCGTTCGCCAACGCGTGCGAGCTGATGCGCGACTACGACGGCTTCGACCTCGCCGCCGCCCAGGAGATGCTGGCCAACGTCTTCCCCCCGCTCAACAACAGCTTCCCGACCAACCACCACGACACCTGCATCACCAACTACTGGGCCAACTGGGACCTGTGCACGATGGCCTCGGTCCTGGCCATCGGGATCCTCAACGAGGACGGCGCCAAGTACGACCAGGCCGTCTACTTCAAGTCGGGTGCGGGCAACGGCTCGATCGAGCACGCCGTGCCCTACCTGTACACCGACTCCGACGGCTACGCCCTCGACTTGCTCCTCGGGCTGAAGCCCGAGGATTCTGGCCTTCTCGACCGGAGGCTGTGCCGCTACGCGGCACGGTTTCCAGTCGAGAATCCGTGGCTTCCTGTTTCCTCGCGCTGTGCCGGGATCGCTCCCGGTCTCACCGGCGCTCTGCAGGCTGATACCGCCAGTCCGGCGGCCGTCTTCACGTTGAGTGCGGCGTTGTGGTCCCGGTCGTGGACGGTGCCGCAGGCCCTACAGGTCCATTCCCGCACGTGCAGGGGTTTGGGCCCGTCCACGGCGCCACAGGTGGAGCAGATCTGGGAGGTCGGTTCGAACCGGCCGATCTGCCGTCAGCTCCGGCACTCCCTGATCAGCCCGTGGCTCCAGCGACATCTCTCTCGGCCTTCCCACCCACAACAGGGGAGACCAACGACCCAGGCCTGCTCGAATCACGCATTCCTCAACAGAGTCCTGAAGGCCGGAGCACTGCGAATGAATCCCGGTAGCCGCCCGTAGCCGCCCGACCGCCGTGTGTGCCGGAATACGGGGAGCAGATGTGATGCTCTTGGCGTACCGGCGTACCGGCACGCGCGGCGGGAGGAGCTGGTGGGCGGATGACGGCGGACCGAACGGGCCCGAAGGATCTCGACGGGCCGATGGAGCCTGTGGCCGGCACCCCCTACGGGGCGGTACGCGGCAGGTGGGAGGACGGGGTCGCCGTCTTCCGCGGTATCCCCTACGCCGCCCCGCCCTTCGGGGAACACCGGTTCCGTCCGCCCGTGCCGCCCGAGCCCTGGAACGGCGTCCGGGACGCGGGCGCGTTCGGGCCGACGGCACCCAAACCGCCGTACTCGCAGGCGTTCGCGCAGTATCTGTCCGACCCGGTGATCCCCGGCGACGACTGCCTCAACCTCAACGTGTGGACCCCGGAGCCGGGCCCCGGTGCCCGGCTCCCGGTCCTGGTCTGGCTGCACGGCGGTGCCCTGACCAGGGGATCCTCGGCCGTACCGGTGTACGACGGGCACGCGTTCGCCAGGGACGGAGTCGTCCTCGTCTCGGTGAACTACCGCCTGGGCGTGGAGGGCTACGGCCTGTTCCCCGAGACCCCGCCCAACCCCGGCCTGCGCGACCAACTCGCCGCCCTGCGCTGGGTCCACGAGACCATCGCGGCCTTCGGCGGCGACCCGGCCCGCATCACCCTCTGCGGCCAGTCCGCAGGCGCCATCAGCACCGGCGTCCTGCTCGCCGCCCCCCAGACCCAGGGCCTGATCCGCCGCGCCGTCCTGCAGAGCGGCCCGCCCGAGGCCGCGGAACGCGACAAGGTACGGCGCATGGTCCGCCGGATGGCCAGCCGCCTCAGGATCCCCGCCACCGCCCGCGCCTTCGCCGAGGTCGACCGCGAGCTGCTGCTGCGCACCCAGGCCGAGGTGGGCCGGCTCGGCAGCCCCGTCCTCGGCGGCCCCGCCTTCGGGATCGTCGTCGACGGCGACCTCGTCCCGCGTGACCCGCTCCAGGCCCTCCTCGACGGCGAGGCGGCCCACGGCGTCGACCTCCTGATGGGCTGGACCCGCGACGAGTACCGGCTCTGGCTGGTCCCCGGCGGCCTCATCGACCACGTCGAGCGGCTCGGCCCGGTCTCCTTCGCCGGTGCCATGGCCCGCTGCCGCGTCGGCCACGAGGTGCCGCGCGGCTACCGCAGCCTGCATCCCGAGGCCGGCCCCGCCGAGACCGTCGGCCAGATGGTCACCGACCACCTGCTCCGCCTCCCGCTGCACCGGCTGGCCGAGGCCCGCCCCGGCTCCTCCTACCTCTACGAGTTCGCCTGGCCCTCCAACCGCCCCGGTCTCGGCGCATGTCACGCCCTCGAACTGGGCTTCGTGTTCGACACCGGGGAGGACCCCGACTCGGCCCGGCTGGCGGGCGCGGGCGCCCCGCAGGAGCTGGCCGACGCGATGCACGGCGCCTGGGTCCGCTTCGCCACGACCGGCGACCCCGGCTGGGAGGCCTGGGACGACACCCACCCGGTCCGTGTCATCGGCGACGGCGAGCCCCGTACCGTGTCCGGCCCCCGGGACGCGGAGTTCGCCCTCTGGGCACCCGGCGCACCTCCGCCGCACCCCGAACGAACGCCCGAGCTGGCCCTGGCGGTACGCCGGCTGCGCCGCTCAGTGGCCGCCGTACGGCGCCACTGAGTCCCGTACGACCACGTGCGTGCCGAGCAGCAGGTGCTCGTCGGCCGACTCCCCGCGGTGCCCGAGCGCGGTCCGCACGGCGAGCCGCCCGAGCTCCTCGTAGGGCACGTGCACGGTGGTCAGGGCGGGTGCAGATCACGGGCGAACGGCATGTCGTCGTACCCGGCCAGCGACACGTCCCCCGGCACCGTCAGGCCCGCCTCGTGCAGGGCGGTCAGCGCGCCCGCCGCCACCATGTCGGTGGCGGCGACCACCGTGCACGCGCGGCGACGTCCCGTATGGTGCTCCGCCCCGCCTCTTCGCTCTTCCTGGTCAACCCCACCCCAGCCAACCGGTTCCGAGGGGACACTAGCGCCCCCGTAGGGGCACTGGGGGTACTCCCGGCCGAAGGCCGGGGGAGGAACTGCGCGACCAGCCCAGAACGACCCGCAGTCGCGTACCGGCAGAACCCCTCCGGCGAACAGGCGACCCTCAAACCACCCGGGCAATCCCGGCGATGGCCTCCGGCCCCACCCGGCAGCACCCCCCGATCAACCGGGCCCCCGCCTCCCGCCACCCCGCCACCTGCCCGGCGTCGAACAGGGACCGCCCCGTCCACGCCCGAGCCTCCGCGTCCCACACCTCCCCGCTGTTGGGATAGACGACCACCGGCTTCCCCGTCACCCGCGCCGCCACCTCCACCGCACGGTCGACGTCCTCCGGCGCGCAGCAGTTCACCCCCACGGCGATCACCTCGTCCACGGCGGCGGCCAGGGCGAACGCCTCCTCCAGCGGCTGCCCCGCCCTCGTCCGCCCGCCCGCCACGCTGTACGACAGCCAGGCCGGTACCCCCAGCCCCCGGACCGCCCGCAGCAACGCGGCCGCCTCGTCCGCGTCCGGCACGGTCTCCAGCGCCAGCACATCCGGCCCCGCCCCGGCCAGCACCTCGAGCCGAGGCCGGTGGAACCGTTCCAGCTCGTCGACGCTCAGCCCGTACCGCCCCCGGTACTCGGAGCCGTCGGCCAGCATCGCCCCGTACGGCCCGACCGACGCGGCCACCCACAACGGCCGTACGATCCCTTCCTCCCGCGCCCGCCGTACCGCGTCGCGCCCCAGCTCCACGCTCAGCGCGAGCAGCCGGGCGGCCTCCTCGTGCGGGATCCCGCGCTTGCCGAAGCCCTCGAACGTGGCCTGGTAGCTGGCGGTGATCGCGACGTCGGCGCCCGCCCTGAAGTACGCGAGGTGCGCGTCGGTGACCGCGTCGGGCCGGTCGGCCAGCAGCCGCGCCGACCACAGCTCGTCGCTCAGGTCGTGCCCGGCGGACGCCAGCTGGTTGGACATGCCACCGTCGAGCACCACCGTCCCGGCGGCGAGGGCGTCGGCGAGGCTGGGGGAGTTGTCGCTGGTCATGCCCCCGACGCTAGTCGACCCGGCACCGGAACCGCCATGGCTGCCCGCGCCCGACGGCGCCAAGGCCGCCTCCTCTACGCTCGGTCCCGTGACCCTCACCATCGTCCGTGCCTGCCTGCGCGACGGCCGCGGGGGCAGCCCCACCGCGGTCCTGGACGACACACCGCTCACCGACGACGAACGCCGCGAGGTACCCGTCCGTGCCGGTACGTCCCACGCCGTGTTCCTCTCGGCGGACCGGGACGGCGGTGGGGTCGCGCTGCGCTTCTTCACCGCCGAGGGCGAACTCCCCGGCTGCGGCCACGGCACGATCGCGGCGCTGGCCGTCCTCGCCGCCCGCTACGGCACCCACGAGGTCACCCTGCGGACCCGGGGCGGCACCCTCGAAGGCCGCGCGATCCGGCACGAGGACGACGACGGCCGCCTGGAGGCCTGGTTCGCACCGGGCCGGGTCGGCCTGCGCGCCCCCGAGGCCGGTGAACACGACGAAGTCCTGGCCGCCCTGGGCATCGCCGGGCCCTCGCCCGGCTGTGTCGTCGCCGCCCTGGGACGGCCCCGGCTCCTCGTCCCGCTGCCCACCCGGTCCGCGGTCTCCGCCCTGGCCCCGGATCTCGGCCGCCTCCGCACCGCCTGCGACCGACTGGCCCTGCTGGGCTGCTACCTCTACTCGGCCCCGACTCCCGAAGGACGGGTGACGGCCCGCATGTTCGCCCCGTCGATCGGTGTCCCGGAAGACATCGCCAACGCCAACAGCACGGCCTGCCTGGCCGCCCACCTCGCCCGCGAGGGCCTGCGGAGCGTCACCGCCGACATGGGCGACCCACTCGGCACTCCGGCGACGATCAGAGCCGTCGCACGCCACGAGACGGACGGCCCGGCGCTCCTCGTGGGCGGCGCGGCGGAGATCACCCGCGACCTGGCGCCGGGTTAGGCGGTCAGCCCGCGTGCCGCCTGCTTCTGCGGCGGCCCTCGCGCTTCGTGCGCCGGGTCGCCGGGACCACCAGGCCGCCGAGGAGGCCGAGGGCGAGGGCGTAGGGCCACCAGCCGAAGGGCTGCGCCGAGTCGGAGGCGGTGCGGGTGGTCACCGTCGGGGGAGCGGTGGGCGTGGTGCCGGTGGTGTCCGCCTTGGTCGAGGCCTTCGCCGACTCCGCGGTCAGGACCACGTCGTTGCCGTCGCCGCCCCGGTAGGTGAGCCGGTAGACGGTGTCGGCCAGCTTGA
This sequence comes from Streptomyces sp. NPDC001714, assembly GCF_042892755.1. Classification (NCBI taxonomy): domain Bacteria; kingdom Bacillati; phylum Actinomycetota; class Actinomycetes; order Kitasatosporales; family Streptomycetaceae; genus Streptomyces; species Streptomyces sp. NPDC001714. Next base: position 499,711 of record NZ_JBIAUL010000007.1, read on the forward strand.
CCGCGGTGCCCTCGGCGAGGCCGTCGAAGGTGCCGGTGGTCGGGGCCTTGCCGGTGTGGTCGATCACGGTGATGCGGCGGGCCGGGTCGGTGCCCACGGCGGACATGTCGAGGGCACCGGCCAGGGCGACGCGGCCCGACACCTTCAACGGCCTCCTCTGCAGGGCGAGTTCACCCCGCTTGTGCTGGGCGTAGTCCCCCCTCACCGTCACTCCGGTCGCCACCAGGCTGTCGTTGGTGACGGAGCCCAGCACGGTGCCGTACGGGTGGTTGCCGCCCTGGGTGCGCACGACCTGCCGTTGCCGTGCCTTCGGCAGGGTGAAGTCGCTGTCCCTGGTGAGGATCAGGGTGCCGCCGCCGCGCACGGTGAGCGTGCCCTCGCCGTGCAGGACGCCGTCGTACGTCGTCGTCCCGGCGGGCACGGTGACGACCGTGTCGCCGGTGAGGGTCACGTCCCGGTCGGCGAGTACGTCGGCGGTGACGTCCCGGGCACCGGCGGCGAGGACGGGAGGAGCGGAGGCCAGCAGGGCGGCCAGGGCGCCGGCGGCCGCTGCGGTGGTGTGGAGAAGGGTGCGCACGTCATCGGAGACGTCCCGGGCGGTGCTGGATAACAGAAAACCGAGCCCGGACCGCGTGCCGTCGGAAATCGCTTTCCCCCACGTCTCGTCAGACCCGTTGACCTCCTCGTAACACGCCCTTACCTTTTCGGCGATCACAACGTTCGTCATGACAAATGCCGTTCGGGATGACGAACGGTCGGACCGGAACTTCCCCCCTCAAGGAGCGTGTGTGAGATGAGACGTGCGTACGCGATCCTGCTGTCCCTGTGCCTGGCGGTGATCGGCGCCCTGGCCATCGCGGGTCCGGCCGCGGCCGCCGCCCAGACCGTCACCAACGGGACCCAGTTCACCGATACTTCGGGGAACATCGTCCACGCCCACGGCGGCGGGGTCATCAAGGTCGGGAGCTACTACTACTGGTTCGGCGAGGACCGCAACTCCGACAACACCTTCAAGTCCGTGGACGCCTACCGTTCCACCGACCTGAAGACCTGGGAGTTCCGGGGCCACGTCCTCACCCAGTCCTCCGCCTCCGAGCTCGGCACCGCCTACATCGAGCGTCCGAAGGTCATCTACAACGCCTCCACCGGCAAGTTCGTGATGTGGATGCACAAGGAGAACGGCGTCGACTACAGCCAGGCCCGCGCCGCCGTCGCCGTCTCCGGCACCGTCGACGGAACCTACACCTACCAGGGCAGCTTCCAGCCGCTCGGCCAGTACATGTCCCGCGACCTCACCACCTTCGTCGACACCGACGGCACCGCCTACATGGTCTCGGCGGCCAACGAGAACGCCGACCTGCACATCTACAAGCTCACCGCCGACTACACCGCCATCGACAGCCTGGTCGCCAACCCCTGGGCCGGCGCCAGCCGCGAGGCCCCGGCCCTCTTCAAGCGGGGCGGCGTCTACTTCATGCTGACCTCGGCCGCCACCGGCTGGAGCCCCAACCAGCAGAAGTACGCCACCGCCACCTCGCTCGCCGGCCCCTGGACCTCCTGGACCAACGTCGGTGACTCCACGGCGTACGGCTCCCAGACCGCGTACGTCCTGCCGATCAGCGGCACCTCGGGCACCTCGTACCTCTACATGGGCGACCGCTGGGGCAACTCCTTCGGCGGCACGGTCAACGACTCCCGGTACGTCTGGCTGCCGTTGACCTTCCCGACCGACACCTCGATGTCGATGTCCTGGTACCCGGAGATCTCCGTCGACACGGCCGCCGGCACGGTCAGCGGCACCAGCGCCACGTACAACACCCTGATCGCCCGGCACAGCAGCAAGTGCGCCGACGTCCCGAACCAGTCCCTCTGGGAAGGCATCGCGATCAGCCAGTACACCTGCAACGGCGGTACCAACCAGAAGTGGTGGTTCAAGGACCTGGGCACCGGCTACTACGAGCTGATGGGCCGGGGCAGTTCGCTCTGCCTCCAGGAGAACGCGACCGACGTCACCCAGGAGGACTGCACCGGCGCCACCGCCCAGCAGTGGTCGGTCGTCACCTCCGGGTCGTACGTGAACATCAAGGCCCGTACGTCCGGCGAGTGCCTGGACGTGAGCGGCGCGTCCACCGCCAACTCGGCCGCCATCATCACGTACACGTGCAACGGCGGTACGAACCAGCAGTGGACCCGCGGTACGTGACGTCAGGTCAGCTCAGAAGGTCGATCGCGTCGATCGAGGTGCCGGCGCTGAGGTAGGACGTCGTCCCCGAGCCGCTCGCCACGTAGATCTTCAGCGTGTTGTAGGCGCTGGTGTCCATCAGCCAGGCGGACGCCGGCACGCTGTAGGTGAACGTGTGGTTGTTGCCCCGGTACGAGCCCACCGTCAGCGACCGGGTGCTCGGCTGGGTGGGCGGGGAGGGGACGGCGGAGGTCCAGGTGTCGTTGACGACGACCTGCGGCCGGCCGTTCGCGTAGGCCGTCGTCACGCCGATCCGCAGGGTGTGCGCGGCGGCGGCCTGGGCGGCCGTCAGCCTGAAGTAGACGACGATCCCGCTGTTGACGTCCTTCCACAGGTAGCAGGGGAAGGCCGAGGTCTCCGTGCCGCTGCCGATGACCACGTTCCCGGTCCAGGACGCGGCCCGTACGTCCGACGGGTGCATGTACGTCATCAGGTCGGCGTTCTTGAAGCCGCCCGGCGTGCCGTCCCAGTTGTTGATCCGCCAGATGGCGGTGGCGTTGCTGGGGTCGTTGGAGGAGGGGACGGCGATGGTGTTGAGGGTGGTGGTCGCACCGGCGGAGACGGTCACCGAGCCGGTGTAGACGGCGAGTTCGCCCTTGAAGACGGTGAGGGTGTACGTCCCGGGCAGCACACCCGCGATCGAGAAGTAGCCGTCCGACGAGCGTGCCGAACCCCAGTACTGCGCGGCCGAGTTGGCGAGGCCCACGGTGTACGCGTACGCGGTGTCCCGCCCCGAGATGCCGACGCCCGCGACCCGGCCGCGCCCGGCCGCCGCCACGTACCCGGAGATGCCCAGAGAGTCCGCCCACGAGGTGGTCAGGGTGCCCGGGTAGAGGGACGAGGAGGGGGCGCCGCCGTCCGTGAGGGCGATGACGTACGGGCCCTGCAGGCCGTAGCGCTCCGACTCGGTCTGGTTCTCGCCGTAGTACAGGATCTCGTACAGCCCGCCGCCGTCGGCGCTCTGGTGGCGCAGCAGCGAGCGGTAGAACGGGCCGCCGGAGGCCTTCTCGTGGTTGCTGCGCACGATCCACAGGCCGACGCTGCCGGTCGTCCAGCCGATGTAGTCGTAGTCCATCACCCGCAGCTTCGAGTAGTGCTTGGCACGGGTCTGGCCGTCGGACTTCTCGAAGACGTCCGCGGACTCGACGACGGTGGGCGCGTAGGTGTAGGAATCCGGCTCGTCGTTGAGGAACAGACCGGCCTTCACACGCACGATGTACCGGGTGGCGGTGACGGACGAGTCGGCCTTGTCGGTCCACAGGTAGACGTTGTTCTCACCGCTGCGGGCCGCGTAGTAGTGCTTCAGCGTGCCGTACGCGACGGAGATCAGGATCGTCGACCCCGACTGGGCGATGGTCACCGTGGACGTTCCCAGACCCGACTCGACGTGCGAGTTCTTGCCGCCGTAGCCCTGGTACTCCGTGCCCTTGTAGACCAGCGAGGTCAGGTCGCCGTTGGTCTTGCTGACCTTGAAGACCAGGCCGGCGCCGGTGTCCACGACGTAGTTGGAGCCGTCGTCCGACCAGCCGAAGCTCGCGGCAGCGGCGGTGGTGGCGAGCGGTCCGGCGAGGGCGGCGCTGCCGGCGGCGGCCGCGCTGCCGAGGACGAAGGTGCGGCGTCCGAGCGGTCTCCCGGTGGATCCGGACATGGGGGTGCCTCCTTCGGTGGGGCGGGGGTGCGGGTGAGTGTGAGAGTGACAGTTGAATCGATTTCGCGAAAGGGCTTTCGCTGACACGGGGTTGGCAGTTTGCCGAAATCGGTCCATGGACTGGAAAGCGCTTGCCAGTTGGGGGTACGGTCCGCGCCAGGTCATGTCGCCACGACGGAGGAGTCCCGAGTGAGACGTTTCAACGGTGTCCGTGCCGCCGCGCTCGCGGCGGCCGCCCTCGCCGCCTGCCTGACGGCCGCCCCCGCCGCCCGGGCCCACGACCGGCAGCCGCCCCTCGGCATCGAGAACTGCACCGCGACCGCCTGCCACTTCGACGTCCCGCCGGGCGACTACGACGTGACGGTCCGGCTCGGCGGCGCGGCCGCGTCCGGTACGAGCATCGGCGGGGAGACCCGCCGCTCGCTCCTCCCCGAGACGGCGGTGGCCGCGGGGCGGCACATCACCCGCAGCTTCACGGTCGACGTCCGCACCCCCGAGGGCGAGCCGACGGGCCCGGACGGAACCCCGGGTCTGGACCTCACCGTCGGCGGTTCGGCCCCCGCGCTCGCCGACATCCGCGTCACCCCTTCTCCGCGGCACACCAGGAAGGTGTTCCTGGTAGGCGACTCCACCGTCTGCGACCAGCCCGCCGACCCCTACTCCGGCTGGGGCCAGCAGCTCCCGCAGTACCTGCGCAGGGGGGTCGCCGTCGCCAACTACGCGGACTCCGGCGAAAGTACGGTGACCTACCTCCAGAACCCGCAACTCTGGGGTACCGTCCAGCCGTTGATCCGCCCGGGTGACCTGGTTCTCATCCAGCTGGCGCACAACGACAAGACGACCGACGAGGCGACCTACCGGGCGAATCTGGAGACGCTGGTGGCGGGCGTACGGGAGAAGGGCGGGCGGCCGGTGCTGGTCACACCGATCGTGCGCCGCTGGTTCAATGCCGACGGCACGCTGAACAACGACATCGCGCTTCTGGTCAACGGGCTCGGCGTCAATCATCCTGAGGTGATCCGCTCGGTCGCCGCCGCCGAGGACGTTCCGCTGATCGACCTCACGGCGAAGACCAAGGCGCTGGTGGAGTCCCTCGGCGTGGAGGGCTCCAAGGCGCTGTACCTGTACAACGAGAAGAAGGACAACACGCACACCTCCGCGCACGGAGCCACCGTCTACGCGGGCCTGGTGCGCGACGAACTGCTCGCCCAGCACCTGGTGCCCCGAGGCACCGTGCGGGCGGGATGAGCCCCTGGGGCGTCCCGACCGGAACCGGGGCGCCCCAGGTCCGCACGGCCCGAGGACCGGTACGAGCGAGAAAGAGCACCGATGCAGCTGCCTCCCGAGGACCGCGGCCCCAGCCCGCGCACCGGCTACACCCGCGCCCACTGGGAGGCCGCGGCCGACGCGCTGCTCGCCGCCGTCGAGCCGTACGCCACCCCGGACCGCGCCCTCTACCACCTCCCCGGCGACCACCAGAGCTGGTCGGGGCACCTCTCCGACGGCCTGGAGGGCTACGCCCGCACCCTGCTCCTCGCCGCCTTCCGCCGCGACGAGACCGCGCTCCAGCGGTACGCGGACGGACTCGCGGCCGGCGTGTCGGGCGTCTGGCCGCGCATCGAGGACCGCAGCCAGCCGCTGGTCGAGGCCGCCTCGATCGCCCTCGCCCTGCGTCTGACCCGCCCGCTGCTGTGGGACCGGCTCGACGACGCCGTACGGCAACGGGCCGCGGCCTGGCTCACCGACGCGCTGACCGCCGAACCCTGGCCCTGCAACTGGGAGTTGTTCCCGGTGACGGTCGGCGGCTTCCTCGGCGAGATCGGCCACGAGCCGGAGGCCGCGCACAAGGCGGTCGACCACGGCCTGGCCCGCATCGAGGAGTGGTACGTCGGTGACGGCTGGTACACGGACGGCGACGGCCGCAAGTACGACTACTACAACGGCTGGGCGATGCACCTCTACCCGGTGCTGCACGCCTGGCTCGCCGGCGACGAGAGCCTGCTCGACCTGTACGGCGGCCGCCTGGAACGCCATCTCGCCGACTACGCCGGCCTGTTCGGCGGCGACGGCGCCCCCATGCACCAGGGCCGTTCCCTGACGTACCGCTTCGCGACCACCGCCCCGCTGTGGCTGGGCGCCCTCACCGGCCGTACGCCCCTGTCCCCCGGGGAGACCCGGCGACTGGCCTCCGGAGCCCTGAAGTACTTCCTGGACCGGGGGGCCGTGGACGCCCACGGACTCCTGACCCTCGGCTGGCACGGCCCCGACCCCGCCGTCCTGCAGGGCTATTCGGGCCCGGCCTCCCCGTACTGGGCGAGCAAGGGCTTCCTCGGCCTGCTGCTCCCGCCGGACCACGACGTGTGGACGGCGACCGAGGAACCGGGCCCGGCGGAGCGAGCCGACGCGGTCACCCCGATCACCCCCGCCAACTGGCTGCTCCAGAGCACGCGTTCGGACGGGATCGTCCGGCTCCACAACCACGGCAGCGAGGACGTCCGCTACGGCCCCTACTACACCCGGCTCGGCTACTCGACCGTGACCGGGCCCTCGGCGTCGTACGACAACAGCGTGATCGTCGGCGACGACCCGAGCCGGACGGGCATCGAGCCGCTGGGCGTGGGAGCGGGCTGGGCGGCCTCGCGGCACTCGGCCGGTGCGGGCGCCCGGGTGACGAGTGCGGTGCTCGCGCACGGGGCCGTGGAGGTGCGGGCGTTCCTGGTGGCCGGGGCCGAGCCCGGGACGCCGGTGCGGGTGACCGGCTGGGCCGCGCCGGAGGGGCTGCGGGCCGAACTGCTGCCCGCCGTGGGCCTCGACGACGCGCTGACCGGGGTCACGGGGGAGGGCCCGACCCTGTTCGTGGCGCTGAGCCGGCTCACCGGGGCGGCGGACGCCGGGCCGTTGGGGGAGACGGTGACCGTGCGCGCCGAAGGGGCGCGGGAGCTGACCGTTGTGTGGAGCGGGGGCTCCGGGCTGAGGGTTCGGTGGCAGGGCGACGGAGTGGATGTGGAGCACGTCGGGCGGGGCTGAGCCGCGGCGGGCATGATGCCGATCACGGGGTGGAGGGACGGACTGCTCGAACTGCTCGCCCACCCGGACTGGAAGGCGCGGGCGCGCCGAACATGTACGGAACGCCGCCGTCCACCCACGCGTCCCGGTACGGCTGCTCGTCCCACTCCTGCTGCGCCACGACACCGCCGGGCGGGGCGCCGAGAATCCGGCGCTGCCCGAGGAGGTCATGCGCCGGTGGTCGAGTCGGTCGGCGGGGCCGCACGCGTCACGGCGTGATGCGGGCGATCCGCAGCGTCGTCGTGGTCGGCGACGCGCCGCTCAGCGGGCTGCTGTAGGTCGGGGTGACGGGCGCGTAGGCCCAGGTGAGGGAGCCGTCCCTGAGGACCGCGATGTCGCCGGTGAACCGCGCGCTCACCACCTTGTCGGCGCTGATGGGCGTGCCGCTCCAGTTCACCAGCCGCAGGTGCGTGCCCGTGAAGGTGCCGGTGCAGGTGCCGGCCGAGCACGTGGCGTTCTTCAGGGACTCCCAGGTGAGCAGGAGCTTGTCCTTGCCGTACGGGGCCAGATGGACGTCGACGTTCTCGACGGTCTTGGCGCTGGTGAGGTAGACCGCCCTGCCGGGACCGGAGTCGCGGTTCTTCAGGAACGCGATGGCGACCTGGTGGGTGGCGGTCTTCGGGGTGACCGTCCAGCCGCGGCCGCTGCTGTCGTCCGGGTTCTTCCTCGCGGAGGCGGCGCCCCGGGAGGCGAACGCGGTCGCGTACCTGCCGGTGGACGACTTCACCAGGTCGCCGGTGCGGCTCGGGAAAGTACCACCGCAGTACCCCGCCCAGCACTGCTCCCGCTGCACGACCGGGGCCACGTCCGGGGCGCCGATGCCGGTGGAGACGAACAGGCCCGAGCGCCAGTCGTCGAAGCAGAGGGAGGTGAAGGCGCCGGAGGCCTCGGCGTGCAGGGCGATGCCCTCGTTGTGGCTGCAGCCCCAACTCCATCCGCCGCTCAGCTTCTTGCCCCCGGCGCTGACGTACGACAGCTTGTCGCCGAAGTGCCCGTCGGCGAGGCCGCCCGCGCCGTGCACCACGAAGTAGGCGCCGTACTTGGAGCCGTTCCAGGTGAGCCGGCCGTCGAGGGTGGGGGAGGTGTCGTGGGAGGCGGTACCGGTGAGCTTGGTGGTCCAGGTCCTCTTTCCGCCCGTGTAGCGGACGATCGCGGCCGCCGTCTCCTTCCACTTGTTGGTGTCGGAGACCCGGGTGAGCAGCGCGAACCCGTTGGCGTGGGCGACCAGACCGCCCACCTCCTGCGCGCCCTCGACGACCGTGTCGGCGCCGGACCGCTTGCCGGCCGCGGTGAGCGGGGTGACGTGCACGCCGTCGGCGGCGGGCCAGGCGACCCGGATCGTGCCGTCGGGGGCGACGGCCGTGGCGGTTCTGTTCCACTCCCGGGTGTTGTTGTAACCCGCCGATAGATAGGGGTACTTGGCGCTCAGGCTCACCGCCGTGGAGGTGACATCGAGGTCCGGGGTCGTCGCCGTGGCGTACCAGGCGCCGGCCAGCAGACCGCCGGCGGCGAGGAGCCCGATCGCGGGCTTTCGGCAGGCGTGGACCAGGTGGTGACGTGTGGTGCGTGGTGCAGTTGTCATGCCGTGTGGTTGCCGCCGGGTCCCGGGAGGTTGCCATGCCGGTGGACGCCTCGGCCTCCCCTAGGCCCGGTCGGTTCCCAGGGAGTGGCGCAGGAACGCCGTGGCCTGGTCGATCGCGCCACGGGCGGCCTCGGACTGGCTGAGCGAGTTGAGCAGCATGAAGTCGTGGACCGTGCCGTCGTAGCGCATCGTGGTCACCGGGACGTCGGCCGCCCGGAGCCTGGCGGCGTACGCCTCGCCCTCGTCGCGCAGCACGTCGGCCTCGTCGACGATCAGCAGGGCGGGCGGCAGGCCGTCGAGTTGCTCGGTGGTGGCGTGGTTGGGGGAGGCGGTGATCTCCGCGCGCTGGTCCGGGTCGGTCGTGCAGGCGTCCCAGAACCACTCCATCAGCCTGCGGCTCAGGTAGTAGCCGGTGGCGAACTGGTCGTAGGAACCGGTGTTCATCGCCGCGTCCGTGACCGGGTAGGACATCGACTGTCAGGAAGTCCGGGAGGGGCATGGCGCCGAGCGCACAAGGCGGACGATCATCGCGACGCGCCGGCGCCGTGCGGTGGCCGCGGCGGAGCCTGCGCCCTGGGTCAGCCCCTCGGTGAAGACCTGCTGTCCACCATGATCACGGCTTCTCCGCCGCTGCATTCCAGGCGTGCGGCCGGTCGCCCTGTGACATCCCCGCCGTGTCACCCGGTCCCGCGCAGTGTCTCCCTGACGCGGTCGGCGAACCCGGCCGGGTCTTCGAGGGCACCGAGGTGGCCGCCCGGGAACTCCGTGAAGGCCGCGCCCGTGTGCTCGGCGACGAACTCCGCCGTGCGGTGCAGGAGTTGGCCCTTCGAGGCGATTCCGGCCGCGATCGTGAGGCGGGGCAGGGCGGCCGGTGGGCGGTAGGTGGTGAAGGGACGGAGGACATGGGCGAGGAAGACGGCCAGCGGGGTCCCCGGAGTCGGGCGTGAGCTGTCGAACTGCTCGATCAGTTCGGCCCGCAGCCGCTCCCCGTCCGGCAGCAGGGTGACGCACGGCGGCTCGTGCGCGATGACGTGCCGGAGCCGGTCCGGGTGGCGGGCCAGCAGGTCGAGGGCGGTGATCCCGCCGGCACTGGTGCCGAGGACGTACGCAGGCTCGCCGTCCGCGAGTACCTCGGCCAGCACCCGGTGCGCGCCCTCGCTCCAGTCCCGTACGGTCTGGTCGGCGACGGGGTCCCCGAGGTGGCCGTGGGCGAGGCCCAGCGGGTCGTACGTCACGACCGTGAAGTGTGCGCCGAGACGGTCCGTGAGCGGGCCCAGACCCATGGGGTGCCCGGCGCCGCCCGGGAGCACGAGCAGCACGGGGCCGCTGCCGGTGACGTCGTAGTGCAGGTCAGACATGGTGGTCGGTCTCCTCGCGGGGCCAGTTCTCGAGTGCGATGTGCAGGGCGTCGATCGCCCGGTCCCAGGACGCGCGGACATCGCGCGGCGCGCTGAAGCCGCCCGAGGCCTCCAGGGCGCAGTAGCCGTGGAAGGTGGCGCGCAACAGGCGGACGGCGTCGGTGAGATCGGGCTCGGCCAGGCCGTAGCCGCGCAGCATGCCGTAGGTGATCTCCACGGTGCGGCGCATGGCGGGGTCCCCGGGGTCGACGAGCGTGGGGTCGATGCGGATCTGGGTGGCCGCGTAGCGCCCGGGGTGGGCGAGCGCGTACGCGCGGTACGCGTCGGCGTAGGCGGCCAGCGCGTCCCGACCGGACCGGCCGGCCACGGCGACGGCGATCCCGTCGATCATCTCGCCGCCCGCGCGAAGGGCGAGCCGGTGGCGCAGGTCCTGGAGGTTCCGGACGTGCGAGTAGAGGCTCGCGTCCCGCACGCCGAAGCGGCGGGCCAGCGCGGACAGCGAGACCTGCTCGAAGCCGGCCTCGTCCGCCAGCTCGGCCGCCGCGGCGACCAGCCGGTCGGCGGTGATTCCGGCACGTGCCATGTGATGCCTCCTTCCCACCTCCGGCTAGGGCTCCTAGTAGAAATCCTAGAGAGCCTAGGTTCTGGGCTGCAAGCGATTACGGCGCCTGCCCGGCGGCATAGGGTCTGCGGAGAGGCGGAAGGGGGAGCCGTGGCACACGGCGCGCGGCGGGTGGCGCGGGCGGCGGCGCGCAGGCGCGCGGCGGACGGCCGACCACTCTGGAGACAGCGGGACTTCGGGTTCTTCTGGCTCGCCCAGACCCTCTCCGTCCTCGGCGACTCGTTCAGCCTGATCGCGCTGCCCCTGCTGGTGCTCCAGGCGACCGGCTCGGTGGCCCGGATGGGCCTGCTCACCGGTGTCGGCGGGGCCGCGATGGTGCTCGCGGCGGTCTTCGCCGGCGTGGTCGTGGACCGGGTGGACCGGCGCAGGCTCCTCATCGCCTGCGACCTGGTCCGCATGGTCCTCTACGGCCTGGTCCCGCTCGTCTGGCTCGCCGGGCCGCAGCTGTGGCTCCTGTATGTGGTCCTGCCCCTGTGCGAGGCCGTCGGGATGCTCTTCGCCGTCGGGTACGTCACGGTCGTCCGCGGGCTGGTCGGTACCGGCCGGCTCACGGAGGCCAACGGCCGGTTGAACGCCACGGCGGCCGCGGCCGGCGTCCTGGGCCCGCTCGGCGCGGGACTGGTCGCCGCCTGGACGGGACCGGCCGACGCCGTGGCCGTGGACGCGGCCAGCTACGCGGTGTCGGCGAGCTGCCTGCTCCTGGTGCGGCTGCGGGAGCGCGCCGGGGACGACCGGGTGCCCGAGGACACGAGCCTCGGGCGCGACCTGCGCACCGGGATCTCCTACCTCGTCCGCCATCCCGTGCTGCGCTCGCTCACCGGGCTGCTCTCCTTCTTCAGCTTCCTCACCCTCGGCATCAACGACCTGGTGATCTACCACCTCAAGCACGATCTCGGCCACGACGACGGGACGGTCGGCACCGTCCTCGCGGTCGGCGCGGTCGGCACGATCACCGGGGCGCTGCTGGTCGCCCGGCTCCGCCGGCGGCTCGGCTTCGGGCCGACCTGGATCGGCGCGACCGCCGTGTGCGGACTGGCCTTCGCCGGGCTGGGCTGGGTCCGCACGGTACCCGCCGTCGCCGCCCTGAGCGCGATCTACCTGGCCTGTGTGGGCATGGCGGGCACCTGTTCCATGTCACTGCGCCAGGAGATCACCCCCGAGCCCCTCCTCGGCCGCGTCACCTCCGCGCACTGGACCCTCCAGTACTCGCTGGCGCCCATCGGCGCGGCCGTCCTCACCTGGGCGGCCGAGCAGTACGGCACCGCCCGCGTCGCCGCCGTCGCCGGGGTCTGCTGCGCACTGACCGGCCTCGCCGGGCTGTGCACCCCGATCCGGGGCGCCGGGCGCGCCCCGGCGTCAGGTCAGCCGTTCACCCCCGTGTAGTGCCCGAGCGCCCACCGCCACAGCCACCTCGACGCCAGGTACGCCAGCAGCCCGACCAGGGGCGAGCCCGCCGCCAGCCAGTAGGGGACGACGGCGGAGTGGCCGTGGCCGGTGAGGACCGCGGCCGGGAGATAGGCGACGAAGGCGAGCGGAAGGCCGTAGGTGAGCAGTCCGCCGACCGCCCGGGGCAGCACGTTCAGCGGGTAGCTGCCGAAGGTTCCGAGGAGCTCCTCCAGCCAGCGGCTCCAGTAGTCGGCGGCCGGGTAGCGCAGCGAGGCACAGGCCACCACCGTGAACAGGGCCGCCTCCAGCAGCATCCCGCCCAGCACCGCCGCGATCAGGTACGAGACGCGGCCCGCCGACCAGTCGAGGTGACTGCGGCCGAGCGCGCCCGCCATCAGGCCGGCGGCCACCGTCAGGTCGCCGATCGCGTTGGTGGGGAAGTACTCCAGCTGCACCTGCCGGTAGACGGGCAGCGGACGCAGGAGGTAGGCGTCGATCCTGCCCTCCTGGATGTACCGGCCCACACCGTGCACCCGGCCCAGCAGCAGCACGAACAGACCGTGCGCCAGCATCCGGGTGGCCGGGATGAGCAGGACGTCCGAGCTGTCCCAGCCGCCCATCCCGGTGAACCGGGTGAGCAGCACCGTGGCGAACACGATCACCGACACCTGCCAGACCGCGCCGATCGCGATCATCATCAGGAACTCGGTGCGGTACTCCAGCTGCGCACGGAAGTTGAGGCGCGTGATGCGCCAGGCGATCCGGACGGCGTTCAACGGCCTCAGCCTCCCTGGGAGATGACACGGCGGGCGGCTCGCCGCCACACGAAGCGGGTGAAGAGATGCAGCGCCACGACCCAGCCGGCCTGGACGCCGAGCTGGAGACCGGCGTCCGACAGCGGGATCCGGCCCACGTACAGCGACAGCGGCACACTCAGCGTCGCCTGGAAGGGCAGGAAGGAGCTGAGCGTGATGAACCAGTGCGGGAAGAACCACAGCGGGGCGTACACCCCGGACAGCAGGTTCTGCGCGAAGACCAGGATCAGCATCGCGGCGCCGTTGCGCAGCGTCCAGAAGCAGAACTGGTCGATGAGGAGCATGACGTAGTACAGGACCAGCTGACCGAGCAGCAGACTGAGCGCGAACACCGCGGCCACCGCCGCCGAGCCCGGGGGATCCGCCACCCCGACCGCCAGACAGACCGCGTAGCCCGCCAACGCCCAGGTCAGCCCGTACAGTTGCTCGCCGACCGCGCGCAGTGCGTGGTAGCGCTGGGGCGGCAGCGGGCGCAGGTACCAGTAGACGATGGTGCCGAAGTGCATGTGCTGCATGACCGAGTCCCGGCCCGCGTACTGGTCCAGCTCCCGCAGCCGGGAGGCGAGCACGGCCAGCACCGCGTAGGTGACCGCCTGCCCGCGGTCCATGCCCGCGGTCGTACCCGACTGGGCGTACAGGCCGCGCCACAGCGAGGCGACCAGCACCACCTGCACGGTCAGCCGCAGCAGGACCCCGGTCATCCGGGGCGGTGTGTACAGCTCGCCGAGCGGGGTGACCCGGGCGGCGCGCCAGGCGTACAGGAGGGCCATCTCAGACCGCCTCGGCCTTCGCCTGCACGTAGGCCGCCCGCATGACGTCCTCCAGGTCCGCCTCGTCCACCGCGACGCCCGTCACCTCGTACCGCTCGATGACCTGCTTCAGCGCCTCGTGGACCGTGGGCGCCGCGGCGCCGTCCGGGCCGAACACCACCTGCGGGCCCTCCCGGTGGACCAGGGCGATGCCGGGCAGCGGGCCGACCGGGGTGTGCGCGTCGGCGAGGGTGGCCCGCACCTGCCAGGTCGAGCCGAACCGGCGGCGCATCTCGTCCAGGGTGCCGTCGAGCACCAGCCGCCCGTGGTTGACCAGCACCACCCGCTCGGCGAGCCGTTCGACCTCGGTCATGTCGTGCGTGGTGAGCAGGACGGTACGGCCGCGCTCGGCCACCTGGTACCGCAGGAACTCGCGGACCTGCTCCTTCACCACCACGTCCATGCCGATGGTCGGCTCGTCCAGGAAGACGACCGGGGGATCGTGCAGCAGGGCGGCCGCGAGGTCGCAGCGCACCCGCTGGCCGAGCGAGAGGTGCCGGACCCGGGTGTCCCAGAAGCTGGAGAGTTCGAGGAGGTCGTCGAACTCCCGCAGGCGCGCCGCGTGTTCGGTTTTCGGCACCTCGTAGATGTCCCGCAGGATCGCGAACGACTCCCGCACCGGCAGGTCCCACCACAGCTGGGTCCGCTGCCCGAACACCGCGCCGATGTTCCGGGCGTTGCGCTCCCGCTCCCGGTACGGCACCACGCCCGCGACCCGGGCCTCGCCCGAGGTCGGGGTGAGGATCCCGGTGAGCATCTTGATGGTGGTCGACTTGCCCGCGCCGTTCGGGCCGAGCAGGGCGAGGAGTTCGCCCGGGGCGACGTCGAAGGAGATGTCGGAGACCGCGTGCTTCTCGACGCGCTCGGGGTTGACCAGGGACCGCAGGGCGCCCGCGAAACCCGGGCGCCGGACGGTGGTGTGGAAGGTGCGGGACAGACCGCGGACCTCGATGTTTCCGGCCACGCTGGGGCCCCTCTCGTTCCGTGCACGACATACGGCCGGTCGGCTTGTGGGGCCGACCGGCCGCGGATACGTCACGACGGTCGCAGAGCGCCGAGTAGCCCGGCAATGGATTAATCGAGCCGCGATTTGGACTATTCGATCACTGGGATCCGGTCACCGAGATCCGATCACCCGGATCCGATCACCCGGATCCGATCACCCGGATCCGATCACCCGGATCCGATCACCCGGATCCGGTCACCGGGATCCGGTCACCGGCAAGAGCGCGTCAACGGCCGTGAGGGCCGGGGCGGTCAGCGGGAGGCGGGCATGGTGCGGCCCGTGCGGCCCCCGTTGCGCAGGCCCACCGACCGCAGGGCGCCCTCCAGCGCGAACGTGGCCGCGCCCAGGCAGACCGGGTCGGTGGGGATGGGGGAGAGGACGATCTCGGTGGCGGCGAACGGCCGCCCGAGCGCGTGCCGCCGGACGGCCTCCCGCACCTCCTCCAACAGCGGCTCGCCGAGCCGGCGGGCCACCCAGCTGCTGAGCACGACCAGCTCGGGGTTGAGCAGATTGACCAGGTTGGCGATGCCGGCGCCGATGTAACGGGCCGTGTCCCGTACGACCTTGACGGCGACCGGATCACCCTCCGCCAGACCCCGGGCCAGCGCGCCCACGGTGGCCGTCTGGTCCTCCGGGTGCAGCAGCGGGCTCTGCGGGCTCAGCTCCCGCAGGTTCAGCATGATCCCGGGCGCGCCGACGTACGTCTCGACGCAGCCGTGGTTGCCGCAGTGGCACGGCCGCCCGTCCAGGACGAGCGTCGTGTGCCCCCACTCCCCGGCGCTGTTGCTGACCCCCCGGTGCAGCCCGCCGCCGAGCGCGAGCCCGGCGCCGACCCCGGTCCCGAGGTTCACCACCACGGTGTCCCCGCGCCCGCGCGCCGCCCCGAACCACTGCTCGGCCACCACACACGCCCGCAGCGGGTTGTCCAGGTAGAGGGGGTAGGCGATGTGCTCGGCGAGCAGGTCGAGCAACGGCACGTCGTGCCAGTCCCAGTTGGGCGCGTACTCGGCGATGCCGGTGGCCCGGTCCACCTGCCCCGGCACGCTCACCCCGACGCCCAGCACCCGCGCGCCCTCGATCCCGGCCTGCGCCACCACCGCGCCGACCGCCGCGGCCACCTGGCCCACCACCTGCTCGGGCCGGTTCTCGCCGGGGCGCATGTCCTCGTCGGCGCGGGCCAGCACGTTCAGGGCGAGGTCGAACAGCTCGACGTGGACGTACGTCTCCGCGATGTCGACGCCGATCAGCGCGCCCCCCGAGGCGTTGACCGCGACGAGTCCCCGGGGGCGGCCGCCGGCGGAGTCCTCGAAGCCGACCTCCGTGATCATCCGCAGCTCCAGCAGCTCCCCGACGAGGGTGGCGACCGTGGCCAGGCTCAGCCCGGTGACGGCCGCCAGCTCCTGCCGGGAGGTGGGAGACTCGGCGATGATGTGCCGCAGTACCTCGTAGCGGTTGGCGGTGCGGATGTCACGTGATGTGTGCTTCACGCGGCGCAAGGCTATGGCCTGGGAAGCGCTTTCGACAAGGCATTACGTTAAGGGTTTGATTAAGTCCGTCAGTCACCCAGGAGATCCGCCACGAAGGGGTTCGAGAACTTCCCGTCGGGGTCCAGGTCCCGGGCCAGGACGCGGAAGTCGCCGAGGCGCGGGTAGCGCCGCCGCACTTCCGCCGCCGGGGCGGCGAAGACCTTGCCCCAGTGCGGCCGCGGGTCGAACGGCTCCAGTGCCTCCTCCAGTCCGCGCACCACGGGCAGTACGGCCGACAGGTCGTCCACCCAGGTGAAGTGCAGGGCCACGGAGTCGCGGCCGTGGGCGGGGCTGAGCCACTGCGGATCGGCGGCGATCGTCCGCACCTCGCAGGTCTGCAGGACGGGGGAGACCGTCCGCCGGATGCCGTCGACGGCGTGCAGCGCGTCGACGGTCGTCGTCCTCGGCAGCAGGTACTCCGACTGGAGCTCGTCCCCGCTGCTCGGCGTGAACTCCGCCCGGAAGTGCGGCAGCCGCTCGTGCCAGGGCCCCGGCACCCCGAACTGCTGGGTGCAGTTGCCCGCCGGCATGCCGGGCACCGGGTGCATCGCCTCGGTCGCGGGCGCGGCCCACCCGAAGTCCACGGCAGGCCGGTCGGTGCGCCGCTTCACCCACACCTGCCGGAAGCCCGGCTCCCGCCAGTCGGTGAACAGGCTGACGCTGTAGGCGGCGCCGGACACCGCCGGGAAGTCCAGGCCGTCCAGCGGCAGTTCGGTGTATACGGTCTGCGCCATGTCATATGCCGCCTCCAGGTCCAGGGTGAGCGCGGTGACGGCCCCCAGCGCCCCCAGCGAGGTCACCGCCCCCTCGAACCCCGCCTCCCCCCGCGCGATCGTCACCGTCGAGCCGTCGGCGAGGAGCAGCTCCACCTCCCGCACCGGCGCCGCGAGCGACCCGTTGGCCACGCCCGAGCCATGGGTGCCGGTGGCGACCGAGCCGGCCACCGAGATGTGCGGCAGCGAGGCCATGTTGGGCAGCGCGAGGCCGTGGGCATGGACCGCGCGGGCCAGCTCGGCGTACCGCACCCCGCCCGCGACCCGGACCGTACGGGCCGCGGTGTCCACCTCGATCACCGGCGGCAGCCCGGCGATCGAGACCAGGACGCCCTCCGGGCCCGGGTCGGCGATGCGGTTGAAGGAGTGCCCGCTGCCCAGCACCCGTACCCGCGCGCTGCCGGCCACCAGCGACCGCAGCGCGTCGAGCGAGCGCGGGCGGTGGAACTCCTTGGCGGTGTACGTGATGTTGCGCGCCCAGTTGGTGACCGTCTGCACCGGATCCGTCATCTCTGCCGTCCCATCCTGTCGTTCGCCGGAGAGTGCCGGCCGTCCTTCGAGAGTGTCCGTCCCCTCCGGGGGTGCCTGTCCATTGACCCTCTCATTCGCCGAGACCTACGGTAGAGACCGGTTGCTATCCGCGCGTCACCGAGCCGGAAGGTCACTTCCTTGCCCGAGCGTCCCCAGGCACTGTTCGCCATGTCAGCCCAGAACGTGCCGCACGTCTTCCCGCCGGAGGTGCTCGCGCGACTGCGTGAGTACGTAGAAATCGATCCCACTCTGGTGGCGCACGACTTCACCGACCCCCGGATACGGGAGACGCTCGCCCGCACCGAGGTGCTGGTCACCGGCTGGGGCTGCCCGGTCCTGGACGCCGCCGCCCTGGACGCGGCGCCGAAACTGCGGGCGGTGCTGCACGCGGCCGGCTCGGTCAAGGGCTTCACCACGCCCGAGGTCTGGCGGCGCGGCGTCGTCGTCTCCTCGGCCGCCGCCGCCAACGCGCTGCCGGTCGCCGAGTACACCCTCGCGATGATCCTGCTGGCCGGGAAGGGCGTCTTCGCCTTCCGCGACCTGCTGCGCACCCGCCGCGCCTTCCCGTACGGCGACATCGTCCCCGGCATCGGAAACTTCCACCGCCGGGTCGGCATCGTCGGTGCCTCCCGCATCGGCCGCCGGCTCATCGAACTCCTGCGCCCGTACGACCTGTCCGCCGCCCTCGCCGACCCCTACGTGGACGAGACGGAGGCCGCGCGGCTCGGCGTTCCGCTGCTGCCCCTTGACGAACTGCTGCGCACCTCGGACATCGTCACCGTGCACGCCCCCCAGACCCCGGAGACCCGGCATCTCCTCGGCGCCCGCGAACTCGCCCTGATGCCGGACGGCTCGGTACTGATCAACACCGCGCGCGGCTCCCTCCTCGACCACGACGCCCTGATCGAGGAGCTGCGCACCGGCCGCCTGACCGCGATCCTCGACGTGACCGACCCGGAGCCGCTGCCCGCCGACTCCCCCCTCTTCGACCTCCCGGGCGCCTTCCTCACCCCGCACCTGGCCGGCTCGCAGGGCAACGAGCTGGCGAGGCTCGGGCTCACCGTCGTGGAGGAGGCCGGACGGCTGCTCACCGGCGACGGCCTGCGGTACGCGGTCGACCACTCGGTCCTCGAGCGGGCCGCGTGACGGCCCGTCCGCCGGGGGCCTCCGGCCGTCTCGTAGGGTGACCTGAACACATGACGAAGGGGAGCCGAGCGGTGGCGAAGCGGACACAGCCGGCGCCGAACGGGGACGCCTCGACGGTACGGGACGTGGCCGCGCGGGCCGGGGTCTCCGCGTCGACCGTCTCCCGGGTCCTCGGCGGCACCTACCCGGTGGCCGCCGCCACCCGCGCGAAGGTCCTGAAAGCCATGCGCGAGCTGGACTACGTGGTCAACGCGCACGCCCGCGCGCTCGGCGGCGCCACCAACAACACGGTCGCCTTCGTCGTCGACGACGTCACCGGCCCCTTCTACGCGCACATCGCCCGCGGGGTGGAGGAGCAGGCCTCGGCGGAGGGCCGGCTGTGCATGCTCTGCACCACACACGGCGACCCGCGGCGCATCCTCGCCGTCGTGGAGACCATGCGGGAGCAGCGGGCCGACGCGGTGATCGTGGTGGGCGGCGCCCTTCAGGACAAGGCCTACCACGACCGGATGACCCACTTCGCGCACGCCCTGGACCGGTCCGGCTCCCGGCTGGTCCTCGTCGGCCGCCCGCCGCTCGGCCCCGGCGTCCCGGCCACGGTCGTCGACTACGACAACGAGGGCGGCGCCTTCGCCCTCACCGGCCACCTCCTCTCCGGCGGCCACCGGCGCATCGCCTACCTCGGCCGCGTCCCCGGCCTGTCCACCAGCGCCCAGCGCATCGCCGGCTTCACCCGCGCCCACGAACTCCTCGGCCTCGCCCCGGACCCCGGCCTCGTCCTCGACGGCGTCTTCTCCCGCTCCTACGGCTACCAGGCGACCCGGGAACTCCTCGCCTCCGGACGCGACTTCACCGCGGTCTTCGCGGCCACCGACATGATCGCCACCGGCGTGATCCAGGCCCTGCGGGAGTCGGGCCGCCGCATCCCCGACGACATCGCCGTGGCCGGCTACGACGACATCCCGGTCGCCCGGGACGTCTACCCGACGCTCACCACGGTCCACGTACCCCAGGAGGAGCTGGGCCGCGCCGCCGTCCGCCTCGCCCTGCACCGCGACGAGCTGCCGGACGGGCAGCATCTGGTGCTGGGGACGCACGTGGTGCTGCGGGAGTCGACGCGGCGGGCTGCCGGCGGCTGAGCGGCCGGGGCGTAAGGGCTGCGGATTTCGTCGTCAGATGCTTTGCTCGCTGCTGTAATCGATGACGCTATGGCCACCGTGCAGCGATATCGGTAGCGTGCGCGTATGACCCCTGACCGGCTGCCCCCACGCCTTCCCGCCACCGGTCTCACCCGCCATCGCCGGCTGCGCGAGCAGGGCAGCCTCGACCGGGCCGACCTGGAGGCGATCCTCGACGCCGGGTTCGTCTGCCATCTGGGGGTGGTGGTCGAGGGGCGCCCGCTGGTCGTGCCGACGGTGTACGGGCGGGACGAGCGGCAGCTGTACCTGCACGGCTCGGTCGCCAGCCGCAGCCTCGCGGGCGGGACCCCGGTGTGCGTCACGGTGACGCACGTCGACGGCCTGGTGCTGGCGCGGTCCGTCTTCGAGCACGGCGTCAACTACCGCAGTGCGGTGATCCACGGCACCGCCCGCAAGGTGACCGACCCCGAGGAGAAACTGACGGGCCTGCGCCTGCTCACCGAACACACGGCCCCGGGCCAGTGGTCGTACGCGCGCCGGCCGAACCGCAGGGAACTGGCCGCCACCACTCTGCTGGCCCTCTCCCTGGTAGAGGCCTCCGTCAAGATCCGTACCGGGGCGCCGGAGGACGGCGGCGGACCGGACGCGGAGCTGGGGCTGTGGGCCGGTGTCCTGCCGCTGACCTCGGCCTGGGGTGCGCCCGTGACGGATCCCGCACTGCCCCCGAACACCCCCGTACCGGGACACATCGCGCGCCGAGAGGGGACCCGGCACGGCTGACGGCGGGGCGGGGGCATACCGTGAGGAGTCGAACGCCTGAGCCGGGAGGAGACACGGATGGGCAGCCGTACCGCGCTGGTCGAGGATCTGATGGAGAGGTTCCCGCACGTACCACGGGAGGCCGTCTTCAAGGAGGACCTGCTCCGGGGCGGTGTGGCCTTCGACCCGTCCGCGCTGAGCGACAACGAGAGCGGCGAGGTCAAGCCGAAGTCGTACTTCATCTTCTCCTTCGACCACGGCACCCTGCCCGAGCTGGGTGAGGCCGCGCTGCGCCGGCCCCCGGAGGAGATCATCCTCACCGGCGGGCCGTACGACCTGCGGCGGACCGTGGTGTCGGTGCGGGTGAACCCGACCTCGCCGTACCGGGTGGCCGCCGACGAGGAGGGCGTGCTCGGGCTCTACCTCGACGGGAAGCGGATCGCCGACGTCGGGGTGCCGCCCATGCCGGAGTACTACCGGCACAAGCTCGCCAACGGGAAGTCCGTGATGGAGGTCGCCCCGACCATCCAGTGGGGCTACCTGATCTACCTCACCGTCTTCCGGGTCTGCCAGTACTTCGGCGCCAAGGAGGAGTGCCAGTACTGCGACATCAACCACAACTGGCGCCAGCACAAGGCGGCCGGGCGGCCGTACACGGGGGTGAAGGACGTCGAGGAGGTCCTCGAGGCCCTGGAGATCATCGACCGGTACGACACCGCCAAGGCGTCCACCGCCTACACGCTGACCGGCGGCGCGATCACCAAGACCGTCTCCGGGCGCGACGAGGCCGACTTCTACGGCCACTACGCCAAGGCCATCGAGGAGCGGTTCCCGGGGCGGTGGATCGGCAAGGTCGTGGCGCAGGCGCTGCCGCGGGACGACGTGCAGCGGTTCAAGGACTACGGCGTGCAGATCTACCACCCCAACTACGAGGTGTGGGACGAGTACCTGTTCAAGATGTACTGCCCGGGCAAGGAGCGGTACGTCGGCCGGGACGAGTGGCACAGGCGGATCCTGGACTCCGCCGAGATCTTCGGCGCGCGGAACGTGATCCCCAACTTCGTGGCCGGCGTGGAGATGGCCGAGCCGTTCGGGTTCAAGACCGTGGACGAGGCGATCGCGTCGACCACCGAGGGGCTCCGCTTCTTCATGTCGCACGGCATCACGCCCCGCTTCACCACGTGGTGCCCGGAGCCGACCACCCCGCTCGGCAAGGCCAACCCGCAGGGCGCCCCGCTGGAGTACCACATCCGGCTGCTCCAGGCCTACCGCCAGACGATGGAGGACTTCGGCCTCTCCTCGCCGCCCGGTTACGGCGAGCCCGGCCCCGGCCGTGCCGTCTTCTCCGTCAGTTCGTTCATGGACAGCCTGCCCGCGGAGGAGCCGACGAAGGTGTGACGCAGGGGGGCTCGGGGCTCGGCAGGGCGGGCGCAATTATTTACGGGAACGGTGAGTCGAAACGCGGTCGCTGTCCGTACCAGAGGCCGGAGTTGTGGGCCACGGCGGACACGAAGGTGTTCTCCGGGCGGTCGGCACGGCGGTTGACGTGACGCCGGGGGCCGGTGGTACAGGTGACGGGGAGAATCCGTGGCACGACCACCGGAAACCGGTTTTGCATATGCCGCTTGTCAGTTGTGCAGGAGACGTGAAAAGCTCTGGCCCTGCCGTGAGGTTCCCCCCAACTCCGTTGCCGATACGGTGAGTTGACCTTGCTTTGGATGCAGGAGACCCATGCCCGACCTGCCGACCCCTCAGGACGCCGCCGAGGCAGCGCTGTTCTCCGAATGCTGGGACGCGGTGCTCTCCTACGCCGACCTGTGCACGTCCGGCTCTCTGACGGCCAATCAGCTGGCCACCGAGGCCTTCACGCTCGGCATGCGTGAGGCCCGTGAGGCGGACTTCGCGCCGGTCCGCAGCTCCGGACGGCGCGCCACCCGGCTTCCCATGATCCCGCTGCTGCTCACCGCCGTGCGCAACACGGCCGCCACCTGGGAGGCCGGCGGGCTGGGGCACAAGCTCGATCCGGATCTCAGGCTGTGGCTCAACTCCGAGAAGGCCGCGCGCTACACGGGTCCGCCGTTGCAGCGGCCCGTCGCACTGCGCGGCCTGCGCGACATGCAGGACGCCGACGCCTCGCTGCTGTGGCTGGCCGAGGTGGAGGCGCTGCCGCTGTCCTCCGTGGCGCGCCGGCTCGGTCTCGACCAGGCCGTCGTCGCCCAGGAGTTGGACCAGGTGCGCGGACTCTTCCGCGACCGCTGCCACCGTGCCCACCTCGACACGCCGATGGCCGCCGAGTGCCGCAGCTACGCCCGGCTCCTCGACGCGGTCACCCGGTCCTCGGCGGCCGACACACCCGAGGACCTCTCCCGGCACCTCGCCACCTGTGTGCAGTGCGCCGAGGCCGCCGCCTGTCTGCGGCTGCACGGCGGCGGACTGCCCGCCGCGCTCGCCGGCGGGGTCGTCGGCTGGGGTGGCCTCGCCTACCTGGAGCGCCGCCGGCGCGCCGCCGAGGTGCGGCTCGGCGCGAGCCGCCCGGCCACCGCCGACCACGATGGCGGCGACCCCAAGGAGAGCGTCGGCCGGGGCAAGGTGCTGCGGCACGGCCTGCTCGGCGCGGCGGTGCTGATCTCGCTGCTGGCGCTCGGCGTGTCGATGATGCCGATGGGCGGCGGCTCCGGCGACGACACGGCCTCCGCCTCCCACGACGACCGTCAGCCGGTGGCCGACCCCACCGCCGTCGTCCCGTCGGCCGACCCGACCGCCACCCACACCGCCTCCGCCTCCGCGGCCCCCTCCTCCTCGGCCACCGCGGGAAAGCCGGGCCACAAGAACCCCGACCCGGAGCCCCAGGGCACCTCCTCGGCCACGGCCACGGCGAGCACCGGCCACCACGGCACCGCCTCCACCGGCCCCACCGGCCCCGCGGCGGCCACCTGCCGGGTCTCCTACGACCTGGTCAACCAGTGGACCGACGGCTTCCAGTCCACCGTCACCGTCACCACCAGCCAGGCGCTGACCGGCTGGCGGGTCCAGTGGTCCTTCCGGGACGGTCAGAAGGTCACCCAGATGTGGGACGCGACCGTGAGCCAGGACGGTGGCCGGGTCACCGCCGACGCCGCCGACTACAACCAGTCGGTCGCCGCGAACGGCACCCTGTCCTTCGGCTTCCTCGGCACCTGGAGCGGCAGCAACTCGGCGCCGTACGCCTTCACGCTGAACGGCGACTCCTGCTCGCTGAACTGAGCGAAGCCGCCCGTACGACGCGCGGCCGGGCGGACCCAAGGGGGTGGGTCCGCCCGGCCGCTGACCGTACGTCAGGGTCGTGTTCCGGAACCTCCGCTCAGCACTGCGACTTGTAGAAGTACCTGCTGACGGCCGGCTCGTTCATGTTGTCCTTGGTGATCGCCACCATGTCGGTGCCGATCGACTTGCTGACCGACTTGCCCTCGAAGGCGTTGGCGAGCTGGTCCACCGCCTGCCGGCCGATCGCCGCCGGGTCCTGGGCGACCAGCACCTGGAGGGTGCCCGCCTTCAGGGAGGCGATCTCGTCGGGCTCGGCGTCGAAGGCGGCCACCTTCACCGCGCCCTCCTTGCCGGCCTGCTTCAGGCCGGTGGCGATGCCCTGACCGGTGTTGGTGTTGCCCGCGAACACCCCGCCGAGGTCCGGGTGGGCGGCGAGCGTCGACTGGATCTGGGAGGCCGCGGTGGCCGGCAGGTCGTTGTCGTAGAGCGTGGGCAGCACCTTGATGTTCGGGTACTTGGCCATCTCCTCGGTGAAGCCCTTGATCCGCGCGTCGGTCGTGGACACACCGGGCTTGACGCTGATGACGATGACCGAGCCCTTCTCCTTCATCAGCTTGGCCAGCGCGTCGGCGGCGACCCGGCCGCCCTTCTCGTTGTCCGAGGAGATCCGGGTGATGCCGATCGAGGTGTCGGTCACCGTCGTGTCCACCAGCGCCACCTTGGTGCCGGCCGACTGGATCTGCTTGAGCGAAGGGGTCAGCGCGCTGGTGTCGACCGGCGAGATCAGCAGCCCGTCGGGCCGGGACGCGGCCGTCGAGTCGAGCAGCGGCCGCTGCACCGACACGTCCCACTGCGCGGAACCGTCGGCCTTGAAGTCCATCCCCTTGGCCTTGGCCTCCGCCTGCGCGGCACAGGTCATGGTGATGTAGAAGGGGTCGCTCTTCACCCCGGTGATCAGCCGGACCTTCTTGCCCTTGGCGCTGCCCGAACCGCCCGAGCCGCCACTGTCGTTCGACGAACCGCACGCCGAGGCCGCGCCCAGGGCCAGGACCGTGCCCACCGCGACCAGCAACCCGCGCCTGCTGCGAATGTTCCCCATCACAGAGTTCTCCTTAGTCACGAGCGATTCAGTAGTCACGAGTGATGCCGTCATGCACGTTCCCGGGTCTTCCTGCGCAACTGGTCGATGTAGACGGCCACGACCAGCACCACGCCCACCGCCACGTCCTGCCAGTACTGCTGGACGCCGATCACGATCAGCCCGGTGGTCAGCACCGCCGGGATGAACACACCGATCACCGTGCCCAGCACCGAACCCCGCCCGCCGAACAGGCTGGTACCGCCGAGGACCACCGCGGTGATCACCTTGAGGTTGTCCGTGGAGTGCCCGGCGATCGACGTCGTGCCGTACGAGGCCAGCCACATCACCGCGCCGAGCCCGGCCAGCAGCCCCATCAGGCCGTAGACCTTCACGAGTTGCCGGCCCACCGGAATGCCCGCTCGCCGTACGGCGGTCGGGTTCGAGCCGATCGCGAGGGTGTGCTCGCCGAACCGTGTGCTGCCGAGCACCGCGCCGAAGATCGCGGTCACCACGGCCGCCAGGATCACCATCCAGGGGATGCCCAGCACCTTGCCGAAACCGAGGCTGTTCTGCAGATGCGTGGAGGCCGCCCCGGCCGGGTCCTGGCCGCCGGTGGCGAGTTCGGCGATGCCCAGCGCCGCGCCGAGCCCGCCCAGCGTCACGATCAGCGGCGGCACCTTGCCGGTCGCCACCACCGCGCCTTGCAGCGCGCCCCACGCCGTACCCACCGCCAGCGCGATGACGACACAGAACGCGACCGTGCCCCAGCCCGAAGTCGCCCCGCCGTGATGGATGTTGTACTCACCCGCCGCCACCGCGGCCAGCACCAGCACCGAGCCGATCGACAGGTCGATGCCCGCCGTGATGATCACGAACGTCATGCCGACGCCGAGCACCAGGTAGATGGCCGCGTTCACGGCGATCTGGGTGATGTCGTACGTGGTGAAGAACTTGCCGGGCGCCGCGATCGTGAAGAACAGGACCAGCGCCACCAGGATGACAAAGGTCCACAGCTCGTTGAGGGTCGCCGCGCGGCGCACCCAGTCGGGCACCGCGGCCCGGCCGCCCGCGGCCACCGGGGCCTTCTCGCTCTGCGCCGTCATCGTGCGCCCTCCGCTTTCCCGGTGCCGTTCGGCCCGTCCAGCGAGCCGGTCATCGCCCCGACCAGCTCCTCGATCGTCGTGTCCGCGGCGGTGTACGACGCGACCCGCCGGCCCAGCCGCAGCACCTCCACCCGGTCCGCGACCGACAGCACCTCGGGCATGTTGTGGCTGATCAGCACGACGCAGATGCCCCGGTCGGCGACCCTGCGGACGGTCTCCAGGACCCGGGCGCGCTGGACCACGCCCAGCGCGGCGGTCGGCTCGTCCATGAAGATGACCTTGTGGGCGAAGGCGACGGCACGGGCCACCGCGACGGACTGCCGCTGCCCGCCAGACAACGTTGTCACAGCGGCCGTCACATCCTTGAGTTCCACACCGAGTTCGGCGAAGGCCTTGACCGCCTCCCGGCGCATCGTGGGCCGGTCGAGAACGCCGAGGCGCCCGAGCAGCCCCCCGCGCACGATCTCCCGGCCGAGGTAGAGGTTGGCCGCGGCGTCCAGGTCGGGCGCGAGCGACAGGTCCTGGTAGACGGTCTCCACGCCCTGCCGCTGGGCGTCCATCGGACCGGAGAACCGCACCGGCGCGCCGTCCAGACGGACCTCGCCGGCGTCGGGGGAGAGCACGCCCGACAGGACGTTCACCAGAGTGGACTTGCCGGCACCGTTGTCACCGATGAGGGCGACGACCTCGCCGGGGTATGCCGTGAAATCGGCGCCCGAGAGCGCCTGGACGTGGCCGAAACGCTTGACCACCCCATGTGCGGTGAGCAGTGGTTCCCTTGCAGAGGCCATGTTGTGCCTTCTGGTTGGTATCGTTAACAGCTTGGCTGATTCTTGGGGCGCCCGCGGCGGGGTGTCAAGGGTGGTGCAGCCGGTCGCCGAGCACGCTGGTCGCGCCCTCATCTCCCGCTGTTTGCAAGGCCGTTGATACGCATGCGAGTTGGTAACGTTAACGAGTCGACGCTCAAACGTGACGCAGGTGGAGGACGTGGCGTGGCAGCCACCCGGCCGACCATGAAGGACGTTGCCGCGGAAGCGGGCGTCAGCACGATGACGGTGTCCCGCGTCGTCAACGGCGATTCGGCCGTCGCCCCGCGGACCGCCGCGCGGGTGGAGGCCGCGGTCCGCAAGCTCGGCTACCAACGCGACGACGTGGCACGCCAGTTGCGCCGCACCCACGAACTGAGCCAGATCATCGGCCTGTTGGTCGACGACGTGACCGACCCCTTCATGGCCGCGGTCGCCTCCGCCGCCGAGGACGTCGCCCGGCAGCGCGGCAGCATCATGCTCATCGGCTCCAGCCGCGCCGACCTGCGCCGTGAGCGCGAGGTGATCGCCGCGTTCACCGCCCGCCGCGTCGACGGTCTGATCCTCACCCCGGCCGCCGGCAGCCACCGCTTCCTGCGCCCCGCGCAGGCGCAGGGCACGAAGATCGTGTGCGTGGACCGGGCGGCGCCCGGCCTGGACGTGGACGCCGTGGTGGTCGACAACTTCGGCGCGGTGCGCGGGGCCGTGGCGCAGCTGGTGGCACACGGCCACCGCAGGATCGGCTACATAGGCGACACGCCGAAGATCTGGACGTTCGGCGAACGCCGGCGGGGCTATCTGGCGGCGCTCGGGGCCGCGGGCATCACGGTCGACCCGGCGCTGGTCAGGGACGCCGTGCGCACCGGTCCGGAGGCGGCCGCGGCCGTCACCGGGATGCTGGCGCTGCCCGACCCTCCGACGGCCCTCCTCGCCGGCAACGAACTGCTCGCCTTCGGCGCCCTGACCGCGGCCCCCGCCGACCTCGCCTTCGTCGCCTTCGACGACTTCGCGCTCGCCGCCCGGCTGACCCCGCCCGTCACGGTGATCGCCCAGGACCCGGTGGCCCTCGCGACCAGCGCGGCCCACCTCCTGTTCGCCCGCATCCACGGCGACGTCTCACCACCACGCACGGTGGTCATGCCGACCCGGCTGATCCGGCGGGGGTCCGGGGAGATACCCGGGCCGTTCGTGGGAGGGGCGTAGGGCTTCGATGAGGGCGTGGTCCGGCCCGGATTCCGGGTGCGGGCCGGTGCGGGCGGGCCGCGCAGTTCCTCCCCCAGCCTTCGGCCGGGGGTACCCCCAGCGCCCCTTCAGGGCGCGACAGCGTTCGGGGTGTGGCGGCGTGGAGCGCCCCTTCAGGGGCGCGGGGAACTGCGCGACCAGCCACGATGGTGCCGCAGTCGACTGACGGCGTGGCGCGGCACTTCCGGCGGAGCGCTCAGGTGGCCGTGGTGCGCCGACCCCCTCGGCGGCCGGAGCCGTGGCCGCTCGTGCCGGCCGCCCCGCCGGACGGGGTGCGCCGGCGGGAGCCGCGGTCGTCCTTGTCGGAGGTGGTGCCGGCCGCGCCCCGGCGGTCGGAACCGCGGCCGGCCGCGCCGCCCGCAGCCCCACCGGACGCGGCCCGGCGGTCGGCACCACGGCCGTTGCCCGTGCCGACGGAACCGCGACCACTCGTGCCGGCGGCACCACGGCCACCCGCTCCTGGGGCATCCCCCGTGGCCCCCGCGGTTCCCTTGCGGCGGGCGGAACGGCCGTCCGCCGCGGGCGTGCCGGCTCGGCCGCCCGTGGCCGTACCCGTCGCCGTTCCGGCGTCGCCGCCGCGGCGTCGGCGGGCGGAGCGCCTGCCCGGCTTGGGGACGGTCTTCTGGTCCGGGCGGGACGCCGGGGGCGTCGCCGGCTGCGGGAGCTCGATGACGACGGGCACACCGGAAGGTTCACGGGCGCCGGTGAGGGTGGTCAGTTCGGCGTCGCCCGACGTGACGCGGGCCGTGCGGGGGCGGATTCCCGCGTCCGACATGAGCCGGGTGACGTCCCGCTTCTGCTCGGGCAGGACCAGCGTGACGACACTGCCGGAGCCCCCGGCGCGGGCCGTACGGCCGCCCCGGTGGACGTAGTCCTTGTGGTCGGTCGGGGGATCGACGTTCACGACGAGGTCGAGGTTGTCGATGTGTATGCCCCGGGCCGCGACGTTCGTCGCCACCAGAGCGGTGACCTGGCCGTTCCTGAACTGCTCCAGCGTGCGGTTGCGCTGCGGCTGGGAGCGGCCGCCGTGCAGCGCCGCCGCGCGCACGCCGACGGCCAGGAGCCGCTTGGCGAGCCGGTCGGCGGATCTCTTGGTGTCGAGGAAGAGGATGACCCGGCCGTCGCGGGCCGCGATGCGCGTGGTGACGGCCTTCTTGTCGGTCTCGTCCTGGACGTGGAGCACATGGTGCTCCATGGTGGTGACCGCCCCCGCGGACGGGTCCACGGAGTGCACCACGGGGTCGGACAGGAACCGCTGCACCAGACGGTCGATGTTGCGGTCGAGGGTGGCCGAGAAGAGCAGCCGCTGTCCGTCGGGCCGTACCTGCTGGATCAGCTTGGTGATCTGCGGCAGGAAGCCCATGTCGGTCATCTGGTCGGCCTCGTCCAGCACCGTGATGCGGACGTCGCCGAGTACGCAGTCCCCGCGTTCCACGAGGTCGTTGAGCCGGCCCGGACTCGCGACGACCACCTCGGCGCCGCGCCGGAGGGTGGCGGCCTGCTTGGTGATCGACAGTCCGCCGACGACCGTGGCCACCCGGAGGTTCACCGCCGTGGCGTAGGGGGTCAGCGCGTCCGTCACCTGCTGGGCGAGCTCACGGGTGGGCACCAGCACGAGTGCGAGGGGCGCCTTGGGCTGCGCGCGCAGCCCCGCCGTACGGGCGAGGAGCGCCAGCCCGAACGCGAGGGTCTTGCCGGAACCGGTGCGCCCCCGGCCCAGCAGGTCACGCCCGGCGAGTGAGTTGGGCAGCGTGGCGGCCTGGATGGGGAACGGGGTGGTCACGCCCTGCGCGGTGAGGGTCTTCAGCAGCGCCGCGGGCATGTCCAGAGCGGCGAAGTCCTCGACGGCGGGAAGCCCCGGTGTCGTGTTCTCCGGCAGCCGGAACTCACGCGCCGACGACCCGGACGGCGGGGACGCCGCGGAGGACGTGGACGACGAGGTGCGCCTGTTCGGCTTCTGGGGCCTGCGGGACATGCGGCTGTCTGCCTTCCTGGAACAGCACAAACCGGGGTCCGCACCATGACGATACGGACCCCGGCGAGTGGAAAAGCGCGGATACGCGTCCGGCGATCAGGCGGGGACGATGTTCTCCGCCTGCGGGCCCTTCTGGCCCTGCGTGACGTCGAAGGAGACCCGCTGGCCCTCCTGGAGCTCACGGAAGCCCTGGGACTGGATGTTCGAGTAGTGGGCGAACACGTCCGGGCCGCCGCCGTCCTGCTGGATGAAGCCGAAACCCTTTTCGGCGTTGAACCACTTCACGGTTCCCTGTGCCATGACCTTCTCCGATCTGTAGGCAGAGGCCCCATCCGGAGATGCCGGTAAAACAACTAATGCGCCTGCAGGAGAAACATTCCCGTCAGGCGCACATAGGTTCATGGGTACCACAACTGCAACTGTGCAACCGTAGCACAGCCTCAGACCCGGTCCGGAGCGCGCGTGGCCTCGGGCTGCCCGACGCGCTCGGTGGCCGTCCACCGGGGAAGCATCACCAGCACCGTGCCCAGCGCCAGACCCATGGCGGGCAGCACGGGGAACCGGCCGTCCGGCGCGAAGCCCCGCACGGCGAAGCTGCCCAGAGCGGCGACGACCATGGCCAGCCCCACCCACAGCGGCCACGCGCGGCGCAGACCGGCGTCCGGGACGGTCCGCCCGTACAGCACGCCCAGCCCGCGTTCCGACGGTCGCAGTGCGGAGACGACGCAGGCCAGGACGGCGCCCAGCACCAGCAGCCACGGCACGCGCAGTCCCCACCACGCCGCGGACCCGAGCGTCGGCTCGGGCGCGAGGCCGGTCAGGTAGAACGCGGCGGCGACGATCAGCACCGGCAGCATGTGCCACAGATACAGCGTCATACTGGCCGCGCCCACGGGGCGGACCACCCGCCACACCCGCTCGCGGTCCAGCAGCCGCCGCAGCTGCGGCGCCGCCAGGAGGCTCACACCGACCTGGGCGACCACCCACGCCAGCATCGCGGCCGACGGCGGATTGGTGTTGCTCGGACTCTGCCCGGTCACCAGGATCAGACTCACCGGGAACGGCCCGAGGGCCACGAGCGCGGCGAAGGCCAGACCGCCGCCCGCCGCCATCGCGAGCGGCACAAGCCGACGGCCGGTCAGCAGACCGTCCCGCCAGCAGAAGCCCAGCTGATAGGCGACACCCCACACGAGCACGTAGTTCAGCAGCCCGACACAGGGCGTGTGCACGGTCACCACGAGGGCGTCGGCCGCCAGGGCGACCGCCCCCAGCACCGGCGGGACGCGCGGTCCCCACCGCAGGTGCGCCGCGTACAGCGGCGGCGTCAGGGCGCTGAGCAGCAGATACACCGGCAGGAACCAGAACTGCATCGCCATCGCCCACCCCACCAGCGCCAGCGTGTCCGCATCCACGCCGACCGCCGCGCAGATGCCGACGGCGAGCAGCACCGCACCGCTGTAGACGGCCACCGGAAGAAGCAGCCGCAGCGCCCGCCGCCCCAGCCACCCCGCGGGCGTACCCCCGGCCGCCCGGGCCCGTGCCCAGGAACCGCCGGCTCCATGGCCACCGGCCAGGAAGAACAGCGGCATGATCTGGAACCCGAGAGTCAGCCACTGGGTCCAGGGCACGACCGCCAGCAGCTCCGGGGCGGTGATCCGTCCGTCGGGCTCCCGGACCAGGGCCGTGATCAGCCAGTGGCCGAGCACCACCAGCACGATCGCCCACGCGCGCAGGAAGTCGACGTAACGGTCTCTGCTCATGGCCGTCATGTTCCCGTGGCCCCGGCGGCGCCGCGGCGGGAAGTCCGGGCCGCAACCGATCCGTGCCCGGTACGACACCACCCGCGAGGCCCACGAGGCCCGGGCAACCCGGTCGCGAAGGAGAGCCCCCTGACCCCGATCCGCAATTCGGTGGCGGCGCGGTGCGGTCAGCCTCTAAGGTCGGTGGAGTTGGAGCGGCTACCCCCGGGTGCCGCGGGTGAGTTGGCTCGATCAGGGAGGTGTTGACCGATGGCTGCCGTTGCGGTGGGCGTTGCCCGCGACCAGAAGTTCATCCATTCCACCTCCGCGGCCACCGGCTGACCTCTCAGCTTTCCGGGGCCGCCCCTGTGAAGGGTCACCCTTGACTTCCAGCTCCGCTGTTTTCTCCGCACTCGCTCCCTACGGCTGGGACGAGACCTGGGCGAAGGAGTTCGCCCCCTACGACACCGAGGGACTGCTCGCCGGGCGGGTCGTCCGGGTCGACCGCGGGCAGTGCGACGTCGTCACCGCCGGCGGCCTGGTGCGCGCCGACACCGCGTTCGTCACCCCGCACGATCCGCTGCGCGTCGTGTGCACCGGCGACTGGGTCGCCGTGGAACCCGGCGGCAACCCCCGTTACGTACGCGCGTATCTGCCGCGCCGTACCGCCTTCGTGCGCTCCACCTCCTCCAAGCGGTCCGAGGGGCAGATCCTCGCCGCCAACGTCGACCACGCGATCGTCGCGGTGTCCCTGGCGGTCGAACTCGACCTCGGCCGCATCGAACGGTTCCTGGCGCTGGCCTGGGAGTCCGGGGCGCAGCCGGTCGTGGCCCTCACCAAGGCCGACCTGGTCCCGGACCCGGTGACCCTCGCGCACCTCGTCCAGGACGTCGAGACGACGGCCCCGGGCGTGCCGGTCCTCACGGTCAGCGCGCACGCGGGCGACGGCCTCGAGACGCTGGTCGGCCTCGTCGGCTCCGGTACGTCGGTGCTGCTCGGCCAGTCCGGCGCCGGCAAGTCCACCCTCGCCAACGCGCTCCTCGGCGAGGACGTGATGGACGTCCGGGCCGCCCGGGACGTCGACGGCAAGGGCCGCCACACCACCACCACCCGCAACCTGCTCGCCCTCCCGGGCGGGGGCGTGCTGATCGACACGCCCGGACTGCGGGGCGTGGGGCTGTTCGACGCCGAGACCGGCGTCGGGCAGGTGTTCGCCGAGATCGAGGAACTGGCGGAGGGCTGCCGGTTCTCCGACTGCGGACACGAGAGCGAGCCGGGCTGCGCCGTGCGCTCCGCGGTGGAGGCCCAGGAGCTGCCCGTACGCCGGCTGGAGAGCTACCGCAAGCTCATGCGGGAGAACCAGTGGATCGTCGCGAAGACCGATGCGCGGCTCCGGGCCGAGATCAAGAAGGACTGGAAGAAGAGGGGCGCGGAGGGGAAGGCGGCGATGGAGGCGAAGCGAGGGCGGCGGCGGTAGCGGTGGAAGGGCCGCTTCGGGTGCGTGGGGCCGAGCGCGCACCCGCGGCGGCAGCCGCACGTCGACACCGCCCCGCGCCCCTGGCGGGGCGCTGTCACTCCCGGGGGCTCCAGCCTCATGTCCGATTCCCGCCAGCCCTCTTTCCTCCCGTCGCCCACACTTGAGCCGTGATGGACGAAGACACCAGGTACGAGGCGGTCCGCAGCCGGGACGGCCGGTTCGACGGCGCGTTCTTCTTCGCCGTCGAGACCACCGGCATCTACTGCCGCCCCAGCTGCCCCGCCGTCACCCCGAAGCGGCGCAACGTCCGCTTCTTCCCCACCGCGGCCGCCGCGCAGGGCTCCGGTTTCCGGGCCTGCCGCCGGTGCCGCCCGGACGCGGTCCCCGGCTCCGCCGAGTGGAACATCCGTGCCGATGTCGTCGGCCGGGCCGTACGGCTGATCGGCGACGGCGTGGTGGACCGGGAGGGTGTCGGCGGGCTCGCCGACCGGCTCGGCTACAGCGCACGCCAGGTGCAGCGGCAGCTCACCGCCGAGCTCGGCGCCGGCCCCGTCGCCCTCGCCCGGGCCCAGCGGGCGCACACCGCGCGCACGCTGCTCCAGACCACCGAGCTGCCGATCACGGAGATCGCGTTCGCGAGCGGCTTCGCCAGTGTCCGGCAGTTCAACGACACCGTTCGCGCCGTGTACGCCACCACCCCGAGCGGGCTGCGCGAGGCCGCGCCCGGCGGCCGCGGCGCACGGCGCGGCTCCCCGGCCGCCGGCATCCCGCTGCGGCTCGCCCACCGCGGCCCGTACCAGGCCGCCCCCGTCTTCGACCTGCTGGAACGAGAGGCCGTGCCCGGCATCGAGGAGATCACCGGCGCCCCTGGCGCGCGCACCTACCGCCGCACCCTGCGGCTGCCCTACGGCCATGCCGTCGTCGCCGTCGAGGAGCGGACCGGTACGACCGCCGCGACCGGTGCGGGCCTCGGCGCGCATCCCGGCGGCTGGCTCGACGCGCGGCTGCGCCTGACCGACCCGCGCGACCTGACCACCGCCGTACAGCGGCTGCGCCGGCTGTTCGACCTCGACGCCGATCCGTACGCCGTCGGCGAGCGGCTCGCCGAGGACCCGCGGCTCGCTCCGCTGGTCGCCGCCCGGCCGGGGCTGCGGTCACCCGGCGCCGCGGACCCGGCCGAGGCCGCCGTCCGGGCCCTCGTCGGCACCGCCGGCGCCGAGCGGCTGGTACGGCGGTACGGCAGGGCGCTGGACGCTCCGTCCGACGGCCCCACGCACCTCTTCCCCGAGCCCGCGGTGCTCGCGGGAGCGGAGCCCGACGGCAGCCTCGGCGCGCTTGCCGCGGCGCTCGCCGACGGGACGCTTCGGCTGGATCCGGGCGCCGACCGGGACGAGGCGGAGGGGGCGCTGCGGTCCCTTCCCGGGATGGACCCCGCGATCGTCGCCACCATCCGCGCCCGCGCCCTCACCGACCCCGACGTCGCGCTGCCCGGCCTGCCCGGCCTCGACGTACCGGACGAGTGGCGGCCCTGGCGGTCGTACGCCGTCCGGCACCTGCTGCTGGCAGCAGAGTCGAGGAACGGCTCGCCGCCCACTTCGCCGGCGAACTCAAGGAGTTCCGGCTGGAGTTGAGCGGAAGGTGCAGCTCCTGACGTTGGCGGGAGCGGTGGGCTGAGGCGGGGGCGGGGACGCTTACCGGCGCTTGCGGGGTGCCTCCCCCAGAGGGGGGACCCCCAGCGCCCACCCTCCCCCCGCTCTCGGCTTCGCTCGAGCGGGGGGACCCCCATCGCCCCAGCGGCACGACTGCCCGCGGTAAGGTTGAAGGCACGGCTGGGCAACGCCCCGTGAGGGGCGCTGGGGGTACCCCCGGCCGAAGGCTGGGGGAGGAACTGCGCGATCAGCTCCCACTCGCCCGCAGTCATGGAACAACCGTCACCGCCTTTCCGCTCCCACTCGCCCGCAGTCGAACCGCTCTCCGGCCGCTGTCGCCGCGCTCCGCCACCCGGGTGGTCTCGTAGTCGAGTTGCTGTTCAGGGCCGCGCCCGTATGTCACCTTCCCGTCCAGTAGGCCTCGGAAGGGCAGGTGGGGATGGGCAAGGTCGGGCGAGTGCTCGTGGTGGCGTTGTTGTCGGTGATGGGGGTGAGCGGGCGGGCCGGTGCCGATCCGGAGCTCTCGCTCTGGGCGGGGAGCTGGGAGGCCGCGCCCTCCGGTACCGAAGCGGCGGTGCCCGGCGCCGCGTACCGCAATGTCGTTCACCTGAGCGTCGGCGGCGGCGAGGTGCGGGTGAGGGTCAGCAACCGGCTCGGCAGCGCCCCGCTCCGGCTCGGAGCCGTCACCGTCGCCCTGCGGCAGGGCACCGGCCCGGCCGCCGTCCCCGGCTCGATGCGCGCCGCGACCTTCGGGGGCGCCGGCACCGCCGTCGTACCCGTCGGACAGGACCTGGTCAGCGACCCGGTGCCGCTCACCGTGCCGGCCGCCGCCGACCTGCTGGTCAGCGTCGAGACCCCGGGCGACTCCGGGCCCGCCACCTACCACCGGGTCGCGCTCCAGACCAGCTACCTCGCCGAGGACGGCACCGGCCGGGCCGACGACGAGGACGGGGGCGCCTACACCCGCACCACCGGCCACTGGTACTACGTCACCGGCGTCGACGTGCAGGCCGTGACCCGCGGCACCGTGGTCGCCTTCGGCGACTCCCTCACCGACGGCAACGGCACCAGTATGGACGCCAACCACCGCTGGCCCGACCGCCTCGCGGAGCGGCTGCGGCCCTTCCGGGTCGGCGTCCTCAACGCCGGGATCTCCGGCAACCGGCTCCTGCTCGACAGCACCGGAGGACCGGGAGCCCTCAGGCGCCTGGACGCCGACGGGCTCGACCGGAGCGGGGTCCGGACCCTGGTCGTCCTCGAAGGCATCAACGACATCAAGGGCACCCCGGAGGCCACCGACCCCGCCGACTTCGTGCGGGCGTACCGGACCATCGTGGCCCGCGCCCACGAGCGCGGGATCCGGGTGGTCGGCGCGACCCTCACCCCGTACGGGGGGTACAGCGCGTACACCGCCGCCCGCGAGGCCGTACGGCAGCGGGTGAACGCGCTGATCCGCACCGGGCAGGTCTTCGACGCGTACGTCGACTTCGACGCCGTCGTACGGGATCCGCAGCAGCCCGGCCGCATCCTGCCCGCCTACGACCCCGGCGACCACCTGCACTTCAACGACACCGGCACGCGTGCCCTCGCCGACGCCGTGCCGCTCGCCGACCTGCTCTGAGCGCTCAGCCGGACCAGATCACCGCCGTCAGCCAGCCGGCCGTGACCAGCAGGCACGCGAACAGCTCGGCCAGCACGCTGGAGCCGCCCGCGTTCATCGCGGTGCGCAGGGCGGCCCGCGCCTCGGCGTGCCGGCCGAGACGGAGGCGTTCGTGCAGGTAGATCCCGGCCATGAAGCCGGGGATCGCGCCGAGGACGGGGAGCAGGACGAAACCGAGGACGGCGCCGGTTCCGGCGTACACGCCCATCCGGGGGGTGGCACCGCTCGCCCGGAGCCGGCGCGGGGGCAGCACCCAGCGGACCACCAGTGCCACCAGCAGCACCAGGGTCGCCCCGACCAGGACCGTCCAGGCCACCGGGCGTGGGTCGTACAGCGCCCACCACAGCACCGCGGCCCACACCAGCCCCGTCCCCGGCGCCCCGGGCACCAGCACCCCGCACAGGCCGAGCACCAGCACCAGGCCGACCAGCAGGAGTTCCCCTGCTCCCATCTGCCCAGAGTGCCGGACGGCCGGCGGATGCGCAGGTCAGTTCCGGGTCACCCAGCCCCGCTCGTACGCGTGCCAGCCCAGCTGCATGCGGGTCGAGACCCCGGCCAGCTCCGCGCGCTCGGTGTCCGGCTCCGCCAGCGTCAGACGCCGCGCCAGACCGGGCACGTCGGCGGCGCCCGCGGACACCAGCGCCCGGTACGCCGACTCGTCCCGTTCGTCCAGCCCCAGCGCTGCCAGCATCGACCCGCGTCCCTCCCTCGAAGCCCGGTGGCATGGCGGGAACCGGCCACGGCGCAAACCCGCCGCGGCCCGTCATCGCCGTACCGCGCGTCACTCTGCCAAGATCACGTCACCGCAGCACCTTCGCACGGAGAACCGATCCGCCGTTCACAGCCGGCCACCAGGAAGACCCGTCACAATCTGGCCTTCCGGTCGGCGCAGTGGCGTTCGGCCGTGTGAACGGTGACCGGCCCCATGACGCGCGTACGCGTAGGGGATCTGGGGCCGGTCACTCCGGTGTCGCCGGGTGGTTCTCCCGTGGGGGGTGGGACCACCCGGCGACTCACAGGTGTCAGCCCCTGGCGTCCGCGGCAACGCCCGCACTCCCGTCGACCCTTGTCAGGCGCGCCTCGCCCGCGCCGTCCGTGCCGTCCGGCACACGCGTGTCGTCGATCCCCTTTCCTCGTACGGGTGTTCAAGATGTCCCCCGTCATGCCCTTCGAGACGGGGTCCGGTACGGGATTTTCCTGATGCCCCGTTTTCATCCGGCCCGTGCGGTGGACAATTAGGGGCATGAGCCAGCCAGGGGGTAGGCCCACCCGTCACGAGGACGACTGGTGGGGGCAGTTGTACGACGACTCCACCGAGGACACCGGACCCACGCCCGCACCCGATTCCCTGGACGACCGCTTCGCCTCGGCGAAGAAGACGGTGGGGGGACGGCGGGACGTCACCGTGGAACCGGGCGACGAGCAGCCACCGCCGACCGTGCCGGCCCAGCGGGCGCCCTCCGCCCCCGCCGAGGAGACCAGGGCCGCTCCGAAGACCTGGCCGTGGGACGAGGAGGACCAGGAGCTGCTGGAGGCGGACGACGACCCGGCGGACCTCCACCCCGGCACCCGGCTCGACCTGCCCGCGCCGCCCTCGCATGCCGCCCCGGAAGCACTGGAAGCCGCGGAAGCCCGGGAGGTTCCGCAAGCCTCGGAGGTTCCACAGGCCTCGGAGGTTCCGCAGGCCCTGGAGGCTCCGCAGGGCCCGGAAAGCCGGGACGCCTCGGCCGCCGTGGCCGTCCCGGCCGCCGCCTCGGCCTCCTCCGTGGACTACGTCGGCTCCGGACCGCCCACCTACGACGCCGAGCCCACGGCCCTGCCCGCCGCCGACCCCGACGAGCTCGACGACCTGGTCGCCGACACCGTCCTGGACGGCGCCCGGTACGGTCCCTGCACCCTGCGGGCCGTCTCGCAGCGCGGTGACTCCGCCCGGTACCGGGGCGAACCGCGCCGCGACGCCCTGCTCACCGCCCGGTTCGGGGCCGGCGATCAGGCCCTGGTCCTGGTGGCGATGGCCACCGGTGCCCGGGCCACCCCCGGCGCGCACCGGGCCGCCGCCGAGCTGTGCGAGTGGATCGCCCGGGGCGTGGGCCGCAGCCACCGGCGGCTCACCGAGGACATCCAGGCGGCCCGCCGCGGCGACCTCAAGTCCGGGCTGCACCGGCTCACCGACCGCAGCCTCGGCAAGCTCCGGGCCAGCGCCGCCGAACAGGGCATCGCCCCCGAGGAGTACGCGGCCAGCCTGCGCTGCCTCCTCCTCCCCGCCCACCCCCAGTGCCGTACCCGCGTCTTCTTCGGGGTCGGCGAGGGCGGCCTGTTCCGGCTGCGGGGCGGTGAGTGGCAGGACATCGAACCGCGCGTCGACACGGACACCGCCGGTGAACCCGTGCTCGGCTTCGGCTCGCTGCCCTCCGAGACCCCGGCGGGCGACCGGCTCACCATGGACCTCGGCATCCCGACCCCGCCCAGCCCCTACGAACCGGCCCCCGAGCCGCCCCGCGACCCGTTCCTGTTCCGGGCCTCGGTAGCCCGCCCGGGTGATGCCCTGGTGATGTGCACGGGCGGCCTCGCCGACCCGCTGCGCGGCGAGCCCGCACTCTGCGCCTACCTGGCCCGACGCTGGTCCGGCCGCACCCCGCCGGGCCTCGCCGCGTTCCTCGCGGACGCCCAGGTCCGGGTCAAGGGGTACGCCGACGACCGTACGGCGGCGGCCGTCTGGGAGGCGTGAGCGCGCCCTCTGTGGATACATGGAAGGGCGTCGCGGGGGGAGCCGGAGATCCGCGCAGCCGAAGGGTGCCCGACCGCCATGGCCAAGCAGAACGTCGCCGAACAGTTCGTCGACATCCTCGTCCGCGCCGGGGTGCGCCGCCTCTACGGCGTCGTCGGCGACAGCCTCAACCCGGTCGTGGACGCCGTCCGCCGCAACGCCGCCATCGACTGGATCCACGTCCGCCACGAGGAGACCGCCGCCTTCGCGGCCGGCGCCGAGGCCCAGATCACCGGCACGCTGGCGGCCTGCGCCGGCTCCTGCGGGCCGGGCAACCTGCACCTCATCAACGGCCTGTACGACGCCCACCGCTCGATGGCCCCGGTCCTCGCCCTCGCCTCGCACATCCCCTCCAGCGAGATCGGCCTCGGCTACTTCCAGGAGACCCACCCCGACCGGCTCTTCCAGGAGTGCAGCCACTACAGCGAGCTGATCTCCAGCCCGCAGCAGATGCCCCGGCTGCTCCAGACCGCCATCCAGCACGCGGTCGGCCGCAGCGGGGTGAGCGTGGTGAGCCTGCCCGGTGACATCGCCGACCAGCCCGCCCCGGAGCAGTCCGCCTCGGCGGCCATCGTCACCTCCCGGCCCACCGTCCGCCCCGGCGACGCCGAACTCGACAAGCTGGTCGCGATGATCGACGCGGCGGACAAGGTGACCCTGTTCTGCGGCAGCGGCACGGCGGGCGCCCACGCGGAGGTCATGGAGCTGGCGGAGAAGGTCAAGTCCCCGGTCGGCCACGCCCTGCGCGGCAAGGAGTGGATCCAGTACGACAACCCGTACGACGTCGGCATGAGCGGGCTGCTCGGCTACGGCGCCGCCTACGAGGCCACCCACGAGTGCGACCTGCTGATCCTGCTCGGCACCGACTTCCCGTACAACGCCTTCCTCCCCGACGACGTGCAGATCGTGCAGGTTGATGTGCGCCCCGAGGTCCTTGGCCGCCGCTCCCGCCTGGACCTCGCGGTGTGGGGCGACGTGCGCGAGACGCTGCGCTGTCTGGTGCCGCGGGTGCGGGCCAAGGAGAACCGGCGGTTTCTCGACCGGATGCTGAAGAAGCACGCGGACGCGCTGGAAGGGGTGGTGAAGGCGTACACGCGGAAGGTCGAGAAGCACGTCCCGATCCATCCCGAGTACGTGGCCTCGGTCCTCGACGAACTCGCGGACGACGACGCGGTGTTCACCGTCGACACCGGCATGTGCAACGTGTGGGCGGCCCGGTACATCTCGCCCAACGGCCGCCGCCGGGTCATCGGTTCCTTCTCGCACGGCTCGATGGCCAACGCGCTGCCGATGGCGATCGGCGCCCAGTTCACCGACCGGCGGCGGCAGGTCGTGTCGATGTCCGGGGACGGCGGATTCGCCATGCTGATGGGCGACTTCCTGACCCTGGTCCAGTACGACCTGCCGGTGAAGGTGGTCCTGTTCAACAACTCCGCGCTGAGCATGGTCGAGTTGGAGATGCTGGTCGCGGGGCTGCCCGCGTACGGCACCGGCAACACCAATCCCGACTTCGCCGCCGTCGCGCTGGCCTGCGGAGCCTACGGCGTGCGGGTCGAGAAGCCCAAGCAGCTCGCGGGTGCGCTGAAGGACGCCTTCAAGCACAAGGGGCCGGCCCTGGTCGACGTGGTGACCGACCCCAACGCGCTGTCCATCCCGCCGAAGATCAAGGCCGAGATGGTCACCGGCTTCGCGCTCTCCGCGTCCAAGATGGTCCTCGACGGCGGCGTGGGCCGGATGGTCCAGATGGCCCGCTCCAACCTGCGCAACGTGCCCCGGCCGTGACGCGGGGCATGGCTCAGTCGGTGGGCACCCACTGGCGGACGCCGTCGACGAAGCCGTACCAGTAGTGCGGCAGGCCCTTGACGGAGCTGGTGCGGAAAGGCCGGCCGTGGTCGTCGATCCGCACCGTGCCGCTGCGGCCCTGTGACGACCAGTCGAGTTCGAGGTACCAGCGGCAGTCGCAGCCGACGGTGCTCGCCTTGACGCGCAGTACCTCGGGGTCCGTGGCGGAGACCCGGTAGGGCAGGTGCATGGTCGACACGGTGTGCCCGTCGGGGCCCTCACCGGCCACCGGGCGGGCGATGGGGCGGTCCTTGTCCAGGTTCACGTCGAAGTACCGCGGGGTGAGGCCACCGCCGCAGCCGTCCGCCATGGAGTAGGCGATGCCGGGCGCGGGAGCCGTACGGCCGACGACACGCACCCGCAGGGCCTCCAGGACGACGGCGGTGGACGAACGGCCCTGCACGGAGACGTCCACGATCGTGTTGCCGCCGTGCACCGCGTTCTGGGTGGCCGCCCACGTGCCGGCGTCCTGCGGGGCGGGCGGCGGTGGGACCTGGGCCGGCTGCTTGTCGATGACGTACTGGTGGTCGCAGCCCAGTTCCCAGAGCTGCGAGTTCGCGGTCCAGGTGAGGGGGACGCCGGTGGCGGCGGGGGAGCCGGGCGTGCCGCTGCCGGAGGGGGAGGAGGCCTTGGTGCCGCCCGACGAGGACGAGGTCGAGGTCGAGGACGACGGGGTGGCGGAGGCGGAGTTCGGCGCCGGGCCGGTGGCGCCGCTGCCGTGGCGCTCGGCGTCGCCGGCGGTGGTCGTGGTGGAGGAGCCGGGATCCCGGGCCCCGGCGCCGACGGCCTGCCGGTCGTCCGGAAGGGCGGCCAGGGTGCCCAGCGTCACCAGCACCACGGTGACCACGGCCGAGGCGACCAGCGTGCGCCGCCTGCGATACCAGGGGCGGGCGACGGGAGCCGCTTCCGTCACCGGGGCCGGTTCCGTCACGGGGGCTGCGTCCGCCAGGAGCGCCGCTTCCGCTACGGGCGCCGCTTCCGCCGACGGCTCGGCGGCGGTTCGCGGGTCCTCGGGGGTCCGCTCGTCCGCCGTCGCGGGTCCGGCGCCCTCCCCGGCGCGTGGTCGCTGCCGGGCCGCCACCGCTCGCAGCCAGCGCTCGTGGAGTTCGAGCCGCTCCTGCGGTGTCGCCCCGCAGAACGCCGCCAGCCGCTCCACCGGGGCGAAGTCCAGGGGCACCGCCTCGCCCGCGCAGTAGCGGTGCAGGGTGGAGGTGTTCATGTTCAGCCGACGGGCCAGCGAGCCGTAGCTCCGGTCCGTACGGTCCTTCAGCTGCCGCAGCAGCGCCGCGAACTCCTCGACATCGTCGCGCACGGGCACCTTCCCCCGGTCGTCGCCATCCCAGGCACTCATATACCTGCACGTCAACGGGGCTGGGATGGTTCCAGGGCGGGGAAACGGGCGGTCGCCGTTGCGGTCCACGCCGGTGACGGCCGATGCTCTTGGTGTCGCACCGAGCAGGGCCGGACCGACCAGTCGGCCGCGTCGGCGGCAGCCCACACCCATGCACCGACCCACGGGGGAACACCCATGCCCAAGCGCACCCGAGCAGGCGCGCTCACCGCACTCGCCGGCGC
Source organism: Streptomyces sp. NPDC001714 (assembly GCF_042892755.1). Lineage (NCBI taxonomy): Bacteria > Bacillati > Actinomycetota > Actinomycetes > Kitasatosporales > Streptomycetaceae > Streptomyces > Streptomyces sp. NPDC001714. The sequence goes on from NZ_JBIAUL010000007.1 coordinate 542,278, forward strand.
CGCACTCGTCGCCGGTACCGCCCTCGCCGCTCCCGCGGCGGCCGCACCCAAGGCGCCCGGCTTCCTCAAGGCGGCCGACCTGCCACCGCGGGCCGGCACGTCCTGGACGGCCGGCAAGGTCACCGCCGGCATTCCGGAGGAGGTCAAGGAGGACATCTGCATCGGCGCCGGGCTCGGCGGCGGCCAGGACTCCTGGTACCGGAAGTTCCGGACCGACCTCGACACGAGTGCCCGTCAGGTCAGCGCCGAGCTGCCCAGCCTCCGCCTGGCGAAGGGCCGGTTCGCGAAGCTCGACGAGGACATCGTGTCCTGCGCGGACCGGATCGAGATGGAGGACCCGCAGATCCGGGCCACGCTTCAGGACCACGGCACCCTCCCGGTCGGGGACGGCGCCCATGTCTACGCCCTGCGCACCGTGACCGCCTGGGGCGCCAGTGACATCCGGCTGATCTCCATCGGCCGGGAGGGGCGCACCGTCACCGTCGTGGACTGGGGGCAGCTCGGCGGCTTCGTGGACGCGCCCGTGAAGGCCTTCAAGAAGACCACCACCACGGCCGTGAACAAGCTCCACTGACCCACACGAGGGCCGGGGCCGCCCTCTCCCTCGGGGGTGGGGAGGGCGGCCCCTGACACAGAACAGCAAGACAGAAGACAGCAAGACAGCAAGACAAGAGACAGCAAGACAAGAGACAGCAAGACACGAGACTCGGAAAACGGGGAACAGACATGAGCAGCAAGACCCGCGCCGTCCTCACCGCCGGCGTCCTCGCCGTGGCCCTCGGGCTCGGCGCCACCGCCCAGGCCTCGGCCGGCGCACCGCGCACCGTCAGCGGCAACCCTGCCGACAACGTCAGCCGGATCGCCGACTTCTACGGCGCCTACATCGACGCCGAGAGCGACCCGGACGGCAGCGGCAACCTGCCCACCGCGCTGCGTGCCTACTACATCGCCCCGACCTACCTGAAGAAGCTGACGGCCTGGGAGAACCGCGAGCACGCGGACGGGGTGCTGCGTGCCCAGAACACCCCGCTCAGGTGGAAGGTCACGGAGACCGGCACCGGCAAGTACACGGAGGCCGTCGTCACGCTCACCTGGAGCCGCAACACGAGCACGAAGCTGGTCGTCGACATGACCCGCGACACCCACAAGATCGTCAACATCGGCACCAAGGGCCTCGGGAGCAAGTAGCCGGAAGGTCGGCTTTCGGCCAGGTTCGCCGGTGCCGCGGACCGCGTGAAACAGCTCAGGAGGTTGCGCGCGGGGCTGAATCACGCCGGGTCCGCGGCACCCTTGGCGCGTACGGGACGGTCCGGGCGGCGACGTACGGGCCGGAGCGGGCACCGGACATGGCCGAACACCCGGTCGTCATCGGCGTGACATGACTGGCCCGTGCCCGAGCGGGCATGGATCCCCGTGAACGTGTTCGATCAGGAGGGGAACCGGCAGACAGCGTGCGGGCGGGGGTCATGAACAGTCAGGCACGAGGGGGCGGTCCCGTGGCCATCGGGGCCTCCTCGGCGCAGACGGCGGGGGAAGAGACCGACACGACGGAACGGGGACACCCGCCGCAGTTCAGGCGCCGACTGGGGCGGTCCGATCTGCGGGCGGTGCCCGAGACACGCAGGGAACTGCGCGAACTGCTGCGGCACTGGGGGCGTCCCGGCCGCTCCGAGATAGCGGAACTGCTCACCAGCGAACTCGTCACCAACGCGCTCGTCCACACGGACCGCGAGGCGGTACTGACAGCGGTCGTGGAGCCGGGCCAACTGCGGGTGGAGGTACGGGACTTCGTGTCCCGCAGGCCGCGGATGTGCGCCCCGGACACCGACGACGGCACACACGGCCGGGGCCTGGTGCTGGTCGACGCCTTCGCCGACGCGTGGGGTGTCCAGGCCCACGAGGTCGGGAAGTCGGTGTGGTTCGAACTGGACGCGGAGGCCGCCTAGCCGGCGCCTCGTACCCGACGGGACGGGGGGCGTGACCATCATGGTCACGCCCCCCGTCCCGAGGTGCTGTGCGGCAGCAGGCGATCAGCCGAACTGCTGCTCGAGGTCCTTGAGCTTGCGCTCCAGGGAGTCGAGGCGCGGCAACGCCATTGTGTCGTCCTCCGCGGTCAGGTCGACGGTGATCGGGTCAGACCCTTTGCGGACGGGCTGAAGGGAGGGCCGCTGGCGTACGGGCAGCTGCTCCGGCGCCGATATGGCAGGCTCCGCGGTGGGCTGCGAGGCGCGCTCGACCTGGTGCACCTCGTCCTGCCGGCCGCGTCCGACGAAGCCGCGGTGGCCCCGGCTGATGGCCTTGAGCTGGGCCCGCTCCAGACGGTCCTGCTCGCGGCGGCGCAGCCGGTTGGTCTCCTTCTGCCGCTTGTCCTCGCGCACCTCGTCGACCGCCTCGTCCAGGCTGCGCACGCCCTCCAGGAGCATCAGCGACCAGGCCTTGTAGGTCTCGCGGGGGGCACGCAGCCAGCGGACGATACGGATCTGCGGCAGCGGGCGCGGCACCAGGCCCTGCTCGCGCAGGGCGGCCTTGCGGGTCTGCTTCAGCGCACGGTCGAAGAGGACGGCCGCGGACAGCGACATGCCGGCGAAGAACTGGGGAGCGCCCGCGTGGTCGACGCCCCTGGGCGCGTGCACCCAGTTGAACCAGGCCGCGGCGCCCGCGAAGGTCCACACGAGTATCCGGGAGCCGAGGGCCGCGTCACCGTGGCTCGCCTCGCGCACCGCGAGGACGGAGGAGAACATCGCCGCGCCGTCCAGGCCGAACGGCACGAGGTACTCCCAGCCGTCGGAGAGGCCGAGGTTCTGCTGGCCGAAGCCGACCAGCCCGCGGAACGAGAGGGCCGCCGCGACCGAGGCGGAGGCGAACAGGAGCGCGTAGGAGACGGTGCCGTATATGGCTTCCTTGCGCCGACGGCGCTCCTCGCTGCGCTCCCACGAGTCGTCCTTCGCGTGCTCCCCGCCGGACCGCTTGGAGCGCGTCAGTACCGCCACCGCGACCAGCATGCCCAGGAGCAGTACGGCGCCGGGAAGCAGCCAGTTCAGCGATATGTCGGTCAGTCTCATCTAGGGGTCCCTTGCATTGGGATAGGGCGTATCGCCCGCCATAGTGGCCCAATCCCACTGGCCCTCAGGGGGTTTCGGGGCAAGAGGCCGCCAAGGAAGTGCAAGGGGATGCCCCAGGGCGGCATTCTGCTCGAACTGCCGCATGAGGGGCGGGAGTTGAGTTCGAGTAAGACTACCCATACGGGTGGTTCCTCGGAAAGTTCCTGCGGCAAGTGAGGAAGTTGTGAATTCCCTGTCCCCGCAGAGGAGCTCCCGCCACCGGCGATCTTAGTGGATGCCGAGGGGTGCCGTGTCCCCGGGGTGGGGCCTGCGATCGGCCTGAGGGCGCCTCAGGCCGCCGCGGCCGCCGTGAGTTTGGCGATCCGCACGTCGTCGCAGGTGCGCGGGCAGGTGGCGCAGGTGTCCTCGTGGCGCAGTGTGTAGTACATGCAGCAGCTCGCCCGGTCCCGGGTGGGCAGCGGCTCCCCGGCCGGGCCGGACAGCACCCGGAAGGCGGCCGAACCGACGTACGGCTTGGTCGCGCCCGGGAGCTGCTGTTCGAGCTCGCGTACGGCCCGGGCCTCGTCCCCGAGCAGCCCGGCGATGTACCAGAGCCCCTCGACGACCTCGTCCGTCGCCATGCCCCACAGGGCGCGCCCGCGCCGCCGCATCCGCGGTCCGAAGCCGCCGAGGACCGGCTCCAGGTGCTCGGCGACGGCCGCCCGCACCTCGGCGCGCAGTGCCTCCTCGCCGGCCACGACGACCGCGCCGGGCAGCGCCGCCGCCGGGTCGCCCGGGAGACAGGCGAAGGAGGTGACCCGGACGGCCATCCGGCCCGCCGCGCGGTCGTACGACACCTCGGTCGCGGGGAGGCGGGGGACCCGGCGGTCCAGGAACCAGGGGAGGGTGATCAGGAGGCAGGCGGCCCAGCCGTAGCGGTGCAGGCCGAAGGTGGCGACCACGTCGGGGCGGGCCGGCCTCCCCTCGTCCCGCAGGATCTGGTCCTCGTCCCAGGCCAGGAACGCGTCCAGGCCGGGGCCGCCCGCCGCCAGCTCGGCGGCGCCCACCCAGCCGCCGCCCCCGGGGGCCGGGTCGCCCGGCCCCAGCTCCGTGACCGCCAGGTCCGGGCAGACCTCGGTGAGGCGCGCGTAGGCGGCGGAGACGGGCGAGGACATGGGCTACCACCGATCGGGTGCGGGCCGACTGTCGGGTAAGTAAGCCTTACCTTACCCATTCGTTCGGAAATTTGAACCAGCGCCTTGTGCGCCTAAGGTGCTTGACGGACAAGTAACAACCCGCCGTTAATGACCCAAGTGCCGACGAGCCGGAGGAGGACCCGTGGACCAGCGCGCGCACGCGGCTCCCGCCGAGACGGCCAGGGTGCCGGCGCAGTCGCGGTCCGAGGAGTCGGCGCGGGAGGCGCCCGGTTTCCCCGCCGGCCCGCCGGCCGCCCGGGGCGAGCACACGCACAGCGAGCGGCCGATCCCGCAGCCCCGGCCCGCCGTGCAGCGGGCGTCCGTGCGCGGGCAGATCCTCGACGCGCTGCGCACCGCGCTGGTCGGCGGGGAGCTGGCGCCCGGCGAGGTGTACTCGGCACCGGTGCTGGGGGAGCGGTTCGGGGTCTCCGCGACGCCGGTGCGCGAGGCGATGCAGCAGCTGGCGCTGGAGGGCGCGGTCGAGGTGGTGCCCAACCGCGGGTTCCGGGTCGTCGAGCGGGGCGCACGCGAGCTCGCGGAACTGGCCGAGGTACGGGCGCTGATCGAGGTACCGGTGATGATGCGGCTGGCGCGCAGCGTGCCGGCCGAGCGGTGGGCCGCGCTGCGGCCGCTGGCCGAGGAGTCGGTGCGGGCGGCGGCGACGGGGTGCCGGGCGACGTACGCGGAGGCCGACCGGGCGTTCCACCGGGCGGTGCTGGCCCTTGCGGGCAACGAGCAGCTGGTGCAGATCGCGGAGGACCTGCACAGGAGGGCGGTTCCGCTGCGCGGGGCGCGGGCCGACCTGGTGTCGGACGCGGCGGAGCATGCGGCGCTGCTGGAGGCGTTGATCGCGGGGGAGTCGGATGCGGTGCGGAGGTTGGTGGCCGGGCATTTCGCTGCCGCGGGCTGACAGGGGAAGGCGTTGGCGCGGCTTCCGGCCGTGAGAGGGGCGGCCGGGGGCCGGGTGTCAGGCGGGATGTGGTGAGTGCCGGGCGGCCGCCGTGGAGGCGCGGGCCGCGGGCCGGGGGCCGGGTGCGGGTGCTTCGTGGCTGGTCGCGCAGTTCCTCCCCCAGCCTTCGGCCGGGGGTACCCCCAGCGCCCCTGACGGGGCGCGGTCCTGGCCGTTTCTTCCAGCCGCGGGCAGTCGTGCCGCTGGGGCGGCACCCGGCCAGTGCCGGTGGAGCGTCCCCACCCCCCGGCCGCAGCCCCCTCAGTTGCCCTGTGCCGTCTTCTGGTACGCGTCGTGCCACGCGGCCTTCGCGCCCGAGTCGCCTATGCGGTAGACGTCGATCACCGCGCCGGTCGCCACGGCCACCGACAGCACGCCCACGACGATCCGCACCGGGAGGGCCGACCAGCGGGCACCCTGGCCGGGAGCCCGCTCCTCCCCGCCGCGTCGGGTCGCCCACCACACCACGGTGGCGAGCAGGAACAGACCCAGAGCCCACGGCAGCAGGCCGTCGCCCAGTTCGGTGTGCCGGCGGACCAGGGTGTCCTCGGTCACGTGCCGCTCCAGCCACTCACCGGCCTGCGTCGTCAGCGGCACGCTGACCAGGGCGACCAGGGCGAGCGCGGGCAGCAGCACCCCCAGCCGCCGGGCGGCCCGCGGCCACAGCGCGGCGGCCACCAGGGTGAGAGCGGTCAGCGGGACCAGGACGACGACGATGTGGACCAGCAGGACATGGGCCGGCAGCCCGTTGACGGTGCTCATGGCGAAGCGCTCCTGAGAGGGTCGGGGCGCGCCAGCCTGGCACAGCCAACTCTCAGTTTCCTCTGAGCCGGGTCTCAGGCGGTCGCCGCTCCCGGCGCGGGAGGTGTCAGCTGCCTCGCCAGCCAGGTCGGGACACCGCCCAGCAGGCGGAACAGGCGGCCCGCCTCCTCGCGCAGGCGGGACGCCTCCGGCTCGGACTCCGTGTCGGCGAGGGAGGCGAGCGCCGGAGCGGTGCCCACCAGGTAGCCCAGTTCCTCCCTGATCCGCAGCGACTCCGCGAACCCGTGCCGCGCCTCCGCCAGCTCCCCGTCCCGCAGCGCCAGTCCGGCCAGGTGGCGCCAGGTGAAGGAGAGCAGGAGGGGGTCGGCGTGGGCGGTGGCGGCGGCGTGGGCCCTGCGGTAGGCGGCGCGGGCCGCCTGCGGGGAGCGGGTCAGGTTCTCCGCCAGCAGGCCCCGGCGGAAGTCGAGCAGCGCCCGGCCCGGCGCCCCCGGAGGGATCAGCGCCGCCGCCCTCCCGAGCGCGGCCCGTGCCTCGTCCGCCCGGTCGCGGACCCCGTGCAGGGTGGCGGCGTAGGCGAGTTGCCCGCGTTCGCAGGCGGCAGCGCCCCGCTCCTCGTCGGTCCGGGCCACCGCCTCCGCCGTCCGCAGCGCGTCCTCGGCCTCCTCCCAGCCCCCCTCGGTGTACAGACACCGCTCGACCATCAGCCCCGCCCGCTGCAGGGTGTACGTCGGCGTGTCCGAAGGCAGCAGAGCCGCCGCGTCGGCCCAGCAGGCCCGCGAGCGCAGCCGCCATACCGCGGTCTGGAGCGGATCGTCACCGTCGGTCGTTCCGTTCCCAGACATGGCGGAATACGCCACGTTGCCCTCCCCTTGCGCGCCGTCGAGCAGTGAAGTGGTGGCCGCATTCCAGCACCGATCGCCGCGCCGGGCCAAGAGGGTGGGTGAATAATTTCACAAAGTCGTGGGACGGCGGCGGCACTTGGCACGAGCCGGTCGCACCCCCGCGTGACCTCAGCTCATCCGCAACGCCAAGAAGAAATCGAGCTTGTCCTCCAGCCGGGACAGGTCCCGGCCCGTCAACTGCTCGATCCTGCCCACGCGATAGCGCAGCGTGTTGACGTGCAGGTGGAGACGGGTGGCGCAGCGGGTCCAGGAGCCGTCGCAGTCGAGGAACGCCTCCAGGGTGGGGATCAGTTCGGCCCGGTGACGGCGGTCGTAGTCGCGCAGGGGGTCCAGGAGGCGGGCGGTGAAGGCGCGCCGGACGTCGTCGGGGACGAAGGGGAGGAGCAGGACGTGCGAGGCCAGCTCCTGGTGGCCGGCCGCGCAGACCCGGCCCGGGCGGGCCGCCGCCACCCGGCGGGCGTGCCGGGCCTCCTCCAGGGCACCGCGCAGGCCCTCCGCCGAGTGCACGGCCGCGCTGACGCCGAGAGTGACCCGGCCGTCGTCGTCGAGGCCCGCCGACAGCGGGGCCCGTACCGACTCCAGGAGGGTGTCGGCGTGGATGCCGGACTCGGAGCCGTCGTGCTCGGCGGTGACGGCGGGCAGCGGGACCAGGGCGATCGCCTCGTCGCCGGTGTGGGCCACCGCTATCCGGTCGGAGGGCTCCGGGCCGGTCGCCAGCGGGTCGACCAGGATCTCCTCCAGGAGGGACTGGGCGACCGGGCCGCCCTCGACCTCCCCGCCGTCCCACTCGACCCGGGCGACGACCACCTGCCAGTGCGGTGCCGCGCCGAGCCCGGGCAGCAGGACCGGGGCGGCCACCCGCAGCCGGGCGGCGATCTCGGCCGGGGCCGCGCCCGTCTGGACCAGTTCGAGGACCTCCTGCGCGAGCCTGCGCCGCACCGTGCGGGCCGCGTCGCGGCGGTCGCGCTCCACGGCGATCAGCTGGGTGACGCCCTGGAGCAGGTCGAGCCGCTCCTCCGGCCAGTCACCGGCGTCCGCCTCGACCGCGAGCAGCCAGTCCGACAGCACGGTCTCGCGCACGTCCCGGGCGCCCTGCGGAGAGCGGCCTCCCCCAGCTACCGCTGGGAGGTGCCCCCAGGAGCGGATCGGGAAGAGGGAGTAGGTCGTGCCGCCGAGCAGGACGCGGTACGGGCCGCGGCGGCCGGTGCGGGTGGCGGCCAGGTGCTCGGCGGCCAGCCCGGCGCAGGCGTCGGCGGGCAGCGCGGGCCCGGACACCTTGGAACCCGCGATCAGGCGGCCGGCCGGGGACAGTACCCAGGCGCGCAGGTCGAGGTCGGAGCCGAGCAGGTCCAGGACCACGTCCGGGCCGCCGCCCGCCGGGCCCGAGGTCATCATCCGCCGGTGCCGGTCCACCACGGCCGCCAGGTCCCCGGCGCGCTCGCCGCTGACCTGCCGTACGACATGCTCGGTGATCGTCGCGAAGGCCACCGACTCGTGGACCGCGAAGAGCGGGAGACGGTGGCGCGCGCAGGCCACGGCCAGGTCGTCCGGGACGGCGCCCAGCTCCGCCTCACCGGCCGCCAGCGCGGCCACCCCGGCCTGCACCAGCAGTCGTACGAACGGCTCGGAGTCCGCCGCGTCCCGGCGCCAGGCCAGGCCCGTCAGCACCAGCTCACCGCCGGAGAGGTAGCGGCTCGGGTCGCGCAGGTCGGTGGTCATGACCCCGCGCACGGTACGGTCCAGCTCGTCCTCGCCGCAGAGCAGCCGCAGGCCCAGCGCATCGGTGTCCAGCAGTGCGCGCAGCCGCATCTCGTCGCCGCCGTTCTGTGTCTCGAAATCTACGATGAATCTTGAAGGGTCACGGGGGAGGTGCCCGGCGGGCGCCTCCGTGGGCCGTCACCAAGGGCTGCCGGGCCGCAACCGGTGGTCGCCAGGGCGTTTCCTGCGTTTCCGCAGGAGAACCAAGAGGTTACTGATGACCTCCGTTCATACGAATCTACAAGATGCCCGTGCTGGCCAGCCAACTCCTTCATGGTTTCGGTGACTGACCCCGCTGGAGTAAGGGGCGGTGTACTGGCGTCGTTCCGCGTTAACAGGACATGAACGAGCCGGGCCCGCCGCACACGGATTGGCTCAATCCGCACGACTCACGAGACTCACGAGACGGAGAAGAGAGCCGGTCATGGACTTCCTTCGCCCCGCCAGCTGGGAGGAGGCGCTCGCCGCGAAGGCCGAGCACCCCACCGCAGTGCCGATCGCGGGTGGCACCGATGTGATGGTCGAGATCAACTTCGACCACCGCCGGCCCGAGTACCTCCTCGATCTCAACCGCATCGGCGATCTCTACGAATGGGAGGTCGGCGAGGAGAGCGTACGGCTCGGCGCCTCCGTTCCGTACACCCGGATCATGGAGAACCTGCGCGCCGAACTCCCGGGTCTCGCCCTCGCCTCGCACACCGTCGCCTCCCCGCAGATCCGCAACCGCGGCGGCGTCGGCGGCAACCTCGGCACCGCCTCCCCGGCCGGCGACGCCCACCCCGCGCTGCTCGCGGCCGGCGCCGAGGTCGAGGCCGAGTCGGTGCGCGGCACCCGGCTCATCCCCATCGACGACTTCTACACCGGCGTCAAGCGCAACGCCCTCGCGCCGGACGAGCTGATCCGTGCGGTACACGTGAAGAAGGCCGACGGCCCGCAGCAGTACTCGAAGGTCGGCACGCGCAACGCGATGGTGATCGCCGTGTGCGCCTTCGGGCTCGCCCTGCACCCCGAGACGCGGACCGTGCGGACCGGGATCGGTTCGGCCGCCCCGACGCCGGTGCGGGCGAAGACCGCCGAGGAGTTCCTGAACGCGGCACTCGACGAGGGCGGCTTCTGGGACAACGGGAAGATCATCACCCCGTCGGTCGCCAAGCAGTTCGCGGACCTGTGCGCCGCCGCCTGCAATCCGATCGACGACGTCCGGGGCACGGCGAGCTACCGCCGCCACGCGGTCGGCGTGATGGCCCGCCGCACGCTCACCTGGACCTGGGAGTCGTACCGCGGCACTACTGAGCAGAAGGGGAGTGTCGCCTGATGCGCGTCAACTTCACCGTCAACGGACGTCCGCAGGAAGCCGACGACGTGTGGGAGGGCGAGTCCCTGCTGTACGTGCTGCGGGAGCGGCTCGGCCTGCCCGGTTCCAAGAACGCCTGTGAGCAGGGGGAGTGCGGTTCGTGCACCGTCCGGCTCGACGGCGTGCCCGTGTGCTCGTGCCTGGTCGCGGCGGGGCAGGCGGAGGGGCGGGAGGTCGTCACCGTGGAGGGGCTGGCGGAGTTCGCGGAGCGGCGGGCCTGCGGCGGCGGGACGGGCGACAGTGCTATGTCACATGTCACGCGTGACAGCGCACAGAGCTGGCAGCCCAAGCCCCCCGCCGACTCCCAGACCGGCGGAGGCACCCGACTCTCCCCCATCCAGCAGGCCTTCATCGACGCCGGCGCCGTCCAGTGCGGCTTCTGCACCCCCGGTCTGCTGGTCGCCGCCGACGAGATGCTGGAGCGCAACCCCAACCCGAGCGACGCGGACATCCGCGAGGCGCTCTCGGGCAACCTGTGCCGCTGCACCGGCTACGAGAAGATCATGGACGCGGTCCGCCTCGCGGCCGCCCGGCAGGGAGAGGCGGTCTGAGCGACATGCCCTCCTCCACTCCCGGCCTCGCTCGAGCGGGCGGTGCCCCCATCAGCGCTCCGCTCGGCACTCCCACCAAGGTCACCCAGGGCTCCCAGACCAAGGGCGGCATCGGCGAGTCCACGCTCCGTCCGGACGGCACCCTCAAGGTCACCGGCGAGTTCGCGTACTCGTCCGACATGTGGCACGAGGACATGCTCTGGGGCCAGATCCTCCGCTCGACGGTCGCGCACGCCGAGATCGTGTCGATCGACACCGGCGAGGCCCTCGCCCAGCCCGGCGTCTACGCCGTCATGACCTATGACGACCTGCCCACCGAGGTCAAGAACTACGGCCTGGAGATCCAGGACACCCCGGTCCTCGCGCACGGCAAGGTCCGCCACCACGGCGAGCCGGTGGCGATCGTCGCCGCCGACCACCCGGAGACCGCCCGCCGCGCGGCAGCGAAGATCAAGGTCGAGTACCGCGAACTGCCCGTCATCACCGACGAGGCCTCGGCCACCGCCCCGGACGCCGTCCACGTCCACGAGAACCGCGCCGACCACCACATCGGCCACGTCCCGCACCCCAACATCGTGCACCGCCAGCCGATCATCCGCGGTGACGCCGACGAGGCCGCCAAGCGGGCGGACGTCATCGTCAAGGGCGAGTACTACTTCGGCATGCAGGACCAGGCCTTCCTCGGCCCCGAGTCCGGCCTCGCGGTGCCCGAGGAGGACGGCGGCGTCCACCTCTACATCGCCACCCAGTGGCTGCACAGCGACCTGCGCCAGATCGCCCCGGTGCTCGGCCTGCCCGAGGACAAGGTACGGATGACGCTGTCCGGCGTCGGCGGCGCGTTCGGCGGCCGCGAGGACCTGTCGATGCAGATCCACGCCTGCCTGCTGGCGCTGCGCACCGGCAAGCCGGTCAAGATCGTCTACAACCGCTTCGAGTCCTTCTTCGGCCACGTCCACCGCCACCCGGCCCGCCTCTACTACGAGCACGGAGCAACGCGCGAAGGCAAGTTGACGCACGTCAAGTGCCGGATCGTGCTCGACGGCGGGGCGTACGCCTCCGCCTCCCCGGCCGTCGTCGGCAACGCCTCCTCGCTCGGCATCGGACCGTACGTCGTCGACGACGTCGAGATCGAGGCCATCGCCCTCTACACCAACAACCCGCCCTGCGGCGCGATGCGCGGCTTCGGCGCGGTCCAGGCGTGCTTCGCCTACGAGGCGCAGATGGACAAGGTCGCCAAGCAACTCGGCATGGACCCGGTGGAGTTCAGGAAGCTGAACGCCATGGAGCAGGGCACCCTCATGCCGACCGGCCAGCCGGTCGACTCGCCGGCCCCGGTCGCCGAACTCCTGCGCCGGGTCAGCGCGATGCCGCTGCCGCCCGAGCGCCAGTGGGAGAGCAGCGAGGGCGCCGACGTACGGCAGCTGCCCGGCGGTCTGTCCAACACCACGCACGGCGAAGGCGTCGTACGCGGCATCGGGTACGCGGTCGGCATCAAGAACGTCGGCTTCTCCGAGGGCTTCGACGACTACTCGACCGCGCGGGTGCGCATGGAGGTCGTCGGCGGCGAGCCCGTCGCCGTCGTGCACACCGCGATGGCGGAGGTCGGGCAGGGCGGGGTGACCGTCCACGCGCAGATCGCGCGCACCGAGCTCGGCGTCGCTCAGGTGACCATCCACCCGGCCAACACCCAGGTGGGCTCGGCGGGTTCGACCTCGGCATCCCGGCAGACGTACGTCACCGGCGGCGCCGTGAAGAACTCCTGCGAGCTGGTCCGGGAGAAGGTCCTGGAGCTGGGCCGCCGCAAGTTCGGCACGTACCACCCGGCCTGGGCCACCGCCGAGCTGCTCCTGGAGGGCGGCAAGGTCGTCACCGACGGCGGCGAGGTGCTCGCCGACCTGGCGGACGTCCTCGGCGACGAGGCCGTGGAGATCGAGGCGGAGTGGCGGCACCGGCCGACCGTGCCCTTCGACCTGCACACCGGGCAGGGCCACGGCCACGTCCAGTACAGCTTCGCCGCCCACCGCGCGGTCGTCGAGGTGGACACCGAACTGGGGCTGGTCAAGGTGATCGAGCTGGCCTGCGCCCAGGACGTCGGCAAGGCGCTCAACCCGCTCTCCGTCGTCGGCCAGATCCAGGGAGGTACCACCCAGGGCCTGGGCATCGCGGTGATGGAGGAGATCATCGTCGACCCGAAGACCGCGAAGGTCAGGAACCCGTCCTTCACGGACTACCTGATCCCGACCATCCTCGACACGCCGACCATCCCCGTCGACGTCCTCGAACTCGCCGACGACCACGCGCCGTACGGGCTCCGCGGCATCGGCGAGGCCCCCACCCTGTCCTCGACCCCGGCCGTCCTCGCGGCGATCCGCAACGCGACGGGCCTGGAACTGAACCGCACGCCGGTACGCCCGGAGCATCTGACGGGCAACGCGTGACCAAGGCGTGGCCGCGGCTTGCGGCCACGTCGTAACGCCGCTGCCGTTGCGGGCAGTCGTGCCTCCCTCAGTTCCTTGAGGGCCTGGGGGGACCCCATGGCGGCACGGGTGGGCGCAACGGCACCCCGGCGCCGGGCAACTGATCAACTCCCCGGCGCCAACCCCACAAGCGTGCACCTCCGGGCCGTCCCCCGGGTCATGCACTTCCCAAATCCCGCGTGTCGCCGAAGGCATCGGCATGCGCGGGGGCCCCTGTGAACCTTGGGAGACGGCACCATGACCCAGCAGTCACTCGAACCCAGGGCGACGGCCGAAGACGCGGGCGAAGGCACCCGCGTCCCGGCCGGACGCTCCTGGCTCGACCGGTACTTTCACATATCCCTGCGGGGATCGAGCGTCGCGCGTGAGGTCCGCGGCGGCGTCACCACCTTCATGGCGATGGCGTACATCCTCCTGCTCAACCCCCTGATCCTGTCAGGCAAGGACGCGGCCGGGGACACCCTCGGCCAGAAGGCGCTGATCACCGCGACGGCGTTCGCGGCGGCCTTCACCACACTGCTGATGGGCTTCGTCGGCAAGGTGCCCCTCGCGCTCGCCGCCGGCCTCTCCGTCTCCGGCGTGCTCTCCTCGCAGGTCGCCCCGCAGATGACCTGGCCGCAGGCGATGGGCATGTGCGTGATGTACGGCGTGGTCATCATGCTCCTGGTCGTCACCGGCCTGCGCGAGATGATCATGAATGCGATCCCGCTCGCGCTCAAGCACGGCATCACCATGGGCATCGGCCTGTTCATCGCCCTCATCGGCTTCTACAAGTCCGGCTTCGTGCACCAGGGCAAGGCCACCCCGGTCACCCTCGGCCCGGCCGGCGAACTGGCCGGCTGGCCGGTCCTGCTCTTCGCCGGCACCCTGCTGCTGATCTTCATGCTGCAGGCCCGGAACGTCCCCGGCGCGATCCTGATCGGCATCATCAGCGGCACCGTCGTGGCGGCCGCACTGAACGGCCTCGGGGTCGTCGACCCCGGGCAGTGGGCCGACGGCGCCCCCGAACTGCACGGCTCCGCCGTCTCCATGCCGGACTTCTCGCTCTTCGGGCACGTCGCGTTCGGCGGCTGGGGCAAGGTCGGCGCGATGACGGTGGCGATGATCGTCTTCACCCTGGTGCTCGCCGGGTTCTTCGACGCGATGGCCACCATCATCGGCGTCGGCACCGAGGCGAAGCTGGCCGACGACAAGGGCCGGATGCCGGGCCTGTCCAAGGCGCTGTTCATCGACGGCGCGGGCGGCGCGATCGGCGGGGTGGCGGGCGGCTCCGGGCAGACCGTGTTCATCGAGTCGGCGACCGGCGTCGGCGAGGGTGCCCGTACGGGTCTCGCGTCCGTCGTCACCGGCCTGTTCTTCGCGGCCTGCCTGTTCTTCACCCCGCTCACCGCGATCGTCCCGCAGGAGGTCGCCTCGGCCGCCCTGGTGGTCATCGGCGCGATGATGCTGATGAACGCCAGGCACGTGGACTGGGCCGACCGGGCCACCGCCATCCCGGTGTTCCTGACGGTCGTCCTGATGCCGTTCACCTACACCATCACCACCGGCGTGGCCGCCGGTGTGATCTCGTACACCGCCATCAAGGCAGCTCAGGGCAGGGCCCGGGAAATCGGGGCATTCATGTGGGGCCTGACAGGGATCTTCCTGGTCTATTTCGCCCTCAATCCCATTGAGAGCTGGCTGGGCGTCCACTAGACGCTCCGCCGGGAGAGAGCCGTGAACGGGCCCGTGGTCGGCTGCGGGTCCGTTGGGGCTGGTCGCGCAGTTCCCGCGCCCCTTGCGGGGCGCTTTCCCTCAACTTCGTCAAGGAGATCCGGACATGCTGGACATCGCCGAGGAGCTGAGCCGGTGGGTCGCCGATGGGCGGGACTTCGCCGTGGCCACGGTGGTGGCGGTCGGGGGGAGTGCGCCGCGGCAGCCCGGCGCCGCCCTCGCGGTGGACGGCGAGGGGATCGCCGTCGGCTCGGTGTCCGGCGGGTGCGTGGAGGGTGCCGTGTACGAGCTGTGCCGGCAGGCGCTGGAGGACGGGGAGACCGTCCTGGAGCGCTTCGGGTACAGCGACGAGGACGCCTTCGCCGTCGGCCTGACCTGTGGGGGCGTCATCGACATCCTGGTCACCCCGGTCCGGGCGGACGACCCCGCCCGGCCGGTGGTGGCCGCCGCGCTGGCCGCCGCCGCGCGCGGGGAGGCCGCGGCCCTGGCCCGGATCGTCACCGGGCCGGCGGAGCTGCTGGGCGGTGCCCTCCTGGTGGCCGCCGACGGTTCCCACGAGGGCGGCTTCGGCGCCCACCCCGAGCTGGACCGCACGGTCGCCGCCGAGGCCGCCGCCTTCCTGGACGCGGGCCGCACCGGCACCCTGGAGATCGGAGAGCAGGGCTCACGCTGCGGAGCACCGCTCACGGTGCTGGTCGAGTCCTCCGTCCCGCCGCCCCGGATGATCGTCTTCGGCGCGATCGACTTCGCGTCGGCGCTGGTCCGGGTCGGCACGTTCCTCGGCTACCACGTGACGGTGTGCGACGCGCGGACCGTCTTCGCGACGCGGAACCGCTTCCCGGAGGCCGACGAGATCGTCGTCGAGTGGCCGCACAGGTACCTGGAGCGCACGCAGGTCGACGGCCGTACCGTCCTGTGCGTCCTCACCCATGACGCCAAGTTCGACGTCCCGCTGCTCCGGCTCGCCCTCCGCCTCCCGGTGGCCTACGTCGGCGCGATGGGCTCCCGCCGCACCCACCTGGACCGCAACGAGCGCCTGCGCGAGGTCGGCGTCACGGAACTGGAGCTGGCCCGCCTCCGGTCGCCCATCGGCCTCGACCTCGGCGCCCGTACGCCCGAGGAGACCGCGCTGTCGATCGCGGCCGAGATCGTCGCGAACCGCAGGGGCGGCAGCGGGGCCTCCCTGACCGGCGCGCACACCCCGATCCACCACGACGTGACGTCGTCGCCGGTCCCGGCGCGGCGGATCGGGTCGGTGGCCTAGGGCCTGTCCGGCACCGCCGTCAGGGCCGCCGGAGGAGGGAGTTGACCGCGCGCCCGAAGACGGCCCGGGAGGCCATGCGCACCAGGGGGTCGAAGAGCGACGGCAGCCCCCGGATCCGCAGCTCCTCGTGCCAGACCACCCGGGTACGGCCGCCGGGGCCCGGGTGCACCGCCAGTTCGGCCCAGCCGAGCACCACCCGGCCGTGCTTGACGAGCCGGCACCGGCCGGGGCCGCCGTCCTCGGGAGGATGCCAGACGGTCACCTCCATGGGATCCTCGAAGGACAGCGGTCCGAGACCGGAGCGCGCCACGAAGACCGTGCCCTCGTGGGTCGGGGGATCGGTGAGCACGGTGATCCGGGTCAGCGGAACTACGTCGGCGTGCCGGGACCACTCCGTGAGCCGGCGCCATGCCTCGTCGATCGGGAGCGGAGCCGTCCGCCGGAGGAGGAAGTTGACCACGGCACGATCGTAGGGACCCGGCCACCGGAAACGGGGCACGCACCGACTGTTCACAGGACCGACAGAATCGTCCAACCCGGGCCGCAACCGGCTCCGGGCTCGTACGATTTCCGCCATGGGCGGGCAAACCGCCTGCTTTTACGGGGAGTTGGTCATCATGCCGTTGAAGACCTATGGCGTACTGATCACGCGGGCTGTCGGCGTCCGGCGCGAAGGCGCCGCCGAGACCCCGCACTACCAGATCCACCTCACAGACGACGCCGGCGTCCACTACCGGGCCGCCGTCAACGTCCTGTCCCAGCAGAAGCCCGCCGACCTGCTCTACCTCGTCGACGACGACTTCAAGCACCCCATCACCGCCCGGCTGGAGGGACTGGCCGGCGGCTGGAACACGCTGCCGCCGGGACCCGGCGGACCCAACCTCGACTTCGTGCGCGGCAACCTCTTCGACCCGGCGAGGCTGCGCGTCCTGCCGGCGGACCGTCCCGGCCCCGACAACGACCTGGCCGACCTGCTCGACCACTACGTCCGGCGGGCCGTCGACGACCCCCGCGTCCGGCTGTACCTCTTCGGCGAGCGCTGGGGGCCCGAAACCGGCGTCAAGGACAAGGTGTTCGGCTTCCTGCCCGGCAACGGCGTGCACGACATCCACATGAACCAGGGCAACAGCGGCCGCTTCACCGGCGACGACGGGGTGTGGCAGGACGGCGGTCTCCTCATCCGCCTCCCGGGCGAGGACGGGAACCGGGACCGCTGGGTCGGGATCTTCCTCGCCTTCCAGAGCCAGGCCTGGCACACCGACGACGTCACCGGCCATACCCTCCCCGACGTCGACACCTCCCGGCCCGCCCCCGGCGAGCAGCCGGTCCGGGTCGTCGCCGCGCTCGTCAACCCGCCCGGCCCCACCCCCGAGGCGGAGACCGTCATCCTCCTCAACGCCTCGCCCGCCCCGGTCGACCTCACCGGCTGGCGCCTGCTCAACCGCATCGGCCAGGCCTCCCCGGTACCGGCCGGTCCGCTGGCCGCCGGCGCCACCCTCGCCGTGCCGCTGTCCGACGGCGCCCGACTCGGCAACCGCGGCGGCGAGATCACCCTCCTCGACGCCGCCGGCCTCAAGGCGCACGGGGTGTCGTACACGGCCGAGCAGGCGGCCCGCGAAGGGTGGTGGGTCGTCTTCTGACCCGGCTCTGTCGGGAGCGCACGGCGGTACGGCACCATGAACGCGGCCCGTACCGCCGTCGTCCGTCCCGGGGAGCGTCTCGTGGAGCACGAACTGCACGACAGGCACGACAGCTACGCCAGCCTCGACGACTTGATGCGCGAGCCCTACCCGCTCTACGCGCGGGCGCGGGCAGCGGAGGGGCTCGTGCGGGTGCCCGAACTGGACGCCTGGCTGGTGGCCCGGGACGCCGACGTCCGCGAAGTGCTGCGCCGCACCGAGGAGTTCTCGTCGGCGAACGCGTTACGGCCGGACGTCATGCCCTCGCCCGCCGCGCTCGCCGTGCTCGGCGGCGGCTTCGGCGGCCGGCCGGTCGTGGTCACCTCGGACGGCGAACGGCACCAGCGGCTGCGCGCCCCGCTGCTGCGGGCGCTGTCGCCGGCCCGGATCGCGGCGGCCGTGCCGTACGCCCGTGCACGCGCCGCCACCCTCGTCGACGGGTTCGCGGCAGACGGCCGGGTGGAGCTCATGTCGGCCTACGCCGATCGGCTGCCCGGTGAGGTCATCGGCCGGATCGTCGGACTCGACCCCGCCGACGTGCCCCTGGTCGTGCACGGCGGGCGCCGCGCCGAGGAGCTGCTGTTCCGGCCGCTGCCGGAGGCCGGGCAGATCGCCGCCGCCGAGGACGTCGTCGCCATGCAGCACGTCCTCGACCGCTGCGCCCGCGACCGCTACACCCACCCCCGTGAGGACCTGGCCACGGAGATCGTCGCCTCCGTGTCCGAACCCGGCCATGCCGAACTCCCCCTGGAACAGCGCCACGAGGCCGTAGCCCACCTCCAGAACCTGCTGATCGCCGGGCACCTGACCACCACCGCGCTGATCGGCACCACCGTCCTGCACCTGCTGAGCCACCGGGAGCAGTGGCAACTCCTCCGCGAGCGACCCGACCTGATCCCGGCGGCCGTGGAGGAGGCGGCCCGCTACGACGGCGCGCTCCAGGGCTTCCGCCGGGTCGCCACCCGCCCGGTCACCCTCGCCGGCACCGAACTCCCGGCCGGCGCCGAGCTGTTCGTCGCCTTCGGTGCGGCCAACCGCGATGCCTCGCGTCACCCCCGCCCCGACGCGTTCGACATCACCCGGGCCGCCCCCGCCCGCCACCTCGCCTTCGGCTTCGGCGCCCACGCCTGCGTCGGCGCCCAGTTGGCGCGCGAGCAACTCCGCATCACCGTGGACGAATTGACCCGTCGGCTGCCGGACCTGCGGCTCGCGGAAGGCCGTCCGGTGACCATGCGCCCGACGATGATCCACCGCTCACCGGAGGAGCTGCACCTCATCTGGGAGGCGTCCTGAGGCCTAGGCCGTTTCGTTTGGATCAGTCGGTCGTTGGTCTGGGTGTGCCGTTAACTGATGCGCAGTGGTCGCGGATCGAGCCGTTGCTCCCTGACCG